>NZ_AVBF01000006.1 GCF_000770635.1 Pontibacillus yanchengensis Y32
TAACGGACATATGATACCTTATTTGTGAAAAAACACACTATATTAAGGTTATTTTGGCTTAATAGCGTACTGTATGTCCGTTACGAATACAAAATAGCCTTTAAATCGAAGAATAAGAGACTATATGTCCGCATAGCATCATCTTGTTGCAATAATTCATTCCTCGCTTCGTGAATACCATGATTACGAAACAGTCCCACTCTAATCGGGGCCATGTTTCCGTTCATCCCAACAACAGTAAAGGTGGCCGTGGAACGACGAGACTCCCGCCGGAGAAAGAGGTAGGCAAGACCCCGCAAAGCCCCGCTTTTGGGCTTGAGGAGGCTTGGAAGGGGAGGTTCGACTAAAGTCGTCACATCGTGTGACAACGTCGAACGCCCCTACGTCGTGTAGGGCCGCCGGCAGGACGCGAGTTGTTCCACGGCCACCTTCATTCTCACAAAAAGCAACGGAAGCATCTTCCTTCCCCAGAATATCTCAATCCCAAGTCTTCAAGATAACGGGGCTTATAAGGAAAAGGCTAATTAGCTTCATAGACGCTGATTAAAGAATAATTCTAAATGAATTTGGTTCAAACCATTGAAAACATACTAAAAAACGAATATTATGTACATTGGTTGAAATAATTATTCGTGAAAAAGTGGTGTTTAGATGGAACAACTTATGAAACAGTTTAATTTAGCAGGAAACAATACGACGATACGCACAGAATTGATTGCAGGCTTCACTACATTTTTATCTATGGTCTATATCGTGTTTGTAAATCCGACTATTCTACAAAGTGCAGGGATTCCGTTTGACCAAGTGTTCATGGCTACTATCATTGCAGCAGTTGTGGGGACGTTTATTATGGCACTTGCTGCTAATTATCCTATAGCTATTGCACCTGGTATGGGGTTGAACGCATATTTTGCTTCTGTAGTTGGTAGTCAAGGGTTGTCATATCAAATTGTTTTAGGGACTGTGTTTATCGCAGGTTTATTATTTATGTTGTTAAGCCTAACTAATTTTCGAGAGAAGTTAATTGAAGCTATTCCAAATTCATTAAAATATGGTATTACATCAGGTATTGGTTTATTTATTGCATTTATAGGACTTGAAATGGCAGGTATATTAGACAAAACAGCTGAAGAAGGTTTAATTGGGGATTTATCATCACCAACAGCGTTGTTATCCATAGCAGGGCTTACAATTACTTTGATTTTATTAGCTCGTAACGTCAAAGGTGCTTTATTTATTGGGATGATTATTACAGCAATAATCGCTTATTTTACAGGGCAAATGCCATTTGAAGGTGGCCTGCCAGTTGGCTTACCTCCAGTACCGGTGTTTATGGATATGAATATTTTAGGTGTATTCTCCAATAGTCTTTATATTGTTATTTTTGCATTCTTACTTGTCACAATCTTTGACACTACAGGTACTCTTGTAGGTGTTGCGGAACAGGGAGGCTTTATGAAAAATGGGTCTCTACCAAACGCGAAATCAGCTCTAATGGCGGATGCCGTGGCAACTACTACTGGTTCATTATTTGGAACAAGTCCTTCTACAGCTTATATTGAATCCACAACAGGTGTTGCTGCAGGAGGAAGAACAGGGCTTACATCGGTTGTAGTAGGTATATTGTTTATTGTGTCTATGTTCTTTTCACCAATTGTAAAAGCAATTGCTACAACACCTGCTATTACGGCACCAGTATTAATCATTGTAGGATGTTTTATGATTGAAGGTTTATCGCGTGTGGATTGGAAGACTTTCGATGAATCTTTTCCTGCCTATGCTACGTTGCTAGCGATGCCTTTAACATCAAGTATAGCAACTGGGATCGCAGTTGGATTTATATCTTATCCTTTATTGAAACTTGTGAGTGGTAAAGGAAAGCAAGTACATTGGTTGTTATACATCTTTGCAATTATCTTTGTTTTCTATTTATTGTTCACACCAATGGCTTAATTAGATAAGGTACTAATCATCATAAGAGCTTGGCTAATCCAAGCTCTTATTTACTTTTCTCGTCTTTTTCATTAGTGAACTCGTTAAATTTAAGCATTATAGCTAAAATAATGGTATTATTACTCATAGAGTATGAATGTAATATGGTAATTGTGGAAAAACAGTTAAAGAATGGGTGTGATCTTCGTGGTAAAGAGTATGACAGGCTATGGAAGTAGTGTGAACGTGTCTGAAGAGCAGGAAACGGAAATTACAGTCGAAATTCGCACAGTAAATCACCGCTTTCTTGATTTTTCTACTAAGATGCCTCGGTCACTCATGTATTTAGAAGATAGAATGAAGAAAGAAATTCAACAATCATTCCATCGCGGAAGAGTGGATGTTTATGTTACGATTGAAGGCAATGGTTTCACAAAACGTAATTTACAAATGGATTATGAATTAATGGATCAATTTATTCATGAAATGAAGCTTGCCAAATCACGTTACCAATTAGCTGGGGACATTGATGTAAATACGTTAATTACCTTTCAAGAGTTGTTTTCGGTACAAGAGAAAGATGAAGGTTATGACAAAATAGAACATGAAATCATGTCAGCTTTACAAGAAGCTAAAACAAAGGTATTAGATATGCGTGTTCAAGAAGGCATTGCTTTACAAGAAGATATGAAAACAAGGCTGGATCAGATACGTATTATTATATCTGAGTTAGAAGCTCGAAGACATATTGTAATTGATTCCTCGCGAGACCGAATAAAACAACGTATGACAGAGTACATCAATGAAGAGTTAAAAGAAGATGGCTCTCGAATTCTTCAAGAGGTGGCTTTACTAGCAGAAAAAGGGGATATTACAGAAGAGGTTACACGTTTAGGTAGCCATCTGGATCAATTTTTTGATAAGCTGACTAGTAATGAAGCAATAGGAAGACAATTGGACTTCATTGTTCAAGAAATGCATCGTGAAGTGAATACAATTGGATCTAAGTCAAATGATACACAGATAAGTGAATGGGTTGTACAATTAAAAAGTGAAATAGAAAAAATTAAAGAACAAGTGCAAAATGTTGAATAAGCATTGAGTTTTGCTTATAGTTTTTCATATAATTATAGTATTGAATGTATAAACATGTTTGTTTGCAATGAAGAAGGAGGAGCCACAGTGAGCTTACGACTAATCAACATTGGATTTGGAAATGTTGTATCCGCAAACCGAATTATTTCTATTGTTTCACCTGAATCAGCACCAGTGAAGAGAATTATCACAGTTGCTAGAGACAATAATAAACTAGTAGATGCTACATATGGCCGACGTACTAGAGCGGTCATTATTACAGATAGTGACCATGTCGTTTTATCAGCTGTTCAACCGGAAACCGTTGGTGGCCGTGTAATCAGTAACGAAGACATGTCAGATGAAGGGTAGGAGCTTGACCGTGATTGAAGAAAAAGGTATTCTATTTATTCTATCTGGACCCTCAGGTGTTGGGAAAGGTACAGTGAGAAAGTCTCTTTTCGATAAAGATACTGACTTAAAGTATTCCATTTCGATGACTACACGCCCACCGCGTGAAGGAGAGGTAGATGGAGTGGATTATTTCTTCAAAACGAAAGAAGAATTTGAAGATATGATCGAAAATAATAAAATGATTGAATACGCTCATTATGTGGGAAATTATTATGGTACCCCTAAAGATTATGTGCAGAAGCAACTAGATAATGGCAATGATGTATTTCTAGAAATTGAAGTTCAAGGGGCATTACAGGTTAAAGAAAATTTTCCTGAAGGTGTATTCGTATTCCTAATTCCACCAAGTTTAGAGGAATTGAAAGACCGTATCATTAGTCGTGGTACAGAAACAGAAGAAAAGGTAAGAAATCGTTTAGCAGCAGCTAAAGAAGAAATTGAAATGATGGACTATTATGACTATGTCGTAGTAAATGATCAAATTGACACAGCAGTCCAAACGGTACAATCGATTGTTCGCAGTGAACACTGCAAACGAGAACGTGTCGCAATACAATACAAAAAAGCACTGGAGCGTGATGAATCATGATGTTAGAGCCGTCCATTGATAAACTGTTGAACAACATTAATTCTAAGTACACACTTGTTACTCTATCAGCACGTCGTGCGCGTCAAATGCAAGATACTAAAAAGTATTTAATTGATGACTACGAGTCAGAAAAATATGTAGGTATTGCTTTAGAGGAAATAAATGAAGGAAAGCTTTATTACTCTAATGACAGTTACTAAGAGAAGAAATAACAACCTTGATTAGGTTGTTATTTTTATTTCTTACATAAATTTGATCTCTCTTTTAGTTTATATAGAAGCAATTAGAATGAACACACAGTTCTTAAGTAGTAAAATAGTGGTACATTAGATTCGGAGGGAAAAGCTGTGTTACAAGACAAAAAAGTTGTATTGGGTGTATCAGGTGGCATTGCTGCTTACAAAGCATGTGCTCTAACGAGTAAATTAGTCCAAGCTGGTGCGGATGTGACAGTTATCATGACAGAAAGTGCGCAACAATTTGTAACTCCACTTACTTTTCAGGCTCTTTCGAGGAATCCAGTTTATACAGATACATTTGATGAAAAGATCCCTGAGCAAATTGCACATATAGATGTAGCTGATTGGGCTGATTTAATTGTTCTGGCACCTGCCACAGCTAATTTGCTTGGCAAAATAGCTAATGGCATCGCTGATGATATGCTTACAACTACCTTGCTAGCTAGTGAAGCACCTGTTTATGTTGCTCCAGCTATGAATGTTCATATGTATGCGCACCCTGCAGTTCAAATGAATCTTAAACAACTAGACCAATATGGATACCGTTTCATTGAACCCGGTGAAGGATACCTTGCCTGTGGGTACGTTGGAAAGGGACGTTTAGAAGAACCTGAAACAATCGTTGGTGTACTTGAGGAACAAGAGAATCTTGAACAATCTCTGGCGGGCAAGCGAGTTCTTATTACAGCAGGTCCTACGAAGGAGAAGATTGATCCTGTTCGTTTTTTCACCAATCATTCGACTGGAAAAATGGGCTATGCTCTTGCTAAACAAGCCGTCTCACTTGGGGCATATGTTACTCTCATTTCAGGCCCTGTAAACTTAGATACCCCCAAGGGAGTGCAGCGAATTAATGTTGAATCAGCAGATGAAATGTATCACCAAGTGCTAGAACATTACGTGAATCAGGATATAGTAATAAAGACAGCAGCTGTTGCAGATTACCGCCCTAAAACAAGTTATAGTACTAAAATGAAAAAAGAACCCGGTGATTTAAAGATAGAGATGGAGAGAACGAAAGATATTTTACAAGCACTTGGTGAGAGAAAGACTTCTCAATTTCTGGTTGGTTTTGCAGCAGAAACGACGAACCCCCTCGAATATGCAAAAGATAAACTTGAAAAAAAGAACTTAGATGCCATTGTAGTAAATAATATTTCCGAAGAAGGTGCTGGATTCGGCGGAGATACTAATATTGTTACTTACATGAATGGTAAGGGAGATCAAATTAATTATCCCCTCCAATCGAAAGAAGAGGTAGCGAAGCACATCTTACAGCATGTAGCTAATGAGTTGAAGGATGAGTAAATGTGAAAATTGCCCGCGTAATTGTAGATGTACCATCAAGTCAAACCAATCGTCTTTTCGATTATAAGATTCCTGAACACTTAGAAGACGTAGTACAAATGGGAATGAGGGTTATCGTACCATTTGGACCACGTAAAATAATGGGGTTTGTTTTAGACATTACCTCTGAAACTAATGTAGACAAGTTGAAAAACATTCAAGATGTAATGGATTTGACACCTGTTTTAACACCTGAGCTAGTAGAGGTTGGTAAGTGGATAGCTGAAACTACCTTGTGCTTTTATGTATCTGCTTTTCAGGCCATGCTGCCTCAAGTGTTAAAAGCAAAATATGATAAAGAATTATGGCTCTTAGCTGAACCAGAAGAGCTAACCCCGACACTGGATCAATTGTTTGCAGGTCGCGGTGTGATACCATATGAAGAATTGAAGGAACATAATCTATCTTATTCTGCAATACAAAAAGCCATTCAAGAAGGATTGCTTGAAGTACACTATAACGTAAATAGTAAAGAAACCAAGAAAAAAGAAACGTTCATAACTCCTGGCGCTACAATGGAACAATTGGAAGAGATGTATGTAGATATTCCAAGTCAAGCCAAGAAACAAAAAGGGATCATAGCTTATTTTCTAGAGGAAGAGCTAGAAGAAGTGAGGCAGAAAGAGTTGTTAGAAACATTAGGGACCACTAGAGCGTCATTGAAACCCCTTCTTGATAAAGGGTTACTACAGGAAGTTCATAAAGAAGTGTATAGGGACCCTTATCAAGACCGGGAATATGAAGCAACCACACCTTTTGAATTGACTGAGGAACAATCTACTGCTATTAAACCTATTCACCATTCCATTTCGACAAAGCAGCATGAATCATTTTTATTACATGGTGTGACGGGTAGTGGCAAGACGGAAGTTTACCTTCAATCGATTCAACATGTATTGGATAATGGGAGAGAAGCTATTGTCTTAGTACCTGAAATCGCATTGACACCGCAAATGGTCGAGCGGTTTAAAGGAAGATTTGGTTCAAGAGTGGCTGTTCTGCATAGTGCCTTATCAGCTGGTGAGAAATATGATGAATGGCGAAAAGTACAACGAAAAGAAGTCCAAGTAGTGGTAGGGGCTAGATCTGCGATTTTCGCACCATTTGAAAATATAGGCATCATTATTATTGACGAAGAACACGAATCAAGCTATAAACAAGAAGATTATCCACGCTATCACGCAAGAGATGTTGCAATAAAAAGAGGGGAATATCATCAGTGTCCAATCGTACTTGGAAGTGCAACACCGACACTTGAATCCTTTGCGAGGGCTAAAAAACAGGTTTATACTCTATTATCGCTTCATAAGCGGATGAATGAAGCAACTATGCCAGAGGTAGAACGTGTCGATATGAGGGAAGAGCTTCATGCAGGGAACCGTTCGATGTTCTCACGTAGCTTGCATGACAAAATGCAAGAAAGGCTGCAAAGAGGGGAACAAACTGTTTTGTTTTTGAATAGGCGTGGTTATTCTACCTTCGTTATGTGCAGGGATTGTGGTCATGTAATGGAATGTCCTCACTGTGATATAGCACTTACTTATCACAGAAAAAATGAGCGTTTAAAGTGTCACTACTGCTCGTATGAGGAAGGAATGCCAGACAAGTGTCCTTCATGTGAAAGTGAATCAATTCGTTTTTTTGGAACTGGTACACAAAAAGTAGAAGAATCACTCCAGCAGATGCTACCTGAGGCTAGAATCATACGAATGGATGTTGATACGACCAGAAGAAAAGGAGCTCATGAAAGGCTGTTAACAAAATTCGGAAATAAAGAGGCTGATATTCTCCTTGGGACGCAAATGATAGCGAAAGGACTAGATTTTCCTAATGTCACGCTTGTCGGTGTGTTAGCAGCAGATTCCTTACTACATCTTCCAGACTTCCGATCCTCAGAAAAAACATTTCAGCTTCTAACGCAGGTGAGTGGTCGAGCGGGACGTCACAAGCTACCAGGGGAGGTTGTTGTTCAAAGCTATACTCCTGAACATTATAGTATTGATTTAGCAAGTCAATATGATTATGAATCTTTTTTTCAGAAGGAAATGAAGATGAGGAAGATGTTCCAGTATCCACCTTACTATTTTTTAACACTACTTACTGTATCGCATCCTAATCATTTGTACACAATGGATGTAACACAAAAGATGTCTCAGTTCTTACGAGAACAGTTATCTGAACGGTCAGTTATTCTTGGACCGACACCCTCTCCTTTAACTAGGATAAAAGATAGATATCGCTATCAAGTCATGATAAAATACAGAAATGAACCAACGCTAATTAAAGTCATGAATCGACTTTTTCAATTATATGAAGATGATGTACAGAATAAAGACTTACAAGTAACTATCGACTTTCAACCGTACCAAATGATGTGAAGAGGTGTTTTTTACATGGAACGTATCGTATTCATGGGTACCCCGGATTTCGCGGTACCCGTCTTACAACAATTGTTATCAGATCAATATAACGTAGTAGCAGTGGTTACTCAACCAGATCGTCCAAAAGGGCGTAAACGAACGCTTACACCACCACCTGTGAAAGTAGAAGCTGAAAAGCATAATATACCAGTTTTACAGCCAGAGAAAATTAGAAAAGAATATCAAGATGTACTTGCCTATGAACCTGACTTGATTGTTACTGCTGCATTTGGTCAGATACTACCTAAGGAACTATTAGAAGGACCTCAGTACGGTTGTATTAATGTACATGCTTCTCTCCTTCCGGAATTACGTGGTGGAGCCCCAATTCATTATGCAATCTTACAAGGTAAGAAAGAAACGGGTATATCTATTATGTATATGGTGGAAGCTTTAGATGCTGGAGACGTATTATCTCAGAGTCGTGTGAAAATTGAGGAAACAGATCATGTAGGTACACTTCATGATAAGCTTGCCAAATCTGGATCCCAACTTTTGAGTGAAACACTACCAAAATTATTCAATCATGAATTAACAGCGACCAAGCAAGACGAAAGCCAAGTAACCTTTGCATCTAATATTAAGCGTGAACAAGAGCGAATAGACTGGAACCAAGATGCTGAGACGATTTATAATCATATTAGAGGACTACATCCATGGCCTGTTGCATTTACAACGTATCAGAATAAGGTCATGAAAATATGGTGGGGAGAAAAAGTTAATAAGAGCTTTTCAGGGAAACCTGGAGAAATCATTCAACTAGAAGATGATGGTTTTGTTGTAGTCAGTGGCGACAACAAAGGAGTTAAGTTAACAGATATTCAACCTTCAGGAAAAAAACGGATGGCTGCCGGTGATTACCTGCGTGGGGCTGGTCAATCTCTACGAGTAGGCGAAATGGTAGGGGAAACAGATGAGTAATATTAATGTACGAGAAGCTGCACTGGATATAGTCACAAGAGTTGGTCAACAGGGCGGATATAGTAACCTGTTAATCAACCAGACAATTCATCAAAAAGGGTTAAGCCAGCGAGACACGTCACTATTGACAGAAATCGTGTATGGTACAATACAACGTAGAGACACTTTGGATTATTATATAAGTCCGTACCTTCGCAATAAAAAAAAGCTAAAGCCATGGGTGCTTTGGCTTCTTTATATGTCTTGCTATCAACTGTTGTATTTGGAGCGGGTTCCTGATCATGCTGTTCTTAATGAAGCAGTAGAAATTGCCAAGAAAAGAGGGCATAAAGGGATTGTATCTATGGTTAATGGGGTATTACGTAACCTACAACGAAATGGCCCTGCCTCTCTAGATAGTATCGAAGATTCCATCAAACGTCTTGCTATTGAAACGAGTCATCCAGAGTGGTTGGTTCAGAGATGGGTAGACATGTATGGATTGACGGTAACCACAAATATGTGCCATAAGAATCTGGAGCGTTCTACGATGACAGTTCGAGTCAATACGACGAAATATTCCAGAGAAGAAATTATTATCCAACTAGAAAAGGAAGATTTTGAAGTGAAACCCACTTCCCTATCACCGCAAGGGATTGAGATTCAGTCAGGGAATATCATCCAACATCCACTATTTCAAGAGGGTGGCTTGACGATTCAAGATGAAAGCTCCATGCTAGTTGGAGAAATGATAGATGTAGAAAAAGGGATGAAGGTCTTAGATGCATGTAGTGCTCCAGGTGGCAAGGCGACGCATATAGCTGAAAAGATGGACGATGCTGGTAGTGTATATGCTTATGATTTGCATCGTAAAAAGGTGCAGCTCGTTGATCAAAAAGCTGAACAATTAGGGCTTACCTGTATTCAGACAGGCCAATATGATGGAAGAAATTTATCTGACATCCATGAGGAAAGTACGTTTGATCGAATACTATTGGACGCTCCGTGCTCAGGACTTGGCGTTGTAAGAGGTAAGCCAGATATTAAGTATGCAAAAACAGAAGATGACATCAATACCCTTTCCAAAATACAACGAGAATTGTTAGAATCGGTTAGTCGTTTGTTAAACTTACATGGTAAGCTAGTATACAGCACTTGTACGGTGGATCGTAAAGAAAATGAAGAGATGATTGAGTCGTTTTTAGCAGATCATCCTGATTTTGAAGTCGATCCAGCTTTTTTTGACGAGTTACCTTATGAAACAAAACAATTGGTAGGACGGACGAAATGGGGGCTTCAATTGTTTCCCCAAGATTTTGATACAGATGGATTTTTTCTAACAAGATTACAAAAGAGGAGTGACTAACATGGCTGAAGTAATGAAGAAAAAGCGAAACAAAGAAACTAGGCCAAATTTAGGAAACTCGATTTATTCTCTAACCCACGAAGAATTACAAACTTGGTTAGAGAATCATGGTGAGCCAAAATTTCGTGCAACGCAAATATTTGAATGGTTATATCAAAAACGAGTTGAATATTTTGAAGAAATGACAAACCTATCCAAAGGACTTCGTGACAAGTTAAATGAATCCTTTACGATTACTACCCTTGAAACTGTAGTACAGCAAAAGTCTCAAGATGGGCGGACGATGAAGTTTCTATTTGAAATGAATGATGGGTACACAATTGAAACAGTACTAATGAAACATGATTATGGCTATTCTGTATGTGTAACAAGCCAGGTAGGATGTAGAATTGGCTGTACATTCTGTGCCTCATCCATTGGAGGTTTAAAGCGCCAACTAGAATCTGGTGAAATAGTGAGCCAGGTAATCAAAGTTCAAAAAGCACTAGATGAACAAGGTGAACGTGTTTCTTCTATTGTATTAATGGGTATTGGTGAACCATTTGATAACTATGATGAAATCATTGCTTTCCTAAGAACCATCAACCATAATAAAGGAATAAATATTGGTGCACGTCATATTACACTATCAACAAGTGGTATCGTACCTCGTATTTATGATTTTGCGGATGAAAAGACACAAGTTAATTTCGCTGTCTCACTTCACGCGGTTACGAATGAACGCCGATCTAAGCTTATGCCAATTAACAAGGCATACCCATTGGAAAAATTACTTCCTTCCGTAAAATATTATAATGAAACGACTGGCAGACGTGTTACGTTTGAATACGGCTTGCTAGGTGGTGAGAACGATTCGCCTGATGAAGCAAGAGCGCTAGCGAAGGTGATTCGTGATTATAATTTAAACATCCACGTTAATCTAATCCCAGTAAACTTTGTACCAGAACGAGATTACGTGAGAACGCCAAGAAGTCAGATTTTTGAGTTTGAACGTACGTTAAAAGAAGAGGGAATTAACGTTACTATTCGTCGTGAACAAGGGCATGATATTGATGCAGCTTGTGGTCAATTACGTGCGAAGGAGCGTAAAAAAGAGACGAGGTGAAACCCATGAATGGTTATTTTCTAACAGATAAGGGCCAAGTGAGAAGTCATAATGAGGATGCTGGTGGGCTTTATTTCAACAAAAATCATCAGATATTGGCTGTAGTAGCAGATGGAATGGGTGGTCATCGAGCTGGAGATGTAGCAAGTAACATTGCTACATCCTCTTTACATAATAAATGGTTAGACACGGATAAGATCACTAGTCCTGAAATGGCAGAACAATGGTTAGATGAACAAATTAGGTCTATTAACGAAGAGATTTACCAGCATGCAGTCCATAATGAAGAGTGTCATGGTATGGGGACAACGGTTGTTGCGGTTATATGTACAGAGGAATTTGCTACAGTCGCACATATAGGTGATAGTCGTTGTTATTTGGCAAATGAATTTGGCTTTAAGCAAGTAACAGAAGATCATTCACTAGTAAATGAGCTAGTACGAACAGGCCAAATTACTGAAGAAGATGCAGAACACCATCCAAGGAAAAACGTTTTATTGAAAGCGCTTGGTACAGAACCAAATACAGCTATGGATATTCATACTATTACATGGGAAGAAGATGACAAGTTACTTCTTTGTTCTGATGGCTTATCGAATAAAATGTCAGATGAGGAGTTATATGAATTTGTGAAAGAGCCAATGCCTTTAGAAGAAGCAGCGGCACGTTTAGTTGAGATCGCCAATGAGAGAGGTGGAGAAGATAACATCTCCTTGGTGATCGTTCACCATGATGAATCTACGAAAGAGGGTGCATCCTAATGCTTAAGGGACACCTTCTTAATGAACGCTATGAAATTCAAGATATGATTGGCGGCGGAGGAATGGCCAATGTTTATTTAGGTAAAGATACCATTCTAAATCGAAATGTTGCCATTAAAGTATTACGTCTAGAGTATGCTAACGATGAAGAGTTTATAGCTAGGTTTCGAAGAGAAGCACATTCTGCCACAAGTCTTTCCCATCCAAACATCGTAAACATCTATGATGTAGGGGAAGAAGAACATATCTATTATATGGTCATGGAATATGTTGATGGTATGACGCTAAAGCAATATATTCAAACATACGGACCTGCCGAGGTAGAAGAGGCAATTGAAATCACCAAACAAATTACAGCGGCTATGTCTCATGCCCATGAAAATGATATCGTTCATAGAGATATAAAACCTCAAAACATTTTAATTGATGAACATAAACATGTGAAAGTAACTGACTTTGGAATAGCGATAGCCTTAAGTGCTACTTCCCTTACCCAAACAAACTCAGTTCTAGGTTCTGTACACTATTTATCACCTGAACAAGCCCGTGGAGGGATGGCGACTAAGAAGTCAGATATATACTCCATAGGGATTGTTTTATTTGAGTTACTTACAGGCAGGTTGCCATTTTCCGGTCAATCAGCAGTTTCCATTGCACTCAAGCACTTGCAAAGTGAAACCCCTTCTTTAATGAGATGGAACCCATCCGTTCCACAAAGTGTTGAAAACATTGTTTTGAAAGCTACAGCTAAGGATCCCTTCCACAGGTATGACGATATTTATGATATGGTGGATGATTTAGAAACAGCACTTCACCCTGATCGTCAGAACGAAGAAAAATTTGAAACACCAATCGAAGATGATGAAGAAGTAACAAAAGCTATTCCCATTATTACTAACGACATGTATAAGAATGATGAACCTGTAGAAGATACAATCGTCCACGACACCGATCATACTTCGACCATTACGACCCCTCCTAAGAAAAAAGGAAAATGGAAGGGATGGGTATTTGGCCTGCTAATTTTAATTATTGGGGTTGGAAGCTTAGCTGTATTCTTGCTACCAAAACTTCTAATACCAAATGATGTTGAAGTAGTTGATGTTAAAGGGATGAAGTACGAAGAAGCCTACAGTACTCTAAGTGAACTGAATTTAGATGTTTCTCAAGAAACGATGTATTCAGAAGATGTTCCAGAAGGAAATGTCGTTCGCTCAGAGCCAAATGCAGGTAGTACCATAAAAGAAGGGTCACAAGTTAAGATTTATACTAGCTTAGGAAAAGAGCGAGTATCTTTTGAAGACTACCTTGGTCAAAACTTTTCTCAAGTGGAAAAAATGCTAAAAGAAAAAGGATATAAAATAATTGCCTATAAACAGCACTCTGAGAAATCAGAGGGTGAAATTATAGGTCAAGTTCAGCCAAATCCAGGTGATAAAGTTATTCCAGAAGAAACAAGTGTTATTTTTGAAGTAAGCGATGGGCCAGAACAAGTCCAAGTTAGTAAACTTGTAGGTGATTATCTTCAAGAAGTGTACGATTATATTGACCAGGATAAGAGGATATCTCTCAAAGAACCTCAGTATGAATACTCTGATTCTGTTCCTGAAGGAGTTGTAATTCGACAAAAGCCAGAGGCTTATGCGAGAGTTACTCCTGGTACTGAAGTAACTGTGTGGGTCTCAAGAGGTAAAAAAGAACAAGCACCAGTAAATAAAGATGTATCGTTTGCTGTTGAGCTTGATGAGGAACAGACAGGTCAAGAACATGAAGTGAAAATCTATGTTGATGATGTTAATCGAAATGGTTCAGAAGTTTATGAAAAATATACCATTACCGAAACAGCTCAGTATGAACTAACATTGACTATCGCAGAAGGACAAGAAGCAACTTATCGGGTTATGCTAGATGACGAGGTCTATTTGGAAGAAAGCGTACCATACGAAGAGGGTGAATAAATGCCTACAGGTAAAATTGTAAAATCATTAAGAGAATTATATTATGTCCAATCTGGAGGTAGTGTGTTTCCCTGTAAAGGTCGAGGAAATTTTCGCAAAAAGAAAATAACCCCTTTGGTTGGAGATGATGTAGAATTTAACATAGATGAAAATGAGGAAGGGTACATTTTAGAGATTCATAAACGTAAGAATGAATTTGTACGCCCTCCGATTGCAAATATTGATCAGGCAATCATAGTTGCTTCCGTAGTGGAACCTGACTTCAAGCCGCTATTACTGGATCGATTTCTTGTATTGATTGAATCGAAGTCATTACAACCTGTTATCGTTTTCACAAAAACTGATTTATTAGACGATGATAAGAAACAAGAAATAGAAAAGTATAAGCAGGCTTATGAGGAATTGGGATATCAAGTGGTTATGGGTTCTTCAAAAATCGACCATAGTTTAGAGGAAGTCTCAACCTTTTTAGAGGGCAAAACTTCTGTAATTGCAGGACAGTCAGGCGTCGGGAAATCTTCAATGTTAAATGCATTAGAGCCTAACTTGCAGCTTGAAACCAATCAAATCTCTAAAAGCCTAGGTAGAGGAAAGCATACAACACGGCATGTCGAGTTAATTGAAATGTATGGGGGATTAGTAGCTGATACACCAGGGTTTAGTGCGTTAGAATTCCAAGGCCTAGAACTCGATGAACTACCTGATTGTTTTCCTGAGATGCGAGAATTTGGTGAAGAATGTAAATTTAGAGGTTGTTTGCATAATAAAGAACCAAAATGTGCCGTGAAACAAGCTGTAGAAGATGGAGATATACCTCGATTCAGATATGAGGATTATTTGCATTTTTTACATGAAATTCAGAATAGAAAGCCGAGGTATTAAGGTTATGACAAAAATTGCTCCTTCCATATTATCTGCTGATTTTTCTAAGTTAGGGGAAGAGATTGAAGATGTCGAACAAGGTGGGGCCGATTATATTCATGTTGATGTCATGGACGGTCATTTTGTTCCAAACATCACTATTGGTCCGTTAATTGTTGATGCTATTCGCCCTAAGACACAATTGCCGTTAGACGTTCATTTAATGATTGAGAATCCTGACCACTATATCAATCAATTTGCTAGTGCAGGAGCAGATATCATTACTGTTCATCAGGAAGCATGTACTCATCTTCATCGCACTATCCAACTGATTAAAAGTGAAGGGTGTAAGGCTGGTGTAGTAATCAATCCAGCTACACCTGCTGAAATGATAAAGCCAATTCTGAAAGATGTGGATTTAGTATTGCTGATGACGGTTAATCCGGGTTTTGGTGGACAATCCTTTATTGAAGAAGTTGTGCCTAAAATTGAGCAAATTGCCAACTGGCGAAATGATTTAGGTCTTTCATTCGAAATTGAAGTTGATGGTGGTGTCAAACATGGTACAGCAAAAACGTGCATTCAAGCTGGTGCCGACGTATTAGTGGCTGGAAGTGCTGTATTTAAAAAAGATGATCGCGCAAAAGCAATACAAGAAATCCGTCAAGACGCTTAAATCATCTGTGAAGTTAAACTGCCTCCGTGAAGGCAGTTTTTTCTATATTGCGAAATTCCTAATAAGAAAGCTGGTGAAGAGAATGACAAAGATAGCCATTGTTGGAGGAGGGCCAGAAGAGCATATTCCTTCTTTACATGAATATAATGAAGATGAAGTGATTTGGATAGGTGCAGACCACGGCGCTATTTCCCTTATTCGTCAAGGTATTCGTCCAACCTTTGCTGTTGGTGATTTCGATTCAATCACTGACGACGAGATGGACCAAATTGTTAATCAATCCGAAAAAGTGGAAGAGCATCCAGTGGAAAAAGATGAAACAGACTTGGAAATTGCACTAAAAAAAGCCCTTCATTATGAACCACAAGAACTATATTTATTTGGTGTAACCGGCGGTCGCTTAGATCATGAACTAAGTAATCTTCAGCTACTATATCCATTAGATGAGCAACAAATTCGAGGAATTATCATTGATAAGAGTAACTGGGTTGAATTAAAGAGACCAGGAACCTATGAGGTTCTGCACAATCAAAAATATCCATATTTATCATTTATTCCATTTACTCCTGTCATTAAGGGTCTTACATTATCATCTTTTTACTATCCTTTAGAGGATGCGACAGTCAAGTGGGGATCGACTTTATGCATATCGAATAAGCTTATTTCAGAAAAAGGTACTTTTTCATTTCATGAAGGCATATTATTACTTGTAAAGAGCCGAGATGTAAAAGGGGAATAAATCCAGGCTTTAAATAGCCAATTATGGATCTATGTTAGAGGAGGGGGAACATATGAAGTTTTATACCATTAAACTCCCACGATTTATTGGTGGTTTTGTTCGAGTCATTATCGGAACATTTAAAAAAGATTCCTAGTGAAAGAACTCTGTGCTCTTTATGACTAATAAGGTTGCTGTCCTCTTCGTATTTATTTACTTCTACCTATACAAAAAAAGCACCCTGAATGGGTGCTTTTTTTGTCCTTAACAAAGGAATGTTATTAAGGAGATTGATCAGAGAAAAAAGCTCCTATCTTATCCTTTAAAGGAAAGAGTGGATTTTCCACTATTCAATCGTATGCGTTACACGCGTTTAAGTTTACCTGACTTAAGTTCACGAGCAGATACGTTTACTTTTTGAGGTTTTCCATCAATCATAACGCGGACTTTTTGTACGTTAGATTTGAATTGACGCTTAGTAGCGTTCATCGCGTGTGAACGATTATTACCAGTTCTAGTTCTACGGCCTGATACGGCACATTTACGGCTCATTATTTTCCCTCCTACTTGCAATGAAGCTATAAAAAGCTTCATGTATATGTTCAAATACTTATATAATTTATCATACGCAGAATTGTTTTTCAACAGATACTCATAAATATATCAAGAAAACTAACTTGACAGATAATCAGATTTCGTCCATTGTAATAAGAGGATTTTGCACCATTTACCATGTCCAGTTATTGGATAACTTTTAAATTTGATCTGGTTATAGTAAAATGACCTTAAGTTTAAGAGTAACGAAGGAGGATATATGATATGTCCATCGATTTAAACACTAACTATGGTCATGTGACGATTACTAATGATGTTATTGCAACGGTTGCTGGAGGAGCAGCTGTGGAATGCTATGGTATTGTAGGTATGGCTTCAAAAAATCAATTAAAAGACGGTATTGCAGAAATACTACGTAAGGAAAATTTCTCAAGAGGTGTTATTGTACGCCAAGAGGAAGAACAAGTACATATTGATATGTACATCATTGTTAGTTATGGAACAAAAATTTCTGAGGTTGCTCACAACGTCCAATCTCAAGTGAAATATACACTAAACAAGACGGTTGGATTATCAGTAGACTCTGTGAATATTTATATTCAGGGTGTGCGTGTAGCAAACGAATAAGTAGACGATCTATTGGAGACGAAGGAGGAAGTTGGAGTGACGACACGAACGTTAGATGGAGCAACTTTCGCAAAAATGGTACTCTCAGGAGCTCACCATTTAACGAATAATGCAAAAATGATCGACGCTCTTAATGTATTCCCAGTACCAGATGGAGACACGGGAACAAATATGAATTTATCTATGACCTCAGGTGCCGACGAGGTACGCAATGTACAAGATGATCACGCTGGTGTCGTAGCAAAAAGCCTTGCAAAAGGATTATTAATGGGAGCGAGAGGGAACTCCGGAGTGATTCTCTCTCAGCTTTTTCGAGGATTTTCTAAAGCAATTGAGGACAAATCAACCATTACGACTAAAGATTTTGCAGATGCAATGAATTCAGGTGTTAAGACAGCCTATAAAGCAGTTATGAAACCAGTAGAGGGAACTATATTGACAGTAGCTAAAGATTCAGCAGAAGCTGCTCAGAAGGCTGCAGAACAACATGAAGATATGATTGATTTCATGGAAGAGGTTATTACGGAGGCAAAAGCCTCCTTAAAGCGAACTCCAGAACTACTGCCTGTACTCAAGGAAGTCGGGGTTGTTGATAGTGGTGGACAAGGTTTAGTAACGATTTATGAAGGATTCTTAGCTAATTTAAAGGGAGAAAAATTACCGGAATTAGGCGAGTCTGCTTCACGAATGGAAGAGATGGTAAACGCAGAACACCATAAACTTGCTCAAGATTTCATGAATACGGAAGATATCGAATTTGGATATTGTACAGAGTTCATGGTTCGTTTTGAAGATGAGAAGCTTAAAGATAACCCTTTTGATGAAGATACCTTTCGAAATGAGTTAGGTGAGATGGGGGATTCCTTACTTGTTGTTTCTGATGAGGATCTTGTAAAAGTTCACGTTCACGTAGAGCATCCTGGGGAAGCGCTTACGCTTGGTCAACGCTTCGGTAGTCTGATTAATATGAAGATAGAAAATATGCGTGAACAACACACCTCTATTGTAGGAGAAAAACAACAGTCCAAAGAAATGAATCAAGAAAAAGCTGAGTTCGGAATTGTAACTGTTGCAATGGGCTCAGGAATAAAAGAGATGTTTGAAAGTCTCGGTGCAACCGTAGTCATCGAAGGTGGACAAACCATGAATCCTAGTACACAGGACTTAACAGAGGCCATCAAAGCAGCGCATGCCAAGAAAGTTATTATCTTGCCTAATAACAAAAATATATTGATGGCTGCGGATCAAGCAGCAGACTTAGCAAATGATGAAGTTGTGGTCGTACCTACTAAGACCGTACCACAAGGGATGAGTGCTCTGTTAGCATTTAACCCTGAGGCAGAATTAAGTCACAATCAGTCCAGCATGAAAGACGCAGCGAAAGCTGTGAAAACAGGTCAACTCACATATGCTGTTCGAGACACACAAATTGACGGCATGACAATTGAGGAAGGTAACTTTATGGGAATCCTTGAAGGGAAAATATCCTCAACCCATGCTGATAAATTAGAATGCGCACAGCAACTTCTAAAAGATATGATTAATGAAGAAGAAGATGAAATTCTAACTATTCTTCAGGGAGAAGATGCTACTCAAGAAGAAGTAGAAGCATTGGAAACTTTCTTAGAAGAAACTTTTGAGGATTTAGAGGTAGAGATTCATTACGGTAATCAACCAATCTACTCCTTCATTTTTTCAGTTGAATAATCGAACCATCAACAGACTTTCTTTTTGATAGGAGGTCTGTTTTTATTTTGTTTGATTATTGATTATAAGAGGCTTAATGTTGAAGACTTGAATTGGAGATAATTGAAGTGCTCCGATGTGTTAGAAGAATGGGGTTGGGTAGGAAACAACTCGATTTCCCACTGCCCTACACGACGTAGGGAAGTTCAACGTTGTCACAGGATGTGACGGTCTTAGTTGAACTTCTCCTTCTCTTTCTCCCGCGGAAGTCTCGCTGTTTTCCACCCAACCCTGCCGATATGTTGTTATCGTAATCGGGAATTGTAGTACTGCTTTTTTGACGGACATATAATCTCTTATTTACTGTAAAAACCCTCTTTAGGAGAGGATAACGGACATACAGTTCCTTATTTGGGGAAAAACGTACTACATTAAGGTGATTTAGGCTAAATAGCGTACTGTATGTCCGTTGTGAATGCAAAATAGCCTTCAAATCGAAGAATAAGATACTATATGTCCGTGAGCATCGCATCATTCTGTGTCCTAAAACATCCCTCGATTCGTGGATACCCTCAATCAGATCCCATTCTAACCTGGCCGTGTTTCCGTTCCTCCCAACATCACGGGATGTAGCCGTGGAACAAGGAGACTGCTACCGGAGAAAGAGGTAGGCAAGATCCCGGAATGATAAAAGGAGGTTCGACTAAAACCGTCATATCGTGTGACAACGTCGAATGACTGGGGGCCGCCGGCAGGCCGTGAGTTATTCCACGGCCACCTTTATGCCATTTAAAGCAACGAAAACATCTCTAATCCCATAATATTTCGAACCCAAGTCTTCAAGATATTGGGGCTTATGTGGAATAAATAAAAAAGCTTGGATTTTAAATCCAAGCTTTTTCAGTAATTTAAATGATAGCTATCAATCTGTTTTGCATCTTGTATATTTAATGTCCAATTGCTTTAAACACAAACTCCGCTAAAAATAGACATGCTATAATTACAATCGGAATAGAAACTTCATTCCGTTTACCAATAGCGAATTTGACAATTGGGTACGCAATAAAGCCAAATGCCATACCGTCGGCAATGCTGTACGTGAAAGGAATCATTGCCATGATAAAAAAGGCTGGGATAGCTTCTGATATATCATCTAGTGAAATGTGTCGGATGTTTTGAACCATAAGCGCACCGACTATTATCAAGATTGGACTTACAGCCACTGATGGTATCCAAGAAATTAATGGGATAAAACCAATGGTTAGTAGAAATAACAAACCAGTTGTAATAGAAGCTTTACCAGTCTTCCCATCGGAAGCAATAACCGCAGCACTCTCGGCTGAAGAAACGGTTGGTGATGTTCCGAAGAAAGCGCATGTTAATGCTGAGAATGATGTCGTTTGGAATGAGCGTTTGAATTTTTCAGGTTGTTTTAACATGGACAGTTGACCATTTAATAATCCCATATTTTCAAATACAAGAACAATCGTTAACGGAAACACGCTCATCCAAAATGCGATCTCATCTATGGCAGATAAGGAAGGTGTAAAGACCCACTGAATATCAGAGGTTATTAGTCCAGTTGATTTTCCTTCTAATATGCCAAAGAAATAAGCTAAAGCTGTTCCGCTGATCATGGTGAATAGAAAGTGCCCTGGGACATTCTTAACAAAAAGAAATACTCCGATTGCAAGAGTCAATAGACTTACAAGCACAGTTGGGGACGTAAAACTACCAAGCTCAACAAGAGCGTGCTCACCTCGGACAACAATTCCGCCTTTTTCAAGTCCAATTAAAGTTAAGAAAAAACCTAATCCTACAGTGATAGCGTGTTTCAGAGCATCAGGGATAGCTTTTTGCAGCCAAGTAGCCATTCTAGTATTTGCAACCACAATGAAAAGCAGAGAAGATACTAGTACCACTCCAAGGCCTTCTTGAAAGGATAAACCTGATCCCTGGACAATAGAATACGCAAATAGTGCATTTACTCCCATACCAGGGATTAAAATCATAGGTGCATTTGCCCAAAAACCTAGAAGTAAACAACCTATAACACTGGCAAGGATTGTCGCAATCATACCATTTTGAACTGATATGCCAGCATCGCTTAGAATGGAACTATTTACTGCAACTATATACACTGTTGTTAGATAGCCTACAATACCAGCTGTAATATCTTTGCGAACTGGAGAATCAGGCTTCTTATTATGCTGTTGTGACATGTGCATTCCTCAAAAAAATATAGCCCTCTCCCACCCGATTATGTCGTTCATAATCCACAAATTCTAATTATAGAGACTTTAAACCTTTTTGGCAATAATAATAAGGATACTATCCCAGTTTGTTTTTTGTTATAATAAATACGCAAGATTTAGCCTTCTTTGAATGCGTTTCCAAAAATGCAATATTGCATTAGTATCCTTTGAAAATAAGGAAACAAGACTTAACTTTTTATAGACAATACATATACATTGGATGGTGGGAGAATGAAATATAAATCCGTTTTCGATATTATTGGACCTATTATGATTGGTCCATCTAGTTCTCATACAGCTGGAGCAGCTCGTATTGGGAGGGTAGCTAGAGATTTGTTTGGGCGTGAACCGAAATGGGTCAAAATCCATTTGTATGGTTCCTTTGCTAAAACATATAAGGGACATGGTACTGATGTGGCAATCGTTGGGGGTATATTAGATTTCGAGACTTATGATCAGCGGATTAGTCAGTCATTAACTATCGCAAAGGAAAAAGGTATTAAAGTGCAATTCTATGAAGAAGATGCTCATACTGATCACCCTAATACTGCAAGAATTCGTATAGGAGATGATGATGGGGATCTTGAACTCGTAGGTATTTCTATCGGTGGGGGTAAGGCTGAGATAATTGAGATGAACGGATTTGAACTTCGTTTATCAGGAAATAATCCGGCAATCTTAGTTATGCATAACGACCGATTTGGGGCTATTGCATCTGTTACACAGCTTCTTGCAAAGCATGAAATCAACATAGGACATATGGAAGTCTCCCGAAAAGAAGTGGGGAAAGAGGCATTGATGGTTATTGAAGTAGATCAAACCATATCAGAAGCACAATTAAAAGAATTAGAGCAATTTGAACATATTCTCCAAGTTGCAAGAGTGGTTGAATAAACAAGTTATTATTTGAGATAACATTCCAAGGGGGAGAAGGCATGAAAATATTATTTAGAAATGTTGCTGAATTAGTCGAGCTTTGTGAAAGTGAAAATATATCCATCTCAGAAGTAATGATTCGTCAAGAGATGCAAGTAAGAGATAAATCTAGAGAAGACGTCTATGGCCAGATGGAAGCGAATTTAGATGTTATGGAAAAAGCTGTTGATGATGGGCTGAAAGGAGTTAAGTCTGTTTCAGGCTTAACTGGGGGAGATGCTGTACTTATTCAAGAGTATATGAAAACTCACACGCCTTTATCCGGGAATATTGTCATGGATGCTGTAAGTAAGGCTGTGGCCACAAATGAGGTGAATGCAGCAATGGGGACAATTTGTGCTACGCCTACGGCGGGTAGCGCAGGCTGTGTGCCTGGTACACTCTTTTCAGTAAAAAACCAATTAAACCCTTCGAGAGAGCAAATGGTACGCTACTTATTTACATCAGGAGCATTTGGCTTTGTTGTTGCAAATAATGCATCAATTTCGGGAGCCGCAGGAGGCTGTCAAGCTGAAGTTGGCTCTGCTGCAGGTATGGCAGCAGCTGCAATTGTTGAAATGGCAGGTGGTACCCCAGCCCAATCAGCCGAAGCAATGGCAATTACATTGAAAAACATGTTAGGGTTAGTATGTGACCCTGTTGCAGGACTTGTAGAAGTTCCTTGTGTGAAGAGAAATGCAATGGGTGCATCCAATGCTGTGGTGGCAGCTGATATGGCATTAGCAGGAGTTACAAGTAGAATCCCTTGTGATGAAGTCATTGATGCGATGTATAGAATCGGACAAACCATGCCGGTTGCCCTTAAAGAAACAGCTCAGGGAGGTTTAGCTGCTACGCCAACAGGTCGTGAGCTAGAAGCAAAAGTGTATGGAATTAATTTAAAGAAAGAGTGAGATACGTGCTAGATCAATCGGTTTTACAGTTGTCCGGTGTGGGGGAAAGAATGAGAGAAACACTGGAAGAGATGGGGATTTATACAATTGAGGATTTCTTATTTTATTTCCCGTTTCGATATGATTATCATGAGGTGAAACCGCTAACAGAGCTTGTTCATAATGAGAAAGCAACGATTGAAGGGGAGGTTATTGGTGAACCTTCCCTAACCTTTTATGGGAAGAAAAAATCACGCTTAATGCTGAACTTACAAGTTGAACATTTTGCAGTAAAGGCTGTTATGTTTAACAGGGCTTTTGCAAAAAAACAATTACAGGCTGGAGATACTGTAACGGTTACCGGAAAATGGGATCAGCATCGACTGCAAATTACAGTAAGTCAATTTAAGAAAGGTAAAGCGAAAAATCAAACTCCTATTCAGCCTGTCTATTCTTTAAAAGGGAACTTAAAACTTCCGACTTTACGTAAATGGATGGGAAAGGCTATTGATGAATATGGTTCTTATTTACCCGAAATCTTACCATCTTCTTATTTAGATACATATAAACTTCCTCATCGAGTAGAAGCTCTTTACGCAATGCATTTTCCGGAGAGCAGAACTCGCTTGAAACATGCGAAGAGGCGATTTGTGTATGAAGAGTTTTTATTATTTCAATTAAAGATGCAAATACTTCGTAAGATGAAGCGTGAAGCAACAACAGGGAATAGTCAAAACTATGATGAAGAAGCTGTTAATCATTTCACAGATCAACTTCCTTTTGAATTAACAAGCGCTCAGTCAAAGGCATTACAAGAAATCTTAAAAGATATGCAATCTCATTATCGTATGAATCGATTGTTACAGGGAGATGTAGGCTCTGGTAAAACAGCTGTTGCAGCCATAGCTCTATACGCTACGATTACGTCAGGGAAGCAAGGGTCTCTGATGGTGCCAACAGAAATATTAGCAGAGCAGCATCATCAATCTCTTTCGGAGTTATTTGAAGGTAAAGCTAATGTAGTATTGCTAACAGGATCTGTGAAAGGAAAAAAACGAAAAGAAATCTTGACTCAAATAGAAGAAAATGAAGCTGATATTATTATAGGTACGCACGCGTTGATCCAAGATGAAGTGAGATTTCATGATTTAGCTCTTTCTATTATAGATGAGCAACATCGTTTTGGTGTGAATCAACGTCGAGCTTTGCGGGACAAAGGGTTAAATCCAGATGTCTTATTTATGACAGCTACACCAATACCTAGAACATTAGCGATTACAGCCTTTGGCGATATGGATGTATCCATAATTGACCAAATGCCTGCTGGTCGAAAAGAGGTTGAAACGTATTGGATTAAAGAACAAATGCTAGATCGAGTGCTTACCTTCATAAAAAAAGAAGTAGATAATGGACACCAGGCATATGTTATTAGTCCATTAATAGAAGAGTCAGATACACTGGATATTCAAAATGCAGTTGATATTTATAATCAACTTACTCAGTATTATGATGGGGATTTGAAAGTAGGTTTAATGCACGGGAGATTATCAGCTGAAGAGAAGGAAGAAATCATGAAACAATTTGCTGATAATGAAGTGCAAGTCTTGGTGTCTACTACTGTTGTTGAAGTAGGGGTGAACGTTCCAAACGCAACAGTTATGTTGATCTATGATGCAGAACGCTTTGGATTGTCACAGCTTCATCAGCTAAGAGGCCGAGTTGGTAGAGGTTCAGAACAAAGTTATTGCATTTTACTAGCAGATCCTAAGGGAGATGTAGGAAAAGAAAGAATGCGAATCATGTCAGAGACCTCTAACGGGTTTGAATTATCAGAACAGGATTTACAACTTCGTGGACCAGGTGACTTTTTTGGTCGAAAACAAAGTGGAGTACCAGAGTTCAAGGTTGCTGATATGGTTCATGATTATCGTGCACTTGAAACAGCTAGGCAGGATGCCAAGGAGATTATTGATCATAATCTATTATCGACGAATGAGGAGTACAATGAACTTCTAAAACGTTTAGAAAAAGACCCGATTCTACAGGGACAAATCCTTGATTAGTCAAGAATCCTTCCTTGCATAACAGTCCCAGGTATTATATATTACTATTAGTACCTAGTCATAAATGGACGGTGTAGATAGATGAAGCGAAATAAAAAAGAGCGTCAACAACGCTTACAAGAAACAATAGAAGAAACGCCATTTATCACCGATGAACAACTAGCTGAAAAGTTTGGCGTTAGTATTCAAACAATTCGTCTAGATCGCATGGAACTCTCCATACCTGAGTTACGAGAAAGAATTAAATCTGTAGCTACGCACCAATGGAATGAAACCGTTCGAGCGTTGCCCATTGAAGAGGTAATTGGAGAAGTGGTCGATTTAGAGTTAGATACAAAAGCCATATCCATCTTAGATATAAAAGACGAGCATGTTTTTTCCAGAACACGTATCGCACGGGGGCATCATCTTTTTGCTCAAGCTAATTCGTTAGCTGTAGCTGTAATTAATGATGAATTAGCTTTAACGGCCAAATCTGAAATTCGCTTTAAACGTCAAGTAAGAGAAGGTGAACGAGTTGTAGCTAAAGCGAATGTAAAGGGAAATGATGATAAAGGAAGAACCATTGTAGAAGTACAAAGTTCAGTGGAAAACGAACCTGTTTTTTCTGGAGTCTTTGTCATGTTTCGTTCAAATGATGATAAAGGAGAGGCATAATCGTGAGAATAGCAATTGATGCCATGGGAGGCGATCATGCACCTAATGAGATTGTACTTGGTGCTGTAGAAGCGGTAAAGCATATCTCCAATTTAGAAGTAACCTTGATTGGAGACCAAGAACAAATATCTCCTCTACTTTCTGATGATCAAAAAAACATCGAAATCATACATACTACGGAAGTAATTTCAAGTGAGGATGAACCGGTTAGAGCTGTTAGACGTAAGAAAAATGCTTCTATGGTTTTAATGGCTCAAGAGGTAAAAGAGGGACGTGCTGATGCTTGCATATCTGCAGGAAATACAGGTGCATTAATGAGTGCTGGTTTATTTATTGTTGGTCGCATTGAAGGTATTGAACGTCCGGCATTAAGTCCAACTCTACCTACTGTAGATGGGCAGGGATTTTTGCTTTTAGATGTAGGTGCAAATGTGGATGCAAAACCGCACCATTTAGCGCAATATGCTCTAATGGGCTCTATTTATACAGAGCACGTTAGAGGAGTTAAAAAACCTCGAGTAGGGTTGCTGAATGTTGGGACCGAAGAAGGTAAAGGAAATGAGTTGACGAAGAAAGCTTATACAGAAATGCAAGAGTTACCGATTCATTTTGTTGGAAATGTAGAATCTAGAGACCTGCTTAATGGGGTAGCTGATGTGGTTGTGGCTGATGGTTTTACTGGAAACATTGCATTAAAGACCATTGAAGGTACCGCTATGTCGATGTTCTCCATGATAAAAGAAACATTGTCTTCAAGCTGGAAAAGTAAATTGGCAGCAGGTATGGTGAAAAATGAATTAAGAGGGCTAAAAGATCAGCTCGATTATTCCGAATATGGAGGTGCAGCGTTATTTGGCCTAGCTTCACCTGTCATTAAGGCTCATGGCTCATCTAATCGTAGAGCAATCTATAACGCCATCAACCAAACCTGTTATATGATTAACCACAATGTGAATTTTACAATTGAAGAAACGATACAAGGTATGAAACATACTCAGGAGGGTGAAGAATGAAAAAAGTAGCTTTTATATTTCCCGGACAAGGTTCTCAGGAAATAGGAATGGGAAAAGCTTTTTTTGATCAATCAAAAGATGTTCAATCTCAATTTCAAAAAGCGGATGAGTTACTAGGAGTTCCTCTGACTGAATACATGTTTGAAGGACCTGCTGATACGTTAACCAAGACAGAGAATGCTCAGCCAGCATTGCTGTTAACAAGTACAACGATTGCTGGAATTCTAAAAGAAAACGGCGTTCAGCCAAATATGGTTGCAGGACATAGTTTAGGGGAGTACAGTGCTCTTGTAGCTGCCAATGCTATCTCCATGGAAGAAGCACTTCAACTTGTTCAAACTAGGGGCCGGTTAATGGAAGAGGCTGTTCCAACTGGTCAAGGGTCTATGGCTGCTGTATTGGGCTTAGACGCAGAAACAATTGAAGAAGTCACAACAGAAATTCGTGACCAAGGCGATGTAGTGGAAGTTGCTAACTATAACTGTCCAGGACAAATTGTGATTTCTGGTACTAAAGCTGGGGTAGAGAAAGCTTGTGAACAGTTAAAGGAAAAAGGAGCAAAGCGGGCATTACCATTGAACGTAAGTGGTCCTTTTCATTCACGGTTGATGAAACCAGCAAGCGAACAGTTTCAACAAACTTTAGAGCAAACTGACATTCATAATGCAGATGTACCTGTATATGCAAATGTAACGGCACAGCCGGTTAAAGAAGAAAAGAAGATATATGACTTACTAATTGAACAATTATATTCTCCTGTGCGCTTTGAGGAAACATTACGAAATATGATGGAAGAGGACCTTGATGCCATTGTAGAAGTAGGAAATGGTAAAGTTCTTAGCGGTCTTGTTCGTAAAGTTAATAGACGTATGAAAACATTTGCGATTCAAGATCCAGAAAGTTTACAATCATTTATCGAATGGTATAAGGAGGACTAAACAATGTTAGATGGAAAAGTAGCGCTAGTAACTGGAGCATCACGTGGAATTGGTCGTGCTATAGCACTAGAACTTGCTAGGCAAGGGGCCAAGGTTGCAGTTAATTATGCAGGAAGCGAACAAAAGGCTCAAGATGTAGTGGATGAGATTCAACAAGCAGGATCAGAAGCCATTAAAATTCAAGCTAACGTTTCTTCAGAGGAAGAAGTTAAGTCTATGATCAAGCAAGTAGTAGAACAGTTTGGAAGCATTGATATTCTAGTGAATAACGCTGGTATTACAAGAGATAATCTTCTGATGCGCATGAAGGAAGAAGAATTCGATCAAGTAATTGATACAAATCTTAAAGGTGTATTCCTTACTACGAAAGCAGCAGCTCGTCCGATGATGAAGCAAAAAGGTGGTAAGATTGTAAATATTGCCTCTGTAGTTGGTGTGAGTGGAAATGCAGGTCAAGCAAACTATGTCGCTGCAAAATCAGGGGTTATTGGATTAACCAAAACCTCAGCGAAAGAATTTGCGTCGAGAAACATTATAGTAAATGCAGTGGCACCTGGCTTTATTGAAACAGATATGACAGATGAATTAAGAGATGATCAGCGTGAATCTATGCAAAATATGATTCCTCTAGCCCGTTTAGGAACTGGAGAAGATATTGCTAAAGTTGTTCGCTTCTTAGCGTCGGATGATGCGAATTACATTACAGGACAAACTATCCACGTTGATGGTGGTATGGTTATGTAAACAGAGGATTTTTTTAAAGGAAAAAATCCAATCACCATCTAGTTTTTTTAACCTGAATCTTCTATAATTACTGAAGGGAGGTGAACAAGTATGGCAGACGTATTAGAACGTGTGAAAGGCATCGTTAAAGAACGCCTAGACGTTGACGAATCTAAGATTACCATGGAAGCTTCCTTTAAGGATGATCTAGAAGCTGATTCTCTAGATGTTGTTGAGCTTGTTATGGAACTTGAAGATGAGTTCGACATGGAAATCTCTGATGAAGATGCTGAAAAAATCGAGACAGTAGGAGATGCTGTTAACTACATAAACAGCAATCAATAACTATAGAGTTTGAAAGTCTCGCCCTTTTGCGAGGCTTTCTCTGTATTCTATCGTTTTCCATGAAATATAGAGAATAGGTGGCATGAAAACAGTGGATTTTCAAAACTTTCAAAAAAAGATAGGGATTACATTTCATAATCGATCTTTATTAGAACAAGCTTTCACCCATTCATCTTATGTGAATGAGCATCGCACCAAAGAATACGACGATAACGAGAGACTAGAATTTTTAGGTGACGCTGTTTTAGAATTGGCTATTTCTCAATACCTATTTCGAAAGTATCCAGAAATGGCAGAAGGAGAATTGACGAAGTTCCGCGCTTCAATCGTTTGTGAAGCCTCGCTTGTTCGTTTCGCAAATGATCTTCATTTTAGTGAGTTAATTTTCTTAGGTAAAGGGGAAGAAATGACAGGCGGTAGAGCGCGTCCAGCATTATTAGCTGATGTGTTTGAAGCTTTCATAGGAGCACTTTACCTTGACCAAGACTTCAATACAGTTATATCCTTTCTAGAACAATTCGTATATCCAAAAATTAAAAAAGGTGCTTTTTCGCATGCGATGGATTACAAGAGTCAGTTACAAGAAGTAGTCCAGCGAGAGCGTAACGGAAATATTGAATATGAAATTGTAGAAGAAAAAGGCCCAGCCCACAACCGCGAGTTTGTTGCACATGTGTTTATACAAGGTGATCGTACAGGGATAGGTCTTGGGCGCACTAAGAAAGAAGCAGAACAAAATGCAGCTAAAGAGGCATTACAAGCATTTGATGTTGAAGTTTAAGGGAAACCGTTATTGGTCTAAATAGGCTGATAACGGCTTTTTTGTGTTCGGTTATTGCTCCATTATGTTGAAGACTTGAAGTTGAGATAATTTGGGGATGATAAATGTTTCCGTTGCTTTAAATGGAATAAAGGTGGCCGTGGAACAACTCGCGTCCTGCCGGCGAGCTGGCAAGCCTCCTCAAGCCCAAAAGCGGGGCTTTGCGGGGTCTTGCCTACCTCTTTCTCCGGCGGGAGTCTCGTCGTTCCACGGCCACCTTTACTATTGTTGGGATGAACGGAAACATGGCCCGATTAGAGTGGGACTGTTTCGGAATTATGGTATTCACTAAGCGAGGAATGAATTATGACACAAGGTGATGCTATGCGGACATATAGTCTCTTATTCTTCGATTTAAAGGCTATTTTGCATTCGTAACGGACATACAGTAAGCTATTAAGCCAAAATCACCTTAATATAGTGTGTTTTTTCACAGATAAGGTATCATATGTCCGTTAGCCTCTCCAAAATAGGGTTTTACAGTAAATAAGAGCATATATGTCCGTAAGAAGATGTCCAACGCATTTTCGAGAGCCCGATCGTAATATTTCAGCAGGGATGGGTGGGAAACGGGGAGACTCCCGCGGGAGAAAGAGGTCGGCGAGATCCCCTGAGGGTGCATTTCCCCGAAGGTAGCTTGAGAAGGGGAGGTTCGACTAAAACCGTCACATCGTTTGACAACGTCGAACGACCCTACGTCATGTAGGGCCGCCCGCAGGACGCGAGCCGTTTCCCACCTATCCCTAACCCTTTTTATGTATCGGACCCACTCCCTCCCCAATAATATCTCGAATCCAAGTCTTCAAGATTATGCCTCAAATGTTGAACAACATCATTAGGGTTAAAAAAGAGCTACCTTAGTGTTAAAGGTAGCTCTTATCTGTTGTTGATCAGTTAATTTTTTAAGTTGCTTGTCTGTATTTTTTATAGGCAATTCACTATTCAACTGGTTTACGGAATTTACCTAGCTCGCTAACAACAGCTTGTATTTCGGAAACACTTAGTTGACCTTTCATTTGAACCATATCATACATCTCTTTAATCTGATCATAATATTGAAGATCATAATCTTCAGGTGCCATTAACCCTCTGTTTACTACTTGTAGGTTATCGGCTAAATAATTAATCATGTATTCAAGGTTTTCGCGGTTTGGTGTTGATAAGTCCATTTTTTCAGCTCCTCATTTACACTTTTCGAATGGTTTCTTCTAAGACCTCAATGTTTATGATAAAATAAATAAGTTGAAATTGAAAATACCATCTTAGAAAAATCAAAAAAGTAGAGTACATAGGAGGAAATAACATGTTCCTCAAACGTTTAGATACAGTAGGATTTAAATCGTTTGCAGATAGAGTCACAGTTGATTTTGTACCAGGAGTAACGGCAGTTGTTGGTCCCAATGGGAGCGGCAAAAGTAATATAACAGATGCTGTACGTTGGGTATTAGGAGAACAATCTGCAAAATCCCTAAGAGGAGCAAAGATGGAAGATATCATTTTTGCGGGAAGTGATACTCGAAATGGATTAAATTTCGCAGAGGTTACCCTAACATTAGATAATGAAGATCACGCATTACCAATAGATTATCAAGAAGTATCCGTAACCAGGCGAGTTTATCGTTCTGGGGAAAGTGAATTTTTCATTAATAAACAAACTTGTCGATTGAAAGATATTGTTGAGTTATTTATGGATTCAGGCCTTGGAAGAGAAGCCTTTTCTATTATTTCACAAGGTAAAGTAGAAGAAATTTTGAGCTCCAAAGCTGAAGAAAGAAGATCTATTTTCGAAGAAGCTGCTGGGGTTTTAAAATATAAACAACGCAAACAAAAAGCTGAATATAAATTAGCAGAAACACAAGAAAACCTAAATCGTGTGGAAGATATCATTTATGAAATTGATAACCAGCTAGAACCATTAAAAGAACAAGCTGCTATTGCTAAAGACTATCTTGAAAAAAAAGAAGAGTTAGAGCAACATGAGGTATCATTACTTGTAGCAGAAATAGAATCGTTACATGAACAATGGGAAACGATGCTTCAGGATATCGAGAACCAAAAAGAGCAAGAAGGCAAGGTTAGTACAACTATTCAAAATGAAGAAGCCAAGATTGAGGAAGAAAGAGGTCACATCCAAGCACTGGATGAATCTATTGAAGAGCTTCAAGAATCATTACTAATTCTAACTCAAGAATTAGAGAACCTAGAAGGGAAAAAAGAACTCTTATCTGAACGGCATAAGCACTATAGGGAAAACAAAACCAAGATGGAAGAAGACTTGGCCTCATTGAGACAGCAACAGCAACAAGAAGAGACAACTTATCAAGAGGAACAATCTAAACTAAAAGACTACCAAGAACAGCGCGATCAAACAAAAAAACAACTTGATGAAGTAAAAGAGAAACTAGTTAGTGTGAGTGAGAATCATGAAGAACTAATTGAAGAACTGAAAAGTGATTACATTGAATATTTGAATCAACAGGCTGCCAAGCGCAACGAGCAACAGTCTATTCAACAACAACTACAACAAACGGATGTGAAAAATACTCGTTTGGAGGATAAGTTTAAGGGGCTTTTAGAAGAGCGTACCCAGATACAAAACCAAAAGGAATCTGCTCAGGCAAGTCTTGATGAGAGTGCCGCTCAACGAAAACAAGCTGAGCAAGAACTCTCTACATTACAAGAACAATTAGATAAATCTAATGAGGATTATCAAGAGCAGCAATCTAAGCTTTATAAGGGATATCAACATATCGAAAAGCTACGTTCCAAAAAAGAAATGTTAGAGGAAATGAAGGAAGACTATGCAGGATTCTTTCAAGGTGTTAAAGAAGTGTTAAAAGCTCGTCAAAATAATGAATTGGAAGGTATTGAAGGAGCTGTGGCGGAATTAATTGATATTCCGGATGATTACCTAACTGCTATTGAAACAACGTTAGGTGCCCAAGCTCAACATGTGGTAGTAGATAATGAACAAAACGCAAGACAGTCGATTAATTGGCTTAAAAAGCACAATAAAGGGCGAGCAACATTTTTACCATTGCCTACAATACAATCGAAATTTATACCTGGCGAACGATTAACCGCAATTAAACAACACGAAGGTTTTATTGGAATAGCCTCCGAATTAATTCGATATGACAGGAAATATGAAACGGTCATTAAGCATCTCATGGGTCACGTAATCATTGCGAAGACACTAAAAGATGCTAATGAAATTGCGAGTGCAACTGGTAGGAAGTTTCGTATCGTGACGCTCGAAGGTGATGTTGTAAATCCTGGCGGTTCTATGACAGGTGGGGCTCAAAAGAAGAGTAATCAATCGCTTTTCACGAGAGAAAAGGAACTTGAAGAAATAAAGGATAGGCTTTCTCATTATGAGCAGAGAGCTCGTCAATTTGAACAAGAAGTTCAGAATTTGAAAGATAATATTACGAAAAAACAACAAGAGGTACGAACCCTTCAGGAGAAGCTAGATTCATATCGTACGGAAGAGCAGCAAATAAAATCTAATGTAAGAGAGCTAGAGCTCAAAGAACAAAATTTAAATGATCATCTCAAACTATACGATCAAGACAAAGCTCAATTTGAAACAGATTATAACCAGCTTCATGCCCGTAATGAAGAGTTATATAGTGAGCTAGAAGAAATAGATCAACAGTTGCAAAATGTTCAGAAACGAATAGATGAATTAACAGATCAACAAAGTTCTCAAAAAGCTAATGAAGAACAATTACAACAGCAATTAAATCAGTTGAATGTGCAATTTGCTGAGCAACAAACAAAGGTACAAAATCAACATGAAAAAACAACCACCTTACAAAATCAATTATCTGAGCGAAATGAAACAATACAAAAGCAACAAAAACATCTCGATGATTTACAACAATTAACTGATAATGGAGAAACCCAAGAAGACTTAGAAGAAAAAATTCAAGAAAAACGCAGCTATAAAGAGTCAAATTCTGAATTGATACAGAGTCGGCGTGAAGATCGAAATAAACGTTCACAGGCCATCGAAGATATGGAACATGAATTAAAAGAAATGAGACGGAATCATCAATCACTCGTTAACGACATTCAAGATAAGGAAGTTAAGTCAAACCGTTTAGATGTAGAGCTTGAAAATCGCCTAGAGCGCCTTAGTAATGAATACATGTTAACCTTTGAGAAGGCAAAAGCAACTTACCCTAAAACAGAGAACATGGAAGAAACACAGACGAAGGTAAAGCTGATTAAGCGCGGTATCGAAGAACTGGGTACTGTTAATCTAGGAGCGATTGAGGAATATGATCGTATTCAAGAACGTCATACTTTCTTAACAGACCAGCAAAACGATTTACTTGAGGCTAAATCAACGCTTTATAATGTTATTGCTGAAATGGATGAAGAAATGGAGCGACGTTTTGAGGAGACCTTCTCCCAAATCAAAGAACAATTCACTGTCGTCTTTAAGGAACTATTTGGCGGTGGACGAGCTGATTTACGCATGACTGACCCAGAAAATATACTTGAAACAGGAATTGAAATTGTTGCCCAACCCCCAGGTAAGAAACTTCAGCATTTAGGATTGTTATCGGGAGGTGAACGAGCTCTTACGGCAATAGCGTTATTATTTGCGATTCTTAAGGTACGTCCTGTTCCTTTCTGTGTTCTAGATGAAGTGGAAGCGGCATTAGATGAAGCAAATGTGAATCGATTTGCAAGATATCTAAAAGCATTTAGTGAAAAAACGCAATTCATTGTCATCACCCACCGTAAGGGAACGATGGAAGAAGCAGATGTGTTATATGGTGTCACAATGCCAGAGTCCGGTGTATCTAAGCTTGTGTCTGTGCGATTAGAGGAGACAAAAGAATTAGTTGAAGGTACAACAACATAATGAAAGGATGAGTGAAGATGAGTTTCTTTAAAAAGTTGAAAGAAAAGATTACAAAAAAAGAGGAAGAAGAACAAGATAATCTAGCTTCACCAGAAACTCAAGATGAAGGAGAAGCTGGAGAAGAAGTTGAAGCAGAAGAAAAGGAGAGCATCTCTGAAAAGTTCAAAGAAGGGCTTTCCAAAACTAGAAACTCTTTTGCGAGCAAGGTGAACGATCTAGTAGCTAAGTATCGTACAGTGGATGAGGAATTCTTTGAAGAATTAGAAGAGATTCTTATATCTGCTGACGTAGGTGTTAATACTGTGATGGACTTGATAGACGAACTGAAAATGGAAGTGAAACGTCAAAATATTAAAGATAGTTCCAAAATGAAAGAAGTCATTTCCCAAAAACTCGTAGAGATTTATTATGGTGATGATGATGAGGAGATTGAGGAGCTGCAATTAAATGAAGATGGGCTATCTGTTATTTTGTTTGTGGGTGTAAATGGTGTAGGAAAAACAACCACAATTGGTAAGATGGCACAACGATTGAAAGACCAAGGAAAAAATGTTGTTCTTGCTGCTGGAGATACATTTCGTGCTGGAGCAATTGAACAATTAGAAATCTGGGGTCAGCGTGTAAATGTTCCAGTTATAAAACACAGTGAGGGTAGTGACCCTGCTGCAGTAATCTATGATGGAATTCAATCAGCTAAATCAAAAGGTGCTGACGTACTTTTATGTGACACAGCTGGTCGTCTTCAGAACAAAGTGAATCTGATGAATGAGCTCTCTAAGGTGAAACGAGTTATTGAACGTGAGATTCCAGGAGCGCCTCATGAGTCGTTACTCGTGCTAGATGCTACAACAGGTCAGAATGCATTAAGTCAAGCTAAAACTTTCTCTGAGAGTACAAACGTTTCAGGAATCGTACTGACAAAACTTGATGGTACAGCTAAAGGTGGTATTGTCATGGCGATTCGAAATGAATTAGATATTCCTGTAAAATACGTAGGACTAGGGGAAAAAGTTACCGACCTACAGGCCTTTGACGCTCATGCCTTTGTGTACGGGCTATTTGCAGATATGCTTGAAGAACAGGAAGATCAATCCACATAATATTCAAGGTCTAGCCTTGACAGACCCCTATAAGATTTTGTACTATTTGTATATGTAAAGGCTTTTCACTTAACAAGGAGTGCTTGCTTTGCTTGAAAAAACAACACGCATGAACTATTTATTTGATTTTTATCAAGAATTGCTTACCGATAAACAGCGTAGTTACATGGAGTATTATTACCTTGAAGATTATTCTTTAGGGGAGATTTCAGACACATTCGATGTGAGTCGTCAAGCCGTTTATGATAATATAAGACGTACAGAAACCATGCTAGAAGAATATGAAACAAAGTTGCACTTGTATGAACGATTTCAAAAGCGGCAACAGTTACTCGATCAATTGAAAGATTCCATTCAACAAGGTAATGATGATGCATTAGACATCATTCATACACTTGAGAATTTAGATTAGGAGGACGGCTTATATGGCATTTGAAGGGTTAGCCGACCGACTGCAAAATACGTTTCAAAAGATAAAAGGCAAAGGTAAGGTTACCGAAGCTGATGTGAAAGAAATGACCCGTGAAGTACGTCTAGCATTACTAGAGGCAGACGTAAACTTTAAGGTTGTTAAAGACTTTATCAAGCGCATTAAAGAGCGTGCAGTAGGTCAAGAGGTCATGCAAAGTCTTACCCCTGGTCAGCAAGTAATCAAAGTGGTTAAGGAAGAGTTGACGGACCTAATGGGTGGGGAGCAAAGCAAGATTGCTGTTGCGAACCGACCACCAACGGTTATTATGATGGTTGGTTTACAAGGTGCCGGAAAAACGACTACTACAGGGAAGTTAGCAAACCATCTTCGCAAGCAGCATAATCGTAATCCTTTACTTGTGGCAGCGGACGTTTATCGTCCTGCAGCTATTAATCAGTTAGAAACATTGGGTAATCAGCTTGATATGCCTGTGTTTTCAAAAGGTACAGAAGCAAACCCTGTGGATATTGCAAATGAGGCTATTCAGCAAGCAAAAGACAACCACAATGATTATGTTATCATTGACACTGCTGGTCGTTTACACGTGGATGAGCATTTAATGGATGAACTACAGCAAATCCGTCAAAATGTTCAACCAAATGAAACATTCCTAGTAGTTGACGCAATGACAGGTCAAGATGCTGTTAATGTTGCTGAAACATTTAATGAACAATTAGATGTCACGGGCGTTGTACTAACCAAGCTGGATGGTGACACACGTGGTGGTGCAGCATTATCCATTAAGGCTGTAACGGATAAACCGATTAAATTTGCAGGTATGGGTGAAAAGCTTGATCAATTGGAGCCTTTCTATCCAGACCGTATGGCTCAACGTATTTTAGGTATGGGAGATATGCTCAGCCTAATTGAAAAGGCTCAAAATGAAGTAGATGAAGATCAAGCTAAACAGCTTGAACAAAAAATGAAGGACGCGTCCTTTACATTGGATGACTTCCTAGAACAGATGGGACAAGTCCGGAATATGGGACCTCTTGATGAACTCATAGGTATGATTCCTGGAGCCGATAAAATGAAAGGGCTCAAAAATGCACAGGTTGATGAAAAGCAACTCAACCATATTGAGGCCATTATTCAGTCGATGACCAAGAAAGAGCGAGAAGATCCAAGTATCATGAACGCAAGCCGAAAAAAACGTATTGCCAAAGGTTCGGGGCGCACAGTTGCTGAAGTGAATAGACTTCTTAAGCAATTTAGTGATATGAAGAAAATGATGAAACAAATGACCAACCAAAAAGGCAAAAAAGGCAAAGGTGGCGGAGGATTTAAGCTACCGTTCATGCAATAGCAAAAGTAGGCACCTAAGTCTTACACATTTTTTATAATGTAATGTAAAAACACTTTACACACTTTTGATTGTCTGCTACAATCTTTACTTGTGTAATGATATTATTTATGAATCAAAAATATGGAGGTTTTATAATATGGCAACAAAAATTCGTCTAAAGCGCATGGGTTCAAAGCGTAACCCTTATTATCGTCTAGTCGTAGCAGATTCCCGTTCACCACGTGATGGTCGTTTCATCGAAGAGATTGGAACGTACAACCCAACAGCTACTCCTTCAGAAGTAACTGTAAATGAAGAAAAAGCACTTGACTGGATGACAAAAGGTGCTAAGCCATCTGATACAGTACGCAACTTATTCTCAAAACAAGGCATCATGGAGAAATTTCACGCACAAAAAACTCAAAAGTAAAGTAGTGTGATATCATGAAAGCCCTAATTGAAACGATGGTTCGACCTCTAGTCGATTACCCTGATGAAGTTACTGTTCATGAGCAAGAAGAAGAGAATAAAATCACCTATCATCTATCTGTGCACAAAGAAGATGTAGGAAAAGTGATCGGCAGACATGGTCGTATAGCAAAGGCAATTCGAACTGTTGTCTATGCTGCGGCATCAAATTCAACGAAAAGAGTTTACTTGGATATCATGTAAAAAGGGGAGGGGAGACCTTTCCCTTTTTTTATAAGTAAAGAATAAATTGGTATTCTTTCTTTAATGGCTTACTTAAGTTCCTCTACATTGAGTTCTTAAGTATATATTCATTTACTGCTGTTAGGCTATCTAGAAGTAAGAAGAGGGATAATATAATACCTTGATTTCTTGCTACTTGTAATGGGTGTGAAAATCTAGTTCAAGAGGGATACGGAGGACAGAATCATGAGAATAATGAAAAAGGTTCCCGTTAAGCAAATACTTACTGAAAAGAGTAAACAAAAATTAGCCCATGATTTCGAGAAACAGAAGAACCAATTAGATCAAGAATGCCAGCAATTGTCTTTTGAAAAAAGAAAAATAGAAATGAAACAAAACGTATCTCGTGAAGAAGTGTCGAAGCGATTCCAACGTGAGATTGACCGTCGCAGAGAAAGAATACGTTGGGTTGAGTATAAGTTAGAACAGTTACAGGTGCTGCCTCTTGGTAGTGAAATAACAGAAGATGAAGTGGAGACACTTGTTGAAGTTAACGTAGGTGATGATTGGGAGATACTTATGAACGAAGGCGCCATCATAGTGGAAGATGGCAAAGTGATCAGAATTGATGAATAGGTGATGAGAATGGAAGAACAATTATTTACAGTAGGAAAAGTTGTAAACACACATGGAGTACGAGGAGAAGTTCGCGTCATCAAAATAACAGATTTCGAAGATCGATTTCAGCCAGGTAAAATTGTGTATTGGAAAGACGAAAATGATCAAAACATTACTAAATTAACAATTGATGGGCACCGAATGCATAAGAACTTTCACCTTCTTCATTTTCAGGGGTATGATGGACTAAACGACGTTGAACCGTTTAAAGGTGGCTCTCTGTCCATTACTCAAGAGCAGCAAACCCCTTTGGATGAAGGAGAATTCTATTACCATGAAATTATTGGTTGTCATGTCGTTACAACAGATGGTGAAGAAGTAGGAACCGTGAAGGAAATTTTATCTCCAGGCGCAAATGATGTATGGGTTGTTAAACGGAAACAACAAAAGGATGCAATGATTCCTTATATTGAACAAATTGTTCAAGAAGTGGACATGGAACGACAGCAGATTATCATTAATCCTATGGAAGGGCTGCTAGACTGATGCATATCGATATTCTTACACTATTCCCCGAAATGTTTGAAGGAGTATTAAATTCTTCGATTATGAAGCGGGCACAGGATATGAATGCCTTCTCCTATAACACTGTGAATTTTAGAGACTACACTGAAAGCAAACACAATAAAGTGGATGATACTCCTTATGGTGGAGGGGCAGGTATGGTACTGTCACCTCAACCTATATTTGATGCAGTAGATGCAGTAAAAGAGAAGTCTTCTCAAACTAAACCTCCTAGGGTGATTTTGTTATGTCCTCAAGGAGAGCCTCATTCACAACAAAAAGCTGAGGAATTGGCGCAAGAGGAACATCTCATCTTTTTATGTGGTCATTACGAAGGTTATGATGAACGTATTCGTACTCATCTTGTAACAGATGAAATTTCCATTGGTGACTATGTGTTAACAGGCGGAGAACTTGGAGCTATGGTCGTCATGGATAGTGTTGTAAGATTGTTGCCTAGTGTTCTTGGTAATGAATCATCAGCACCAGAAGATTCGTTTTCTAATGGTTTGTTGGAGCACCCTCATTATACTCGTCCTAGAGATTTCCGTGGGATGCATGTCCCAGAGGTATTGTTCTCTGGAAATCATGCTAAAATTGACGAATGGCGTCACCAACAATCACTTAAAAGGACTTATGAGCGGCGGAAAGATTTATTACAAGACTATTCATTGAGTAAAAAGGAAAAAGAATGGATAGAATCATGGAAAAATGAATGATCAAATATTGCAGTCAAAGTTTAATTATGGTATATTAAACCTTGTGCTTAAGTGATTGTACTTAAGAATAAAACGATGTTCCGCTGCTAGGTTATCCAGGCATGAGCATTAGTGAAGAGGAGTGAAAAAAGGATGCAAAACTTAATCCAAGAAGTAACACAAGACCAACTACGTACAGACCTTCCTAAATTCAAAGCAGGTGACACTGTAAAAGTTCACGTTAAAGTTGTTGAAGGCAATCGTGAACGTATCCAGGTTTTCGAAGGTGTTGTAATCAAACGTCGTGGCGGAGGAATCTCCGAAACATTTACAGTACGTAAGATTTCTTACGGTGTAGGCATTGAGCGTACATTCCCTGTACATTCTCCACGCGTTGATAAAATCGAAGTAAGTCGTCGTGGTAAAGTACGTCGTGCTAAACTTTACTATCTACGTAACCTACGTGGTAAAGCAGCACGTATCAAAGAACTTCGCTAAGATGACACCGAAAAAGGAGCTTGCATTGACAGGCTCCTTTTTGTTATCAATAGAACGAAAAAAATTCATTAAGAGTTTCTGTGGAGGGGTGAAGGGTGACTGGAAAACGAAGTGAATGGTTTGACTGGGTGAAAGCTCTAGGTATTGCCGCCGCAATTGCTATTATTATACGTGTGTTTTTGTTTTCTCCAGTTATCGTAGATGGGCCCTCTATGTTACCAACATTACATGATGGGGATTACTTAATAGTTAATAAAATAAGTTATACGATAGGAGATCCAGAGCGTTTTGACGTTGTTGTATTTCATGCAACAGAAACCCGAAATTATATCAAACGAGTAATTGGTTTGCCAGGTGAACATATTGAATACAAAAACGAAACGTTATTGGTAAATGGGAAACCTGTGAGCGAACCATTTATAAAAAATAGACTTCAACAGCTTAATGATAATCAAACATATACCTTCAATTTTTCACTTGAGGATTTACCAGGTGGATATCAAAAAATTCCTGAAGGGTATGTATTGGTATTAGGAGATAATCGAAATAACTCCACAGATAGTAGAAGATTAGGACTCATCCCAATAGAGCGGATTGTAGGGGAGGCTCAATTTAAAATTTGGCCACCGAGTCGGATTGGAACTGTGAACTGAAAAGGGTGATTGATTATGACTATTCAATGGTTTCCAGGCCATATGGCCAAAGCTAAAAGGGAAGTAGAAGAGAAGTTAAAGCTAGTAGACTTTATTATTGAATTAGTAGACGCTAGAGCTCCTTATTCATCTCAAAATCCAATGCTTCATCAAGTGTTAAATCAAAAAACGAAAATGGTCTTATTAATGAAGAAAGACCTAGCTGATGCACAAGTAACAGAACAATGGGTGGAATGGTATAAAGAGCAAGGAATCATTGCTCTACCTGTAGATGTTCAACAGCAAAAGGATATCCAAACAGTTGTGCAACAGGCAAAAGAACTTGGAAATGAAAAATTAGAAAAGCTCCGAAAAAAAGGAGTTCGCCCACGTCCAGCTCGTGCAATGATTATAGGTATTCCGAATGTAGGGAAATCTACATTGATTAATAGACTTGCAAAGAAAAAGATTGCAAAAATCGGGGACAAGCCAGGCGTTACACAAGCACAGCAATGGATAAAGGTGAAAAAAGACTTTGAGTTATTAGATACACCTGGGATATTGTGGCCTAAATTTGAAGATGAAATTGTCGGTTATCGTTTAGCGTCTATTGGAACAATTAAAGATAATATTTTACCTATTCCAGATGTAGCGGCATTTATAATTCGATTTCTACAAACGCATTATCCTTCTCTATTATTAGAGCGCTATGATCTCCCTCCTTCTATTGAAGAAATGGGGGAAGTGTTCGAGCACATTGGTGAGAAGCGTGGTTGTTTAGAAAGCGGTGGTAAGGTTAATTTTGATAAAGTAGCTGACGTTATCATCCGTGATTTACGATCTAACAAATTAGGTGCAATTACGCTCGAGACGCCTGCAGTAGTTGAACAAGAAGAAACAGAGTGACACATGGCTGACTCATACTGGGTCAGCCTTTCTTGCATGGATAGATATATAAGGAATGTTTGGTGCTGAGTGTTTGATCCGGTGGTGATTTACTCGCTTCCTGCGGACAATCGGTAAAGCCTCCTCGTTCGGCTTCGTCTCTCTTATGGAAGAACATAAAACTGTTTTAATATTATATCAACAATAAACTTTAATAAAGCGTTATTATTAATAGGCAATCCATTTATTTATACTTTACTATAGATAATAAAATCCGATATAAAGAAAAGTGGAGGATTATATGAAACCTGACTTAACAATCGCCCAGATTAAAGAACTTATCTATAATGGGAAGTTTACAGAAGATCAATACATAGCTTTTAAAAATGATAGCCGTAAAGGTGTTCAAAAATTAGTAGAGCAGTATGAAAAAAAGCAAGAACATAAACTAAAATTACAGCGTCAATATGAGGAAATGCAAGCGTTCGAGAATCACTACCTCCAAGAGGGGAAGCAGTTTATTGCAGGAGTTGATGAAGCAGGTCGTGGTCCTTTAGCTGGACCTGTAGTAGCAGCAGCAGTTATTTTGCCATCAGATTTTTACTTAGAAGGGCTAAACGATTCAAAGCAATTGACTGGAAGTAATAGAGCTCTCTTTTTTGACACGATAAAAAAGGAAGCAATTTCATATGGGATAGGTGTGATTCCCAGTGAAAAAATTGATGAAATAAATATACATGAGGCTACGAAGTTAGCAATGCATAAAGCACTCAACCAATTAGATCCTAATCCTGATCATGTATTGATAGATGCAGTAGAATTACCGGATATCAGGATAAGTTACGATGCATTAATTAAGGGAGATGCACGTAGTATTTCAATTGCAGCAGCAAGTGTGCTAGCTAAGGTAACAAGAGATCGCTATATGGAAACCCTCCATAATGCGTTTCCTGCCTATCAATTTGAAAGTAATATGGGATATGGAACGAAAAAACACATGCAAGCCATTCGAGAGCATGGAATAACTCAGTACCATAGACGTTCATTTTCCCCTGTCCGCAAAGCCATCTATGGAGGTGAATAATATTGTCCTCTACCATTACATCTCAACTGATAGAGACACTGAAATCTTCTAAAACACAGTCTATACAACAATCTCTTAAACCAGGCCAAATGATAACAGGAAAAGTACTAAAGCTTTACCCAAGCCAACGTGCACTCGTTCAGCTTGGTAATCAACAAGTAACTGCTCAGTTAGAAGCCGCCTTGAATCTTAATGGGAGGTATTTATTTCAAGTAAAGTCCAATGACCAGGTGGTCCAGTTACAAGTGATGAATGAAGCAGGGATGCAACACTCCGAAAAGCATACCACCCAGGTATTGCAGCAGTTAGGAATATCTTTTACGAAGAGTCGTGCCAATCTAGTACAGACGTTACTAAACCAAAACATTCCATTACAAAAAGGTGACCTTCTGAAGGCGATGAACTTAATGGAGAAATTCGGTGACCAAAAAGGTTTTAACCAAGTGATGGTAGATATGTTAAAACGAAAAATGCCTATTAAAGCTTCGATTTTTCAAGCATTACAGGCGAGAGTAGAAGGACAACAGTCATTATCTTCAACCCTACATTCTGTTGAAACAGATTTAGAAAACCAACCAACGACAAATCGTCAACAGCAATTATTACAACAAATAAAAACTGCCATGAACCGATCGACAACTAATTTTCCTCAACAGGTGCTTCATACGTTGAATGCTCATATAAACTCAGATCGATCGGAAAGCATACATGTATTACAAAAGGCTGGAATTATGGCGGAAGCTAATTCATTGCAAAATTTGAAGTCCCAAATGAACCATGTCACCCAAAATGCCTCAACAGATAAGGCCATACCGCAGGCATTATTATCCCAGATTACGAACAACAATAACTCATCTAGTGATATGGCAACGAGACTGTTAAATCTATTACAGCAACAGTTACCTCTTCAGGGGGGGAAGCAGCAACAGTTGCAACAATGGATATCAACTTTGACAAACATAGTTAAACCAGAGCAAGCTGGGAACACTCATAATAATATGGACCAAAAACAAGTAAATACGTTGCATCAAAAAGCGCAACAATTATTTTTTTCTAATCAAAATCAGGCTTTAACACAAGCTCTAAAAAATACTTTAAGTAGTGATGCATATAACGTATTGCAAGAATTTGCATCAAGTAAAAATCCAAAACAACTCCTACAACAACAATCAGCTTCTGTTTCAAATATGATGAGTCAATTTCAGCAGATTTCTGGAAAACAGTTAACTCAACAGCAAATGCAAGTATTAGTTGATTGGTTAAATCATGCAAAGCAAGATCAACCTCAACTATTCCAAGGGAGTAAAGAACAGTTTTACGTCCAGTTAAAGTCTTCGTTACAATCGTCAGGGATGAATCTTGAGAGTCAGCTTCTTCATAATCAAGACCATGTTAATCAATCATTAAAATCTACAGTATTACAAGCCATGCAAGATGGATCTAGTTCTCAGTTGACAGAGAAATTACAAACAGTCCTCCACCATCTGAATGGTATGGCATTAAATGTCCAGGAGAATGATCAATTGCTTCAAATGAATCTTCAGCTTCCAGGTGATTGGTTTGGTTTAGAACAAGATCTATTTATGGATATGGAAGGGAAGAAGAATGATAATGATGAGATAGATCCGGATTATTGCCATATACTATTTTATTTAGAATTGGGTTCTTTAAAAGAAACAGTTATTGATATGCGCGTTCAAAAAAGAATCGTTCAGCTTACTATCTTTTCAGATAACGAAAAAGCATCTTCTTTTATTAAACCTTTAAAGCCGTCTTTAGAACATGGTTTGGAACAAGTTGGGTATCAGGTCTCTACAGTCAGACATCGGTCTATCCATGAAAGTCAGCAGGAATCAAAAGTATCTAATTCAACATCTTCAACTTATCCTCAAGGAGGCTTTGATTTAAAAATATGAGTGAACAACAGAAACGAAAAGAAGCAGTTGCCTTAAATTATAATGCTGAAGAACTAGAAGCTCCTAAAGTTGTAGCAAAGGGGAAAGGAGAAATTGCTTCTAGAATCGAAGAAAGTGCTAAAGAACACGAGGTACCTATTCAAGAAGACCCTGCTTTAGTCAATTTGCTTGGAGAGCTAGATATAAATGAAACAATCCCAGAAGACCTTTATCAGGCTGTAGCGGAAGTATTCGCATTTGTATATCAAGTTGATAAACGGTCTGGATAGATTGTTAACTTAGGATTTTTACAAAGAGACCTATTTATTAAGAATTCTATTGATACATTAGTTTACATAATATAATTACAGTCACTTTATCTCGTTTTCTTGTGAGAAGAAAGAGAAAATCGTGAAAGTTTTGCATATTGTAAATGAATTTGTGGACAATTCACACATATTTTTTATACAATGGTCATGCAGTGACAATTTGATGGGAGGATGGAACATGAACATTCACGAGTATCAAGGTAAAGAAATATTGCGTAGTTACGGCGTTGCCGTTCCTAATGGTAAAGTGGCTTATACCGTAGATGAAGCTGTAGATGCTGCTAATGCACTAGGTTCAAATGTATCGGTAGTAAAAGCACAAATCCATGCTGGAGGACGCGGTAATGCTGGTGGCGTAAAAGTAGCAAAAAACCAAGATGAAGTGCGTACATATGCCAATGAAATTCTAGGGAAGCAGCTGGTAACTCATCAGACAGGCCCTGAAGGTAAAGAAGTTAAGCGCTTACTGATTGAAGAAGGCTGTGACATTCAAAAGGAATATTATGTAGGTATTGTACTTGATCGTGCAACCTCTCGCGTAACGATGATGGCTTCTGAAGAAGGCGGTACAGAGATAGAAGAAGTTGCTGCAAATACGCCTGAAAAAATCTTCAAAGAGGTTATTGATCCTGTTGCAGGTTTAATGCCTTATCAAGCACGTCGATTAGCCTTTAATATTAACATCCCTGATGAACTACTAGGTAAAGCAGTTAAGTTCATGATGGGACTCTATCAAGTATTTGTTGAGAAAGATTGCTCCATTGCTGAAATCAACCCACTTGTAACTACAGGTGATGGTGAGGTCCTAGCATTAGATGCAAAGTTAAACTTTGATGATAACGCTTTATTCCGTCAAAAAGATATTTTAGAATATCGTGACTTAGATGAAGAAGATCCAAAAGAAATAGAAGCTTCTAAATATGACTTAAGTTATATTGCTCTAGATGGGAACATCGGTTGTATGGTTAATGGTGCTGGACTTGCTATGGCAACCATGGATACTATTAAGCATTATGGCGGAGAGCCCGCAAACTTCCTTGATGTAGGTGGGGGTGCCACTACAGAAAAGGTTACAGAAGCGTTCAAGATCATTTTGTCCGATTCTAGTGTTAAAGGAATTCTCGTTAATATCTTCGGTGGTATTATGAAATGTGATGTTATTGCTGAAGGTGTTGTAGCAGCTACGAAAGAAGTAGGTTTAGAGATTCCTCTTGTTGTACGCTTAGAAGGTACAAACGTAAAAGAAGGTAAACAAATTCTTAATGAGTCAGAACTAAATATTACAGCCTCTGAATCAATGGCTGAAGCGGCTCAGAAAATTGTTGAACTAGTAAAATAAGAAAGGACGGACAAAAATGAGTGTATATATTAATAAAGATACTAAAGTCATTGTGCAAGGAATCACAGGTTCTACTGCACTTTTCCACACAAAACAAATGCTTGAGTACGGAACTCAAATTGTTGGTGGTGTAACACCAAAAAAGGGTGGCACAGAAGTAGAAGGTGTACCTGTTTTTAATACTGTTGACGAGGCCGTTGAACAAACAGGCGCAACTGCATCTGTTGTATACGTTCCTGCGGCATTCGCTGCTGACGCAATTATGGAAGCTGTAGATGCAGAATTGGATATGGTAATCTGTATTACAGAACATATTCCAGTAATCGACATGGTAAAAGTTAAACGCTATATGGAAGGCAAGAAAACTCGCCTTGTAGGACCAAACTGCCCAGGTGTTATTACGCCAGAAGAATGTAAAATCGGTATTATGCCTGGCTATATTCACAAAAAAGGCCATATTGGTGTGGTATCCCGTAGTGGAACACTAACATATGAAGCAGTACATCAACTTTCTGAAGCTGGTATTGGTCAATCTACTGCTGTAGGTATAGGCGGAGACCCTGTAAATGGTACAGACTTTATCGATGTTTTACAGGCATTCCAAGATGACCCTGATACTTATGGTGTAATTATGATTGGGGAAATTGGTGGTACCGCAGAAGAGGAAGCTGCTCGTTTTGTGAAAGAAAATATGGATAAGCCTGTTGTTGGCTTTATCGGAGGCCGCACAGCACCCCCAGGAAAACGTATGGGACACGCTGGTGCGATTATCTCTGGTGGAAAAGGAACTGCAGAGGAAAAGATTTCTGTAATGAATGAATGTGGTATCGAAGTAGCAGAAACGCCAGCAGTGATGGGTGAAACACTCATCAATGTATTGAAAAATAATGGTATTTACGAAAAGTGTAAAACACATTAACATGATGATAAAAAGCTCCTGGTTACCCCCAGGAGCTTTCTTATGATGCGATTAAGTTTAGTGTGTTAATAATAGTACAAACTTGTTTGTTAGAAGAAAGGATAGATGTGATGAAAAATTATGAATTCCGCTTATGTCATATTCATTTGGCTTTGAATGGTAATCGCCGTTTACTGAGAAGATTTATGAAAGAAGACCCTGATTTAATCCTTCCTTATTCGAAATCTATTGATCAACTCGCCTCCTTTTTACAAATCCCTCTAAAAAAATCTACTCGTGTGTTTCAGTTTATACACTCCAGTAATATGAAAAGTCTTACAACAACCTATTTCCAACAAGGTATTGTGCTAACAAATAACCACCCCATGTTTCCTTCTTACCTTAATCAAATTCCTGATCCGCCAATGGTTTTATTTTTTAATGGTGATTTATCTTTGTTAAGTCAATCTCCTTCTCTCAGTGTAGTAGGAACAAGAACTCCTTCCTCTAAAGCATATCCAAAAATGAAGAGTGTCCTAACACCATTAATAGAGCGGGGGTGCGTAATTGTTAGTGGTATGGCAAGAGGAATTGATACCTTTGCTCATAAATTAACAATCGATTCAGGAGGTCGAACGATCGCTGTGCTTGCATTTGGTTTTAACCATTGCTATCCTTTAGAAAATCAGAGACTTATGGAAGAACTCAGAAGGGATCACCTCCTAGTTAGTGAATATCCTCCTCATATCAAACCTCAAAAATGGCATTTCCCTGAGCGTAACCGCCTTATTAGTGGTTTGAGCAAAGGAACATTAGTGATTGAAGCAAAAGAAAGAAGCGGATCACTTATTACTGTTGATCAAGCTTTGGAACAAGGAAAAGAAGTGTATGCGGTACCAGGGGAAATTACATCACCCATGTCAGTAGGATGTCATCGATTAATCCAACAGGGTGCTAAATTAGTCCAAAGCTCCTACGACATTGAGGAAGATTGGTTGTAATATGGGAGGTACCTTTGTAGAAAAACGTCAAATTCCTGTATAAATCATCCATAAAATGAAAGATTTATCAATTTGTGCGTTTGACAAACTGAGATGAAATATTTAATAATAGGGAAGATTTTAAAATAATAAACGTTTTCAAAATAACAATAGAACTAACAACTGAAAATGAACCCCATTTGGGAGGAAACATATATGGCAGATTATCTGGTTATTGTAGAATCACCAGCAAAAGCAAAAACAATAGAACGTTATTTAGGAAAAAAATATTCCGTAAAAGCATCAATGGGACACGTAATTGATTTACCTAAAAGTCAAATGGGTGTGAACGTGGAAGAAGACTATCAACCTAAGTACATTACAATAAGAGGTAAAGGACCTGTCCTGAAAGAATTGAAAACAGCCGCTAAGAAAGCGAAGAAAGTTTATCTAGCAGCCGACCCTGACAGAGAAGGGGAAGCAATTGCTTGGCATTTGGCACACAGCCTAAATATGGATGAAACATCTCAATGTAGAGTTGTGTTTAACGAAATTACGAAAGATGCTATAAAAGAATCATTTAAGAATCCTCGTACTATCGACATGGATTTAGTAGATGCCCAACAAGCAAGAAGGGTATTAGACAGGTTGGTTGGTTACAATATCAGTCCATTATTATGGAAGAAAGTTAAAAAAGGACTCAGCGCTGGACGAGTACAATCCGTCGCTGTAAAGCTTATCATTGATCGTGAGAATGAAATAAACGAATTTAAACCAGAAGAGTATTGGACAATAGAAGGTAACTTCCAAAAAGACAAAGAATCATTTGACGGTTCATTTTATGGTTTAAACGGCAAAAAAGAAAAACTATCATCAAAAGAGGACGTTGATAGTGTTCTTGCAAAAATGCAAGGTAAAGACTTTACCGTTGATAAAATTAATAAAAGGGAAAGAAGAAGAAATCCGGCCGCCCCTTTTACAACTTCCTCCTTGCAACAGGAAGCAGCACGTAAGTTAAATTTCAAAGCAAAGAAAACGATGATGCTTGCTCAACAACTCTATGAAGGTATAGAGTTAGGAAAAAAAGAAGGTACGGTTGGTCTGATAACCTATATGCGTACTGATTCTACAAGGATATCTCAAAGCGCTCAGAAAGAGTCTGCGGGTTATATAGAAGAGAAGTATGGCAAAACATATCTAGGGCAAGGAAGCCAAAAAACAAAGAATGCACAAAATGCACAAGATGCTCACGAAGCAATAAGGCCAACATCAACAATACGTGATCCAAGAACAATAAAAGAATTCTTATCAAGAGATCAATTTCGTTTATATAAGTTAATTTGGGAGCGTTTTGTTGCAAGTCAAATGGCACCTGCCGTGATGGACACAATAACTGCTCATTTATTAAATGAAGATGTTGAATTTAGAGCTACTGGATCTAAAGTGAAATTCAAAGGTTTTATGAAGGTCTACGTTGAAGGAAGCGATGATAATAAAAAGGAAGAAGATAAGTACTTACCTGAGCTAGAAGAGGGTATGACTGTTAAGGCTTCCAAAATCGAACCAAACCAACACTTCACTCAGCCACCACCAAGATATACAGAAGCTCGTCTAGTTAGAACGTTGGAGGAAATGGGCATCGGACGTCCATCTACTTATGCTCCCACATTAGATACTATTCAAAGACGTGGATATGTAAGCTTGGATAATAAACGATTTGTACCAACTGAGTTAGGTGAAATCGTAGTTGAATTATTAAGAGAGTATTTTCCTGAAATTATTAATGTGGACTTCACAGTTGAGATGGAAGGAAACTTGGACGCAGTTGAAGAAGGGAAAAAACAGTGGATACAAGTTATCGATGATTTTTATCAAGACTTCGAAAAGCGACTAGAAAAGGCTGAAAAAGAAATGGAAGAAGTCGAGATTAAAGATGAACCCGCTGGTGTCACATGCGAAGAGTGCGGACATGAAATGGTGTACAAAATGGGACGTTACGGAAAATTCTTGGCATGCTCAAACTTCCCTGACTGTCGAAACACCAAGCCTATTCTAAAAGAGATTGGTGTAAAATGCCCTAAATGTAAAGAAGGTAACGTAGTTGAACGAAAAAGTAAAAAACGTCGTACCTTTTACGGATGTGATCGTTTTCCGGAGTGTGACTTTATTTCTTGGGATAAACCTATTAGTCGCCCTTGTCCTAAATGTGAATCCTTATTGGTGGAGAAGAAAGCTAAAAAAGGTACACAAGTCCAATGTACATCTTGTAACTACAAGGAAGAAACACAACAATAAAAAAGAACCAACCTGGCTTCCCTTACCATTGGAAGCCAGGTTTTTTATTTTGGACTTAGTATAATTTGTACGTATTTTTGTTAATTAGTAAATAAAAAGTAACTGTTATTCATGATAAGAGGGCATAATATGGAAGACATAGTTTTCGAGATGCTTATTGGGAAGGAGTAAGTCCGATACATAAAAAGGGTTAGGGATGGGTGGGAAACGGCTCGCGTCCTGCGGGGGGCCCTACACGACGTAGGGTCGTTCGACGTTGTCACACGATGTGACGGTTTTAGTCGAACCTCCCCTTCTCAAGCTACCTTCGGGGAAATGCACCCTCAGGGGATATCGCCGACCTCTTTCTCCCGAGTCTCCCCGTTTCCCACCCATCCCTGCTGAAATGTTACGATAGGACTCTCGGAAATACGTTGGACATCTTCTAACGGACATATATGCTCTTATTTACTGTAAAAAACTTATTTTGGAGAGGCTAACGGACATATGATACCTTATTTGTGAAAAAACACACTATATTAAGGTGATTTTGGCTTAATAGCGTACTGTATGTCCGTTACGAATGCAAAATAGCCTTTAAATCGAAGGATAAGAGACTATATGTCCGCATAGCATCACCTTGTGTCATAATTCATTCCTCGCTTCGTGAATACCATGATTCCGAAGCAGTCCCACTCTAATCTGGCCATGTTTCCGTTCATCCCAACAACAGTAAAGGTGGCCGTGGAACGACGAGACTCCCGCCGGAGAAAGATGTAGGCAAGACCCCGCAAAGCCCCGCTTTTGGGCTTGAGGAGGCTTGGCAGCTCGCCGGCAGGACGCGAGTTGTTCCACGGCCACCTTTATTCCATTTAAAGCAACGGAAACATCTATCATCCCCAAATTATCTCAACTTCAAGTCTTCAACATAATGGGGCTATTCTGGAATATGGAAGAAGCTATTTCAAACGTCTAAATTGTAATAAAGTAACTATTAATACATGATAAATTCCAAGGTATTAAAGTATATATATTTTTATAATTCTAATAAGTTTTTGTAAAGATTACGAATGAATATAAAACTTTATTTGACACCTATTTCTCACTAAAGCTATAATCTACGAGTGGTAAGGAAAAGTGCTTGACAGAAATTTGAATAATATCCATTCAATGGTCTAGACTGATAAAAGTTAGTAAATTGAATTAAATTGATAACAATTCAGAATTTTGTTACAATTTAGTAAAGTTTATTGCATAAGGTATAGAACTGTGTTACTATTTAAACGCCTTATGTGGGGTGATGGAATGGAAATTCAAGAGGAAAGAAAGGCATTCATTGAATACTTACAAATTGAAAAAAATGCTTCCGCTAATACCATTCAATTTTACGAATACGATTTGGATTCATTTCTGCAATTTCTAAATAAAGAGGCTATCACTTCTTTATTAGATGTGGATTATGCTGTGATTCGTATTTTTTTAACTGATTTATACGATAAACAAATGTCTAGAAGATCAGTGTCACGGAAGCTATCGAGTTTACGAATGTTTTATCGATTTCTAGAAAGAGAAGGTAAAATAGAGTTTAACCCCTTTTTAAATATTTCCTTACCGAAAATGAACAAACCAATTCCTGAGTTTTTATATGAAGAAGAACTGGAAAAGCTTTTTCACGTAAGTGATTTAAAAACTCCTCTCGGGAAACGGAACCAAGCGATATTAGAATTACTATATGCAACTGGCATGCGTGTGAGTGAATGTGTAAAACTGAGCATAGAAGACATTGACTTTTCTTTAGGTACACTTCTAGTAAAAGGGAAGGGTAGAAAAGAGCGGTACGTACCATTTGGTAGCTTTGCTCAGAGCGCATTATCAGATTATATTTCTAATGGTAGGAGCCAACTATTAACAAAATCAAATCAAACTACCCAATACGTTTTTTTAAATGCAAAAGGCACTCCTCTTACGGATAGAGGGTTGAGGAAAGTTTTGGATCAAATGGTTCAAAAAGCAGCTTTAACTATTCATGTACATCCTCATAAGTTGAGGCATACCTTTGCAACTCACATGTTAAATGAAGGGGCAGATTTACGGTCTGTACAAGAATTATTAGGTCATGAACATTTGTCCTCTACACAAATTTACACTCATGTAACAAAAGACCATTTGCGTAAAATATATAATAATAGTCATCCAAGAGCTTAAGGTGATAAACGAATGGGAAGAGGTGGATAGGTTGGAACAACAATTTCATGCTACAACTATTTTTGCCGTCAGACATAATGGCCAAAGTGCTATGAGTGGTGATGGTCAAGTTACATTTGGTAATGCGGTGGTAATGAAACATAAAGCAAAAAAAGTTCGTACATTATACAAAGGGCAAGTTTTGGCTGGTTTTGCTGGTTCTGTTGCAGATGCCTTTACACTATTTGAAAAATTTGAAGCAAAGCTAGAAGCATTTGATGGCAATTTGCAAAGAGCTGCAGTGGAACTGGCTAAAGAGTGGCGAAGTGATAAAGTGCTTCGAAAATTAGAGGCTATGCTTATTGTGATGAATAAAGATACGATGCTGTTAGTTTCTGGAACTGGTGAAGTTATTGAGCCGGATGACGATATACTGGCAATAGGTTCTGGTGGGCATTACGCTTTAAGTGCTGGAAGAGCATTGAAGAGATATGCTGATCACAAAACAGCAGGTGAAATTGCACAGGCAGCATTAGAAGTTGCAGGTGAGATTTGTGTTTATACAAACAATGAGATTGTATTAGAAGTGTTAGGTGAGTAAAGGAGGACGTAAATATGTCTGATAATCTTACTCCACGTCAAATCGTGGAAAAACTTGATCAATATATAATTGGCCAAAATAATGCCAAGAAATCAGTATCGATTGCTTTACGTAACCGTTATCGACGTATGCAACTTGATGATAAACTTAAGGAAGAAATTGTCCCTAAAAACATATTAATGATTGGCCCTACAGGAGTAGGGAAAACAGAAATTGCTCGCCGTTTAGCTAAGCTAGTAGGAGCACCTTTTATAAAAGTAGAAGCAACAAAGTTTACGGAAGTAGGCTATGTTGGCCGAGATGTAGAATCAATGATTCGTGATTTAATGGAAACTTCAGTACGAATGGTGAAAGAAGAGAAAATGGAAGGTGTGAAAGATCGTGCTGAAGAGATGGCTAACCAACGAATAGTAGAGTTATTGGTTCCGGAAAAGAAAAAACAAAACAATTTTAAAAACCCATTAGAAATGTTCTTCAATCAGCAACAAGATCAAAATCAACAAGAAACAACCCAAGAAGAGCAAGATATTGAGCAAAAACGAAAACGTAGAGCACAGCAACTTGCTATGGGGGAACTTGAGGATCATATGGTTACAGTTGAACTAGATGAACAACAACCTTCTATGTTTGATATGTTACAAGGCTCGGGTATGGAACAGATGGGGATGAACATGCAAGATGCATTTAGTCAATTCATGCCCAAGAAGACAAAGAAGCGTCGTTTGACTGTTGCTGAAGCTCGTAAAGTACTTACTCAATCCGAGGCACAAAAACTGATTGATATGGATGAGGTTTCTCAAGAAGCTGTGACGAAAGTAGAGCAATCTGGCATGATTTTCATTGATGAGATTGATAAGGTAGCTGGTCAAAGTGAACAATCGGCTAATGTATCTCGTGAAGGGGTTCAACGTGATATACTTCCGATTGTAGAAGGTTCTACAGTCACAACTAAGTATGGACCAGTAAAAACAGACCATATTCTCTTCTTTGCTGCTGGGGCATTTCATATGTCAAAGCCATCAGACCTTATACCTGAGCTTCAGGGTCGTTTTCCTATTCGCGTAGAATTAGAGAAACTAACGGTACAAGACTTTGTCAATATCTTAACGGAACCTTCTAATGCTTTGTTAAAGCAATATAAAGCACTTCTAGAAACTGAAGGTATAAATGTTGAATTTTCTGACGAAGCTGTAACTAGACTTGCAGAAGTAGCGTTTGAAGTAAATCAGGATACAGATAACATAGGAGCTCGTCGTTTACACACCATTTTAGAAAAGCTATTAGAAGACTTATCTTTTGAAGCACCTGATGTCAATATGGAAACAATTGAAATCACTAAAACCTATGTAGACGACAAATTAGCTTCGATTGCGAAAAATAAAGATTTAAGTCAATTTATTCTATAGCTAAGTCAGAACAGGAGGATCACTATGAAATTATTAGAGCGAGCACGTAATATTAATGCGATGCTACAAACAACAACAGGCAAATCAGTGAATTTTAATGATATGTCAGAAACACTAAGGGATACGATTGGTGCAAATACATTTATCTTAAGTCGTAGAGGTAAGTTATTAGGTTTTGCAATTAAGCAGGAAATTGAAAATGAACGTATGAAGAATATGCTAGAGCAACGCCAATTCCCTGAAGAATACACTCAAAATTTATTTAACATTAAAGAAACAACGTCCAATATTGATATTAATAGCGAATTCACTGCGTTTCCAGTGGAGAACCGTGATTTGTTTAAGAACGGATTAACCACGATTGTCCCTATAATCGGTGGTGGAGAACGTTTAGGAACGTTAATCTTAAGTCGTATAACAGAAAGCTTTAACGAGGATGACTTATTACTTGCAGAATACGGAGCCACAGTGGTGGGTATGGAAATTCTTCATGAAAAAGCAGAAGAAATCGAGTTAGAGGCACGTAGTAAAGCTGTAGTACAAATGGCTATTAGTTCCTTATCTTATAGTGAATTAGAAGCAATTGAGCATATTTTTGAAGAACTTGAAGGCAATGAAGGTTTGCTAGTTGCAAGTAAGATAGCGGACCGTGTAGGTATTACACGTTCAGTAATTGTGAATGCATTGCGTAAATTAGAAAGTGCTGGTGTTATCGAATCACGTTCTCTTGGAATGAAAGGAACGTATATTAAGGTATTAAACGACAAATTTCTACACGAATTACAAAACATGCGTTTGAACTAGATATGAGGAAAAATATCCCTTCTCCATTCGAGAAGGGATATTTTTTTTGGGGGTCTTAAAAAAATCTTTACACATAGTACATTTCTTTTAGATGCCATATGTGTCATAATAATACCTAGTTGGAAAAATGTAACCGGAATGCGAAAATTGTCGTAAAATCTCACTTGACGTCAAGGTTTGTATGTAGGTAAATAGTCTAGTATTTACAAGAAATTTGTAGAAATATAGGTTAAATAGGGAATTAATCTCATAGACATTCAGTCTTGTATTTCTTACAATTACCGTAGAAACTAGGTCTCACTACTTAATAATTTGGTTAAAAAGGAGGGGGAAAATGAAACTCTTTGGGAGCACATTTCAAGCGTTAGAAAACTCCATGAACTACGCATCAAAAAAGAATCAAACAATTACCAATAACATAGCAAATGTCGATACCCCTAATTTTAAGTCAAAAAATGTGGTTTTTAAGGATGTTTTAGCAAGTGAAGTAAACAGCTCCATACAAACGAAACGCACCAATGAAAAACACATACCTTTTAGCAGCTCTGAGGGTAAATCCTATAAAGTAGTAACAAATTCAAATACGTCTTATAACCACAATGGTAATAACGTTGATATGGATAAAGAAATGTCAGACTTAGCGAAAAATCAAATCTATTATCAAGCTTTAGTAGATCGGCTGAATGGTAAGTTCAGAAGCCTTCAAAGCGTTCTGAAAGGTGGTCAATAATAATGGGGATATTTAATGGACTAAATGCAAGTGCCAGTGCACTTACAGCGCAACGCTTAAGAATGGATGTTGTATCTTCCAATCTGGCAAATGCCGAAACAACTAGAGCCTCCCAGACCGAGGATGGTCAATGGCAACCTTATCGAAGAAAGACAGTAACATTCCAACCGAATGGTCAATCATTTCAGTCTCATTTACAAAGTGCGATGGGTTCCTCATCTAATACAGCACAGGGTGTTGAAGTTACTGATATTAAAGAAGACCCAGAACCTTTCAAGATGATGTACAATCCTAATCATCCAGATGCAAATGACGAGGGATATGTAGCTATGCCAAATGTTGATCCACTAAAAGAAATGGTTGATCTAATGAGTGCTACTCGATCATATGAAGCAAATGTAACGGCAATGAATGCTAATAAAAGCATGCTTATGAAAGCATTGGAAATTGGTAGATAATAAGAGGGGGATTAGACATGAACAATATGGGAGCCTCGATTTCTTCCCTACAACAACTACAACCACAAACAGAAGCAACCAAAACAAAAGCATCTCCAGCTGAAGTGCAATCAGCATTTGCTGATAGCCTGAAAAATGCAATCAACAATGTTAATAAAGCATCAGTAACATCGAACCAAATGACAGAAAAACTCGCAAAAGGTGACGTTGATAACCTCCATGAAGTAATGGTTACAGCTCAGAAATCTAGTGTAACTTTACAAACAGCTGTTCAGGTACAGGGGAAGGTCATCGATGCATATAAAGAAATATCAAGAATGCAAGTATGATCATGTCTTAAAGGCATGATTAAGAACGTTTTTGACGACGGGGGCTATTATGAGAGAAAAGCTACAACTTTATAGAGAAAAGGTAACTACATTTTGGCAAAGCCGTACTCTCGCTCAAAAAAGTGTCATGATTGGTGCAATTATTGGTTTGTTTGTTTTAATAATTGGAGTGAGTGCGTTTGCTTCCAATACCAAAATGGTACCTCTATATAGTAATCTATCACTGCAAGAGGTAGGTCAAATTAAAGAAGAACTCGACACGAGGAACATTAAGTATGAAATATCTAGTGGAGGACAAAGTGTACTAGTTCCACAAGAACAAGTGGATTCTTTATTAGTTGATTTAGCAGCACAAGGACTACCAAATAGCGGAAACATTGACTACTCCTTTTTTAGTGCTAATACATCGTGGGGAATGACAGACAATGAATTTGATGTCATTAAATTAGATGCGATGCAAACAGAATTATCAACGTTAATTTCAAGTATTGATGGTATCCGAGATGCAAAAGTAATGATTAATAAACCTAAAGAATCTGTTTTTGTAGGAGAACAGCAGCAACAAGCCTCTGCATCAGTAGTTATCCAAAGAGAAGGTGGCTACCAAATAGATCAGAGTAAAGTTAAATCCTTATATAACTTAGTTTCAAAATCAGTGCCGAACCTTTCTACAGATAATATCGTCATTACAGATCAATCCTTTACATATTACGACTTAGAAAATGAAGGAAATATGGCATCAGGTAATACGTACGAATATCAACAAGGGATAAAGAAAGATATAGAACGAGATATTCAACAACGTGTACAAAAAATGCTAGGGATGATGATAGGTAGAGATAAAGTCGTGGTATCTGTAACTGCCGATGTAGATTTTACAAAAGAAAACCGCACCGAAAACCTCGTACAGCCAAGCTCAGCTGACGGTGAAGAAGGATTACCAGTCAGTGTTGAGAGAATCACAGAAACCTATACAGGAAATCCACCAGTAGGGGGTACACCTGGAACAGGGGAAGAAGATGTACCGAACTATGATACAGCTGACGGTGAAGGTGACGGCGATTATGAAATGATGAAAGAAACGATTAACAATGAATATAACCGTATTCAACGTAATATTGTGGAAAGTCCTTACAAGCTTCGAGATTTAGGCATTCAAGTAGCCGTTGATAATAGTAAAGCACAAACGGAAAACGCAGAAACTGCAGAAACATTGAGTACACAAGAACAAAATACTGTAACTGAGAGTGTTACGTCTATCTTGAGTTCTATAGTGCAAACATCTGTTTCTGAAGAATATGGAGAGATAGAACCATCTAACAAGATTTCTGTTGTCTTTGAAGAATTTAATGGACAACCTCAATTTGAAGGTCCATCTACACCAGTTATTCCTACATGGCTATATGCTGTTGGGGGAGTTCTCCTAGTTATCATTGCTACGTTAATTTGGATGTTAGTGAAGGGGAACAAGAAGAAAGCTGTGAAGGAAGAATATGTGGAAGAAACACCAGTATCAATACCTGATATTGAGGAGGAACAAGAAACCGAAGCATCTTTACGTCGAAAGCAACTAGAACGTATGGCTAAGGATAAACCGGAAGATTTTGCAAAACTTCTTAGATCGTGGATTGCAGAAGACTAGGAGGAAGCGTTTATGGCGAAGCAGAAGAATGAGATTACAGGCAAGCAGAAGGCTGCTGTGTTACTCATATCTCTTGGGCCTGATGTATCAGCACAAGTATACAAACACCTAACAGAAGAAGAAATAGAAAAACTTACTTTAGAAATATCATCCGTTAAAAAAGTAGAACCAGAACAAAAAGAGCAAATTTTAGATCAATTTCATCAGATAGCATTAGCGCAAGATTACATTTCACAAGGTGGAATTGGCTATGCGAAAACAGTGCTTGAAAAAGCTTTAGGAGAATCTGAGGCTTCCAATCTAATCAATAGACTGACGTCCTCGTTACAAGTAAGACCATTTGATTTTGCTCGAAAAGCTGATCCAGCACAAATCCTAAACTTTATTCAAAATGAACATCCACAGACTATTGCATTAGTCCTTTCTTATTTAGACTCTGAGCAATCAGCTCAAATTCTATCAGAGCTACCACAAGAAATGCAGGCTGACATTGCGAAAAGAATTGCTATTATGGATTCCACATCGCCAGAAGTCATTAGTGAAGTTGAACAAATTTTGGAACGAAAACTATCTACAACAGTCACTCAAGACTACACACAAACTGGTGGTATTGAAGCGGTTGTGGAGGTACTGAATGGAGTAGACCGAAGCACTGAAAGAACAATATTAGATTCTTTAGAAATCCAAGACCCAGAACTGGCAGAAGAAATTAAAAAGCGCATGTTTGTATTTGAAGATATTGTTACTTTAGATAATCGCGCAATTCAGCGTGTTATCAGAGAAGTTGAAAATGAAGATCTTATGTTATCCCTAAAAGTAGCTAGTGAAGAAGTCAAAGAAGTAGTATTCAATAATATGTCTAATCGAATGGCGGAAACATTTAAAGAAGAGATGGAGTATATGGGTCCTGTGAGACTCAAAGATGTGGAAGAAAGCCAGTCTAGGATAGTTGCTGTCATACGAAGATTAGAAGATGTTGGTGAAATTGTAATTGCTCGAGGCGGGGGTGACGATATTATTGTCTAACTCGAAAAAGGTAATTGGATTAAAGCCAATCAACACTCAACCTCCAAGCCAAACTATTACAACTAATGATGAGGTTGAAGTAACACAAGAACATGCTGATCAGGTTAAGCAACAAGCAGAAGAAACATTTCTTCAAGCAGAAGAAACGTTAAAACAAGCTGAAGAGAGAGCACAACAACTGATTGCAGAAGCGCAGACGGATATCGAGCAACAAAAAAGTAACTGGGAACAAGAAAAGCAAGAGTTGATTAAGCAAGTAAAAGAAGATGCTTATAAAGATGGATTTGCAGAAGGTAAAGTGGAAGCAGAATCGGAATATGAATCTCTTATTCAACATGCGCAGTCTATAACAGCTCGTGCAGAGCAAGATTATAAGCATCGAGTGGAAGAAAGTGAAGAAACAATACTTCAATTAGGAATTGCTTCTGCCTCTAAGATTTTAAACAAGAAATTACATGAGGAACCTTATCAATTTGTAGAAATTGTACGTTCTCTTATAGAAGAAGTGAAAGAACAAGGCCAATTATCCATTTATGTACATCCTGATCAATATGAACAAGTCCTGTCACAAAAAACAGAATTACAAATGGTTGTAGACAATCAGGCGGACTTGTCTATTTATCCGAAGCATAATTTAACTTCTTATCAATGCTATGCTGAATCACCATTTGGCAGAGTAGATGCTAGTATCGACAGTCAATTACAAGAACTGCGGACGAAATTGCTTGAATTATTAGAGGAGGCCAAAGCCAGTGAGAATGAATCAACTTACTGAAGAAATTCCTCATCTTGATACCTTTAAAAGGTACGGGAAAATTCATAGAGTTGTAGGGCTTATGATTGAATCCAAAGGTCCAGAAGCAAGTGTTGGAGAAGTATGTATTATTCATTCTAGTCCCAAAAAAGGGCAACAAATTTTAGCTGAAGTCGTTGGGTTTCACAACGAGAATGTTCTCCTTATGCCGTATTCCGAAATAACAGACATAGCTCCTGGATGTCTAGTCGAATCTACTGGTGACCCATTACAAATCAAAATAGGAAGAGGGATAATTGGACAAGTAATTGATTCATTAGGACGTCCTTTGTATGAAGACATGCAATTACCGAAAGGACTTGAAATGTATCCTACTGATCAATCGCCCCCTAACCCATTGTCTAGACCTAGGATTCATGAGCCAATTCAAGTAGGTGTACGATTAATTGATACTCTTTTAACTGTTGGGAAAGGTCAACGAATAGGTATTTTTGCTGGTAGTGGTGTTGGGAAGAGTACGTTAATGGGGATGATTGCACGTAACAGTGGTGCAGATATTAATGTGATTGCGTTAATTGGTGAACGTGGTCGAGAAGTAAAGGAATTTATCGAGAAAGACTTAGGTCCTGAGGGGTTAAAGAAATCGATTGTGGTAGTTGCTACTTCAGACCAACCTGCTCTAATGCGCATAAAGGGAGCCTATACTGCCACGGCGATTAGTGAATACTTTCGAGATCTTGGCTTTAATGTAAATTTAATGATGGATTCTGTTACAAGGGTAGCCATGGCACAAAGAGAAGTGGGACTGGCTACTGGTGAGCCACCAACAACCAAAGGGTACACGCCAAGTGTATTTGCAATTTTACCTAAGTTATTAGAACGTACAGGCACTAATCATTTAGGAACTATTACAGCATTTTATACAGTTCTTGTGGATGGTGACGATTTGAATGAACCAATATCAGATACAGTTAGAGGGATATTAGATGGACATTTTGTTTTAGATCGAAAACTTGCAGAGCAAGGGCAGTTTCCAGCAGTAAATATTCTGAAATCAATCAGTCGTGTTATGAAGCAAATTACATCCACACAACATCAAGAAGCAGCAAATGAACTAAGGTCTATGCTAGCGACTTATGAGGAAAATCAGGAGCTCATTCAAATTGGTGCATACAAGAAAGGCACATCCAGAGATGTAGACCAAGCAATACAGTATCACCCAAGTATTATTTCATTCTTGAAACAGGGAACAGAGGAAGAAGTTAAACATGACGAGGCAGTAAGTCAATTACTGAAGCTAGTAGGTCGAGGGGAGTGATGAATAGTGGCGGACATTGCAACGTTTCATAAGTTACTCCAAATTAAAGAAACAGATAAAAACGTAGCTCACAAAGTGTACCAGGAATCAGTAGAAGAGTTTGAACAAGTTGCAACCAAAATGTATGAGCTTTTAAAGAAGAAGGAACAAGCTGAGGAATATTACCATCATCAATTACAGCATAATACTCAAGTTACTGATCTACATATGACGTTTAATTATATAGAACAACTAGATAAACAGATTTCTCAAATGCAGTCTTCCGTTCAAAAAGCTCGAAATCAAATGGAGACCAAACAAGAAGAATTAACGAGTGCTCATGTAGAAATGAAGAAATATGAAAAAATCATTGATAGAAAAGAGCATAATCTTCATTCTTTACTAATGGAAAATGAAAAGAAACACATGGATGAGTTATCTATGCAACAGTTTATAAGTCAAGGGAATAGGTGAGTTTAATGGCACAACAGGAATACAACCAAGTAGAAACAAAAAAAACAAATAAATTCCAGTGGTTCGTGTTCGTTATCCTTATTCCATTATTGTTTGCGATTACCTTCGCTTTGATAGTTATGACTATAGGTGGTGTGAATGTGTTTCAAAAGGTTCAAGAGTATGGTGGAAAGATTCCAGTAATCTCATCGATGGTGTCTTCTGAACAAACTCAAGAAAAGCAAGAACCACAATCTGCTGAGCTGCAAGCAACTGTTCAAGATCAAAAAGCCCAAATTCAACAGTTACAAGGGACTATTACACAGAAAGACCAAACTATTGAAGAGCTTAACCAACAAATTGAAGAGCTAACGAACCAATTAAATGAAAAATCAAAGTCAGATAAACAACGAGCCGAAATAATGAAAAATATGTCCTCTTCATTTAAAGAGATGGATGCCGAAAAAGCAGCCCCAATTATTGCACAACTAGATCAGTCCACTGCTGTTTCTATACTACAGGAAATACCAGATGAAGAGCGGGGAAACATTTTCGCTAACATGAGCCCTGAACAGGCTGCTTCATTCACAAATGCATTAGTTAATAGTGGTGCACCTTAATCAGAGTATTCCATTATCCTTTGAAAGGGGGTGAAAAATATGAGTAATAACGTAATGATGTTGTCTCAAGTAATCAGTCAATCAAAAAGCCCGCTAAAACAAGTTATTAATCAATCCGTCAAGAGTGATTCTAGTAAGAGTTTTAGCACGGCAATTCAAGCAGTATTGAAGAATAGTGATTCAAAGTCAGAATTACAAAAGGGGCTTTCAGAGCTAGTTTCATCTACTCCATTTTCAGAAAAGGTAAAGTCGTTATTAAATAATGTAAAACAATTCTTATCTACCATACCCAAAGAAGATCAAATGTTAAACGTAAGTATGCTTTCAAATTTAAAAAATAGTGAAATATGGTCAACACTTTCTAACCAACAACAAGAAGAAATTGTGGGTATGTTTGAAAATAACCAATCTATTCTTTCTATCATTAATGCAATGGACTCGAGTGAATCTAGCAATGCTACTATCCAATTGATAACAGTTCAATCCTGGTTCCAAGCTAATCCTACTTATGGGGAAACGCAAAAAGGTTCTGTTATTGAAGCTCAAATTAACCAAATACAACAACAATCAATGAAGGGTAATACCCAGATTGCAAATAGTTTACTAAATCATTTAGATACGCTGCAATCTAATGTTACGTCTCCTATTAAATCGGGATCGAACAAAGCTATGGACAAACTAGTTCAGGAATTAACCACAACCCTTCAAAAGCTTGATCAGGAAGCGCAACTAACTAAAAGTCAAATGACTACACTAGAGAAGAAACTCTTTGAAATAGCAAAACAATGGATACAATTAGACAAATCTCAAACACAAGCTTCCAATCTAATGGTGCAGCAACTAAAGCAAGAAGGTGTTTCAAGTAAGGCACTGGAGTCATGGCAGCAAGCATTATCTAATCTTAGGAAACGTAGTTCCTTAGCAAATCAGAATCAATATGGTCAAAACGCTACGGTAACACGAAACGAGTTTGCAAATTGGATTAGAAGCGCATGGCAACGAATGAATACAGAAGGCTCAAAAGTAACACAACAAGAACAACAAAATGTAAAAGCATCTCCACCACAATTTAGCTCTTCTGATATGGTTCCAATGTCTAAACAAGAACAAATGGTTATTAAGTTAAATGGATCTCAGTCTAATGAGAATATGCAGAAACAACTAGTAGAAGAGTTTCAAAAGGTCATGAATCGCAGTAAGTTTTCCATTCATAAAGGGAGTTCTCAACTATCTATTAAGTTAAATCCATCTCAATTGGGAGATATGATGGTGAAGATGACTCAACAAAATGGCGAGATGATGGTGAAAATTATGGTGACTTCACAGGCAGCAAAAGAAATGCTAGAAGGAAATCTTCAACAGCTTCGTCACATGTTCTCACCTAGCCAAGTACAAATTGAGAAGCATGACCAATTAACTTCTACCCAAGAAAGCCATTTACTAGATAAGGAACAAGCTGATAAAGAAGAGGAACAATCTGAAAACTTCCAGTCTGCTTTTGAGACTGAGGAGGAGCATGAAGAAGACTCAGAGAATATGAGTTTCCATGACTTATTAATGAATGAGAAAGTGTAGGTGAATGCAATGCCTAGTATTGATCCCTCATTATATTTACAAACACAAACCCAAAACCAAACCAAGTCCCAAGAATCGAAGAGTGCTACACTTGGAAAAGATGATTTTCTTAAGATTTTGATGACTCAGCTTCAAAACCAAGATCCTACTAGTCCAATGAAAGATAAAGAGTTTATTTCTCAAATGACAAGCTTTTCAACATTAGAACAAATGACGAACATGTCTGATGCTATTCAAAAACTTACAGAAGCTCAATCCGAAGCACCTGTTGTTAAGTATAGCAATATGATAGGCAAACAAGTTTCCTATGAATTCTCAAATGAAAATGGGACAACAGGAAGTGAAACCAGTGAGGTAGCAGCCGTCTCTAAAAAAGGAGAGAAGATTGAGCTTGAATTAGCGAATGGTGATCGAATTAGTACGAATGCTATCACTAGAGTTAGCCTTGAGGCGAGTGAATAAGAAAGAAGGGGTATCATGGATCCAAGAATCCATCAGTTACAGCACCAACCCTTACAGCTTCCAAAAACAAAGAATACGAATGTTTCCTCAAGTAATTCTGCGTCTTTTCAACAAGTTCTTCAAAAAGAAGTTGAAAGTTTAACAATTAGCAAGCATGCGCGGACAAGGTTACAAGAACGAAACATTCACATACAAGATCATGTATGGGAAACAATTTCATCAAAAGTAAAGGAAGCGAAAGCAAAAGGAGTAACAGAGTCATTAGTAGTAACTAAAGATGCAGCATTAGTAGTGAGCGCCAAAAATGATACTGTCATTACAGCAATGGATCGCAATGAAGCCGCATCGCAAATATTTACGAATATAAATGGAACAATTTTAATGGAAGATCAGGCTGGACCTACGGGAGGCCTACAAGCTGCGGACTGATTGAAGCAGCTCTATTATTACAATTTGAAAGGATTGAATAACCTTATGTTACGTTCAATGTATGCAGGTATTTCCGGAATGAAGGGTATGCAACAAAAATTAGATGTGATTGGTAACAACATTGCCAATGTGAATACATCTGGCTATAAAAAAGGACGAGTAACGTTTCAAGATATGATGAGTCAAACCGTAAGTGCTGCTCAGGAGCCAGCTGGAAACTTAGGGGGTAAAAACCCTTCACAAGTAGGGCTTGGTTCTCAGCTAGGTTCGATTGACAATATCCACACTCAAGGTAATCGTCAAACCACCAATCGTCCTTTAGACCTTGCAATAGAAGGTGATGGTATGTTCGCTGTTACAGAAGGAACAGAAACATTTTACACAAGGTCAGGTAATTTTTATTTAGATCAATCAGGAGCTATAGTAAATAATAATGGTCAATATTTAGCTGACACCGATGGAAATAATATTACGATTCCATCAGATGCTAAAAGTTTTAGTGTCCAATCAAATGGTACGGTCTCTTATATAAATGATGCAGGTAACCCAGATGAAGCTGGAACAGTAGGACTTGCTCAATTTGCAAACCCAGCCGGTTTAGAAAAAGTAGGCTCTAATATGTTCAGGATGACAAATAACGCCAATAACGGCGCGCCTGATCTTGAAGCTCCAGGTACTGGCGGTAGAGGTACAATGGTCTCTGGCGCACTCGAAATGTCTAACGTTGACCTAGGTGGAGAGTTCACGGAAATGATTACAGCTCAACGTGGTTTCCAAGCTAACACTCGTATTATTACGACTTCTGACGAAATCCTCCAAGAGCTCGTCAATCTAAAACGTTAATATAGAGGAGGGTGTGGGGATGGAGAACATCACTTTTATGTTGTTCTCTTTCTCCTTTTACATATGATTGCATTAACCAAGTTAAACGGTGACCGGTTTACATTGAATGCTATATACATAGAGCAAGTTCAACGTTTGCCTGCTACCACAATTACATTAAATAACGGGAAGAAAGTTATTGTAAAAGAAACAGATGCAGAAGTCATTTCGCAAGTGAAACAATTTTATCGACAAATTGGATTAGTAGGGGTTCAAAATGATAATGAGGAGGGATCCTCTTGAGTTCAAGGTTATTTAAGTCTATGGTCACTGTCTTGGTCGTGATAACGATAGTTGGTATTGTAGCTCTTATATTGGTTTTAAATACTTCGGGTAAAGAAGATGCGAATGCAAATCCTACAATCGATCAAATCGTTGAGAATTCCTTTGAGACAGAAGAGCTAACGACTGATTTGAAAAATGACCGTTTTGTTCGAATACAATTTCGAATTGTAACTACTGGCAAGGATGCCAAAGAGGAATTACAGAAACGTGATTTCCAATTAAAAAATATTTTAATTAAAGAACTTTCTAAGATGGAAGAGAATGAATTCAAATCAGGAGTGGCTAACCTGGAAAGCATGCTGAAGTTACGTTTGAACGAATTATTAGCAGAAGGAAAAGTTACGGACGTCTACACAATCAAGAAAGTATTGCAGTAATGAATATATGATACGCCTGAATGGAGGTGACGTTTTTTGGCTGAAGAGGTTCTTTCCCAGAATGAAATCGATGCTTTACTATCTGCTTTATCTACTGGGGAAATGGACGCAGATGATTTAAAAAAAGAAGAAAAAGAGCAAAAAGTGAAGGTGTACGATTTTAAGCGTGCCCTCCGCTTTTCAAAAGACCAAATTAGAAGTCTATCGCGGATACATGAAAACTTTGCTAGATTGTTAACAACGTTTTTTTCTGCACAGCTTCGAACATATGTACAAATTTCGGTAGCCTCTGTGGATCAAATTCCATATGAAGAATTTATTCGATCGATACCTAAGATGACTATCCTAAACATTTTTTCTGTAGCACCTTTAGATGGTCGAATCCTCTTAGAAGCAAATCCAAATATTGCATATGCAATGCTTGATCGTGTCCTAGGAGGAAGAGGAGTTAGTGTTAATAAAGTTGAGAACTTAACAGAGATTGAAACAAAAATCATGTCACAATTATTTGAAAAGACGATTGATAACTTACAAGAAGCCTGGAGTTCCGTAGTAGATATTGACCCTGAGCTTGATGAGTTTGAGGTAAACCCTCAATTTTTACAAATGGTTTCTCCGAATGAAACGGTAGTTGTCATTTCATTAAACACGGAGATAGGAGATTCTAGCGGTATGATTAATATATGTATACCTCATGTTGTATTAGAGCCTATTATTCCAAAACTATCCGTTCATTATTGGATGCAAACAGAAACGAAAGAACGTGAGCCAGGTGAGTATGAAGCATTAACGAAGAATATTCAAAAAGCTGAAGTTGAGATGAAGACTATTCTTGGTGAATCCTCGATGACCATAGAACAATTCTTACAACTAGCTCCAGATGATGTCATCCAGTTAAACCAAAACATAGATGACCCATTATCATTAAAAGTAGATAATGAAACGAAATTCCTTGTGCAGCCTGGAGAATCGAAGAAGAAAGTGGCTGTCCAAGTTCTAGAAGAATACAAAGGGGGGGACGATGATGATGAGTGATGATATGCTTTCTCAGGATGAAATCGATGCGTTGTTGAAAGGTACAGCAGATGAAGATACAAGTGAACAGAATCAAGCAGGCCAGCAACCCCCTGTGGAAGATTACTTGTCAACATTAGAGCAAGATGCATTAGGTGAAATTGGGAATATCTCGTTTGGTAGTTCTGCAACAGCTTTATCAAGTTTGTTAAATCATAAAGTGGATATAACTACCCCAACCATTTCAATGGTTGAACAAGATAAGTTATCAGATGAGTTTCCACAACCGAATGTAGCAATTCAAGTTACATATACAGAAGGCTTCTCTGGTATGAATTTATTGGTTATTAAGCAAACAGATGCAGCAATTATCGCTGATTTAATGTTAGGTGGAGATGGCACAGCTCCATCTGAAGAAATGAACGATATTCACTTAAGTGCAGTACAAGAAGCTATGAATCAAATGATGGGTTCTGCGGCAACTAGTATGTCGACAGTGTTTAATAAACGAGTAGATATCTCGCCACCAACCATTGATTTATTAGATGTGCAACAGGGTGAAGGTACAGAAACAATTCCTGAAAAGGATGTACTCGTAAAGGTTTCCTTCCAGCTTAAAGTTGGAAACTTAATCGATTCAAACATTATGCAACTTTTACCTGTTGAATTTGCAAAACAACTCGTTGATCAATTACTTAACCCACCAGAAGAGCAGGGTGGAAACCAACTAGATCAACCAGAAATGGCAAAAGAATCTGAATCGCAAATTTCCCAAACGTCCAGTAATCCAAATCCAGTGCAAAATAATGCAGGGAATCAATCTCAAACCGATTCGACATACCAATCTTCACCACAAGGGCAATCAGCTCCACAATCTACACAAGGACCGCAATACTTGGGTGGTATGCAAGGTGGTGCGGAGTCAACCATACAATCAGCCGCTTTTAGTAGCTTTGATCAAGTAGATTTACCACAGAATGAACAACGCAATTTAGATATGCTATTGGATATTCCGTTACGAGTTACCGTTGAGCTGGGACGAACCAAACGAACGATTAAAGAAATTTTAGAGCTTTCCTCAGGTTCAGTCGTAGAGCTTGACAAATTAGCTGGAGAACCAGTTGATATTCTAGTAAACGATAAACCAATTGCTAAAGGTGAAGTTGTAGTTATTGATGAAAACTTCGGTGTACGAGTAACAGACATATTAAGTCAAAAAGATCGCTTAAAGCGAATCCAATAAATCAATACCAATATAGGGGGAATTATCATGGCAAGTAAAATTCTAATAGTAGATGATGCAGCATTCATGCGTATGATGATCAAAGACATTCTAACGAAAAATGGATTTGAAGTTGTAGGAGAAGCTCAAGATGGAAATCAAGCAATTGAGAAGTATAAAGAACTAAATCCTGACTTGATCACGATGGATATCACAATGCCAGAAATGGATGGGATCACAGCGTTAAAAGAAATTAAAGGCATGGATCCTAATGTAAAAATTATTATGTGTTCAGCAATGGGGCAACAAGCAATGGTTATTGATGCTATCCAAGCTGGAGCTAAGGACTTTATAGTTAAGCCATTCCAGGCCGATCGTGTATTAGAAGCAATCAAAAAAGCATTAGGATAAGAGTAGGGGAATTATGAAGCTTCAAACAATCCTCAGGGTTTTAATAGTTTGTATCACACTAACAATAGTTCCTTTAGAACACATACATGCAGGTTCTAAAAGTGTTGATTGCGCCTATAACCCTGAAAAATGTCAAGACAACAATAACCCAAACGAACAAGGGGAAGAGGAACCATCAACTCCTTCCCCTGAGCAGAGTTCTAGTGACAGTCCATCTTTAGGTTGGCAAATCGTTAAGCTTGTATTTGCTGTTTTATTTATTGTAGCGCTTATCTATGGGTTGTTGAAATTTGTAAATAAACGAAACAAAATATTTCAAAATGTCAAAACGCTTGAGAATATTGGTGGCGTTTCTTTAGGTCAAAATAAATCGCTTCAAGTGGTGCGCATCGGAGAGCAATATTACGCAGTTGGAGTAGGAGATAATGTGGAACTCTTAACAGAAATCACCGATGAAAAAACGATTCAAGCTTTCCATCAACAGAATGATCAAGTGAGTTATTCACCAAGTTCCATACTTGCTAATGTTATTCCGAAAACGAAACAACAGTCAGAAAAAGAGGGTAAACAGTCCTCTAGTTCATCTGTACAATTTCAACAGTTATTCCAATCTGAGCTGAATTCGTTAAAGCAAAAAAGGAAGAAAGTGATGGATCAGCACCAAAAGCAGAAAGAGGATTCAGATGAATGAATTTATAGATGTATTCTCCAACTCAGATCCGACCAATGTTGCTACATCTGTTAAACTTCTACTTCTGTTAACGATACTGTCTCTAGCACCTAGTATATTAATCTTGATGACATCTTTTACTAGAATTCTAATTGTATTATCTTTTGTAAGAACGTCACTTGCTACACAACAAATGCCCCCTAATCAAGTATTAATAGGTTTAGCGTTGTTTCTTACGTTCTTTATCATGGGGCCTATATTTCAGGAAGTTAACGAAGAGGCTCTAACACCTCTTTTTAATGAAGAAATTACATTGGATGAGGCATACGAACGTGCAAGTGAACCTATGAAAGAATTCATGGCCACTCATACTAGGGAAAAGGATTTGGCTCTCTTTATGAATTATACAGAGATGGAGAGACCTGATACGATCCAAGAGATTCCCATTACAACATTGGTTCCAGCTTTTGCTATAAGTGAATTGAAAACAGCATTTCAAATGGGTTTTATGATATTTATACCATTTCTGGTGATTGATATGGCAGTGGCAAGTGTCCTCATGTCAATGGGTATGATGATGTTACCACCGGTCATGATTTCCTTACCTTTTAAAATTTTGCTTTTCGTTTTAGTAGATGGTTGGTACCTCATTTCTCATTCATTGCTTGAAGGATTTTAGAATTCTAGGAAGGAGGCCCCTTATATGAATAGTCAGTTTGTAATTGCATTAGCAGAGCGAGGAATTTATACAGTGCTTATTGTAACAGGTCCATTACTAATTTTAGCTTTGTCTGTTGGGCTACTTGTATCCATCTTCCAGGCAACGACACAAATACAAGAACAGACGCTTGCCTTTATCCCTAAAATTGTAGCTGTTATGGGCGGCTTAGTATTCTTTGGGCCGTGGATGTTATCGAAAATGGTAGAGTTTGCTGCAGGTATCTTTAATAATCTGAATCAATTTGTAGGGTAAGAGATGCTAGAGTTTATCGACATAAATAAATTACCAGCTTTTCTATTAATCTTTGTTAGAGTTACTGCTTTTTTTGTAACCATACCCATTTTTTCTTATAAAAATGTCCCAACACAGCATAAAGTAGGATTCAGCTTCTTCTTGGCATGGATTATGTATTACACAATTGATATACCAGAAATAACAATTGATGGGACCTTTTACATCTTATTGCTTAAAGAGACACTGGTTGGATTAGCAATTGGTTTTATTGCATATCTCGTATTAGCAGCCATCCAAATTGCCGGAGGTTTTATTGACTTTCAAATGGGTTTTGCAATTGCAAACGTAATTGACCCTAGAACAGGAGTTCAAAGCCCACTAATTGGCCAATATCTTTATACAGTAACATTACTATTTTTGTTGGCAGTTAATGCACATCACATGTTAATTGATGGAGTCTTCTACAGCTACGAACTTATACCTATAGAAAGTCTAGATGTAGGCTTTTCAAATCAATCTATGGCTTCTTTTGTAATTGATACATTTAATCAGATGTTCGTCATAGCTTTTCAAATGGCAATTCCTATAGTAGGTTGTTTATTTCTAGTTGACGTCGCATTAGGAATAGTGGCAAGGACGGTACCACAATTAAACGTGTTTGTAGTTGGTCTTCCACTAAAGATCTTTGTAAGTTTTGTTGTTATTTTAATTTCATTTGGGATGTTTACGATTTTGGTAAGAGACATATTTGAAATGATGCTTATGTCAATGAGAGGACTAATGAGGATAATGGGAGGTGCCTGATGAATCATCTTCGTTTAGATTTACAATTCTTTTCACAAGAAAAAACAGAAGAAGCTACTCCTAAGAAGCGGGAAGACAGCAGAAAAAAAGGTCAAGTAGCTAAGAGTCAAGATGTGAATACAGCACTTCTATTATTTGCAGTTTTTTTAATCCTTTTTGTAATTGGTAGCTTCTTAAGAGCTCGTTTTACTACTTTGTTTGAACAAAGCTTCAGTGAGTATATTACCTGGGAGGTAACACAAAACACTGTTCATGAAATTATGTTTGAATCAACTATGGAAATGGCAACCACCTTAGCACCTATTATGGGCATAGCGATTTTAGCTGGAGTTGCTTCAAACTTTTTGCAAATTGGAGTGTTGTTTACTGGTGAGCCTTTAAAAATTGATTTGAAGAAATTAAACCCCATACAGGGTGCAAAGAAAATATTCGCTGCTCGAGCATTAGTTGAATTGGTGAAGTCGTTGTTGAAAATTGGCTTTGTGGGCTCAGTGACCTTTTCAATTCTATGGTTTCGTCGGGAAGATATGATGGAGATGTCTCAAAAAGGGTTAGAAGCTGCAGTAGCATTTTTTGGACAAACAACTATCATAATGGGACTGGCAGCTTCGTTATTATTGCTCGTACTTTCTGTTATAGACTATACATATCAACGCTATGATCATGAAAAAAACATTCGAATGTCAAAACAGGATGTAAAGGATGAGCATAAGAACATAGAAGGGGATCCACAGATTAAATCTAAAATCAAAGAACGTCAACGACAAATGTCCCAGCAACGCATGATGAGTGAAGTGCCCGAGGCTGATGTAGTTATTACAAATCCTACACACTATGCAATTGCTATTAAGTATGATGAATCAAAAGCACAGGCACCGTACGTTGTTGCTAAAGGAGTCGATTATGTAGCCTTGAAAATTCGGGAGATTGCTAAGCAACATGATGTCGTAACTGTCGAAAATCGACCTTTAGCAAGAGCCATGTACGACACTGCAGAAATTGATGAAGCCATTGGAGAAGAGTTCTATCAAGCGGTAGCAGAAATATTAGCTTACGTCTACCGAATCCAAAAAAAAGCTTAAGGTAATAGGGAGAGAATTCTATGTCAGCAAGAGATTTATCGGTACTAGTGGGAGTTATTTTAATTATCGTCATGCTAGTTATTCCCCTGCCACCTGTACTATTAAGTGTCTTTATACTCATAAATATATCACTCGCACTAATGGTGATATTAGTGGCCATGAATACAACAGAAGCATTAGAGTTTTCCATTTTTCCTTCCTTATTGTTACTTCTAACTTTATTTAGGTTAGGGTTAAATGTCTCTACTACTCGATCTATTCTCGCAAATGCAGAAGCGGGTGGGGTAGTATCTACATTCGGAACATTTGTTACAGGAAATAGTGCATTGGTTGGGTTTGTAATCTTCTCCATCTTGGTCATTATACAATTCTTGGTTATCACAAAGGGTGCTGAACGTGTATCTGAAGTAGCGGCGCGTTTTACATTAGATGCCATGCCAGGAAAGCAAATGAGTATTGATGCAGATTTAAATGCTGGATTAATCTCTGAACAACAAGCAAAACAACGAAGAGAAAAAATTGAAAATGAAGCAGATTTCTATGGGGCTATGGACGGTGCCAGTAAATTCGTTAAAGGTGACGCCATTGCAGGTATCATTATTGTACTTATTAATATATTATTTGGACTCATTATTGGGATGACTCAAAAAGGAATGGGCTTTAGTGAAGCAATTGATACATACATGCGGTTAACCGTCGGGGATGGGCTAGTCAGTCAAATACCAGCCCTTCTTATTTCTACGGCTACTGGTATTACTGTGACTCGTGTAGCTTCAGAAGGCAATCTTGGGACAGACGTAACAGGCCAGATGTTACGGTATCCTAAACTTCTTTATATAGCAGGAGCAACTATCTTTATGCTAGGTTTAACTCCTGTTCCAATACTTATTACTACCGTTATAGCTGGGATTATGTTGTTTGGAGGCTGGTATCTCTCAAGGACTGCTGAACAACAAGAAGTACCTCACGAAGATGAGGGAGAGGAACAGGAAAGTTCAGAAATGCAATCTCCAGAAAATGTCGTGAATTTAATTAGTACAGATCCGATAGAATTTGAATTTGGCTATGCTCTCATTCCGATTGCTGATGCAAGTCAGGGAGGAGATTTACTTGATCGAATCGTCATGATAAGGAGACAATTAGCAATTGAATTGGGGCTGGTTATTCCCACAGTACGAATTCGAGATAATATACAACTCAATCCCAATGAATACCGATTAAAAGTAAAAGGGAATGAGGTCGCAAAAGGTGAATTACTTTTGGATCATTACTTAGCAATGAGTCCAGGTGTTGAAGATGATGCAGTAGAAGGGATAGACACACAGGAACCTGCATTTGGTCTACCAGCAAAATGGATTACAGAAGAGACGAAAGAAGATGCCGAAATGTTTGGATATACCGTGGTAGATCCTCCATCTGTTGTCTCTACACATATAACAGAAGTAATTAAACAACATGCACATATGTTATTAGGGAGACAAGAAACGAAGCAACTAATAGATCATTTGAAAGAATCTTATCCAATTTTAGTAGAAGAAGTCACACCAGAGCCTTTATCTGTTGGAGAAATCCAAAAAGTACTATCCAAACTTTTGAGAGAGAATATATCAATCAAGAATCTACCCATTATATTTGAAACGCTAGCTGACTTTGGGAAGATGACTAATGATACTGAATTACTTGCTGAATATGCGCGCCAGTCTTTATCCACACAAATCACTTATCAGTTTTTACAGGAAAACGATTCTATTAAAGTAATTACCGTGTCAGGAAAGGTTGAAAAGACTATCGCTGAACATGTTCAACAAACTGAACATGGTAGTTATTTAGCATTAGATCCAGAGTCTCAGCAGTCTATTGTACAATCTGTTGCACAGCAAGTTGAACAGCTCTCCTTACAAGAGGAGACCCCGATCGTTTTATGTTCCCCCGCTGTTAGGATGTACCTAAAACAATTGCTTGATCGTTTCTTACCTCAAGTTGTTGTCTTATCTTACAATGAGTTAGAGCCAACAGTTGAAGTCCAAAGTGTAGGGGTGGTGAATGTAGCATGAAGGTGAAAAAATTCGAAGCACCAACAATGCCCGAAGCCATGAGTCAAGTTCGAAAGGAATTAGGGAAGGATGCAGTCATCTTAAATTCCAAGGAAGTTCAAAAAGGAGGCTTTCTAGGTTTATTTCGAAAAACAAATATTCAAGTGATTGCAGCCCTTGACCCTCAACCCAAAGTAGAACAAAGTAATGAATCAAACCAGGTACAAGGCAACATACCGTATAAGGATCAAGTGTCAGATATAAATAAACAGCACTTTGATGAAAAAGAAAACCATGATATCAAAAGAGAGATTCAAGAACTCAGAACTTTGTTGGAGAATCAGTCAACGAAGAGTACAATTTACCCTGCTCCATTGCAGAAACTTTATGATACACTGTTAAACCAAGAATTATCAGAACGAACCTCTAAAGAGCTCATTGACCCATTGGTAGAAAAATATTATTTGTCTCAGAAAGAGATGACTGATCAGAGAGCAGTTGAATGGCTTCGTGAAGAATTGCATTATCATCTTCAATCCATTCCACTTGGAGGGATTGATTTTTCAAAGCAATTTGTTCATATTGTTGGTCCTACTGGTGTAGGTAAAACGACAACTATAGCTAAAATTGCAGCGGAAGCTGTTCTCAAACATAATAAGAAAGTAGCTTTTATAACAACAGACACTTTCCGGATTGCGGCCATAGATCAACTGAAAACATATGCCAAAATTTTGGATGTCCCTATTGAAGTAGCTTATAACTTAGATGATTATAAAAAAGCCAGGGAAACTTTCCAATCTTATGATCTCGTTTTAGTAGATACAGCAGGTCGTAACTTTAGAGACCCAAAATATGTGAGGGAACTGCAGAAGGTAGTAGATTTTACGGAGGATTTAGAAACCTATCTTGTATTATCAATAACTTCTAAGGTTCAGGATCTAGAAGAAATTTATTCACAGTTTTCAACTGTACCATTAAAAAAAATAATTTTCACTAAAGTGGATGAAACAGCTCAATTTGGAGGGATATTGGAACTTGTGCTTAAGCATAAAGTAGGTGTGGCGTACTTGACGAATGGGCAAAACGTACCAGATGATATAAAAGAAGCATCAATTGATCAGATCTTAAACAGGATAGTTGGTGAGCCCTCATATGAATGATCAAGCATATAATTTAAGGCAGAAGTTGAATAGTATAAAAAATCATTCAGAAGCTAAAACGATTGCTATTGCTAGTGGCAAAGGTGGGGTGGGGAAATCAAATTTCGCTTTAAATTTTGCTTTGTCGCTTACAAAACAAAATAAGAAAGTGTTGATATTTGACTTGGATATCGGTATGGGAAACATTGATATATTGTTAGGCTTATCTCCGCAGTATTCGATTGTAGATATGTTTGAGGAACACTTATCAATTTACGATGTAATTGAAACTGGTCCAAATTCCTTATCATACATTGCGGCAGGGTCAGGTCTTTCGAAACTATTTCATTTGAATGAATCGAAATCAGAATACTTTTTTAGTCAACTTCAAGAAATCATTGAGTGGTATGATTACATTTTCTTTGATATGGGCGCTGGTGTGACCGATGAAAGTTTAAATTTTATATTAGCAGCAAACGAATGTATTGTAGTAACTACTCCTGAGCCAACCTCCCTAACCGATGCATATGCGATGATAAAACATATTAGTAATAAGCAAACAACTTTGCCTATTTATCTATTAGTGAATCGAGCTCATTCACAAAAAGCAGGAGAACAAACGATGGAAAGACTACAAGATGTGGTGAAACAATTTTTGAATAAGTCGATACAACCATTAGGTATTCTTCCTGATGATAGGACTGTAACCAAGGCTGTGTCGAGACAAATTCCATTTGTTACATATGATGAACATTCTAAAGTAAGCCGTATGATTCATAATATAGTTGATCAGTACGTTCAAAATACTATTTCCATAGAGAAACAAACTAAGTTCCCGTTTGTATCTAAATTAAAACGCTTCATGCTAGAAAGGTAGATAGCCATGATCAATATCCGAGTATTAGTCATAGATGATTCGGCATTTATGAGAAAGATGATAAAAGACATACTTGAGCATGATACACGTTTTACGGTTCTTGGAACGGCAAGAAATGGAGAAGACGGCTTACAAAAAATCAAACAATTACAACCAGATGTAGTTACATTAGATATTGAAATGCCTAAGATGGACGGCTTAACATGCCTTCAACATATAATGAAAGAGCACCCATTGCCCGTTGTTATGCTTTCAAGTCTTACTCATGACGGTGCTGAGAGTACAATAAAAGCAATGGAATATGGGGCAGTGGACTTTATAGAGAAGCCTTCAGGGTCGATATCATTAGATATTAATATTAAGCAGGAAGAAATTATACAGAAAGTTTATGAATCATTTAAAGCGAATTTAAAAGAGGTTCAAACAGATAATTTAGAATATGAAGATATCCCTACAATTCCATACGAGCCACCATCAAGATTATTAACAGAGAAAAACTTAAAGAAAATTGTTGCCATTGGTACATCTACTGGAGGTCCCAGAGCTTTACAACAAGTTATTACAAAACTCCCAGTAGATATTCCCGCTCCAATTCTCATCGTTCAACATATGCCAGCAGGCTTCACTAAATCTTTAGCTAAAAGATTAAATGTGCTATCAGATATTGAAGTTAAAGAAGCAGAGAATGGTGAGATTATTCGAAAAGGGGTCGCTTATATTGCACCAGGTAATTACCATTTAAAAGTTCAAAAAGTAGGTTTATCTCTAGCGATTAAATTAGACCAAAGTGATACTAGAAATGGACATAGGCCCTCTGTCGACATAATGTTAGAGTCTCTGGCCAACTTAACCAACTACCAAGCCTACACTATTATAATGACAGGGATGGGTTCTGATGGTGCACTAGGATTACATTATTTAAAGTCAAGAGCACAACAAACTATTGCTATCACAGAATCTAGTGACTCAGCTATTGTTTACGGCATGCCAAAAGCTGCCGTACTAACTAATAAAGTAGAACATACAGTCCATGTAAAGGATATAAGCTATACCCTCGTTAATGTAATGGGGAATAATAAGGGGTGAAGAATATGGAAATGAGCCAGTACTTAGAAGTATTTATTGAAGAAAGTAAAGAACATCTACAAACCGTTAATGACTCTCTTTTATCTTTAGAAAAGAATCCTGAAGATTTAACCATCGTTAGTGAAATATTCAGAGCTGCCCATACCCTTAAAGGCATGTCAGCTACAATGGGGTATCAAGATTTAGCAAATTTAACTCATAAAATGGAGAATGTATTAGATGCTGTTCGTAATCAACAAATAGAGGTTGATTCAAACATACTGGATATTGTATTTGATGCAGTCGATGACTTAGAAGCAATGGTTACGGATATATCAGCAGGTGGCAGTGGTGAGCGTAACGTAGAAGTTGTTGTTGGAAAGCTGAAACGTATTGAACAAGGCGAGAAGCCTGCTGATGTTCAACAATCAAATGATGATAGCCTAAATCAAGATCGAATGATGGAAACAGAAACAGAATCATCTCAATCTGAAACTATTACTGATTTAGATGAATTTGAGTTAACTGTATTACAAGAATCTGATGAGCGTGGATTTACGAATTATCAGATTGTTGTAGAACTAAGAGAAGATTGTCTATTAAAAGCTGCTCGAGTATATATGGTATTTGAAGTATTAGAGCAAATCGGTGAGGTTATCAAGTCAAAACCTTCCGTTGACCAACTTGAAGAAGAAAACTTTGAGAATACATTTTCTATTTTAATTGTTTCACAAGAATCCAGTGAAGAGATACAAAGTAGAGTAGAGAAAGTATCAGAGATTAATAAAGTTGATGTAACGGAGTTCTCTGTTAATCAATTTAAAGAACAGTCACAATATAATGAACAAACCTCTAGTCCTGATTCTGAAGTTAATCAAACTGATTCAGAAAATGAGACCGAAGCAACAACCTCTTCTGTAGCTACAATGACACCACCTCAAGAAAAAGCAGAAGAACCTTCAAAAACAAAGCAACAACCTTCTCAAAACAAAACAATAAGAGTAAACATCGAGCGATTAGATGTGTTAATGAATTTATTTGAAGAGTTAGTCATTGACCGTGGGCGCTTAGAGCAAATTTCCAATGATTTAAATCATACAGAGCTTCAGGAAACTGTCGAACGAATGTCTCGGATTTCGGGAGACTTACAAAACATCATTTTGAACATGAGAATGGTCCCTGTAGAGCAAGTATTCAACCGCTTTCCAAGAATGGTAAGACAATTAGCTCGTGATCTTAACAAGAAAGTGAATCTTGATATTTCAGGAGCAGAAACAGAATTAGATCGTACAGTAATCGATGAAATTGGAGATCCCCTTGTTCATTTAATTCGTAATTCCCTTGACCATGGTATTGAGAGTCCAGATAAGCGAGTTCAACATGGTAAGCCAGAGGAAGGGACCCTTTCCCTTGAAGCTTATCATAGCGGAAATCATGTATTTATAGAAGTTTCTGATGATGGCGGTGGGATTAACCGTGATAAGGTACTAGAAAAAGCCATTTCTAATGGTGTTATTACGCAAGAACAAGCTAAGGGTCTTTCAAATCAGCAGGTTTTCGATTTGATTATGGAAAGTGGGTTCTCTACAGCGGATAAAGTTTCAGATGTTTCAGGTCGTGGCGTAGGTTTAGATGTAGTTAAGAATACAATCGAATCTTTAGGTGGAACCATCACTATTGATTCAAAGTTAGGGGAAGGTTCTGTATTTTCCATCCAGCTACCGCTAACATTATCTATAATTTCAGTTATGCTTGTAGAAGTTCAACATGAGAAGTTTGCTATTCCACTTTCATCTATTATAGAAACGGCAATAGTTAAAAAAGATGACATCATGCATGCTCATAACAAAAAAGTGATTGATTTTAGAGGTAGAGTTGTTCCTTTAGTTTTCCTAAAAGATGTCCTAGATGTTCCAGTTGAATTAGAACAAGGCGATTATTATTCCATTGTACTAGTAAGAAAAGGAGATAAAATGGCAGGACTAGTAGTCGATTCGTTTATTGGACAACAAGAAGTTGTATTGAAATCATTAGGTAATTACCTAACAAACGTGTTTGCAATTTCTGGAGCTACTATCCTTGGTGATGGCCAAGTAGCGTTGATTTTGGATAGCAATGCATTAATTAAATAAAAAATGGAGGAGATTCCATGTCTGAAAATAGTTTGCAAGATGAAAAAGTAATTGTGTTTCAGCTAAATGAAGAAGAATATGGGGTGCCTGTCCAGCAAGTTGGCTCTATTGAGAGAATGCAGCATATTACTAGAGTTCCTCAAACATCCGAGTTTGTAAAGGGAGTTATTAATCTAAGAGGAGTTGTAACTCCTATTATTGACCTTAGAACTCGCTTTAATTTAGAAGAAGTAAACTATAACGAAAGCACTCGTATTATTATTGTCTATATTGAAGACATGGAAGTAGGATTGATTGTGGATGAAGCAAACGATGTAATCGATATCCCTTCAGAAGCAATAGAGCCTGCTCCAGAAGTGGTAGGTACGATAGAGGTAGAATACATTAGGGGTGTAGCCAAGTTAGAAAAACGGTTACTTATTTTGTTAGACTTACCGAAAATCTTATCCTTTGAAGAATATAAAGAATTAAAGACTGTGGAAGGGTAACTGGTTATGACGTTTATTGACAGATTTTCTACCTATCACCTAGACATTTTACGTGAAATAGGAAATATAGGTGCAGGACATGCAGCAACTTCTTTATCAAAATTATTAAACCAAAAGATTGATATGACTGTTCCTGCAGTGCGTTTGGTTTCTTTTGATGAAATGATGGACATTGCAGGAGGACCTGATCGTGTTATTGTTTCTGTATTCTTAAGAATTGAAGGAGATGCACCTGGGAGTATGTTCTTTATTGTCCCTCCAGAACAAGCGGACCGTTTAGTAAGGCAGCTTACAGGAGATACGTCATTCACATTTGAATATTCATCTGAGAATGACATGGCATTTTCTGCAATTCTTGAATTAGGGAATATTTTATCTGGTTCCTATTTGAGTTCATTATCTGATTTTACTCAGTTATCCATCTTACCATCTGTTCCCTCTGTCTCTGTTGATATGGTGGGAGCTGTTCTGAGCTACGGATTATTAGAGCTCTCTCAACAGAGTGATCATGCCATAGTAGTAGATACATCCTTAAATGAAGGGGAAGCATCTGGACAAGAAGTAAACGGACATTTCTTTCTTTTACCTGACCCCGACTCTTTTGAAACGATTTTTAACGCGTTGGGAGTTACAGAGCATGAATAAAACTATGTCCGTTATAAAGGTCGGTATAGCTGACTTAAACATTGTTCAAGCTCCCAACACCATTCGCACTTCTGGTCTAGGCTCTTGTGTAGGTATTGTTCTTTTTGATTCTACCACTAAATTAGCAGGTATGGCCCATATTATGCTACCTACGTCTACTATGGCGAAAGAAACAAAAACAAATACAGCAAAATATGCTGATACAGCAATCCCAGCTCTTATACAAAAACTTTTGGATAAAGGTGTTAAGAAGTATGCAATGAAAGCTAAAATTGCTGGAGGAGCTCAAATGTTCCAGTTTTCTTCTTCTTCTGACATGATGAGAATTGGTCCTCGTAATGTAGAAGCAGTAAAAGAACAATTGGAACATGTTCGTGTACCTCTTGTAAGTGAAGATTGTGGAGGGAATAGTGGACGAACAATTGAGTTTGACCCTGAAACAGGGTATTTAGAAATTCGAACAGTCAATAAAGGTGTGTCACAGATATAATGGTAGGAACAGCTTTATGGAATTTAATTTTTGCATGTTTTGGTGGACTACTAACATTTTTTCTATCTCAATCAACTAATACAATATCCACTACAATGATACGTAGCACTCTTGTATTCGTATTGTTCTTTCTTGTTATGTTTGTCTTGCGATGGATTCTACAGTTCATTAATAAAGCACACAATGTCGAGGAAGATTCCTTAGTACCAAAAAATGAAAAAGGAAATGCGAACCAAAAGAACCAAAATGTAGAAGAGGAGTTATCGCATCCTCAAGATGGGGAAGAAAACAAAAGAGAAGACTTTTCAGATGACGAAGCAAAACAAACATCTGAAATGATACGCGAGCTTTTGAAAAATGATGACAGGTAGTTTTGAAATCTAACATCGTCGAGGAGGGTCATTATGACAAACCATTCAGCTCCTCAGGAACAACAGCTATGGGAAAAGTGGGAGAAGGAAAGGGATATGGATGCAGCAAATGATCTAGTTCAAGCTTATATGCACCTTGTTCATTATCATGTACATCGGATAGGTGCTCATCTCCCGCAAAATGTAAATAAAGAAGATATTAAAAGCTTAGGTTTAATGGGGCTTTATGATGCTATTGAAAAATTTGACTTAACACGAGATTTGAAGTTTGATACCTATGCATCTTTTCGCATACGAGGGGCTATTATTGATGGATTGCGTAAAGAGGATTGGTTGCCACGTTCTGTTAGAGACAAGTCAAAAAAGATAGAGAACGCCTCAGAAAAACTAGAGCAAACACTGCAAAGACCACCTTCTGCTCAGGAAATCGCAGAAAAGCTAGGTCTTCCAGTAGAGGAAGTGGAAGAAGTCGTTAAAGATACGTTATTTGCTAACGTCTTATCTATGGAAGAAAAGCCAAAGGATTCCAATAGTGATCATAAAGAAGGTATTGGTTACTCGATACCAGATCCAAGTACAAGCCCCCCTGAAACAAATCTCGTAAAAGAAGAAAATTATGATGAACTAGCAGAAGGAATCAAGCATTTAAACGAAAAAGAGCAACTGGTTATAAGTTTATTTTATAATGAAGAATTAACATTAACAGAAATCGGAAATGTATTAGATTTAACTACATCACGAATATCTCAAATCCATGCTAGAGCCTTATTTAAACTTCGTAAAATTTTAACTCAAATTGAATTAGTCAATTAGATGGAGGCAGGGGGAGTTTCTTTGGGGATAGAACAATTTGAAGAATTCTTTACATTGAAAATCAGCTCAGATAAGATGACAGCCTTACTACACTTGAATAAAGAATACCATTTGGATATTTCCTTTACTGAAGAGGAATTAATAGAAGAATTGGAACAGCGTTCTGTTACATATGGTTTTCAACATGATATGGTGAAGTTGGTTTCTAAAGGGTTGAAGACTGATGGATTCCCAGTCGTGATTGCTGAAGGAACATCTCCTCAACATGGGCAGGATGGAAGTGTGAAATATGAAACAACCCTTCATTCTCAAAAACACGTCCAATCTAATGGACCTATAAATTTTAGAGAAGTAATGAATATCCCGTCAGTACATGAAGGAGAAAAATTGTTAACTATTGTTAATCCTACTAAAGGAAAATCAGGGAAAAATGTTCTGGATGAGTCTGTCCAACCTAAACAAGGTAAACCGGTTAATATAAAAGCTGGTAAAAATGTAGAATGGAATCAAGCTAAACAAGCAATGTATTCTACTCAGGATGGTCAGGTAAGTATTGGTGAAAAAGTCATTCATGTTTATCCTTATTATGAGGTATCCGGTGATATCGATATGAGGACAGGGAATCTTGAATTTATAGGAACTATAGTCATTAGAGGAAATGTACCCAATGGTTACACCATCAAAGCGGATGGGGATATTAAAGTATATGGGTTAGTAGAAGGTGCAGCACTACTAGCTGGTGGATCCATCTATATCTCGGAAGGAATTGCAGCTTCTTCTAAAGGAGAAGTTAAGGCAGGTCTTGATGTACAAGTAGGTTATGTGAACCAAGGTAATATTGAGGCAGGAAGAGATATCAAGGTTGAAAATTCAATCCTTCACAGTCACTGTGTTGCCAGAGAACATATTTATTGTGAAAAAGGTAGTATCATAGGCGGTGCCTTATCTGCTGGTACACTTATTCAAGGTAAAGACATCGGCAATAGAATGAGTACGACTACCGAACTTTTCTTTGGAGTGAATAAGAAAACAATAGAGAAGGAGCAAACACTTCAAATAAAGCAAGCGGAACTTAAAGATTCGATTAAGAAGTTAACACTAATAGGTGAAAAATTGAATAAAAAGAAAGAAATAACGGGGTTAACTTCTAAAGAAAGGATTACTCTTTTAAGACAACGTAATTCAATAGAGGTTACAGAACAACAGTTAAACGATGTAGAAGAACAACTGGACGCCCTTGGTATAAATAATGATGACAATCCTAAAGCGCAATTAAAGGTCGATGGAACCCTGCATTCAAATACATATCTTTCTTTTGGTAAATATAAACGCCACATTTTACACGCTAATAAACGAGTGAAAGTAGAATTGGTAGATGGGGAGATTTCCATTCTATCAAGAGATTAAGCTATCGTTTGTCTAGAGGATGGAATAGATATGAGTTGAAAGGGTGTAGAGCTACAAGTCAAACTCCTGTGAATCCAGAATGCCATTTAGATTTATGGAAGTGATGTACACTCAGATATTAACGAATCGGAAGAGGCAGCAACCCTAGTAAACACAAATCACCCTTATCTTAGACTAGGAAAAGATTTTAAAGGGTAAGAGGGGACGATATGATACTATTTTTATTAGTTATTAGCTTTCTGCTTCATGGGGTAACTATATTTATGTTGATTACCTTATCGTTACGTGTAAGTAAAGCTAAGGAATTGGAGATGAAGCAAGAAAAGGTTGCAAAAGAAATAGAAGAAAGTTTTACAGCCTATCTAATTGAAATTAAGGAAGAAAATCAACGCCTGATGAATATGTTGGACAAAAGTGGCCAGACTGTTGATACGAATTCCCTTTCCGAAGAAAGCAGAAGTGATAAAGCTAGCACTAATCAAGAACATGAAGCGGGTAAAGAAGAAGATTATGGACGTGATCTCTCGTCACAATCCCCTGGTCCTTTCGTGCAGGGGAGGGAACAAAAGAATGATCAAAGTACTTTTACCCCTATAATGCCAGAGGATCAAGCTGATACATATGAACCAAGCCTGCAATCAACGATTTATCAACTCTATGATCAAGGGTATTCAAAAGAAGAGATTGCAAAGAAATTAAATTGTGGAAAAACAGAAGTCGAATTAATGTTAAAATTTCATTAATAAATATAGAAAATACGCTTGAATGGTGAAGGGTCATATGGTATAGTTACTTTTGGTGTTAATACACACGTTTGTCGATTTACACGGGTGGTGCTCTAATAAGAGTCCTTGTGTAAAGATGAGACAAGCGGAGGAGAAATAAAAACCATTAGGAGGAAACACATCATGTCTGTAATTTCAATGAAACAGCTTTTAGAAGCAGGTGTTCATTTTGGACACCAAACTCGTCGTTGGAATCCGAAAATGAAGAAATATATCTTCACGGAGCGTAACGGCATTTACATCATCGACCTTCAGAAAACTGTTAAGAAGGTAGATGAAGCGTTTAATTACGTTAAGGAAGTAGCTGAAAATGGCGGTAACATCCTTTTCGTTGGAACTAAAAAACAAGCTCAAGAATCCGTTAAGGAAGAAGCAACTCGTGCAGGTATGTACTACATTAACCAACGTTGGTTAGGTGGAACTCTAACGAACTTCCAAACTATTCGTAAGCGTATTAATCGTCTAAAAGACATTGAACGCATGGAAGAAGACGGTACTTTCGAAGTACTACCTAAGAAAGAAACTGTAGATCTACTAAAAGAAAAAGATCGTCTTGTTAAATTCCTAGGCGGAATCAAGAATATGGAAAGTCTTCCAGATGCAATGTTTATCATTGACCCACGTAAAGAGCGCATCGCTGTAGCGGAAGCGCACAAATTAAACATTCCTATCGTCGGAATCGTAGACACAAACTGTGATCCAGATGAGATCGATTATGTGATTCCTGCGAACGATGATGCTATCCGCGCTGTGAAACTTCTAACTGCTAAAATGGCAGACGCTGTGCTTGAAGCAAAGCAAGGCGAAGAAGTTGAAGAAGCAGAAGTAGAAGCTGAACAAGCAGAAGCGGCACAAGAGTAAGGAAGGTTTGAAAGGTGATAAGAGGGAAGAACCTTTTATCACCTTTTTTTCAGAAAAAAACCGAATTATTTAAAGGAGGATTTACCATGGCAGTAACAGCTAAAATGGTTAAAGAACTGCGTGAAAAAACAGGCGCAGGAATGATGGATTGTAAAAAAGCCCTATCTGAAGTTGAAGGTGACATGGAAAAAGCAGTAGCATACCTTCGTGAAAAAGGTATCTCTAAGGCTCAAAAGAAACAAGACCGTATCGCTGCAGAAGGCTCAACACATATTGAGGTAGACGGTAATACTGCCGTTATCTTTGAAGTTAATGCTGAGACAGACTTTGTTGCAAAGAATGAACAGTTCAAGCACTTACTTAACGAACTAGGTACTCACCTTGTTAAACAACAACCTGCAAATGTAGAAGAAGCTCTTGAGCAGAAACTACATGGTGAAGGTGATACTCTTAACGATTATATTACAGAAACGATTGCTAAAATTGGCGAGAAAATCTCTCTTCGACGTTTTGAAATCGTAGAAAAAACAGATAACGATGCATTCGGGGCTTATCTTCACATGGGTGGTCGTATTGGCGTTCTATCTCTTCTTGAGGGTACGACTGAAGAATCTGTAGCCAAAGACGTTTCTATGCACGTTGCTGCAGTTAGTCCTCGTTATATTAATCGCGAAGAAGTTCCAGAAGAAGAAGTGAACGCAGAGCGTGAAGCTCTTAAGAAAGAAGCTCTTAACGAAGGCAAGCCGGAGCACATTGTAGAAAAAATGGTAGAAGGCCGTCTTGGCAAGTTCTATGAAAGTGTTGTTCTTACTGAGCAAGCATTCGTAAAAGACCCAGACAAAAAGGTTAAAGAATATGTTCAAGAACAAGGTGCTACTATCAAAGGCTTCGTACGTTACGAAGTTGGCGAAGGAATGGAAAAGCGTGAAGATAACTTCGCTGAAGAAGTTATGAACCAAGTTAACAAGTAAAACAAGATAGCTTGGAGAGGGATAGGGGACACGGTGTGTTCCCTATTTTTCAAAAGCTTACATAAACGAGTGATGGAGGTAATTATGACAACAGCTCATTACCGTCGTGTGGTATTGAAATTAAGTGGTGAAGCCTTAAGTGGTCCAGAGGGATACGGGTTAGATCCAGAGATTATACAATCGGTAGCTCGACAAGTTAAAGAAATATCTGAGCTAGGTGTGGAAGTCGCTGTTGTAGTAGGCGGTGGAAACATTTGGAGAGGCAAAGTAGGAAGCGAAGTAGGCATGGATCGTGCGACAGCTGATTACATGGGTATGCTTGCTACAGTCATGAACTCATTAGCACTTCAGGATAGTTTGGAGAACATTGGAATCCCAACTCGTGTTCAAACTTCTATCGAGATGCGCCAAGTGGCTGAACCTTATATTCGCCGAAAAGCTATTCGTCATTTGGAGAAAAAACGTGTTGTGATTTTCGCAGCAGGTACAGGTAACCCGTATTTCTCAACAGACACAACAGCAGCACTTCGAGCAGCAGAAATTGAGGCTGACGTAATCCTAATGGCAAAAAATAATGTTGATGGTGTGTACAACGCGGACCCTAAACAAGATGAAAACGCCAAAAAATATGAAGAACTATCCTATTTAGATGTCTTGAACGAGGGGTTAGGAGTAATGGATTCAACTGCTTCCTCTTTATGTATGGACAATGACATTCCACTTTTAGTATTCTCTATTATGGAAGATGGCAATATAAAACGCGCTGTTTTAGGCGAAAGTATTGGTACAATAGTAAGGGGGAAATAATAATGCCAGAATCACTTATGAAAGAAACTCGTGAACAAATGGATGAAGCGGTAAGTGCATTTACGCGTCAACTAGCTACAGTTAGAGCCGGTCGTGCAAATCCAGCCATTTTAGATGGTGTGAAAGTAGACTATTATGGTGCAGTAGTTCCTTTGAATCAACTTGCAACAATTTCAGCTCCAGAAGCTCGTATGCTTGTTATTACACCATTTGATAAATCCTCAATTAGTGATATTGAGAAAGCTATTCAAAAGGCAGACCTTGGTCTTTCTCCATCTAGTGACGGAAACATTATTCGTATTAATATTCCTGCACTAAATGAGCAACGTCGTAAAGATTTATCAAAGATTGTAAAAAAGTACACGGAAGAAGCGAAAGTGCAAGTTCGTAACATTAGACGTGAAACGAACGATCAACTTAAAAAGCTTGAGAAAAGTGGAGACCTTACTGAAGACGATCTTCGTGACTACCAAGATCAAGTTCAAAAGGAAACAGACAAACGCATTGCTGAAATGGATAAAATCGCAAAGAACAAAGAAGAAGAAATCATGGAAGTTTAATGGATTTCCTAGTACAATGAATGTGAAGCCCTCTTGAAAAAAAGGGGGTTTTTCACTTTCAGCTAATCAACAGATTGTAACAGATTGGCTTTCGCTTTTAAGGCGAAAGCCACATTTTTCTATAATCATACTATTTAGCCCCTTATGGAGGATCTTGTATGTTTTTAAAACTTCCTTTTAAGAAACAAAAAACTACAAATACTGAAGAAATACAGCTCGATCATAGCAATTTACCAAAACATATTGCGATTATTATGGATGGCAATGGGAGATGGGCGAAAAAACGCGGACTCCCTCGTATTGCTGGCCATAAAGAAGGTATGGATGTAGTAAAGAAAATCGTTCGTAAATCTTCTGATCTTGGCTTAGATGTTCTTACGCTTTATGCGTTTTCTACTGAAAATTGGAAACGTCCAAAAACGGAAGTCGAGTTTTTGATGAGGCTTCCTGACGAATTTTTAAATACATATTTACCTGAGCTAATTGAAAATAATGTACGAGTTGAAACGATAGGAGCATTTGATCAACTCCCAAAACATACGAAGCAAGCGGTTGAGAATGCTAAGGAACAAACAAAAGACAACACAGGTTTGATCTTAAACTTTGCTCTTAACTATGGTAGTAGGGGAGAATTAATAAGTGCTGTAAAATCAATAGTACAAGATGTGCAAGATGGTGAAAGAACACTAGAAGATATAAATGAATCTACTTTCGAATCGTATTTATATACTCATAAATTACCAGATCCAGATTTGCTCATTCGCACAAGCGGTGAGATTAGACTAAGTAACTATTTATTATGGCAATTAGCTTATTCAGAATTTTGGTTTACCGAAATATTATGGCCAGATTTTGATGAGGACCTTTTCGAAAAAGCAATCCATGACTACCAAAAACGTAAACGTAGGTATGGAGGAGTATAGGGTGGAATAAGTGATGAAACAGAGAGTCGTAACAGCGATTTTGTTTGGTCTTTTCTTTATCCCCATTACTTTTTTTGGAGGACTTCCATTTAAAGTGCTTATCTATGTATTTGCGACAATAGGGCTTGTAGAGTTATTAAGAATGAGGAAAATATCACCAACGTCTTTTCCTGGATTGACTACCTTAATCTTGCTTTGGATTTTACTTGTCCCTATACCGTCTCTTATCTTTTTTGACTATATGGATATGACCAAGTCAGAGGCGACTCTTTTAGCAGTACTTATTTTACTAGCATATACAGTGTTGGTTAAGAACAAATTCACCTTTGATGACGCTGGATTTTTATTATTATCAGCAATTTATGTTGGAATGGGTTTTTACTACTTAATTCTTACGAGAGAAGCAGGCGTCCATTATGTCTTTTTTGCTTTATTTTTAATTTGGGCTACAGATACAGGAGCATTTTTCTTCGGAAAAGCATACGGCAAACGAAAGCTTTGGCCTAAAATTAGTCCGAATAAGACGGTGGAAGGTGCTGTTGGTGGTATCTTACTAGCGTGTCTGGTAGCCGCAATTTTTCAATTAATCGTTTCGGTTCATGCTACTTTTTTTGTTGTGATAGCAGTAGCCATTTTAGTCTCTATTTTTGGACAAATCGGTGATTTAGTTGAATCAGCATATAAACGACATTATTCCGTTAAAGATTCAGGCAAACTACTTCCAGGCCATGGTGGTGTGTTAGATCGATTTGATAGTTTGATTTTTGTCTTACCAATTCTGCATTTTATTCATTTTATTTCATAGGATTTATAAAGCATAGGAGCGTGCAATATGAAACGTATAGGCTTACTAGGTGCTACTGGTTCAATTGGAGTACAAACAACAGATATAATCCGTAAACATCCTGAGCAATTTGCCCTTTTTGCAATGGCTTTTGGTCGAAATGTTGAAAAGGCATTACCGTTAATAAATGAATTTAACCCTGAGATTGTAGTGGTTCAAGATCCAGATGTGAAAGAAACACTAAAACGTCAAGGGTATCAGGGACTGATTTATGTAGGTACAGAAGGGATGTATGAGGTCGCTACTCATCCTGAGGTGGATGTGGTAGTGAACGCAGTAATGGGGAGTGTAGGGTTATCTTCTACCCTTGGAGCTATTGAAGCGAACAAGCAGGTTGCTTTGGCGAACAAGGAAACACTTGTTACTGCAGGACACTTAGTTATGGATGCTGCTAAACGCAATAATGTTTCTATATTACCAATTGATAGTGAGCACTCGGCTATTCATCAGTGCTTGAATGGAGAATCTAAAAAAGATGCTAACAAAATTATACTTACCGCATCTGGTGGAAGCTTTCGGGATAAAAAACGAGAGGAACTAGAAAATGTGACAGTAGAGGATGCTTTAAATCATCCAAACTGGAGTATGGGTGCCAAAATCACAGTAGATTCTGCTACAATGATGAATAAAGGGTTAGAAGTTATTGAGGCACATTGGCTATTTGACATGCCATATGATCAAATTGAAGTAATACAACATCGAGAAAGCGTCATCCATTCAATGGTTGAATATGTAGATAAAAATGTTATTGCTCAATTAGGTACACCAGATATGAGAGTTCCAATTCAATATGCTCTAACCTATCCTAATCGACTTGAACTAAACCAAACGAAAACGTTAAACTTAGTTGATATAGGAACTCTTCATTTTGAGGAAATGGATTTTGCGCGATTCCCTTGTTTAAGATTGGCATATGAAGCTGGTCGTGTTGGTGGTACAATGACGACAGTTCTAAACGCTGCAAATGAACAAGCTGTAGCATTATTTTTAAATGGTGAGATTTCCTTCCTTACAATTGAGACCTTAATAGAACGCGCTTTAGAGGCGCATGACGCAATTGAACATCCTAACTTAGAAACAATTCAGCGAGTGGATGAGGAAACACGAGAGTTAGTTAAGTCGTACGTAAAATAAAAGGTAGGTGCTATCTTTGACATCAATGACAACAATTATAGCGTTTATATTTATGTTTGGCCTATTAGTATTTGTTCACGAATTAGGTCACTTAATTTTCGCTAAGCGCGCAGGAATGTTAGCGCGGGAATTTGCAATTGGGATGGGACCCAAAATCTTTTCATTCGAGAAAAATGAAACGCTCTATACAATTCGTTTACTCCCAATTGGAGGATATGTTCGTGTAGCAGGCGATGACCCTGAAATTATTGAAATTAAACCCGGTCACCATGTTGGTCTTGAATTTAATCAAGATGGAAGAGTATCTCACATTATAGTGAACAATAAATCAAAGCACCCCAATGCACGTGTGGTTGAGGTGGAGCACGCAGACCTTGAACATCAGCTGAAAATAGAAGGTTATGAATTAGATGAAGATGAAAAGCTCATTTTCGACGTCGATCCGAAAGCAAAATTTGTAATGGATGGCAAAGAGGCTCAAATTGCACCTTATGATCGTCAATTTGGATCTAAGACTCTCCCTCAACGAGCGATGCAGTTGTTCGCAGGTCCTATGATGAATTTTGTCTTAGCGCTTGTTATCTTTCTTCTTCTTGGTTTCGTACAAGGAGTGCCTATTGAGAAGGCTCAATTAGGTGAACTAGAACAGAACGGCCCTGCTGACCAGGCTGGATTGCAACAAGGTGATAAAATCGTAAGTGTAGATGATCAATCAGTTAGTACGTGGTCTGAGTTTGTATCCATTATTCAAAAACGACCAAACGAATCGTTAGATTTGACATTTACAAGAGATACTGGAACATCCACTGTAACTGTCAACACTAGAGAAGTTGAACGTAATGGGGAAACGATTGGGCAAATAGGAGTGTTTCGACCCACAGAAAAATCATTCTTAGGAGCTTTTTCATATAGTGTCGGGCAAACATATGAATTCACAAAATTGATTTTAGTAACTCTTGGCAAAATGGTAACCGGACAATTCTCAATTGATCAGTTATCAGGCCCAGTAGGTATTTATAATGCTACCAGCACAGTGGTACAAACCAGCTGGCAGAGCTATGTACCTTGGATTGCTTTATTGAGTATTAACTTAGGTATTTTAAACTTGTTACCAGTTCCTGCTCTTGATGGTGGGCGATTGGTGTTTATTGGAATAGAAGCAGTGCGGGGTAAACCAATGGATCCTCAGAAAGAAGGAATTGTACACTTTATTGGTTTTGCATTGCTGATGCTACTAATGATTGTGGTAACATGGAATGACATTCAACGATTATTTTTATGATTTAGCTTAAATGAATAGAGACGAGGTGCGTATGGATGAAACAGAGTGAAATGCTGTTACCTACATTAAAAGAAAACCCTGCGGATGCAGAAATTAAAAGCCATCAACTACTAGTCCGTGCCGGTTTCATCCGTAAAGTTGCTTCAGGAATATATTCTTTTTTACCTATTGGAAATCGAGTATTAAAGAAGGTTGAAGCAATCGTTAGGGAAGAAATGGAAAATGCCGGTGCTCACGAAATGAATATGACCGCTTTACAACCTTCCGAGTTTTGGAAGGAAACAGGTCGTTGGAACACATTTGGTCCAGAATTAATGAGAATTCATGATCGCCATCATAGGGAGTTTGCTCTTGGTGCTACTCATGAAGAAGAGGTTACAGCGCTTATTCGAGATGAAGTGAAAAGTTATAAACAACTTCCATTAAGTCTATACCAAATTCAGACTAAATTTAGAGATGAACAACGTCCGCGCTTTGGTCTGTTACGTGGACGAGAATTCTTAATGAAGGATGCTTATACATTCCACCAATCTTATGAAAGCTTAGATACTTCCTATGAAAAGATGTTTAACGCATATTCAAACATCTTTTCCAGGTTAGGTCTTAATTTCCGTGCTGTTATTGCAGATTCAGGTGCTATGGGTGGTAAAGATACACATGAATTCATGGTTCTTTCAGAAGTAGGAGAAGACACGATTGCGTATTCAGATTCATCACAATATGCAGCAAATATTGAGATGGCCCCAGTTGTTACTCAATATGAAAAGTCAATGGAAGAACCAAAAGAAAAGGAAAAAGTAGCTACACCTGACTGTAAGACAATGGCTGATGCAGCAAATTATCTTGGACACTCATTGGCAGCAGGTTTGAAATCCATTATGTTTAAAGTAGATGAAAAACTAGTAATGGTTATTACTCGAGGTGATCATGAAGTAAATGATGTGAAATTGAAAAATCTTTACGATGCCTCTTTCATAGATTTAGCTACTGAAGAGGAAACTAGAACAGCTATGGGAGCCGGTTTTGGTTCACTTGGACCTATAAGTACACCAGATCATATTGAAATAGTTGCAGATTATGCTGTTGAAGCATTGGTTAATGCTTCATGTGGGGCAAATGAAGATGGATTCCATTATAAAAATGTTACACCTGGGAAGGATTTTGAGGTAACACAATACGCAGACCTGCGTTTTATTGAAGAGGGAGACCCTTCACCTGATGGACAAGGCACCATTCAATTTGCAAAGGGAATTGAAGTTGGACATGTCTTTAAACTTGGTAAATTTTATGCAGAAAAAATGAATGCAACGTTCCTTGATGAAAATGGAAAAGCCAATACATTAATCATGGGTTGTTATGGGGTTGGTATTTCTAGAACAATGGCTTCCATTGTTGAACAATATCATGATGATAATGGTATTACTTGGCCTAAACAAGTAGCCCCTTATCAGGTCCATTTACTTGCTTTAAATATTAAGAAAGAAGAACAAAAGGAGCTTGCTGATCGAATCTACGCTACGTTAAAACAAGCAGGGATTGAAGTTTTATACGATGACCGTAAAGAACGTGCTGGTGTGAAATTCGCAGACAGTGACTTAATAGGTATCCCTCTACGTGTTACGGTAGGTAAGCAAGCTGGAGATGGTTACGTAGAATGTAAAGAGAGAGTTTCAGGAGAACAAAGCGATGTACATGAAGGCAATTTATTAGATCAAATTACATCGTTCATTAATCAATAAACACTGAAAAGATTTTTGTCCCACTAGGGTATAAGCTAGCTCATATAGTATTTCCTATGGCAGGAAAATGGAGGGTACCTTCTTTTGAGGGTACCTCTTTGCTTGCACGTTCTTGATAACAGGGGAGGATATGTATGCAAGACATGTCACAGTATGAAAAAATGCAGTTGCTTCTGAAGCAAATTGAAATGCCTGAGGATCTTGTGGAAACTCATTTTAAAGATAGCAAGCTTACAAAGCTAGCTGTCCATAAACAAGCAAAAGAATGGCATTTCTACTTCTATATCCCAACTGTATTACCACCAAATGTATATGGAGTTTTCACTTCCAAATTGCATGAAGCATTTCATCATATTGCAACTATAAATTGGACAATTGAAACAGATCATAAGGCTTTAGATAAGGAGAGCGTTTGTGATTATTGGCTTCAATTTATAAAGTCTATTCCAGATTTATCACCAGCTTATAAAGACTTATTACATGAACAACGACCTGAAGTTGATGGAAATAAGCTAATTTTACATGCAAGAAATGATGCAGAAGCTCATGCACTAAAGAGAAGGCTACAAGAACCTTTTCAATCCTATTGCCAACGAATAGGTGCCTCTATATTTATGCTTACAGTTGAAGTGAGAGAAAATGTTGAGGATATGGAAAGATTCAAAGAACAAAAGGCTAAAGAAGATCAAACACTAGTACAAAAGGCTGTAATTGATCGTGAGAAATCGAAAGACGATGATGAAGTTCTCCATGAAGGACCACTTTTAATTGGATATAATGTAAAAGATGACGCAGAGCCAATTGAAAATATTCAAGAAGAAGAAGGTAGAATGGTCATTCAAGGAAATGTTTTTGAGGTGGAATTAAAAGAATTACGGTCCGGTCGTCACTTGTTAATGGTGAAAATTACAGATTATACGGATTCTATTCAAGTGAAGATGTTTTCCCGTGGAGATGAAGATGTGGAAAAATATCAACGACTTAAAGAAGGCATGTGGGTAAAAGCCCGAGGTCGAATCCAGACCGATAATTATACAAACGAGCTAACAATGATGGCAAATGATATTAATGAAATGAAGCCAGTCGTTCGTAAAGATGCCGCTGCAGAAGACGAAAAACGTGTCGAGCTTCACGCGCACACAACTATGAGTCAAATGGATGCAACGGTATCACCTCAACGGTTAATTAGCCAAGCTGCAAAATGGGGACATAAAGCGGTGGCTATTACCGACCATGCTGTTGTACAAGCTTATCCAGAAGCTTATAGTGCTGGACAGAAAAATGGAATTAAGGTCTTGTATGGTGTCGAAGCTAATATTGTAGATGATGGTGTTCCAATCGCCTACAATGAGCAGGATCGGGACCTTGCTACAGATGAATTTATTGTATTTGACGTGGAAACAACTGGTCTTTCTGCTGTGTATGACACAATCATAGAGTTAGCAGCTGTTAAGATTAAAGATGGGGATATTGTTGATCGGTTTGAATCCTTCGCTAATCCACATCAGCCTTTATCCCAAACGACTACAGATTTAACAGGTATTACAGATGATATGGTTAAGGACGCTCCTGATCCGGAGAAAGTCGTTAATGATTTTCGAGATTGGATGGCTGACGGGATTCTAGTAGCTCATAATGCAAGCTTTGACATGGGCTTTTTGAATGCTGGATTTAAGCAAATTGGATATGAAAAATGTACGAACCCAGTTATAGACACATTAGAGCTTGCACGTCTATTGGTTCCTCAATTAAAGAACCACCGTTTAAATACTTTGTGTAAGCACTTTGATATTGAATTAACTCAACACCACCGTGCAATCTATGACGCAGAGGCAACAGGTTACTTGTTATGGAAACTAGTGAAGGAAGCACGGAATAAGGATATTTATAACCATTTAGATTTAAATAAATTTATGGGAGAGGGAAACGCTTATCAACGTTCACGACCTTTTCATGCTACGCTTTTAGCTCAAACAGACGAAGGACTTAAAAATATTTATAAGCTAGTGTCCATGTCTCATGTAGATTACTTTTATCGTGTTCCGCGTATTCCGCGCTCTGTACTTAAGAAGTATCGAGAGGGAATCCTGATTGGCTCTGGATGTGATAAGGGTGAAGTATTCGAGACCATGATGCAAAAATCTCAAGATGAAGCTGAGTCAATAGCGGAATTTTATGATTATATTGAAATTCAACCTCCGTCCAATTATAACCATTTAATTGAAAAAGACCTAGTACACAATGAAGCTCATCTATTTGATATTTTGAAAAACCTGGTTAACATGGCAGACCGAATTGGAAAGCCAGCTGTCGCTACAGGTAACACCCATTATATCGATGAACACGAAAAGCTTTATCGTAGTATTCTAATTGCTTCTCAAAGTGGTAATCCGCTCAATCGTCAAACACAACCAGATGTTCATTTTAAAACAACTGCTGAAATGATTGATGCCTTTTCTTTCCTAGGGGCTGATAAGGCAAAGGAAGTAGTTGTAACAAATTCCCAACAAATCGCTGACAGCATTGATGATGTAAAACCGGTCAAAGATGATCTATATACTCCAAACATCGACGGGGCAAATGAAGAGATGAAAAATATGACCTATAATAAGGCAAAGAGTATTTATGGTGAACCACTACCAAAGCTAGTTGAGGAACGTATTGAAAGTGAATTAGAGAGTATTATTGGAAATGGTTTTGCTGTAATTTATCTAATATCTCAAAAACTTGTAACCAAGTCATTAAATGACGGTTATCTGGTTGGCTCACGTGGTTCAGTTGGATCCTCCTTCGTAGCTACGATGACAGATATAACCGAAGTGAATCCACTTCCTCCTCACTATGTATGCCCAGAATGTAAGAAATCAGAGTTCTTTACGGATGGGTCAGTAGGATCTGGCTTCGATTTATCTGAAAAAGATTGCCCGGATTGTGGTGTGCCATATGTTAAAGATGGACAAGATATTCCGTTCGCAACGTTCTTAGGTTTTAAAGGTGATAAAGTACCAGATATTGATCTGAACTTCTCAGGGGAATACCAACCTCAGGCTCACAACTACACCAAAGTATTATTTGGTGAAGATAAGGTTTATCGTGCAGGAACAATCGGTACGGTTGCTGAAAAGACAGCTTATGGTTTCGTTAAAGGATATGCGAGCGATCATGAAATACAATATAAAAATGCTGAAGTTGACCGCCTTGTACAAGGATGCACAGGGGTGAAGCGTACCACGGGACAGCACCCTGGTGGTATTATTGTAGTTCCGGATGATAAGGAGATTTATGATTTCACACCTATACAATTTCCTGCAGATGACAAGACTTCTGAATGGAAAACAACGCATTTCGATTTCCATTCCATTCATGACAACTTGTTGAAATTAGATATTCTAGGTCATGATGACCCGACTGTCATTCGTATGCTCCAAGACCTTAGTGGGATAGATCCTAAAACTATTCCTACTGATGATGAGGAAGTAATGAAAATCTTCAGTGGTCCTGATGTACTTGGAGTTACAGAAGAACAAATTATGTGTAAAACAGGAACTTTAGGTGTTCCGGAATTTGGTACTCGTTTCGTTAGGCAGATGCTAGAGGACACAAAACCTGCCACATTTGCAGAACTAGTCATTATCTCTGGATTATCACACGGTACTGACGTTTGGCTAAACAACGCAGACCAACTGATTAATGATGGTATATGTACACTTCCTGAGGTTATCGGTTGTCGTGATGATATTATGGTTTATTTGATGCATCAAGGACTTGAGCCATCCATGGCCTTTACCATTATGGAATATGTTCGTAAAGGTCGTGGCTTAAAGGATGAGTGGATTGACGCCATGAAGAAAAATGGTGTACCTGATTGGTATATTGAATCCTGTAAGAAAATAAAATACATGTTCCCGAAAGCTCACGCTGCAGCATATGTTCTTATGGCGGTTCGTATTGCGTATTTTAAAGTTCATTATCCTATTTATTTCTATGCTGCCTATAACACGGTGCGAGCTAGTGATTTTGATATCGATACAATGGTGAAAGGCTCTGAAGCAATACGTAAGCGTATTGAAGAAATTACGCAAAAGGGATTAGATGCTACACCTAAAGAAAAAAGTTTGTTAACTGTTTTAGAATTATCATTGGAAATGACAATGAGAGGGTATTCCTTCCAGCATGTTGATTTGTACCGTTCAGCTGCTAGTGAATTCCTTGTAGAGGGGAATACGTTAATCCCTCCTTTCAATTCTATTGATGGACTCGGAACAAATGCTGCCTTAAATATTGTGAAAGCAAGGGAAGACGGGGAATTCTTATCTAAGGAAGACTTACGTGAACGAAGTCGTATTTCGAAGACAGTTCTCGAATATCTTGATCAGCATGGCTGTCTACAAGGATTGCCTGATAAGAACCAGCTATCTCTTTTTTAAGCTGATATCCTGTGATTACTTGCTAAAATCAGCATTCTATGGTATATTTTTGTTGGTATTACAAAAGATATGTACTAGTATAAAGAGTGGGGCAACCCACTCTTTCGTATTACTATCAAATGTTTCTGCCGACGAATTTCCCTGCTGCTTACAGCAGGGAATTTTACGTCAGGCTTAACTATCGTTATGATTCGTAAAGGAGGGAACTTATAATGGGTAACAACGATATAAAGAAAACGACAGAAACTCTTGTACAGCCTATCTTAGAAGACATGAATCTTGAGCTGGTAGATATCGAATTTCAGAATGAAGGGAAAAATTGGTATTTACGAGTTTATGTTGATAAAGATGGTGGCGTGGAAATCGAAGAATGCGGCCAGGTTAGTGAAAAACTAAGCGAGAAATTAGATGAAGAAGACCCTATTACCTTCCCTTACTTTTTAGAAGTGTCTTCACCTGGCGCAGAACGTCCATTAAATTCAAAGAAAGATATGGAGAAACATGTTGGTCATCATGTTCACTTGAAATTATATGAACACATTGATGGAGAAAAAGAACTTGAAGGCAAGCTTATCTCATTTGAGAATGAGTTAGCTACCATAGAAGTAAAAGTAAAAGCAAAAACGAAGAAAGTTGAAGTACCTTACGAAAAAATCGCCAAAGCTCGTTTGGCAGTAAGCTTCAATTAAAAGGGGGATTAAACGTTGAGTAGTGAGCTTTTTGATGCCATTGATTACTTAGAGAAAGAAAAAGGGATTGATAAAGATCTTTTAATGGAAGCATTAGAAGCAGCCTTGATTTCCGCTTATAAAAAGAATTTTAAATCTGCAACCAATGTCCGAGTTGATATAGATGAAACTACTGGAGGCATGCACGTATATGCTAGAAAAACAGTAGTAGAAGAATCCATGGATCCGAATCAAGAAATTTCATTAGAGGATGCCAAAGAGGTTGATCCGAACTATGAAATAGATGATGTGCTTGAAGTTGAAGTAACTCCAAAGGACTTTGGACGCATTGCAGCCCAAGCAGCTAAACAAGTTGTCACACAAAGGGTTCGTGAAGCAGAACGAGGCGTTATATTCAGTGAGTATGTAGATCGTGAAGAAGACGTTATGACAGGTATTATACAGCGTAAAGATAATCGATTTACGTATGTGAACCTAGGCAAAGTGGAAGCTCGTCTACCAGTAGGGGAGCAAATGCCTACAGAAGAGTACCATGTGCATGACCGTCTTAAAGTATTCGTAACGAAGGTTGAAAATACTAACAAAGGTCCTCATATTTATGTTTCTCGTACACATCCAGGTTTATTAAAGCGTCTATTTGAAATGGAAGTCCCTGAAATTTATGATGGAATTGTAGAGATAAATTCAGTAGCACGAGAAGCAGGCGATCGTTCTAAAATTTCTGTATATGCACCAGATCCAGAAATTGATCCAGTAGGTTCATGTGTTGGTCAACGAGGGCAACGAGTGCAAGCTATCGTAAATGAGTTAAAAGGGGAAAAAATTGATATTGTTCAATGGTCAGAAGACCCTGTTGTATATGTTTCAAATGCACTTAGTCCTGCTAAAGTAGTAGAAGTACAAGTTGATGAAGAAGAAAAAGCAACCACGGTAATAGTACCAGATCACCAGTTGTCATTAGCTATAGGTAAGCGTGGTCAAAATGCACGTCTAGCTGCAAAACTAACTGGCTGGAAAATTGATATAAAAAGCGAATCTGAAGCCATTGAAGATGGCACGCTTGACCCAAACAAAACGAAAGAAGAATCAGAAGAAACTTATTCTGAGGTCGATGAAGATCCGTTTGAATAAGGAGGTCTCCCGATGGCACGTAACAAAAAAACGCCTTTAAGAAAATGTATTGTTACTAAAGAGATGATGCCTAAACAACAGTTAATACGCGTCGTCCGAAATAAAGAAGGAGACGTCTTTATTGACGAAACGGGAAAGCAGAATGGACGCGGAGCTTATTTAACTAAGGATGCTTCCGTTATCGAAACAGCCCGCCAAAAGAATATCCTAACACATCATTTAAAAGCAAAAGTAGACGAGGATATTTATAACCAGTTACTAAATGTTGTAGAGGAACAACCACATGAGTAGCTATCTCAACATGGTAGGCTTAGCTTTTCGGGCGGGTAAGTGTACTTTAGGAGAAGAAGCCATCGTTCGAGACATTCAAGCAAAACGAGCATATCTAGTTTTAATTGCACAAGATATTGGAGCGAGTACGAGGAAAAAGCTAACTGATAAGTGTCGCTCATATGAGGTGACCTTTCGAGAAGTAGATGATCGAGATACCCTCTCTAGTGCAATTGGAAAAACGGGTAGAGTAGCGATAGCTATAACTGATCGTGGTTTTGCAACAAAAATCACATCGATGCTCGACGAATCTATTCGGGGGTGAACGTATGAGTAAAATGCGTGTATATGAATATGCAAAAGAAAAGAATGTTCAAAGTAAAGATGTTATAAATAAGCTTCAAAGCATGAATGTAGAAGTTACCAATCATATGTCAACGATTACAGATGATACGAAGACAAAGTTAGACCAAATGTACAATGGTAGCTCAAACAAACAATCTACTGAAAACAAGAATGCTAATCAACAGAAAAACAACCAAAATCAAAGTCAACAAAATAATCGAAGCAACAACCAAAGCAGTCAAAACAATCAAAATCAAAGTAATGACAAATCAAGAAATAACAACAATAAACCCAATAATCAGAGTCAAAATCGTAACCAGAATAAAAATAAGAACCAAAACAAAAATCAAAACAATAATCGCAATAAAAATAAAGGAAACCAAAAGTCAAATAATAGACGACCTGCAAAAACGCAGACACACACTCCAGATAAAATCACCTATGCAGGTAGCTTAGCTGTTTCTGAATTAGCTTCAAAGCTTCATAAAGATTCTTCTGAGATTATTAAGAAGCTTATGTTCATGGGTGTAATGGCTACGAAGAACCAAGACTTAGACCCGGAAACAATTGAGTTAATTTGTGATGAATTCGGAGTAGAAGTGGAAGAAGAAATCATCGTGGATGAAACGGATTTCGAAAACTATATTACTGATGACAATCCAGAAGATTTAGTTGAACGTCCTTCGGTGGTTACCATTATGGGTCACGTTGACCACGGTAAAACAACTTTACTTGACTCCATACGTAAAACGAAGGTAACAGCTGGTGAAGCTGGTGGAATTACTCAGCATATAGGTGCCTATCAAGTAGAAGAAAATGGTAAAAAAATCACCTTCCTTGATACTCCAGGACACGCAGCATTTACAAGCATGCGTTCACGTGGTGCTCAGGTAACTGATATTGCAATCTTAGTTGTTGCTGCTGATGATGGCGTAATGCCTCAAACCATTGAAGCTATTAATCATGCTAAAGCTGCTGAAGTACCAATTATTGTTGCCGTAAACAAAATGGATAAAGAAGGCGCAAATCCAGACCGCGTAAAACAGGAATTAATGGAGTACAACCTAGTTCCTGAAGAGTTTGGTGGAGAGACCATCTTTGTTCACCTATCAGCTGTTAAAGGTGAAGGTCTTGATGACTTGCTTGAAATGATTGTGCTAGTATCCGAAGTAGAAGAATTAAAAGCAAATCCAGACCGCTTAGCAATGGGTACTGTTATTGAAGCTGAATTGGATAAAGGTCGAGGATCTGTAGCTACCTTACTTGTTCAAAATGGTACCTTGAATGTAGGAGATGCCATTGTGGTGGGTAATACATTCGGTCGAATTCGTGCTATGGTAAACGATATCGGTAAACGTGTAAAAACAGCACCACCTTCAACTCCAGTAGAAATTACCGGACTTAATGGTGTTCCTAATGCTGGTGACCGCTTCGTTGTTTTCCAGGATGAGAAAAAAGCTCGTCAAGTTGGAGAACTACGTCAACAACGCCAAATTGAAGAAAACCGCGGTGAAAAATCGAAAGTTAATTTAGACGATTTATTTGAGCATATCAAACAAGGTGAGATGAAAGATCTCAATATCATTATTAAAGCAGACGTACAAGGTTCAGCAGAAGCACTAGCTTCTTCTCTACAACAAATTAATGTTGAAGGCGTAAATGTGAAAATTATTCACACTGGTGTTGGAGCGATAACAGAATCTGATATTATCCTTGCATCAGCTTCTAATGCAATTGTAATTGGATTTAATGTTCGTCCAGATGCTAATGCGAAGAAAACAGCAGAGACCGAAGATGTGGATGTGCGTCCACACCGTATTATTTACAAAGTAATTGAAGAAATTGAATATGCAATGAAGGGTCTATTGGATCCTGAATACCAGGAAAAGATTATCGGTCAAGCAGAAGTTCGCGAAATCTTTAAGGTATCTAAAATTGGTACCATCGCAGGAAGCTATGTAACAGACGGGAAATTATCTCGGAATGCAGGTATTCGTGTAATTCGTGATGGTATCGTACAATTCGAGGGAGAAGTCGATACACTAAAACGTTTCAAAGATGACGCAAAAGAAGTGGACAAAGGATATGAATGTGGTGTTACGATTAAGAACTTTAATGATCTTAAAGAAGGTGACACATTAGAGGCATTCATCATGGAGGAAATCACACCACAATGATAGCTTCTTTAGAAGTTGAATGTTTAATCTATGATGCACACTCTTTGAAAGATAAGAGGTCTGTAATCAAACGGATTTTAACAAGGTCACACAACGAGTACAATGTTGCTGTTAGTGAGTTGGATTATCAAAATCTCTGGCAGCGAACATTGCTCGGTTTTGTGACAATTTCAAGTGATAAAGTTCAAGCAGAAAAAGAAGTCAATAGAGTTCTTGCTTTAATTGACTCTTTTCCTGAAATTGAGCGGACAACTACAAACGTGGAATGGCTATAATAGTGCTCCCTCCATCTAAAGAGGTGAATGAATATGAGCGATTTAAGAGCGAATCGAGTCGGAGAGCAAATGAAGAAAGAACTAGGGGACATCATCGGTAGAAAAATGAAGGATCCCCGAATTGGATTTGTTACCGTTACGGACGTAAAAGTAACAGGAGACTTACAACAAGCAAAAGTGTATATTTCTGTATTAGGTGATGAAAAGCAAAAGCATGATTCCCTTGTGGGATTAGCAAAGGCGAAAGGGTTCATCCGATCTGAAATTGGCAAACGAATTCGTCTCCGTAAAACTCCAGAAATTATGTTTGAATTTGATGAAGCCATTGAACATGGAAATCGAATTGAAGCAATTATTCAAGATTTAAATGATACGTCAGATGACGAATAATTGGTAGAAAGGATAGACGTACAAGGTCTATCCTTTTTATACATTATAGACAGACAGATATTATAAGTACTCTAGTATTTATTATCTTTACATCAAAAGTACATAAGTTTTTACATACAACCACTAAGTAGATAGAATGGAGGAGTGGGAATGGATGGTATCCTCCCATTATGGAAGCCAACAGGCATGACCTCACATGATTGTGTGATGAAAATAAGAAAACTATTACATACAAAAAAGGTTGGACACACTGGTACACTCGATCCTGATGTAGAAGGCGTTTTACCAATTTGTTTAGGGATGGCGACTAAAATCTCTTCTTATGTTACCGAATCTGAAAAAGTCTATGAAGCCACTGTGAAATTAGGTTATTCCACTGAAACAGAAGACAATGAAGGAGAGGTAGTGGAGAGAAAAGAAGTACATGATTCTCTTTCAGCCCAAAATATACAAAAAGTTCTTCAGAAGTTTGAAGGAACTATTACGCAAATACCACCCTTATATTCAGCAGTAAGAGTTCAAGGTAAAAGATTATATGAGTATGCAAGAGAAGGAATACCTGTAGAGAGACCTTCTAGAACAGTGACAATATACAATATTGAAATGATTTCAGATTATATTGAAAAAGAAGATGCAACTGCCTCTTTCCGCATCAGAATCACTTGTTCAAAAGGAACCTATATTCGTACTCTTTGTGTTGATATTGGAAAAGCACTCGGCTATCCCGCGCATATGTCTCATCTCGTTCGTACTGCTTCTGGATCTTTTGAGAAAGAGGAAGCAATCACGTTTGAAGACTTAGAAAAAGGGATTGATGAGAACAACTTAGATGCATATCTTAAACCGATGGAACGGGGGGTTAGACACCTTAGTCATTTGTTTATCCCACCTGAGGATGAAAAGAAGGTGTATCATGGTACTGTATTTCAAAAGCCTGATCCATTACCAGAAACGAATCCTTTTTGTATGATGAATGAGAAAGATCAAGTGCTGGCCATCTATCAAATTCACCCAGAAAAGCCACACTTAATTAAACCTGTACGTGTATTCCAATACGAATAGTCTTAGCATAAAGAAGGTGAATAAAAGTGGATATCAAAGAGTTGCAATATCCCCATACTCATTCTAAAAATGATTTTCCTGAATCTGTCGTTGCAATTGGCTATTTTGATGGTGTGCATAAAGGTCATCAAAAAGTGATTCAAACTGCAATCGACTTGGCAAACGAACAAGGAAGAGAAAGTGCTGTTATGACCTTTCATCCACATCCTTCCGTTGTTTTAAAAAAGACAAAGCAACAAATTGATTTGATCACCCCTCTAGAAGATAAGTTGAAATTATTAGAAGAAATGGGGATTGATCGAGTTTTTCTTGTTACATTTGATGAAGACTTAGCAGGCCTGTTACCACAAGAATTTGTAGATCATTTCTTTATTGGCCTAAATGTTCAACATGTTGTTGCTGGATTTGATTTTTCCTATGGAAAGATGGGTAAAGGTTCAATGGAGACGTTACCATTTCACTCACGAGGAGCGTTCAGTCAAACAGTTGTACAAAAAGTAGAAACAGATGAGGAAAAAGTAAGTTCATCATATATTCGTGAACAGCTACATCAAGGGGATGTCGGTTATATATATCATTTATTAGGGCGCTACTATACGATTAAAGGTACTGTCGTGAAAGGAGAACAACGAGGTCGTACGATTGGTTTTCCTACGGCCAATATTGAATTGAAAGATGCATATATTCTACCTAAAGTTGGTGTCTATGCTGTAAAGGTTCAAATTGGGGATAAGGTTCTGAACGGAATGGCTAACATTGGCTATAAGCCGACCTTTTCCGATTCTACAGAAAAGGCTACTGTTGAAGTTTATGTATTCGATTATGAAGGTGACCTTTATGGACAAGATTTGGTTGTAGAATGGAGAAAGTTCATTCGAAATGAAACAAAATTTGATGGAGTAAACGCCTTAATTAATCAATTGAAGCAAGATGAGCAAGAAATCAGAGCTTTTTTTAATGATTATTAACTTATCCCCTTGCATTTTGTCCATAAAAGATGTACCCTAGTAAACGTATGACATTAACCTTCGCTTGGCAAGTCGACATCACCGGCGCTTGCTAGGGGATAGGGGATGTACTTTATAGGAGGTGAACAAGGATGGCAATCACACAAGAACGTAAGAATGAGATTATCAATCAGTTCAAGACACATGCAAACGATACTGGATCTACAGAGGTTCAAATCGCTGTCCTAACTGAAAAAATTACGAAACTAAACGAGCATTTACGTATGCACAAGCAAGATCACCACTCTCGTCGTGGTCTTCTTAAAATGGTAGGTAAACGCCGTAACCTTTTAACTTATCTTCGTAATAAAGACGTAACTCGCTATCGTGAACTAATCAAACAGCTTGGCCTACGTCGTTAATTTAGAACAAAGCGGGAGTATTTCCCGCTTTTTCTATACCAAATTATTGATTTTCTACATAAGACATCTCTTATGACAGAACATATATCTTAATTACAAATTTGTAGATTTATCTTGAGAGGAGTACAAGTACAAATGGCTGAAGAAAAACAAAGTTTCTCCATAGATATTGCTGGCCGTCAGCTAAATATCGAAGTTGGCGAACTCGCTAAGCAAGCAAATGGTGCTTGCATGGTTCAATATGGTGACACGTCCGTTTTATCTACTGCAACAGGTTCAAGTGAGCCAAAGGACTTACCATTTTTCCCACTAACAGTGAACTATGAAGAACGTCTATATGCAGTTGGTAAAATCCCTGGCGGCTTTATTAAACGTGAGGGTCGCCCGAGCGAAAAGGCTACATTAGCTTCTCGCCTAATTGACCGTCCAATTCGTCCATTGTTCCCTGAGGGTTACCGTAATGATGTACAAGTTGTTAGTACAGTAATGAGTGTGGATCAGGATAATTCTTCTGAAATGGCTGCTATGCTAGGATCCTCCCTTTCTTTATGTATTTCAGACATACCATTTGGTGGACCAATTGCTGGTGTGGTTGTAGGACGTATTGATGGAGAATTTATTATTAACCCAACAGTTGAACAACAAGAGCAAAGTGATATTGAGCTAACAGTTGCTGGTACCAAGGATGCTGTAAACATGGTTGAAGCAGGAGCTGAAGAAGTTCCAGAAGACATTATGTTGGAAGCGATTATGTTTGGGCATGAGGAAATTAAACGACTTGTTGTTTGGCAAGAAGAGATTGTTGCTCAAATCGGTAAGGAAAAGATGGAAGTTCAATTATTTGAACCAGAGTCAGATCTTGTTGCTGAAGTTGAAGGCAAAGCGAAGGATGCACTTGTAAAAGCAATCCAAACAGAAGAAAAGCATGCTCGTGATGAGGCGATTTCAGAAGTGAAGAAAGATATTGTCGCTCAATACGAAGCTGACGAAGCAGAATCGGAAACGATTAAGAAAGTGGAAGCTGTTTTAGATGGCATTGTTAAGGGAGAAGTAAGACGCCTTATCACCAAAGAAAAAGTACGTCCAGATGGGCGTCAGCCAGATAAAATTCGACCTCTTTCTTCTCGAGTTGGAGTACTACCACGAACTCATGGTTCTGGGTTGTTCACTCGCGGACAAACGCAAGCATTAAGCATATGTACACTTGGTGCACTTGGTGATGTCCAAATTTTAGATGGACTAGACTTAGAAGAATCTAAACGATTTATGCACCATTATAACTTCCCTCCATTCAGTGTGGGTGAAACAGGACCTATGCGTGCACCAGGTCGTCGTGAGATTGGTCACGGAGCATTGGGAGAACGCGCTCTTGAGCAAGTTGTTCCTTCTGAAAAAGACTTTCCTTATACAATTCGCCTTGTATCTGAAGTTCTTGAGTCCAACGGTTCTACTTCTCAAGCAAGCATTTGTGCTAGTACATTGGCTATGATGGATGCAGGTGTTCCGTTGAAATCTCCAGTTGCTGGTATTGCAATGGGCCTTGTTAAATCAGGTGAGGATTACACAGTGTTAAGCGATATCCAAGGTATGGAAGATGCTTTAGGGGATATGGACTTTAAAGTGGCAGGTACTGCTCAAGGTGTAACAGCACTTCAAATGGATATTAAAATTGAAGGTCTTTCTCGTGAAATTTTAGAGAATGCTTTAAGCCAGGCGAAAAAAGGTCGTATGGAAATCCTAAATCATATGCTAGAAACAATTGGTGAGCCTCGTACTGAACTATCTCAATACGCACCTAAAATTATGACAATGGCTATTAAGCCAGATAAAATTCGCGATGTTATTGGGCCTAGTGGTAAGCAAATCAATAAAATCATTGAAGATACTGGAGTTAAAATTGATATCGAACAAGACGGTACTATTTTCATATCTTCAACCGATGCCGCCAGTAACGAATATGCTAAGAAAATCATCGAAGATCTTGTGCGTGAAGTCGAGGTAGGTCAGATGTATCTCGGTACAGTTAAACGTATTGAGAAATTCGGTGCATTTGTAGAAATCTTCAAAGGAAAAGAAGGCCTTGTTCATATTTCCCAAATCGCAGAGGAACGCATTGGCAAAGTAGAAGATGTACTTGCCATTGGAGACGAAATCCTTGTTAAAGTTAAGGAAATTGATAATCAAGGAAGAGTTAACCTTTCTAGAAAAGAAGCACTACAAGAGCAAAAGAAAAATGAAGAAGGTAAAGAAGAGTAGTCAAAAAAGAAGCTGGATATCCAGTTTCTTTTTTTTTTTGGTTTTATACTAGGTGAAATGATTTTGTGTTGAATTAGGATATATACTTAATGTATATATAATGCTATAAGTTATTCAGCTATCGAGGCATAATGTGAAAGACTTGGATTCGAGATATTTGGAGTGGTCGATACCTAAGAAGAATAGGGTTGGATAGGAAACAACTCCCTTTCCTACGGCTGTGCTGTTAATCCTCCTAAGGCAAAACCCATGCCATCCTGGTTCTTATCAACCTCTTTCTCCCGCGGCAGTCTCGCAGTTCCCTACCCAACCCTGCCGATATGTTGTTATCGGAATCAGCAATACGTAGGACACCTTTTTTGACGGACATATAATCTCATATTTTCTGTGAAAAATCTCTTTTGGAGAGGCTAACGGACATTTAGTATCTTATTTGCGAAAAAACACACTTCATTAAGATGATTTAGGTTAAATAGCGTACTGAATGTCCGTTACAAACGGAAAACACCCTTGAAATCGAAGAATAAGAGACTGTATGTCCGTTTACATAGCATCAACTTGTGTACTAAACCATACCTCGCTTCTTGGATACCATCATTCAGAAAACGTCCCAATCTAACCTGACCATGCTTCCGTTCTTCCTAATATCGCGGGAGGTGGTCGAGGAACAAGGAGACTCCCGCCGGAAATAGATGTAGGTGAGACCCCGGAAAGCCCCGACTTTGGGCTTGAGAAGGGGAGGTTCGACTAAAACCTTCCATTATCTTGAAGACTTGGAATCGATATAAATCTGGCAACCAGTTGAAAAGAGGGATGTTTCCGTTGCTTTAAATGGAATAAAGATGGTCGTGGAACAACTCGCCTCCTGCCGGCAGCCCTACACGATGTAGGGTCTTTAGACCTTGTCACACGATGTGATGCTTTGAATTTGTTTATAACCCAGTCATACCTTGTCCCTGATAGACATACGATTTTTATAAGGGGGGAGTAAGATGAGACGTAGGTGGGCTTCATTACTCGTTTTTACTTTAATGGTTGTGATTTCTTATGGAACATTTCAAAATCCATTTTCACAGGATTTTTTTTCGACAATTAAGGAAACCAGTGTACCAGTTGCTAAACCTTCAGAAGATGAATTATGGAAAGAAATCGAAGAGAAAGCTAAGAATTATGAAGAGGCAGCGCAAAATGCTACAATTGATAAAGTATGGAAGAAGATGCCCGGTCTTAACGGTGTGAAAGTAGATGTTGAGAAGTCATATGAAAATATGAAGGAAAAGGGTAGTTTCAATCCTTCCTTACTCTCGTTGAAACAAACAGAACCAGAAGTTAGTATAGCAGACTTGCCAGCTGCACCAATCTACAGAGGGCATCCAGATAAAGCAATGGTGGCGTTAAACATAAATGTATCTTGGGGGGAAGAATACATACCTAAGATGTTGAATATCTTGAAAGATCAAGATGTGAAAGCTACGTTTTTTATAGAAGGAAAATGGGCTAACATGCACTCTGATTTGGTGAAAATGATTCAAGAGCAGGGGCATGCTATCGGAAACCACGCTTATAATCATCCTGATATGAGTCGGTTGACAGCAGATGAAATTCAAAAGCAACTTGTAAAAACAAATGACATATTAAAAGCCATTACTGGAGAGAAGCCAACACTCTTTGCTCCTCCAAGTGGCAGTTTTTCTAATGAAGTAGTAAAAATTGCTGATGAACAGAACATGGAGACAATACTCTGGTCTGTAGATACAATTGACTGGAAAAAACCCTCGAAGGATGTGTTATTACAGCGAGTTGTTCCTAAATTACACAACGGGGCTTTCATTCTGATGCATCCAACTCAGTCTTCCAACTCTGCTTTGAACGATTTAATTTTGAAAATAAAAGAAAAAAAATATAAAATTGGTACAGTGAACAATGTATTAAATGAAAAACGGTTACTTACGAAATAGTAGTAAGGCTAGCATAGACTAGGGGGATAATGGTGATTAAAAAATATACATGTTCTAATGGATTACGGATGGTACTGGAAGAGATTCCGAATGTTCGGTCTGTGACCATTGGTGTGTGGGTATTGTCGGGTTCTCGCAATGAGAACGAACAAAATAATGGCATTTCACACTTCATAGAACACATGTTTTTCAAAGGAACTAAAACACGTTCAGCACGTGATATAGCGGAGAGCTTTGACTCTATTGGTGGTCAAGTTAACGCATTTACTTCAAAAGAATATACATGCTATTACGCTAAAGTGCTTGATACACATGCAAATACAGCGCTAAATATATTAGCCGATATGTTCTTCAATTCAACTTTTGATGAAGAAGAAATGGATCGAGAAAAAAAGGTAGTTTTAGAGGAAATCAATATGTATGAAGATACACCTGATGATATTGTTCATGATGTATTGTCTAAAGCCACCTATGGAAGTCATCCACTCGGATATCCAATACTAGGCACTGCAGAAACCTTAAAATCCTTTACTCCGAAAGATTTAAGAGATTACATGGACAAACAATATAAGCCTGAGAACGTGGTTATATCTATTGCGGGTAATGTTGATGAATCTTTCTTTAAGGATGTAGAAACTTATTTTGGGTCTTACACCAGTAGCGAAGAAGAAAATACGTATGTAACACCTATTTTTCTTCCTGAGCACATTCACCGTTATAAAGATACAGAACAAGCTCACTTATGTCTAGGATATGATGGTCTTGCTGTTGATAATGAAGCGGTTTATAGCCTTATTGTATTCAATAATGTATTAGGTGGAAGCATGAGTTCTAGGCTTTTCCAAGAAGTAAGGGAACAAAGAGGATTAGCTTACTCCGTATTCTCCTTTCATAGCTCACACTTGGATAATGGTCTGTTGACTATATATGGAGGGACAGGTAAAGATCAGCTTCCTGTTCTGCAGGAAACAATCGAACGTACAATCCAAGATTTCACTAATAGTGGATTAACAGAAAAAGAACTAGTGAATAGTAAAGAACAGTTAAAAGGAAACATTATGCTAAGTTTAGAAAGCACGAATAGTCGTATGAGTCGTAATGGAAAAAATGAATTGCTTTTAAAACGACATCGCTCTTTAGATGAAATGGTTACTCAAATTGATGCAGTAACACATGAATCAGTAAACAGTGTTATGGAAAATATATTTAAAAATGGACAATCATCTGCAATTATTTCTCCAGAATCATAGGTATCCATTCTTTAAACTGTGATACTCATACAACCTGTTACCTTTTCATATAGTAGAAAAAAGGGGGCGGAGCTTAATGAGATATCGAGCATTGAGTGGCAAAGAAATAGTAGATGTGAAACATGGAGCAAGATTAGGGGTGCTAGGTCAAACTGATCTTGAGATCGATAAGGATACAGGGCATATCCAATCCTTTCTTATACCAAGTTACAAATGGTTTGGTATGAAGAAAGAGGGAGATGAAATACGGATTCGGTGGTCAGATATAAAAAAAATCGGAGAAGATATGATTATTATTGATCCGAAAGAATAGATGTTGACTTAGGAATGAAGTGGTTGGCCTGAACTAAAGCTATAGTGTTATTAATAGAAAGAGAGCTTGGAACAAATCCAAGCTCTCTTTCTTTTTTTTAAGGCTATGTTAAAGTTTGGTGTTGATTTTGGAATCAACTAATCTAAAT
>NZ_AVBF01000063.1 GCF_000770635.1 Pontibacillus yanchengensis Y32
GAGTTGTTCCCAGGCCACCTTTATTCCATCTAAAGCAACGGAAAAAATCTCTCTTTTTTTGCCAGGTATTTGCTAAATAACTGAATTTATCTCGAATCCATGTCTTCAAGATTATGCCTCGTTAGGTGAATAACTTTTCCTGCAAATTCTCTGACATTATATACTAAAAGTTAAAACACATGTAAAGTTTACTTACCTTTTCGGATGGAGCAAATATTCTTTATCCATTTAGAATAGACACCTTCTTTAAACATTATAACGATAATTACTATGAAGGTTTCCAGTAATTCAATTCAACAATCGTGTTGTCTCAACTCGAACTGGAGAAGAGGAATCCTTATTTATAGGTGAAGAAGGGAGGTGCTTAGTATGGAACAATGGATGACCTGGATCCCCGAGATTGGTTTTCCTGTAGTGCTTTCATTTTACTTATTGCATCGCATGGAAGGAAAACTCGATATGCTTATCTCAAGCATCCATTCACTAGCTGAAAATAGGAGAGGGTAAATGTTTGTAAAGGATAAAGATTCTGTCTTTATCCTTTTTAAAAGTATAGAAACATAAGTATCTTACACTTAAGTTTATAGCTTCATCGCCTAAATATATGTCGTTAACAGGGGACTTGGATTTTTTCATACGATTAGCAAGAGATAGACATATTATAAAAATCATGATACGTTCTTTGTTGTATATTTGGTAAAATTGGCATGGCTCCAACGTCATATAAGAGCTAAGAGGTGTAAATAGTGAAAATTGGAGATCTTATAAAATACTACCGAAAATCCATAGGGTACACGCAATCAGAGCTAGCTGATTCTATCTGTTCCATTCCTTATTTGAGTAAGGTGGAAAACAACAAACTATACCCTAATGATGTTATAAAAAATAAACTAGCTGAAAAACTGAATGTTAATTTCATCAATTTAATCAAAATTGATGAATCGGAAATATTGGAAAAACTTCACAAGTTACTAGGGTTCATAGAAAAGAAAGATGTAGATAGTTGCAAGGAGCTTTATGAGGAAATATCTTCGAAAATTTCGTTGCACGTTTTTGAACGAAACTACAATTATTTTTTATATCTATTGTGTCAATTAAGGTATTTTCAACTAGTGGGTTGGGAGAATGAGCATCATAAAAACCAAGTTGTATCAGAAATAAGAAACAACGCTGATTTGTTTCCTGAAGACTTGATGTATGATTACTATAAGCAATTAGGTGTCTTCTATGTATTAAACGGACATAATTCGAGTGCAAAGACATGTTTGCTAGAAGCGAATAATGGATTGAAAGCTCCACATACTGATGATCCAGAGCTATTCTATTACCTAGCAATGACTTTTTCAAAGTTAAAGCAAAACTATGTTTCTATTGAATATGCGGAGCGTGCCTTAACGATATTTCAAGATCGCTTAAATGTTGAAAGAATGCTCGATACTAACTTTTTATTAGCAATTAATTATAATTTAACAGGGAATTATCAAAAGGCAGAAAAGAAATTATTAAGTATCATTCATACTGTTTCCTCCAAGGAAAATCATGTAACAATGCTATCAATGGCCTATCATAATCTAGGGTATGTTCGAAAGAATCAGTCTAGGTACTCTGAAGCAATAGAATTTTTGAATAGATCATTGCAGCTAAAAAATGGGGGGAATAATGCCTTAGCATCTCTCCATTTGAAAGCATATACCTACTTTTTGATGAATCGTTATCAAGACTCTCAAACAACTGTAGAAGAAGGATATAGATTAGCTAAGCAAAAAGATAGTGAAAAATTTAAATTGAAATTTTTTGTTTTGGATCATCGCTTACATCACACACTTTCCTCAAGTGAATGTCTCAATACAATGGAACAAGTCGTTATTCCATATTTTAAAAATAATGGACAGCATGGAGATCTCCTTATGTATGTAGAACTTTTAGCTGATGCCATGTACGAAATAAAAGAGTATAGAAAAGCCTCAGTATATTACAAAATGGCATTTGAAATACTAAAAGGGGAAAGTGAATAATGAAAAAATTATTAGGAACCTTTATCATCTACTGTGCTTTAATTATTATAAGTAATCAGAATGATATAACCTTGTTGGAAGATGAATCGGTATATCCTACGTATGATGAAGTTGCCATTCAAAATGTGGCGATAGAAAAACTTAATTTCACTGAAAATACGTAAATATTTATAAAACCCCAACACTTCAAGTACTAGTGTTGGGGTTTTTATTAAAAGTAAAGAAAGTATAAATTTCTGGCACTTATGTGTCTAGCTCCATTTCCGAGCGACTAGCAAACTTCCTGCTCCTCCTTACGATAAGTCAACATCGGATCGCTTGCGCTCTCCGTGTTTCCTCTAAATTACTTTTGGACAGCAGGGCGCTTGCGCTTTTTTTATCTAGTCATATGCCATTCATCAAAAGGGTAAACTACCAGTTCTGAGCGACCGATAACTTCTTCCCGTTTAACAAAACCTAATCCATTACGACTATCTTTAGAAATGTCACGATTGTCTCCCATAACAAAATAGTGGTTTTCTGGAACAGAACGAGGGCCAAAATCACCCGTTTGACTAATTGCTTGCTGATTAAGGTACTCTTGTTGGGATTTTTTCCCGTTCACATATAATTCATGATCCTTTACTTGTACAGTGTCTCCAGGGAGACCAATCACACGTTTAACATAATTTTTTGTTGGACGTTGAATGATAACGATGTCTCCACGTTCAGGGTCATCCATTATGTAAACCATTTTGTTGTAAATAACACGTTCACCATCTCTAAGTGTGGGATCCATACTGGTTCCTTCCACAATAGATGTAGCAAATACATAGTTTCTTATGACGAAAGCTAAGAAGAAAGCAATGATGATAGCTTTCGTCCAATCCCATATTTCTTTTTTTACAGTTTCGCTCAAGGACAATCTTCCTTTCGAATTAGCTATTTCACTACACCATGATCCACTATTATCGTACCATATTTAATAAGAGGACAAGGTATTTTATTTGAAAGTAAGTTGTGGGGTATATTGATAATAATGCAGTCACCATTTTTAAAACGATTAAAGATTGTTTCTGGCTACTTGCTTCAAGGTGTTAATTAGTGATTTTCGCCATTCTTCACTAGTTTCTAAATCAAGCCCGTAAAGGTGCGTAGACCCTAATAGTTTATGCCATTTTACAATTCCGTTCGCAACAAATTCTTCTTCCAATAATGTGAATTGGATGAGAACAGGTGTATCACTATCCCATTTTTCAGTATGAACGACTTCTATTTTTGCACCATGTTGACTTAAATCAAGAATCTTGGCTTCATAAGTATGTGGTTCTTTTTCTGATTCCGCTTTTTGAATCACACCTGAAATAGGCGTACCAAATGTGTACCGAAATGGTTCATTTCTTTTATAATACATAATGTTTCCTCCTTACAAGTATAACCAATAGGGAATGCCTTTTAATGAATAATAAAAATGGCTTTTTAAGCTACTTTTAATAGTAAACTAGAATAGCGGCTTCATTTTTTTGTTTTATTATAATAAGTAAATCAAAAAAAGGGGTAAATATATTACTTATCATTTCCAATAATAAGTAATAATCAACCATCTACATAGCATATTCGCATTTCAGAATTAAATTGTAAATAATTCTAAGTAAATGGATATGTGCAAGTTTAAAAATTAAATCTATTTTATAAAGGTTGAGAAGATAGCTGTTAGAACAATTTAATGATAATAGTTGATATTGTATTTGTTTTTTGAGTAACAAGGATGAAGTAATTTGTCGAAATAACATTATATGGGCAACCGTTTGCGCATATCTTATCGCTACGATTGTAAGGTTTTGTCTTATTTTGCGATTGTCTTTACATAGAAGAAGGGGTTTGGCATAATGAATAACGATTCACTATAGAAACCACTTAAAGAAAGGGATTGTTTCATCATGATAGGGTTATCATATTCTTGCGATATAAATGATGAGTTACAAGTCCAAATCCACGAAAAAAGACAAAAAATGATACATTCAGCTAAAGAAAATGGACTGCAAAGTGAACAAACGTTAAACATAAGTCAAGAATTAGATGTATTGATTAACAAATTTCTCCATATCCACAACGGCGAAGAACGTTTCGAAGCAAAATCTAGTACAAGCTGTTAGTTTATATTTGCTAATATAAGGATATAACTTTCTTGAATTATAGCATTTGTAATTTAGGAATAGGTCTCTACTAGTAAAGAAGTATTGAATATATTATCTACAAATTCATAGGGAACTGTGATAGAATGTTACATATATATCCAACAAGCGCTGAGAGGAGGCCCTGCTGTGGCAAAATGCATAACAACAACTCAGCAACTAACTGAGCGAATTGAATTATTGCGTAACCGTATGATAAAAGTCGCTACAGTTAAAGGGTTTACCAGTGACGAATCATTAGCAATTAGCCAGGAACTAGATTATTTATTAAATATGTATGAAGTAGAAAAACAAGATCATTCTAAACATACTAAATCAATAACATAAAAAAAGTAAGCAGTGCTCAACACTGCTTACTTTTTTTATGTTTTTATTTGGTTTGCGCGTATTGTTATTGCTTGTCCATGGACTTATGGTCTTTTCCATACTCCTCAGATAATTCTTCTAGGCTCTTGACTTTACCATGCGGAGTTTGCTTTTCTTTACGCTGTCTTAAAGCCCGTTCTTTCCTACGTTTTTGTACACTCATAACCATCACCTCAGGAATAGTATGTGAAAGACGTAATTAAATTATGAGAGCTTGTTTTCTTTCAAGTAGGACTCTAATCGGTCCATTCCTAATTTGAGTGTATCCATATCATATGCATAGGAAAGGCGCATATAACCTTGACCAAATTCAGAAAATGCATCTCCCGGTACAATAGCAAGCCCAGCGTTTTCGACTAGGTTAATTGCTAAATCAAAAGAACTCATACCATTAGTTGGAAATTCAGGAAACAAGTAAAAGGCTCCGCCAGGCTTAGTCATTACTATTCCCATTTTTTCAAGTCTATTGTGTACATAGTCTAGACGTTTTTTATATTCTATTCTCATAAGTTCTGTATCATTCTTGCCATTTGTCAACGCTTCAAGTGCTGCATGCTGACTTATCGAAGATGGGCAGGATACATTATACTGATGTACTTTTAACATGTGCTTTGATAGCCACTCTGGTGCTAAGGCATAACCGATTCTCCATCCGGTCATGGAATGTGATTTTGAAACACCATTTATTACAATTGTTTGATTACGAACTTCTTCAAATGATGCAATAGATGTGTGCTTTTCTTCATACGTAAGCTGACCATAAATTTCATCTGACAATAAGAAAATATCATGATCTTTTAGAAAATCAGCTAATTCAGCAACTTCCGAACTAGTCAATGTAGCACCAGTTGGGTTAGAAGGGTAAGGTAATACTATACACTTCGTATTATCCGTTATATATTGCTTTAGCAGTTCGACATTCCATTTGAAATTAGTGGCTGTTGTATCAACATGGATTGGATTCGCTCCAGCAAGCTTTATTAAAGGCTCATACCCCGGATAAACTGGGGCAGGTAGTAGGACTTCATCTCCTGGAGTTAAGATCGTTCTAAAAGTTATATCAATGGCTTGTGATGCTCCAACAGTTACGATGATTTCTGAGTTTGGGTCATATGTGAGATTATATTCATCTTGAACAAATGACGAAATAGCATTCCGGAGCGGGAGCATACCAGCATTATGAGTATAAGTGGTATGGTTATGATCGATAGCCTGCTTACCTGCTTCTTTTATGTGAGAAGGTGTAGGGAAATCTGGCTGGCCAATCGTTAAGGAAACAATATCTTTTTTTCCGGACACCATATTAAAAAACTTTCGTATACCCGAAATTTCAATCTCTTGTAATCGAGGGTTAAGTAAATGTTCCATAAAAACCTCCAAAGTTAACAAAATGTTTAAAAAATTTTCACATTCCCTTTGCAAACGATTTGCTATAATGAAAATGGAATTCCGAAGAAGGGAGAATTCATCTCATGAGACCTAAAGTTCGTTCATTTGAAGAGCTAGTAAATGCAAATAAGCAAGCAATACAGAATGACAAACAAGCCATGACAAATGTTGAAAAGAAAGTAGATCAACGTCATGTGCGTTCGTATGAAAATCATAAGTCCCAATATGTAAATTGATGATATCATAATAAGGAAGTACAGCGATAGAATGCTGTACTTCTTTTTATCCTCATAAAGAGATGCACTCTTACTTAAATATAATAATCCCCTGAACTAGTTTATACTTTACTTTTGTTTTCTAAAAGGGTTAAAGCACAAATCGTGGTCATATAGTTTTTGTTTATGGTTTATTGGTATTATTGTTATACTAATTATAAAAGGAGGGGTCACATGGAGAAGACAGGTTTGATTCTAGAAGGCGGCGGTATGAGAGGTGCATATACTGCGGGTGTTTTAGATTACTTGATGGATGCTGACCTCCATTTTCCTTACGTGGTTGGAGCGTCTGCAGGAGCATGTAATGGAAGCTCTTATGTAGCGAAACAAAAGGGAAGAAACTACAAAGTTATTGTAGGTTACGGCAATCATCCAGAATACATATCTTATCGAAATATCTTCCGAAAAAAAGGGCTATTTGGAATGGACTTTATTTTCGATACGTTACCAAATCAACTTGTTCCATTTGATTATAACCGCTTTTTTTCCAGTGTTAATGAGGGGCAAACCTTTGTTATTGGTACAACAGATGTTCACACAGGCGAACCTGTTTACTTTGATTCATTCCAAGATGGGGCTAGCTTACTAAAATTAATTCGAGCTTCAAGTTCCCTGCCTTTAATTGCACCAATGATTGAATATGAAAATCGTCAACTAATGGATGGAGGTATTGCAGATCCAGTACCGATTCAGCCATCAATTGATGCAGGGAACAATAAACACGTGATTGTCCTAACAAGAAATGAAGGCTATAAAAAGCAAAAAATGAAATTCTCCTGGTTATTTAATAAAAAGTATAAAGATTATCCAATGTTAACAAAAGCTCTTATAGAAAGACATGAAAAATATAATCAAAGTACTGAATTAATTGAGCAAATGGAGCGCCAAGGAGAAGCCTATATTATCCGCCCAAAACACCAACTTGAAGTGAGTCGTATCGAGCGAAATCAAAGCAAACTCCATGCGTTGTATGAACAAGGTTATAATGAAGCGCAAGAGCATATGGAAGGGTTAAAGGCTTTTTTATACGGAACAGCACAATTGGCCTGACATTCTAAAGTCATGAAAGATACGAATGCCTTTTGGTATTCGTATTTTAATTTTTGTATAGTAAATTATAAAATTCAATGCTTGTGTATAACTAAAAAAGTGATGCGACCACGTACAGCTCTAACGCCCAGCGACTAGCAAACTTCCTGCACCTTCTTACGATAAGTCAACATCGAATCACTACATTCTTCGTGTTGCCTTCATCTCATAGGGATTCAAGGGAAGTTCGATTAAACGAGGTTCGATTAAGATCGCTGCATCGTGCAGCAACATCGAACCAACCCACGTCGTGTAGGCAGCAGTTTGTATGTCGCTAAACGGGCGCTTGCGCTTTTGTGCATTGTATAATCCCTTTACTCTTTACAGTAAATGTTTACTATTTATGTTTATATTCTTTTAGCATAGTTAGAATTGATTGATTTAGTATTCAAATTTATAAAGATGTAAACGTGGGACGCTAGAACCTATAGAAAATGAGGAGGAGTTCAATGGAAAAGCATATACAAGTAACAGATAATATTATAGAGGCTTTGGAACATAATGCGAATGAAGACAATCAAAGAGCCATGGAATCGTATATGAAGGAGCATTTTTCTTTTTTCGGGATAAAAAGCCCTGAGCGTACTCGCATTTTAAAACCCATATTAAAAGAGTACGGAAAGTTGAACTGGGAAGAAGCGCGTCTTATCACATATAGGTTATGGGATCATCCTTCAAGAGAATGTCAATATGCGGCCTTGTCTATTCTTGAAAAGCAAAAGAAGAATCTTCCTTGTACAGCTACTAGAGATATCGAATACTGGGTTACCCATAAATCGTGGTGGGATACGGTAGATTTTTTATCAAGTCATATAAGTGGGGCGTACTTTTTATTGTATCCTGATATGCTGGAACCAAAGCTGAAGGAGTGGATAGAGTCAGATAATTTGTGGTTGCGAAGAACAGCACTTTTAACACAACTTAAGTATAAAGAGCAGACAAATGAAGAATTATTATTTTATTTGATACGTGTCTGCAAGGACGAAAAAGAATTCTTCATCCAAAAAGCCATAGGATGGGCTTTAAGGGAGTATTCAAAGACCCAAGCTGAATCTGTTAAAAAGTTTATTTCACAACACAATCTTTCATCACTAAGCAAACGAGAAGGATTAAAATGGTTACAAAACCAGTCCAATAAACAGTCTAATCAAGCTTCATCGTAAGCGCTTACTTTGAATAATCTTTCCAGCCTTCGACCACAATGGAGGTAAAAGGAATGAGAAGGAGAGATTAAAGTGCGGAAGGGTATAGACTTTCTCTTATCAGATGGCCATGATTGGATTGTAAACAAAACGCAATTAACTGCGCTTGGTATTACAGATGCTCATCTTCATTTTGTTTTTGCATTTATGATTGTACTCTTACTGTATATACTGGTGAAACCTATTATGTATTGGGTGATTCTGTTGAAATGGGATCGATTTGTAAGCTATCTTGTTGCGGGCATTTTAACATTATGCATCGTTGAATGGTTTGAGTTATATCAAGGTATTACCGAAATAGGTGATATGGAATTTAAAGATGTTGCCGCAAGTGCATTAGCTTTAATTATATTTGGTAGTGGGTTGACACTTGTGCATATTGTAGAACGTTTATTGAAGTCATGGAGACAAGCAAGAAGTCAAAATACGAAAAGTGTTTAGTTATAGGTGCTTAAGGTTTTATATTGAGTAATAAGCTACTCTTAACATAGTGTATTTAAGGGTGGCTTATTTTGTTGTCTTGGAAATAATAAAATTCAACGTTTGTGTAGAATAGAAAACTTCCTGCACCTCCTTACGATAAGTCAACATCGAACGCTTGCGCTCTACGTGTTTCCTTTATCTCATACGGGATAAGGGGAAATTCGCTTAAGATCGCTCATAACTTAGGAACATTGAACCAGTCCACGTCCTTTGGGCAGCAGTTTGTACGTCGCTAACCGGCCGTCCCGAGCTTTTAATCTGTGTGCATATAATGAAGGGAAGGAAGAGTTTAAATACTATTTATGTAAGGTAAAAGAATAGATGAAACGTTTATGTATGTATTATCGTATATAGATGGGAAAGAAAGGAGGTTTATGGATGTTAAATGCTGCTTCGTTTTTTGGTTTTGCTAGTGCGGTAGTTGGAATTATAATCTTTTTTGCTGTGTTAATCTTTTTATTGAATATTATCACAAGTATTTGGGCTTATCGAGATTCTCAACGTAAGGGCAAGAGTAAAGAGTACGCGTTAGTTGTCCTTATAGGGACATTGTTTTTCCCAATTATAGGTTTGATTATCTATTTTATTATACGAAACGATTAGAATCGATAGGTTTTTACCTATCGATTCTCTTTTATGGTGGAAGCACACTTTATGCAGTTACATGTTAAGTATTTAAGCGCAAAGAGCAATGGGCTTGTTTTACTATTCAAAAGTTAATAGTACGTAAACAATGGGTAAAAACTATGTTGCCAATCAAAATTTAGTTTAAAATTCCTAGAGAAGCCTCTATAATAGAAATAGGTTGATACGCTATGGGGAAGGTTGGGTTACTAATGAAAGAGAAAGATAATGGAATATTGCTAGAGAGTGGTACAAATGAACTAGAAGTAGTGGAATTTGGAATAGGTCAAAATAAATTCGGTATCAATGTTATTAAAGTTAAAGAAATATTAAATCCATTACCAGTAACACAAATTCCACATTCTCATCGTTCTGTTCAAGGAATAATTGAGATTAGGGGGGAGGTTGTTCCGGTTATTGATGTGGGTCATGCACTAGGCTTCCCTCCATCAGAGCACCCAGAACAAGATAAATTTATCTTATCTGAGTTTAATCAAACAAAAATAGTTTTTCACGTACATACAGTTACACAGATTCATCGTATTTCTTGGGAGGATATTGAAAAACCAGATCGAATGTATCAAGGGTTAGAGACACAAATTACAGGTGTTGTTAAGATGGATCAAGAGATGCTTCTCTTGTTAGATTTTGAAAAAATAGTAGCGGATATCAGTCCTGATTCTAGCATCAATAAAAGTCAGATTAAGACTTTAGGAGAGCGCGAACGCTCTGAAAAATGTATTTTAATAGCAGAAGATTCAGCATTATTGCGTTCTATGCTTGAAGAAACATTACATGAAGCAGGATATACAAATCTCTCACTCTATGAAGATGGAAAAGAAGCAATGGAATATTTAGATTCACTTATAGAGGATGGAAAAAATATTGAGGATCAACTTCAACTTGTCTTAACAGATATTGAAATGCCTCAAATGGATGGTCATCATTTAACAAAACGTATTAAAGATGATTCTAGATTAGATAAATTACCAGTGATTATTTTCTCTTCTTTAATAACAGATGATTTGAGACATAAAGGAGAAATGGTCGGCGCTGATGCACAAGTTTCAAAACCAGAGATTGTGGAGTTAGTCCAAACCATTGATCGTTTAGTACTATAATTAGAATAATAAGTAAGAAGTATAAACGCTAATAGGAATAAATTAACATCGAATCGGGAGCGATTTGATGTTTTTTATATTCTTTAAAAAAGAAAGCCTCTCACTAATGAGCTTTCTTTATTGCATAATAATCCAATTATCTCGACTCCAAGTCTACAAAATGATGCCTCGAAAGTGGGATGAATAGGTTCTATGTTCTAAACTTATAACGCATATTAACTATTTATTAGGCTCTGTTAAAGTTAGGTGTTGATATAATAATGAAATAGTTTTTTGTTCCTCCATAATAGCCACCATAATCTTGAATAACTGGTGAGGTTGGACCCGTTACGTTTGTGAGGAAGGGGCTACGGTGAAATGGTTCGCTTTCCGCGGGGGAACATGCAAGCTCCTCATTCGGCAACGCCTCTCTGCGGGGTCTCGCATCGTCCTTTCTTCCGCAGGAGTCTCACCATTTCCCTCCGCCCATCGGTTTGAGGGATAACGGATCCATCGTAGGTAGTGCTAAGTTGAGTATAATGATGTTAACAGATTGATCACTCTGTTTATAATCCTAAATCCCTTGATAACAAAGGGGTTTAAGCATGTTTACCACCTTGAATATATGCGTTAATAGTGTTGAAACTTTCCTCTTAATCCAATTAAAAGGCAAATACTTTCCTTAATAAGTACTCCAATACATGGCGTTGAATCGTTGGGAATTTGCGAGACTCCTGCGGAAAAACGATTGTGTGAAGACCCCGCAGAGAGGCGAAGCCGAACGAGGAGGCTTCACCGATTGTCCGCGGAAAGCGAGTGAATTACCAACGATTCAATCACTCAGCACCAACAATCCTTATTCCAGATTATGCTTCTTATCTTGAATAAAACTATTTAGATTAGTTGATTCCAAGATCAACACCAAACTTTAACATAGCCATTTATTAAAAAGAAACAAAAAAAGTAGTTCAATTTAGGAGTACAATTTCGTTTGTGTACTCAATAACTGAACTACTTCTTTGTTTCTTTTAGTAAGTAACTTTTTTATGAAGTTCTTCATACCATTTGGTGATTTCTTTGTTTAGTTTTTCTGGGTTCTCAGAAAAAGGGGCGTATTCATTTACAATTTCTTTTTCCGAATCAGATAAACGTGAGTACTTGTCTTTCATTTCCTCAGACCACTTCATAAATTGGAATAGCTCGTACATAAAATCTCTCATAAACAATCCCTCCTTGGGGATTGCAATTCCTTTGTTTAAAAGAGAGAAAACATTTCGATGGGCTATGTGTTTTTTCGTTTTCTTGTTTTACCTTTGTCCCAAGATGTGAACTGTCCCCATGGTGAAAATGGTGAAGTCTGATGGTAGGCTTTTGGACCATAATTTGTTGTCTTAACCATATCATTCTTTGATGGTTCTTCCCAATCTAGAAAAGTGTAAAGAACTCGTTTAGCTTTTGATAATGATAAAGACGGACGGGGGTTGCGGTAGGATTGGTCTACATTACCTAAATGCTGAACGGTTTGAAAATCTTCTTTTTTGGGAGGGATGTGGAAGTAGTAGTCAGCTACTTGCACAAGTAGTGTTGAATGTTGATGGCTATATTTCGGATGGTCAGAGAAGTGGAGGCCAACTTTTTTAGCTAGTTTTTGATCCAAAAGTTGTTGAATAGCCTTTTTCTTTAGTGTATATAACTGTCTTGGCTCTGGTGCTGTTTTGGCGTGTCGATTCACTACGAAAATAGCTTGAGCTATCGTTTCAATCGAAACATGTGATCGGCTTTTTTTCAAATCTTATCCTCCTAACATATAGATGTTTGTTATCATCGTACAAAAACTATCCTAAAAAATCAAATTGAGAGCGTCTTCGATTACAAGGAAGAGAGCTCTCAATCTGTAAGGGCTAGTATATTAAAGATGAGTTAGTTTACATAATCTTTTAATTCATTAACCAATTTCTCAACATTTTCAAACTGAGTACCTTCAACTTTTTTAATGGCATTCCCATTTGGGGATACAATATAAAAACTAGAAGAATGAATGAAGTTATAATCAACTTCCCCTTCAGGTGCATCTTTACGAGGGATTTTGTCAACTAGTGCTTTAAAGGAATTAATGGAGAATTCTTTAATCCGTTCCGGTGAATATCCTGTAAGAGCATCCCAGTTAGACAATTCGCCACCATGTGATTGAATATAATCGGTTAGAACCTTTGGTGTATCATGATTTGGGTCAATGGTAAAGGATACAAATCGAACTTTATCTTCTAACCCAGCTTTTTTTATTTCTTCTTGCACACGTGCTAGGTTAGCTGTCATAGGTGGACATGCAGTAGTGCAATTTGTGAAAATAAAATCTGCTACCCAAAACGTGCCTTCAAGATCTTCTTTTGAAACTGTTTCGCCATCCTGGTTCTGGAATTCGAAATCCTTCACTTCATATGAAAAATCACCTTGATAGCTTTTGGAGCAAGCACTCAATAGCAAAAAAGTAAGTAATAAACCTAGCATTAAGAATTTATTTCTGTTCATGTATATTCCTCCATCGTCCGCTTTCCAATTCTTAACGTATTGTATCATGGAATATTTATAAAAAGCTATGAACAAAAAGTGAATAACAGTAACGCAAAGCTTTTAATTGGAAATGGGGGATGGAGGTAACTGTACGTCTTAGGGGTTTAAAATTCATAAAGATTAAAAGAAATTACACATTGTCTCCATTAAAGCCTAGTTCTGAACTTGGGGTGAAGGTATTATAAGTAGTTTCATCTAGTCGATATGGAGCCCCATATGGATAAGGTCCAGGACCGTATGGACCATATGGCGGATAGCATGGATAACCATAACAAGGGTACGGATAAGGACGAAAAGCACCATAGAAAAATGGGCTTACAGCTAATCCAGCTAAACCTCCTGCTACAAATGGAAGGAAGAAGGGTCCAATAAATCGCTCGTCATTTCTGTAATTCTCATCAGTGTATGGCTGGTTGTGATTAACATCAGTTCTAGGGTAATATACCACTGGGTACTGTGGATACATAACCATCTCTCCTTTTTATTGGGCTTTCATAACATCTTATGAAGTACAATTGGAGATGAGTATGTCCACGTAAAATCCGAGGGGAATTTATCAGCGGTTGCTGGTAGCTTTTAATTTGTGTAGTGTGTATTCTGGTTTACACATAAATCGATAAGGTAGCCTTGTTGTTCCAATTCCGCGACTTACATAAAGCTGAATTGGGTGATTCTTAATATTGTACCAGCCTTCTACGAATTCTTGAGCTAGGGGCGGAGTAACTAGGTAGCCTAAAAATGGTATCTGAACTTGACCACCATGACTGTGACCAGATAACTGTATATCAACCGAAGCTCCCTTAACTTGGTGTATATAGTCTGGTTCATGACACATTAAGATAGTGAATAACTCTGGATTTGCTCCTTGTAAGGCTTTGTTTATATCTGGTTTGCCAAGCATTGCGTCATCTAGTCCAGCTAAAGTTATGGCAGAATCTCCGTTATGTAATGACACGTGTTCATTTTTTAATAATTTAAATCCACCTTTTTGCATATAGGTAGCTATAATTTCAGTACCATACCCACCATGATCATGGTTTCCATATATCCAATATTTACCTAGTGGTGCTTGTAATTTAGATAAAGCAGCAGCAGCTTGCTCAAGAATTTCGAAGGATACTTGATTAGGCGCATCAAATAAATCTCCAGTAAATAAAATTAAATCAGCTTGGTGAGAGTTTAATTCCTTTATTAATTGCTCAAATTGAGGAATGTCATAATGAAATCCAATATGAGTATCACTAAACTGTAGTACTTTTACTTGATCAAATGATTCTGGTACCTTATTCAATTCAATTGTCTCTTCCTTTATTGTTAATAAGGAAGGTTCTATATGTTTAGCGTAATAGTATGTTCCACCACTTAGACCTAATAGACCTAACAAACTACCGGATAACCGTTTGAGAAATGTGCGGCGGCTCATTTTTTTAGACATAAACGTCACGCCTTTTATTGGTATTTATTCGTACTTTATAAGAATACGAGATACATAGATGAATTATAGCATGAAAACCCTTTTTTCCTGTTAAAGATTTAACGAAAATCGCAACAAATTTTTTAAATTGAAAGGGTTTTCTTATGGGTGAAAAGAATTCATTATATAGTAAAGGAGTGAGATTTTCATGCAAAATGAGGTTGCCATCATAACAGGTGGCTCAAACGGAATGGGAAAATATATGGCAAAGAAATTTGTGGAAGAAGGAGCCAAGGTAGTAATAACTGGTCGAAATGAGGAACGGCTGGAGGCTGCTAAAAATGAAATTGCAGGTGGTAGCGTAGATCGTGTTCATACTATAGTAATGGATGTACGAGACCCTGAAGATGTTGCTCGAATGGTTGAAGAGACCATTAATCACTTTGGTTCCATTCATCATTTAGTAAATAATGCAGCTGGAAACTTTATTAGCCCTGCAGAGAAATTAACTGTGAATGGCTGGAATTCAGTTATTGATATTGTACTAAATGGCACATTCTACTGTAGTCGAGAAGTGGGACAATATTGGATTGAAAACAAAATCCAAGGTAATATTCTTAATATTGTGGCTACATATGCTTGGAATGCAGGTGCTGGAGTGATTCACTCTGCAAGTGCTAAATCAGGTGTACTTACGATGACTCGTACTTTGGCAGTAGAGTGGGGGCATAAATACAAGATAAGGACAAATGCAATTGCTCCAGGTCCAATTGAGCGAACTGGAGGTGCTGAAAGATTGTTTGAATCAGAACAAGCTGCAAAGCGCACATTAGATTCAGTTCCGCTTGGAAGATTAGGAAAGCCGGAAGAAATAGCGGATTTAGCCCATTTTATATTATCTGAAAAAGCTTCTTATATGAATGGAGAGGTAGTTACCTTGGATGGTGGGCAATGGTTAAATTCGTTTCCTTTTTAAAGCATAAACAATGTTAATGAATGAATAATCATTCATATTATGCCTGTTAGAAAACTCCTAGCAAAAAAGTGCTAGGAGTTTTCTTGGTTTATCATCCATCTTTTAGAACATAAGTAGTTTAATGAGTTAATCATTTTATATTATAAGATGTAAATGAAAATCGCAAAGAAGTGTACTATGGTTCCTGCCATAACAAAGATATGCCAAACTGCATGGTGAAATGTGAAACTACGCCATACATAAAAGATAGTACCTAGAGAATACAGAACGCCTCCGATTATGAGTAGAACTAAACCGCCAAAAGCGAACTTAGCAACTAGTGGATTCCATGCAAAAACGATAATCCAGCCCATTAACAAGTAAAATACAGTTGATAATACGACGAAACGTTTTACAAAGAACATTTTGAAGAAAACTCCACCTATAGCAATTCCCCAAACCACTCCAAATAATGTCCAACCTAGAGTTCCACCCAATAATAGTAACAAGATTGGAGTGTATGTACCTGCAATAAACAAATAGATGGCAGCATGATCAAACACTTCAAAACGGTCTTTCCATTTTCCAGGCGGCATCGCGTGAACAAGTGTCGAGGATAGATATAAGAAAATCATTGAGGCTCCATAAATGGAGACCGATATAATATCCCATAGTCCTCCATTCATACTAGCGTTCACAACAAGTATCACTAATGCGGCAATACTTAATAAAACACCAATTCCATGCGTAATAGCGTTAGCTACTTCTTCTTTTTTAGTGAATGTATGTGTTTCCACTAGACAAAACCTCTTCTCCTTTAATTACTACCTACAATTATATCGTGTATATTGCGTTTACCCAAATCATTTTCCAATGTCTTAACAAAATCTATAGTTTTTTTAGATATTGTAGATAGTTACTGGTTATGCTATTGAGTGAAAAATAAGAAAGGAGGTATGTTTTGTGAAACTAAAATTATGGGTTGGAACACTTATTGCTATTCTTGCTTTGAATCTGATTAATGTAAATGTTTTCGCTGAGAAAGATAATATTCCTGTCAATAAGGATGGGGAATGTGAACACCATAGAGGTCATCACAACTGGATGTTCAATGATTTATCTCAGATAATTAATACTTCAAAAGATGATTTGCGTTCATACCAGGAACAAGGGTTGACATTACGACAAGTTATCGAGAAAGCAGGACAAAAACCTGAAGAAGTGAAAAAGCAACTTTTGAAGGAAGCAAAGGTGAAATTAGACCAAAAGGTTGAAGAGGGTTGGATGACAGAAAAGAAACGTGATTATATTCTCGAAATGATGAGTAAAGAATTCGAGAAGAAACTTGATCAGCCAATTGAGAAAAATGATCAACATAAGCAAAAAAATCATTAAAAATTCCATATTAGAAAAGCCCAAGTTTTACTTGGGCTTAATAAGATCTTATAAAAAACATCAAGAGGCTGATTGCGCTTTTATTCTTAAGGAACATGAAGTTGTATTATACACTTACATAACCATCTCTAGGGAGTTCTCCTGTAACTTTAGTAAAGTTATAACTGAAGAAAATCGACTTGAGCTTTTCTTTCTATTATCAATTTCTATACTACCTAATTTGGTAGGAATGCTTTAAAATATATATAACCTACAAAGGAAGTACTTCTTCTGATACCCAAAATGAAGTTGCCTTTATACTTATTTTCAATTTAATCGAGAATGCGTTTGACCAGTAGGACTTCTATATAATTTAAAAATGATTTGATAGGTTATGGGTTATTGAGAAAGATAAACCAAAAAAAGAGAACATGATTGCAACATGCTGTCATAAGGTTATCGCTAAGGATTTACTTATATTCTAGCAGTGTTTAGCTGGTACATAAGATTTTGTAGAAGGAAGTTGCTTCACATTGACTCTTCCTAAATGAGAAAATCATAGCAGGTGTAGTACAGGAGGTAGTTACATATGGATCCATTAGACATTATCGCTCAGATTGAGAAGACTAAACCAGCCTATCAACCTATTTTTTCTGCAATTAAACACGACATAATAGGTTATGAAGTACTTGGACGTATTAAGGTAGATGATGATTGGGAGAGCTTGGGAACATTTTTTCAAGATCCTCAAGTACCTGATGATTTCAAACTTGAACTGGATGAGCATCTTTTAAAGATAGCGTTACAAGAGGTTGTAGATAATGAAGACAAGACGAGCTGTTTGTTCATAAATCGAAATGCAAAGCAATTGATGTTAAATGGGGAAAAATTAATAGAAACACTCACGCCTTTCGTAGAGCAAGGTTTTTCATATAGTCGAATTGTACTTGAGATAACCGAACATGATTTTGAAGAAGACTTTGAAAGTTTAAGCCACTTATTGTTGTATTACAAAACCTATGGGATCCAAATTGCAATCGATCAAGTAGGTGCAAAAAGTTCCAACCTGGATTACATTAGGCAAATAGAGCCCCATATCCTAAAAATTGATTCAAAAATACTGAGAGATATGAATTCGAGTGGTTTCCAGGACATCCTATACTCTTTATCTATGTTAGCACGTAGGATTGGTGCCGCTATGCTATTTGAAAATGTAGAAGACTCTTTCCAATTATATTACGCATGGAAGCATGGTGGCAGATTTTATCAGGGTTATTATTTAGAACATCCTTCCTTTACGTTTTTAAATCCTTTTGCAAAAGAAGGGTTGTTAAAAGACCAAGTAAATGCGTTTATTAGAAGAGAAAAAGGATTAATTGAAGATCGGCTGTCTTTTGTATTGAAATGGGACCAACGCATAAGAGGGTTGTTGGATCATTGGGATGGTCCCAAGAAGGTTGATAATTTTATAGAAAAAGTTTGCCGTTACTTTGATGAGGAAAGCTTTCGAATTTATGTGTGTGATAGTAATGGACAACAAATATCATCTAACTATCGTAAGTATTATGAAGATTGGGTGAAAGAGTCAGAAATTTTAGGTACAAACTGGGCGTTCCGACCTTATTTCCTCGAGAATATGGTACAGATGAGAATGTGGAATAAAGGACGCTTATCAGATTTATATTCTGACATTGACACGAGGGAAATGGTTCGGACATTTAGTTTCCCACTATCTGCCCACCACTATATATTTATTGATATTAAATATTCCTATATTTATGAACAGGAATGCTTACTCATTTAACCAGCAAATCTTATTATGATTTGCTGTTTTTTTTGTTTATAGCAAATTATAAAATTCAATGCTTGTGTATAACTGAAAAAGTAAAGTAGCCACGTCCAGCTCCAGCGCCCAGCGACTAGTGTGCTTCCCTCACCTCTCTTCGATAAGTCAACATCGAATCACTATGTTCTTCGTGCTTACTTTATCTCCTATGGTTCAAGGGAAGTTCGATTAAAACCGCTGCGTCATGCAGCAACATCGAACCAACCCACATCGTGTGGGACGCAGCATATACGTCGCTAAACGGGCGCCCTGAGCTTTTGTTCTTGATAAAGAGCATTGAATTACAAAAAAGCGAGTATATTCGTCATTAACATTTAACCTTTGTTGTTCTTAATGATATTTTTCTCGATAATTGTCTAGTCATGCAGGGAATTTACGAACGAATACTTCTCCATTGCATATCATATATTGCTAGAATAAGTATCAACAACTAGAAAGAGGGATGTATGATGCAATACCGATGTACACGATGTTGTGTCTTGTCTTCAAAAAAACAGCAAAGTTGTTCTACATGCGGGAATAAAGAGTTAATACCAATTAAAATTGAAGTTCAGCACAATCAAAAAGAAATATAACTCACAAAAATGGGGTTGATCTTTGGGTGAAATTGGTCATCCCCTAGAACTTTTAGGAAAGGGATTTAAGTTGAAAAAGCTACTGATTTTATTTGTATTGGGGTTATTATGTTTGTTTAGTACAAATGTTCAAGCTAATCATAGTGATGAAGGTAAGAGTGCAAATCTTGTGAAATGGGAGGAAATACTCTCAAAGGCCCATGATATCCAAACTCTTTATACCCAAAAGCCAGTTGAATATCATTACATTCGAGAAGATTTTCTCCAAGTCTTTACAGAAGAATTAATGATAGAGATGTTTAAAGAACACTTGTTAGTTTTAGAAAAAGGCTATCAATTTGCTTCAACTGACTTTTCTCCTTATATGATACATAGTTTGGATACAAAAAAATTTGAAGTTATTTCTGTTACAGATGCTGGGTTGATACTCGAAGAGTCTATACCAGTTTTTTCTGAATTAATGGGAACTAATATTCCTCAGCAACGTATAACCGTGGTGAAAACTGAAAATGGAACAAAAATCTCAAAAGTAAATTGGATTCTTCCAGAGCAGTAAGTTCAGTAAATGGATATCGTATTGTTTACTTATTTATGGTATAATGATTTTTGGGATACAAAGGAATTGAGAATTACATGATTGCTTGGCTCCTCCATGTGCTGAACTAGAAGGAGTGTAACAATTGATTAGTGTACAAAGAAATGAATTAGAAATGTACTCAGTTGGAGACTTGATGATTCCATCAGAAAAAGTTGCTCACGTTCAAGGTGGCAATCCGATGGAACATGCTTTACTCGTATTAGTGAAATCTGGTTATTCAGCAGTGCCTGTCTTAGATCCTCAATATAAACTGAAAGGGATCATTAGCAAGACAAATATAATTAATAACATGCTAGGGAAAGAACAGTTTGAATTAGAACGGCTTTCCACAATTACAGTTGAAGAAGTTATGAATAAAAACGTCCCATATATAAGTCCGGACGATAACTTTTCAAAAGCACTGCAATCTGTTATCGACCATCCATTCGTTTGTGTAGTAGATGTCGATGGATTCTTTGATGGAATCTTAACAAGACGTGCTGTATTAAAACTATTACACCAAAATATTAATGATTAGTAATCTAACATTGTTGACTCATTATTATGGGTCAGCAATTTTTCTTTTTTATAGGCTATGTTAAAGTTTGGTGTTGATTTTGGAATCAATTAATCTAATTAGTTTTATTCAAGATAAGAAGCATAATGTTGAAGACTTGGATTCGAGATAATTTGTGTTAGGTGGATCCGATACTTAATGAGGGTTAGGGATGGGTGGGAAACGGCTCGCGTCCTGCCGGCGGCCCTACACGACGTAGGGTCGTTCGACGTTGTCATACGATGTGACGGCTTTAGTCGAACCTCCCCTTCTCAAGCTACCTTCGGGGAAAGCGCCCTCAGGGGATCTTGCCTACCTCTTTCTCCGGCGGGAGTCTCCCCGTTTCCCACCCATCCCTGCTGAAATGTTACGATCGGACTCGTCACTACGTAGGAACTTTATTTGACGGACATATATTCTCTTATTTACTGAAAAAACCCTCTTTTGGAGAGGCATGCGGACATATGGTATCTTATTTGTGAAAAAACACACTACATTAAGGTGATTTAGGCCAAATAGCGAACTGAATGTCCGTTACGAATGCAAAATAGCCTTCAAATCGAAGAATAAGAGAATATATGTCCGCATACCCTCATTTTTTTGTCATGTAATATTCCTTGTTTCGTGAAAAGCAATATTCAGAACTTCCTACTCTATCCTAGCTATGTTTCCGTTATACCACACGAACGCAAAGATGGGCCGGGAAATGG
>NZ_AVBF01000115.1 GCF_000770635.1 Pontibacillus yanchengensis Y32
TCTTTCTCCGGCGGGAGTCTCCTTGTTCCACGGCCACCTTTGCTTTTTTTGGAGTGACGGAAACATGGGCAGAAAAGGTTGTTTTAGGTTGTCGCTCCTATTTCTTAAATCTCGCTCCTAAAATTCGAAAGTTGCTCCTGTTTTCCGATTCTCGCTCCAAAAGTAGAAAAGTCGCTCCAGAGACCATAAATATGGCAAAAGGTCGCTACTACGAATAGCAAACTCGAACAATTTTATGGCAATTGAGGCCGCAGGTCCGAGTGAAACATATTGGCAGGGTTGGGTGGGAACAAGGAGACTCCCGCGGGAGGAAGAGGTAGGCAAGATCCCCTGAGGGCGTTTTCCCCGAAGGTAGCAATGATTCAGGGGAGGTTCAACTAAAACCGTCACATCGTGTGACAACGTTGAACTACCCTACGTCGTGTAGGGCAGCAGGACGCGAGTTGTTTCCCACCCAATCCTAACCCTCATAAAGTATCGGACCTCACCCTTAATATATCTCGAATCCAAGCCTTCAACATAATGGTGCTTAGATGGAAGAACATAAACAACAAACGTTTACAAAGCCTTTCAATAAGTAATTCACGCCATTAGAACATTGCTTGGCAATTTGTGCATTCTTACTGACTTAAAGCCATTCAGGAAGGCGTTGAAGTGACATGCATGTCATAGTTTTACACAAACAAACATTTCTATAATTCCCCATTAAAAAAGACCTTTCTAAACAAGAAAGGCCTGTTCCTAAAACATTTGATAACCTCGTACTCGAAGCATACGAATAACTATACCAGAACAAATAGCGCCAGCTAAACCGGATGATAAAATCACAATATCAATTACTTGTAGATTGACCAAATGTGATAATGCGGTTTGAATCGATTGCGTAAACGATAGAAAATAGTCTGCTAAAGCTATATTATCAACAATAAAGATTACAATCAGTGGATATATAAATGCCACTAACCATGTTTGTCTTAATAACATATTCACTAAAAAAGAGATTCCAAAAAACAATACGAAAAATAACAACACCGAAACAACGGCTTGTATGATATTCAATGGTGCTTCCTCCCTGCTTCCGTAAAAAACGCACAATTATTCGACACGATTATACCTCATCATATTTTATAACGGATAGAAGTGAAATACAAGTTCTCTAAAAAGTTGAAAAGTGACAATTGTGTTAACTGCGAGTTTACAACGGTTCACTTGCATATATATAAAGAGAAGCTCAGAGCGCCTTGCTACCTATTATGGATATAAAAAAAGCAAAGGTAGCTTATCGCTACCTTTGCTAATCCAACTAACTATTACTTAGTGAAAATGTTGAATTTACCTTTTTTCAATAATAATCCAACGCCACCAAGCTTAAGAAGGTAACGATTGTCAATAATCTTCTTCATGACAGAAGCTTTCCAACCAAATAATTTCTTACCACCGAAGACAACACCAATAGCTTGTCCTTCTCCAAGAGAAGCTACTGTACCTTGTAGTTCAGGTTCGAATGCTTCTAGCTTGCTTCCACCGTGAACAAGTGTTTTTAGGTTGTGAGCCGTTACTTCTGCTTCTTGAATCGCTATTTGAGCTGTTGGAGGATACGGACGATCATTTTCTTTATCCATGATAAGAGCACAGTCACCTACAATGAAAATATCATCGTGTCCAGGCGCACGTAGATCTTCTGAAACTTTCACTCGACCTCGAGCTGTTTCAAAACCTGTTTCTTCGACAATAGAATTACCACGAACACCAGCAGCCCAGATTACGTTGCTGGATGGAATTTCTTCTTGTTGTTCGTCTTTTTCCACAATGATACTGTTTTCATTTACTTGTTTAAGCATTGTGCCTAGTTTGAACTCAACGCCTTGACTTTCAAGATAGTTCATTGCGTATTCCACTAGCTCTTCATCAAATCCAGGCAAAGCTGTTGGAGAAGCCTCTACTGTTATAATACGAACTTTTTCACGAGGAATGTCGTATTCTTTACACAGTTCAGGAACGCGATTACCTAACTCACCAGCAAATTCAATCCCAGTAAATCCTGCACCACCAATTACAATGTTTAGTAAGTCTTGGCGATCTTCTTTTTCGTTATTGTAACGTGCAAAATTGTACTCAATGTGATCACGAATTAAACGAGCACTGTTGATGTTATTAATAGTGAAAGCGTTCTCTAACAGTCCCTGAATACCGAATGTTGCTGCTTCAAAACCAAGACCAACAACAAGATAATCATACGTAAGCTCACCATTTTCAAGCGTAACCTTTTTCTCATCTGGTTGTAAGGAGACTACCGTATCTTGCACAAGCTCTACTCTGTTTAAATCTACAACATCACTAATTTTGATGCGAGTATGATCATGATGTAACGTACCAGCTGCATTCTCATGAAGCCAAGTTGTCTGGTAATGGTAATTATGTTTGTTAACAAGTGTTATGTCTGCTTCATTTCTACCGAGCATTTTTTGAAGTTTGACAGTGGTAATCATACCACCATACCCAGCACCAAGGATGACTATTTTTGGTCGGTTCATACCTATCACTTCCATTTACTATAAATTTTCGAATTCACGAATGACAAGCAACATTGTGACCCAATTCACGAATTTGAGCATAAAAAAAGACATACTACTATTATAGGATTGTCATAATTTCGTAAAATATTTTCTAGGAAATATCATAGTCCTTTTTCATGCAATTTTCAACCCTTTCCACATAATTTGTCGACATTCAGACATTTCAAATATTTTTATTATAACCTATATATTTGGTATTATAAAATTTGTACGCTTAGAAGTATGCTAAAATAGTCTTTATATACATTTTTTGAAATGGGGGAATCTACTTTGTCTGATCAAGTTTATGACATTACGATTATTGGAGGAGGCCCAGTCGGCCTGTTCACTGCCTTTTATGGTGGAATGAGACAAGCGAGTGTGAAAATCATCGAAAGTCTCCCTCATCTCGGTGGTCAGCTCACTGCTTTATATCCTGAGAAATATATATACGATGTTGCCGGCTTCCCAAAGGTTCGCGCACAAGATCTGGTAGACAATTTAACAGAACAAGCAAATCAATTTAACCCTACTGTTGCCTTGGAAGAATCGGTTCAAGAAGTAGAGAAGCTTGAAGATGGTACGTTTAAACTAACGACCAACCAAGCTGTTCACTACTCTAGAACGATTATTATTACAGCAGGTAATGGTGCATTCTCACCTCGCAAACTTAAAATTCAAGATTGTGAGCATTTTGAACAATCGAACCTTCATTATCATGTAGATGATATGAAGAAATTTGCAGGACAGAATGTAGTTGTTTGTGGAGGCGGTGACTCTGCAGTAGATTGGTCTCTTATGCTTGAGCCAATTGCAAATCATGTTACTCTCGTCCACCGTCGCGACAAATTCCGTGCGCATGAACACAGTGTGGAGAAGCTATACAACTCTTCCATCAATATCATGACACCTTATTCACCTGAAGAGCTTATCGGAGACGATCGAATTGAACAAGTTGTCTTAAAACAAGTCAAAGGTGACGAGACACACACACTTGATGTGGATGCCATGATTGTCAATTATGGTTTCGTTTCTTCTCTAGGACCTATTAAAGAATGGAACCTGGAAATTGAGAAAAACAACATCGTTATCAATTCTAAAAGTGAAACAAACATTCCAGGCATTTATGCTGCAGGAGATATTTGTACGTACCCTGGTAAAGTAAAACTAATTGCATCAGGGTTTGGCGAAGGACCTACAGCAGTCAATAATGCCAAGGCATATATGGATCCAAATGCAAAAGTTCAACCAATGCATTCCACAAGCCTATTTGGTGGATAATCTTAATTCAAAAGCTGGGAGACCTACTCCCAGCTTTTTTATTCCTAAAAATTTAGCGTCATACACTTCTAGTTTCAGCGCACCACTTTAATTTGATTTAGATTCCACTTTATAATCTGAAATGTTATACGTATCATTCATTAACTTAAAAAATACGGTTAATGTAAATGACCCTTCTGCATCTGTTTTGTTTTTCTGAACTAGCTTATACTTTCCTTCTTCTACTTCCTCAAAATTGTAGTCTTTATCTGGACTTAAAAATGGTCCAAATTCATCAGGCTGAATGTATAATCCATCCTCTTTGTCCTCATACATTTTATCAACTAGTTTCTTGGCTAATTGTTGATCTGTTACTTCTGATAAATAACTCACCATTTCCTCTTTCGTTTCATACTCAATCACTTTTCCATCCTCATTCGTTCTCGGCTGCAGACGCACTTCTAAATCTTTCATTAGTTGCTCTGCTTTATCCTCAGATAATGTCTTCGTACTAGCTTCACTCTCACTATTTTCGGATTGCCCTTCAGACGATGAGGCTTCTTCACTTGTACTGCTGGATGGTTGCTCCTCTTGAGCTCCACAACCACTTAATACGATTACAGCACCGACTAAAATAGATAAAAGCCCTTTGATGTATTTCATGTCCATCCTCCTCATTAAATCTGCTAATAAATAACAATTTCCACTCAAAGGATGCATGAAACATACGTTGGCCTATAGTTTGAATTCACTAGTGTAGAGCGTAGTAGCACTTTTAAATCGTTTATGTATTTCTCTTAAAACATTGGCTGTGTTAAAGTTTGTTGTTGATATAATAATGAAATAGTTTTATGTTTCTCCATAATAGCACCATAATCTTGAAGGCTTGGATTCGAAATATATTAAGGGTGAGGTCCGATACTTTATGAGGGTTAGGGTTGGGTGGGAAACAACTCGCGTCCTGCTGCCCTACACGACGTAGGGTAGTTCAACGTTGTCACACGATGTGACGGTTTTAGTTGAACCTCCCTTGAATCATTGCTACCTTCGGGGAAAACGCCCTCAGGGGATCTTGCCTACCTCTTCCTCCCGCGGGAGTCTCCTTGTTTCCCACCCAACCCTGCCAATATGTTGCAATCGGACCTATGGCCTCAATTGCCATAAAATTT
>NZ_AVBF01000080.1 GCF_000770635.1 Pontibacillus yanchengensis Y32
TGATCGAGTTTGCTATGCGTAGTAGCGACCTTTCGCCATAATTATGGGCTCTGGAGCGACTTTTCTACTTTCGGAGCGAGAATCGGAAAACAGGAGCAACTTTCGAAATTTAGGAGCGAGATTTATGATATAGGAGCTAGTTTCTGAAAATAGGATCGACTTTTTGATTTTTGGAGCGACTTTCGCCAAATTCAGATCAACTTTTCTAAAATAGGAGCGACAACCTAAAACCCCCTTTTCTGGCCATGTTTCCGTCCCTCCCAAAACAGCAAAGGTGGCCGTGGAACAAGGAGACTCCCGCCGGAGAAAGAGGTAGGCGAGACCCCGCAGAGCCCCGATCTTGGGCTCGAGGAGGCTTGCCAGCTCGCCGGCAGGACGCGAGTTGTTCCACGGCCACCTTTATTCTCACAAAAGCAACGGAAACATCCCTCTTTTGCGACACGTTGATTCTATAAAATATCTCGAATCCAAGTTTTTCCAGATTATGCTTCTTATCTTGAATAAAACTATTTAGATTAGTTGATTCCAAAATCAACACCAAACTTTAACATAGCCAAAACATTAAAAACCTTCCCAAATTAGTTACCACAGTAACAATTGGGAAGGTTATTTAGTTCATATAACATTTAGCAATCTTTATCTGGTGTACCAGCGTTCGTTGCAGTCTTGAATGATGAGCCACAGCCACAATTAGCGATAGCATTTGGATTATCGATTGTGAATCCTCCACCCATCATGTTTTGTTTGAAGTCGATAGTTGTGCCGACTACAACATCAAGGTCTTGTTTATTCATTACAACTGGAATTCCATTTGCATCAAATGTAATATCTAATTCTTCGTTCACTTCATCATCAAAGCCCATTGCGTAGGAAAGGCCACTGCACCCTCCGCCTTTTACTCCAAAGCGAAGGCGAGTTTGTTCTGATTCTTCTTCCTTCATCATCTCTTGAATTTGAAGGCTAGCGCTATCAGATATATTCAAATTATTCATATGCGTTCCTCCTTACGTCTTTCTTAATACCAGTATACAAACAAATGGCGAATGTATCAATTTTACAAACTTCACCTTTTTATCCTCATCTAACAATTTATTTTGCACAGGTAAATAGATTGAGATTCAGATACATTTATAGTAACTTAGGACTACATCAACACATACAAAAGGGTGATTATCGTTGCAACAACCAGAACCTTTATATGACAAAAGTATCACATGCCCTTTTTGTTCCTTTTCTTATACAACAAAAAAGGCTCGATCACGTTTTATTCGTCCCATTCATACAGATACTGATTTTTGCACAACTTATAAACACGAAGCGATTAATCCACTTTATTATACCGTAGCTGTTTGTCCACAGTGTGGATATTCGTTTACTGATCAGTTTTCTTCCCTCTTTCCACAAGACAGTGTAACAAACATCCAACATAAACTTGCAGATCAATGGTCGTTTCAAAACTATTCATTAGAACGTACACGAAACGAATCCATCAAAACTGTTAAATTAGCAATCTACACAGCAACCCTAAAAAACGAAAAACCCATCGTGTTAGCAGGATTGTATGTACGAGTTGTCTGGTTGTATCGGGAGGCAGAAAATCTTTTTGAAGAAGCTAGGTTTATGAGATTAGCAGAACAAGCTTACCGTAAATCTTATGAAGAAGATGATCTCACTCAAACAGAAATGTCACCAATACGAGTATTATATATTATAGGAGAACTCAATCGCAGACTCGGCAATGCCCACGAAGCTATCCAATTTTTCTCTAAGGTTGTAGATAAAAGAAAAACAGCTATTGACCCCAAAATAGTGGATATGGCGAGAGATCAATGGTACCAAACAAGGGAAGATTACAAATTTGAAACACAACCTATACAATCAGGCTAGAATTCCCGAGATAGAATATTTGGGAAACTAGGAGCGGACGTGCCCGTTTAGCGACATATACTCAAGCAATGAATTAAAAAAGTTGCTCTGATTTAATAAAAAAGCACTCCAATGTAATGTAATTGGAGTGCTCTTCTATAGTTATGGCTATTCATTAAAAGTTCAGCGTGTCTAATTTTTCTTCTTCTGATTCTTCATAGCCCTTCATGTATTTAATTCTACGTTGAAGTGACGTTTCATTAACTTGTTCATCCGCATGGTAAGAAGAACGGACAAGCGGTCCAGCCTGGCAATGTTGGAATCCTTTTTCCATTGCAATCTGACGTAATTCTTCAAACTCATCTGGGTGATAATAGCGCTCTACTTTTAAGTGTTTCTTCGTTGGCTGTAGATACTGCCCGATGGTCATGATATCCACATCATGAGCTAATAAGTCGTCCATAGCTTGGATGATTTCTTCTTTTGTTTCCCCAAGACCGACCATCAAGCTTGATTTTGTAGGTGTATTTGGAGCAATTTCTTTTACACGCTTTAGTAGTTGCAGAGAACGGTCGTAGGTAGCTTTAGAGCGAACTCTAGGTGTTAAACGACGAACCGTCTCAATATTATGGTTGAAAATATCAGGACCTGCGTTCATCAACGTGTATAAGCTATCGTAGTCCCCTTTCATGTCAGAAGGGAGAACTTCTACTGTACAGCCTGGTTGACGACGGTGAATCGCTTCTACCGTCTCAGCAAATACTTGTGCACCACCATCGTTCAAATCGTCACGTGCAACAGCTGTTACCACTGCGTGTTTTAGTTCCATTAATTCAACGGACTCGGCTACTTTCTCAGGTTCTTGTAGGTCTAACTCATTCGGCAATCCTGTTTTAACTGCACAGAAACGGCAACCGCGTGTACACGTATCGCCTAAAATCATGAAAGTCGCTGTTTTACGCTCGCTCCAACATTCATGTATGTTAGGACACTTTGCTTCCTCACATACGGTATGTAGATTACGCTCACGCATGATTTTCTTCAAACGGTTATAAGACTTGTTTGTCTTAATGTCTATTTTCAGCCAATCGGGTTTACGTACGTGTTCTTCTTTTTTTGCCATGGATTTCACTTCCCTTTTCCATTTTTGTTCATGTCCTCCCTCAACGAGAGTACGTCCATTCCTTGCTCTGGTAACGTTCCTCCATTAGGGTATAAACTTCCTGAAACTGCTCGTCGGTTAGTGTAAATGGTTCTAAATGTATATCTAAACCTTTCTCAAACCCTCGCTTGAAGGCATCTTTCACTTCCGGAAGATCAATTTCTCTTCCAGCTACTTCATTGATTGCAGCTGCTTTTCCACCAAAAGCTTTACGAGCTCTTTCTTTTACGCGTTCATTTGGATAGATAAATAGATCAAATAGTGTTACATCATCCACTTCAATAGGAATGGAGCCATGCTGTAAGATAACTCCCTTTTGTCTAGTTTGTGCACTGCCAGCAGCCTTTCTACCTTCTACAATCAATTCATACCAGGAAGGTTCATCGAAACATACTGCTGAACCTGTTTGTTGTAATTTCCCTTCAGGTATCGAAAATTCAGCTTGAATATCTAGTTCTTGAAATCCCTCTAATAATCCTTGCGAAATCACTCTATAAGCATCTGTTACAGAAGGAGGCATTGTTTCATAATTTTCAGACACAATAACACTATACGTTAGTTCTTTATCATGAAGGACTGCACGACCACCAGTTGGCCGTCTTACTAGTTCAAAACCATGTTTATGTACTGCATCTACATCAATTTTGCCTTTCAGTTTTTGGAAGTACCCTACAGATAACGCTGCAGGTTCCCATCCATAAAATCGTATAACCGGAGGAATGTCTCCTTGGCTATGCCACTTTAGTAGTGCTTCATCTAATGCCATATTAAAAGCAGGTGAAGCATGACCAGAATCAATAAAATACCATGTTGGTTTCATGCTGAGCCTCTTTTCGTCTCATAAGTACTTTAGCAAGATAAAATGCTACAGTATATTTTAACAATTTTTTCTTAGTAGTGTAAATGTTTCTGCATATCCAAAAAAAGTGAATTCCCTTTTTTATCCCTATATATGTACAAAAAACGCGATGTAAGGGTGCATCGCGTTTAGAACAGGGGATTCTCCTCTAAATGCTGATATACATTCTCTACTAATTGTTCTGGGGTTTCAGCTGTAACTCGGTCCCCATTTACAAGCGCAAACAATGATTGCGCACATAGCCCACAATGGCTCAAGCAACCGTATTCTATTACATCTAGTTCCAGGTCTTTTTCAAGCTCTTCTTTTGCTTTATGAGACCCACTAGCTAAGTTATTAATACAAAATTCTATAATTGGATTCATCTTACTCACCTCAAGCTTATATTTTAATGATGAATCCCCTACTCAACCATACATAATATCATATGTTAGCAAAAAAACAAAAGTGGAAGCGCCCGTTTAGCGACGTATGTGCTGGACTGATCCGTAGGAGATAAAGGAAACACGAAGAACGAAGTGATTCGATGTTGACTTATCGTACAGAGGTGAGGGAAGCACACTAGTCGCTGGGCGCTGGAGCTGGACGTGGCCACATCACTTTATCAAAGTAATCCATAACCTCAACCAACTTGTAATCTCGCTAGATGTAAACAAAAGCCTCAAGCTCGCCTTTTCAACCTTTTCATACTAACCATTTTAGAGCTTTTTATTTGTCAGGAGATAAACCGTTTGATTCAATTGCATGATAAATACTTTTTAATTTTGGGTTCCCTTCCCCGACCACTTCACCATTTAACACAACTAACGGGTAAAAATATTCTTCATCGATAATCTTTTGAGTGAACGCTTGGTACTCTGGATTATTTTGTGTCTCATCTATATCCACATACGTAAAATTTATTTGCTCTGAATCATACTTTCGTTCAATTGCTGCTTGTAACCATTCATACGTTTCTTTAGCGCTTGGTAAATTCACACAACTTGCACATTTTTGTTCTGCTCCATATACAGTAATTGCTATATTGCCCATCCCATTCCCTCCAATTTTACGTAGATCCTTTATAAATCATTTTACAAAAAGAACAAAAAAAGATAAAATGATAATGGTTCTCATTTATTTTACATGATGATTGCACCAGTATTTGTTCAAACAAATAACACTAAAAACTCACTCAATACAATAGCTTTTTTCTAAAGAACATTTTATAATAGAACTATGGAAAGGAGAAGATGGATGATGACAGATCAAGTACAGGAAGTATTAAATAAACTTCGTCCCTTCTTACTACGTGATGGTGGAGACGTTGAACTCGTAGATGTGGATGAAGGTATTGTCCGCCTTCGTCTAATGGGAGCTTGCGGTAGTTGCCCAAGTTCAACCATTACACTTAAAGCTGGTATCGAACGTGCACTAGTAGAAGAAGTACCAGGCATTAGAGAAGTAGAACAAGTATTCTAAAAAAACATATACACCGTAAAAGCTTGTAGATGTGATCTACAAGCTTTTTTTGTGTTGGTTACAGACCGGATACGTTGGGGCTTTGCGAGCAAGTTTTCGAAATTCGGAGCGACTTTTTGGTTTTTGGAGCGACTCTCACCAATTTCAGATCAACTTTTTCCAAATTGGAGCAACCGCTCCAATTTCACTTCCCGGCCACGCTGCTCTTTCTCCCAATATCGCGGGAGGTGACGGTGAAACAACCATATGAATTGCTTCTATTAAACATAGAAAAAGAGTCAGCTACAAGAAATGTAGCTGACCCTCAATATTAGTAAGACTGAGCGCTTTGCTCGTTGGAAACGGGGATTTCTTCTTCTCTTCCTCGTTCAGAGCGACCAATGATATATGCTGCTGTGGCATCTCCTGTTACGTTTACAGATGTGCGGCACATATCAAGCAAGCGATCGACGCCTAGAACAAGGGAGATAGCTTCAACAGGAAGACCTACGGATGTTAGTACCATAGATAGCATAATGAGTCCTACTCCAGGTGCTCCTGCTGTTCCAATACTAGCAAGTGTTGCAGTTAGTACTACCGTTAATAGCTCTCCAAGACCTAAGTTTGTATTATACATTTGAGCGATAAACATGGTGGCAACACCTTGCATGATTGCTGTACCGTCCATGTTGATAGTAGCTCCTAACGGCTGAACAAACCCACTGATACTTTTAGGTACTTTTAGATTCTCCTGTGCTGTACGCATGGATACAGGCAAGGTACCTGAACTACTAGATGTACTGAATGCTACAATCATAGCTGGGGAAAATTTCTTGAAAAACTCGATTGGATTCATTTTACCTAGTACATATAAAGCAGATCCGTACGTTACGAATAAGTGAATTACTAATGCTAATAAGACAACTAACATGTACTTAAGCATGCTTAGTAATGCATCTCCACCTTGACTACCGATAGCATCTGCTATTAGTGCGAAGGCACCATAAGGAGCGAATTTCATTACAATCTGAACAAGGTACATTAACAGTTCATTTGCTTGCTCAAACAATCGGTAAATTCTATCCCCTTTTTCTCCAATTTGAGATAGACCAAAACCAACGATAATGGAAAAGGCAATGACCTGAAGCATCTCACCTTGAGCCATTGAATTTATTGGATTTGTTGGAATAATATTAAGAAGTGTCTCCACGACACCAGGAGCTTCTTTTGCTTCGAAATCTCCACCTTGCATTGCTTCGCCACCAGCACCTGGTTGAAGAACTGCGCCAAGTGTAAGGGCTAGTGTTAGGGCAATGGCTGTGGTAACAAGAAAGAAGGCTACCGTTTTGAACCCTATTCGCCCTAGTTTCTTTGGATCACTGATTCCTGCTGTTCCAAGAACTAGCGAAACGACCACAATAGGTACGACTAACATCTTGATTAAATTCACAAATATTTGTCCCATAGGATATAGTACGAATTTCTGGGATACATCGTAGAAGCCTTGTCCAATTGCATTTAAAGACAGACCTACACCGACACCAAGTACCATACCTAGTAAAATCTTTTTCGTTAATGACATCGTGTCTTCCTCCTAGTGCTACATCTGGATGATACGCTTTACTATTGCAAAACGCTAACAAGTTAATGTAAATTATATAATTTACAGTAGTGTTTCTTCAATAAAAATTTGTAATTTAGTTAAAGGGATTAATGAAAAATCCGGAACCCTTTCACACGGATACTTCCACATCTTCATTATATCTAGGCGCAAAAAGAATCACCTCAGGTAATCTTTACCTAAGGTGATTCTTACAACCTACTCTATTTAATTGGATTCGTTTCAAAGCGTCTATTGATATCTAGACCGTACGTATCTACATTTAATGGTCTCCATTCAAAGTCATGAAAGTTTTTCACCCATTTGAACTCAATGCGCTTCACTAAGTCTGTATCCATAAGTGACATGATTGTTGGACCAGCACCACTTAAGAAAGTCCCATAAGCTCCTTCGTTTCTCATGAAGGCTTGAATATCTTCAAATTGTGGGATGAGTTCTTTTCGGTATTGATGATGGAATAAATCCTTCTCCATCATCTTTCCTGCCAACTGCCAATTTTCTTGTGCAAGTGCGACGACTAACACATTTGCCACAGAACTTGCTTCCACTGCCTGTTTATAAGGTAGCTCTGAGGGTAAAACTTCTCTAGCCTCAGAGGTTTTCAACTCTTGCTTTGGAATTAACGCAACGAAACTAGGCTTATCTACTGATAGCTTTTGCCAATTAACCACCCCATCCTCTTCATAATGGGCAATGACGCACCCTCCAACAATAGAGGGGACGACATTATCAGGGTGGCCTTCAAAATTGGTTGCTAAATTCACTTTTTCTTCTGTCGGAAGCTTCAAATCATAAGCATAATTGGCTAGTTCAATTCCTGCTACAATAGCAGCAGCACTACTGCCAAGTCCTCTCGCTAAAGGGATATCATTCTTCACTTCCACACGATAAGCTTGATCCTCTTCCTGATTGTAGAGCTGCCCAACATGTTTGGCTGTTCTCATAATCAAGTTATCCGAACTGTCTAATTCACCTTCTAAATCAGATGATAAGGCTACAAATTCCCATGAATCGGAAGGGGACAAAGACAGCTCTAGATATAGATTTAATGCTACTCCAATCGAGTCAAAACCTGGCCCTAAGTTTGACGTACTACCAGGTACTCTTATATTTATCGTCATGAATACACACGACCTTTGATAGCCTCAATTACTGTGTCTTTATCATTAGGAAGTACTTCTGGTTTTAGGGTACTTGTATCTATGGCCGTTTGCGGATCTTTTAACCCATTACCAGTGAGTACACAAACAACAGATGCACCTTTAGATATCTTATTCGAGCGTAGCGCTTTCCATAAACCTGCTATGGATGCACAAGAAGCTGGTTCAGCAAAAATGCCTTCATTTTGAGCTAGCCATTGATAAGCTTCAATAATTTCTTCATCGGTTACCTCATCAATTGCCCCTTCTGAATCATGCGCAGCATTCACTGCATGTTGCCAGGATGCAGGGTTTCCTATTCGAATTGCTGTTGCGACTGTCTCCGGTTGTTCGATTACTTGATTGCGAACGATAGCAGCAGATCCACTTGCTTCAAATCCCATCATTTTAGGAAGACCAGTTTGCTTTGCTTCGTTATAATCGACAAAGCCTTTCCAATAAGCTGTGATATTCCCTGCATTTCCTACAGGAATACACAAGTAATCTGGTGCATGACCTAAAACATCACACACTTCAAATGAGCTTGTTTTTTGCCCTTCAATACGATACGGATTAACGGAGTTCACTAATGTAAAATCATCCGATTCGCTTAAGATTTTTACAATCTCTAATGCTTCATCGAAGTTTCCTTCTATAGAAAACACTTCTGCTCCATACATAACTGCTTGGGCTAACTTACCTTGAGCAATTTTCCCTTCAGGAATAACAATAACACATCTCAAACCCGCTCTAGCGGCGTAGGCAGCAGCAGATGCGGACGTGTTACCAGTTGATGCACAGATAACCGCTTTTGCTCCTTCCTCCACAGCTTTTGCCATTGCCATGACCATCCCTCTATCTTTAAAAGAGCCAGTAGGATTTGCACCTTCCACCTTGGCATAGGCTTCTACGCCAAAGTCTTTAGAAAGTTTTTCTAGGGGAATGAGAGGTGTATTACCTTCTCGTAGAGACAAGGTAGGCGTATGTTCTGTAATTGGCAAATACTCTTTGTAGTGTGCCAATAAACCTTCCCATTTCATTATTATTCCCCCTCTCCTTCAACACGATAGTAGCTATGAACACCTTTTATAACATCTAATTCTTCTAAGTCATGTAATATGACATCAATTTGCTCTCTGCTTGCCTGATGAGTTACCAGCACAATTTCAGCAGTGGAATGATCTTTCTTCGGCATTTGTAAAATCTTATCCATGCTTACATTTTGTCGTGCAAAAACATTCGTTATCGCCAAGAATGTACCAGCTTCGTCTTCTGCTTCTAGTCGAAGGAAGAATTTAGAAAATACCTCATTGCTGGATTTCAAGCTTTTTTCAAATTGAGGATTAACAGATGATTTACCCGTAACACCTAATCGGATATTCTTCACAACGTCCATTAAATCAGAAACGACAGCTGTTGCTGTTGGTAACTGGCCTGCTCCTGGACCATAGAACATCGTTTCTCCAACTGCATCTCCATATACATATACTGCATTATATTCATCTTTGATAGAGGCTAATGGATGACTATGCGGTACTAGTGTAGGTTGCACGCTCATTTCAATCTTGCCTTCATTTCGAGCGGCGATTCCTAGTAGCTTCACCGTATAGCCTAGTTGCTCAGCATAGGATAAATCGTCAAACGAAATTCCTCTAATTCCTCTTACATCAACATCATCTAATTCAACTGGCATCGAGAATGCAAGTGTCGATAATAAACTAACCTTACGAGCAGCATCTAATCCATCGACATCAGAGGACGGATCGGCTTCTGCATAGCCTAAGTCTTGGGCTTCTTTTAAAACATCCTCAAATGTTCTGTCCTCTTCTATCATTTTTGTAAGAATGTAGTTTGTTGTTCCATTCACAATCCCCATGATTTTATTAATACGGTCAGATGCTAGACCATCCGTTAAGGAACGAATAATTGGAATACCACCTGCTACACTTGCTTCATACCTTACATCACACTGATTTTCATTCGCCAATTCTAATAATGGTGAGCCATAAACCGCCATCATATCTTTATTGGCTGTTACAATATGTTTTTTATTCTGTATTGCTTTTTCAAGCACTTTATACGTACCTTCAATACCACCCATAACTTCAACAATAACGTCGATTTCTGGGTCCTGCACAAGTTCATCCACTTGGTCCGTTAACAAGGAGGATGGAATATTTCCTTCACGTTTTTTGTTCATATCATTGACTAGGATTCGTTTAACCTCAATGGGACAGCCAACTTGGTGTACAATTTCTTCTTTATGATTTTCAAGAATTTGCACTACTCCTGAGCCGACAGTTCCAAACCCACATAATCCTACGTTAATTTTTTGCTGCATGGTAAGCCCTCCTATTGTTTTCCTGGAATGTACATGTGTTTATCTATAACGCACATTATATAAGCCTTATGTTAAGAATACAACAGAAAACTGAAAATTTATATTCTTTTAATAAATCAAACGCATACAATTCCATTATTTTATTTGAAGGGTAAACATTCGATAAACAATACTTATTCAACCGCTCCGCTCTGGAGCAAGATATGTAAGAGTTAAACGTTGTACTATCTATACAATCTAAAAAAGAACCTGCTATTTTCATAACAGGTTCTCTTCATCTAAGACGTTACTTTTGTTTTCGGCTCTTTCTCATTCAATACTAGTTGCACATTTTCTAGACATAGATTCATCATTGCTTTTCTCGTTTCAACGCTAGCTGACCCTATGTGAGGCAAAGCGACGACTTGTTGTAATGATAGCAGTGGGTGATCCTCTGAGATAGGTTCATTTTCGAATACATCAAGCCCTGCGGCTGCAATTTCTCCTTCTACTAATGCCTCATACAGATCTTCTTCATTAGCATTGTCTCCACGAGATGCATTTACAAAAATCGCACTGGATTTCATTTTCTTAAATATTTCTTTGTTAAACATGCCTTTGGTTTCAGGTGTCAACGGAGCTAAACAAACGACAAAATCAGCTTGAGTAACTAGTTCATCGAGCGATGCATAGACCGCTCCAAGCTTTTCTTCAGCGTCCTGTTTTCGACTTCGGTTATGGTAAAGTATATTCATATGAAATCCTTTGGCACGATGTGCTACCGCTTCACCAATTCGTCCCATTCCTACAATGCCAATGGTTTTATGGTGAATATCATGGCCAGCCATTAATAAAGGCGCCCAGTTTTTCCAGTCTCCATTTTGTACATACTCATTTGCTTCCATCAACCTTCTAGCTGTTGCCATTAAAAGCCCAAACGTTAAATCAGCTGTTGTTTCCGTTAATACATCAGGCGTATTGGTTATCGTGACGCCTTTCTTTTCAGCTGCTTTGATATCAATATTGTCAAAGCCTACTGCTAGGTTTGCTATCACCTTTACGTTTTCCCCTTTAGAAAGAAGTTCTTCATCCACTTGATCACTTAACATGGTAATTAACGCATCCGCTTTGCCAGCTTCCTCTAGTAAAACTTCACGATCAACAGGCTGCTCTTTCGAACCCCACATTTTCACCGTGAATGTCTCTCTAAATGGCTCAACGATTTCTTCTGGTAATGTACGTGTTATATATACATATGGTTTATTCAATCGGGACCCTCCTTAGCTACTAACTATCATGAACAAGTTCATGTTAGCATATAAGAAAAGGTTTTCCCTATTATTCCTATTACTATTAAAGAAATGAGCAAACACCGTAATACTAGTACCAATCAAGTGTTGGGATTCGAACTTTATTCACATCCAACCTGATCCCTTCAAAGAAATGATGAAGGACTTTGTCATAGTTAGCTTGTTGTTCAAGTTGATTTCGTAATTGATCTTCCTGTGTTCTACCAGAATGATCCGTATGATTAAACCATTCATCCAATCGATCAAATAAATTAATGGGGAGAATCAGCCTTGCATACACTAATCTCCATCCAAAAACAGATAATGGGCGAATTGCTTCATAATCATCCATAAAGGCCCGAATATCCTGGAAGCTACTCTCTCCTTTTTCAAGTAGTTGATACCTCATCCATTCTGCAATATCTCTTGATGCGTGATCGTAAACAATCGTATTACTCCATATCGTTTGATCTAATAGACTAGGATGAAGACGCTGAACAGTAAAGGTTCCTTGATCGAATTGTTCGTATCTCCAATCCTGTTCACTTTCCTGTAGATATTGAATCGCATTTTCCACTATTCCTTCTAAATAGGGGTATGTTTCAATAAAAAGACGTTGAAAAGACGAAGCCGGATGAACATCCCATTGTTGTTTGTATAAGGCAGTCCAAGCATCCATTTTTTCTTCCCACAATCCTTTCCACTTACCGTACCTGGAAATGTGCTGTGGTTGGTATGGATATTGCTGACCCATTTCATGAAACTGCGCAAGCTTGGAACCCTGAGACTGATCGCTAGAAAATAGCCCCCCTACATGAGCTAGCATAACTTCTTGATTTTCAACGGTTGTTCGTATTGTCCCTTCTTTCGTAAAAATGGGTAGTGTTGTATAGGACCATTGATTGCTCAACATATACTCACTCAACGATCGCTGCTCAAATACTTCTTCATCCGTTAAATTATGAGCTGGTAATAACGCAACATACCCTTCCGAACTCTCATACCCTTTCATTCCGAATTGATTCCATTCACGACCTAACGTTAAGTTGTATTTAGCTTCCAGTTCTTCCTTCATATCCCTCACCCACCAAATAAAATTTCTTCTTATTCTTATCTTTATGTATAATAGAAAAAAGAAGAACATTAGGACATTTTGTTCAATAGAATGATTGAAAGTTGTTTCTCTATAGAAGAATGGGTTATAGTAAGAAAATATAGACAGAGAAGGAATAGGTGATAATGATGGGTGAAAAGAATATGAGTAAATTAGAAGAAAAAGCACGCACATGGCTTACAGAACGTGGTGTTACAGTAGACGATATGGCAGATCTCGTTTATTACTTACAATCCAAATATCATGATGAATTATCCTTAGATGAATGTAGACATAATGTAGAACGAGTTATTTCCAAGCGCGAAGTACAAAATGCTATTTTAACAGGAATTCAATTAGATATCCTTGCAGAGAAAGGGATGCTTGAGTCTCCATTACAGGATACAATTGAAGCGGATGAGGGCCTCTATGGAGTAGATGAAATCATTGCCTTATCGATTGTAAATGTGTATGGGTCCATTGGATTCACCAACTACGGATTTATTGATAAACAAAAACCAGGTATTCTCGGAAAACTAAACGATAAATCAAACGGATGCCACACCTTCCTTGATGATATCGTAGGAGCCATTGCTGCTGCTGCATCAAGTCGTTTAGCACATAGTGAAGAGAACGAAGAAGTCTAGAAAATTCATTCTAGACTTCTTTTTATTTCTAGTAGACTTTATGTTAGAATATTTTTACATTTAATGAAGGATAAGGAGAATTTGATGAAACACTTTTTTAAGAAACGTTTATATTGGTTAGTTCCTTTTCTAATCGTATTAGCTTCAATCTCGCTTGTATTTTTCCAACGAATAGAAGCCATATCAAAAGAACCAGAAACAGATTGGAGTCGCAAGGTAGAGGTTGGAAAAACGACAATCAATCGTGCCCCATATGTACATAAAAACGAAAACGAATACATCATTACTCAATTTATTGATGGTTCTTTAAGCAAAACAGAATGGGATCCTCAATTTAACGAATTGGATAAACAAACCATCGAAGTCCCCTTCGGTAAATGGGATTCATTTTTTTATCAGGATGATTTTCTAGCTTATTTTAATGGTGAAGAAATTATAGATAAACAAAAAAATGTAGTGGCAAATGCTGAAACATTTTACCCAACCGCTTCTGCTATTTTTTATACATATGATCAACAACTACACAGATATAATCCAGAAGCAAAGGAAACGTCTACCTTATTAGATGTTCCGGACGGTTACTCTCTTATTCCAATTAAGCAGTCGGCCACCGACAATCCACCTATTTACTTCAAGCGCACGAAAGGAAATAAAGTGGAGGTAATCGTCTATCAACATAACGGAGACGGTTACAAACAAGTAGCAACCAAATCCAGCGAATTCCCTCCCAGCCAACAAGTGGAGGATGTAATCGTCTCAACAACGAACGAAAAGATTGGTCTCTTTGTATTAGCAAGCGTTTCAACTGGAAATAAGAAAACGTTATATCCTTATATTGCAGAGGCCAAATTGAATGGTTCTGATATGGAATTTAAAGAAACAAAGCTTAATGACCCACATGCAGGTGGAACATTACGAGAACCAAGCGAGTTTTCTGCTACTTATCGTAATAATACGTTCCATGTTCTTTTTAAAGCTAGCGGAAAAACAGACAGAAGTAACGTTTCAAACCGGTCCTTCAATGTGTATGAACTAGCTTACCAAGATGGAGATACACAAGTAGAACGAAGAAGTCACTCTTATCGATTGATCTTTCACCCTACATATATTGATAACCAAACTATCATTTGGAACGAGATAGGAGAACCATATAAATTATTTATAGCCTCCTCTAATCCTAAGATTGTAAATAAAGCGAATAGCTATACATTTGATGATGCGTTAATTGCCTTTGGAGATACGATGTCGATGTTGTTTAAAGGACTTGTGACTGTTGTCCTTACCGCCCATTGGTTCATATGGCCATTAGCATTCTTTGCTGCTCTGTTCTTGTTCTTTCGAAGATTCACTGATGAAGATCCTTATTGGGTATTCTATGCGGGGGTAGGAATATATTTAGCATCCGCTCTGTTATTAAAAAGTCATTTCTTTATCCCGTCATTTAATAGTACTGCTCCTGCTTACTTTAGCTTCACAGGTAGCTCCTATTTTTACATTATCTTTTTTGCCCTTCTCGCTTATTTATGTGTGAAGCTTACCAGTGATGAATGGAGTTCTGTATTAAAAGCAGCGTATTTCATAGGTGTTCACATCTTGTTTATGATTTGTATTCTTGGACCTTATGTAATTTTCTTTTAGGCTGTTAAAGTTTGGTGTTGATTTTGACTAATCAAAATGGCCTTATTCAAGACAAGAAGCATAATCTGGAAGACTTGGTTTCGAGATGATTATTGGTTAAGGGAAGGATCCGATGCTTAATGAGGGTAAGGGATGGGAGGGAAACATCTCGCGTCCTGCCGGCGTCCCTACACGACGTAGGGTCGTTCGACGTTGTCACACGATGTGACGGTTT
>NZ_AVBF01000065.1 GCF_000770635.1 Pontibacillus yanchengensis Y32
CAGGAAAGCGAGCTATTTCCCGGCCCATCTTTTCTCTAAATTAACACAAAGGAAACATTTCTCTAACCCATAATATCTCGAATCCAAGTCTTCAACATAATGGTGCTTATATGGAAGAACATAAAACTACATTATTATATCAACAACAAACGTTAACACAGCCATTAAAAAAAGAGTGGGAGATTTTACAAAAAAATTAGCTTTTGTGCTGAACATTTTGTGTTTATTAAGGTGATTTGGAATGTATTAGAAGATGATTGAGTACGTTTTTATATGTACATTAAAAACTCCTTATTGCGAGCAGGGTGGTGAATGAATGAGTAGCGGTTTGAAATTAACCCTCGTTGTCTTGAGTATTCTTGTCATCATAGCCATTATGGGATTTTTAATTGCCTCTGTCTTTTTCTTTACTGTTTAAAAACTATAGTAACAAAAAATATATTTTTACTTAGCGTAAGTGATACAATAAAAGGTACGTCAATCAATAGAAAGAGGCACGTACATGAATGATTTTCATCAATTTACGTTAAGCAAAAACTATATAGAAACATTACGAACTAATGGGATTACCACTCCCACTGAAATTCAAACGGAAGTGATTCCGCTATTAATGAACGGCAAAGATGTCATTGCTCAAGCACAAACGGGATCAGGTAAAACATTAAGTTTCTTACTTCCAATGTTAGAGAAAATAGATTCGAATAATCCTACAATTCAAGCTTTAGTTGTCGCACCTACGCGAGAGTTAGCTCTACAGTTAACATCTGAGCTTGAGCGTATGTCAGATGAGGCTAACATGCTTGCAGTATATGGTGGGAAGGACGTTCAACAGCAGGTCAAGCGGTTGGATAAAGATATTCAAATTGTTATTGGAACTCCTGGGAGATTGTTAGATCACATTCGACGTGAGACGATTGATTTATCTAACATTTCTATGCTTGTTTTAGATGAAGCGGACCAGATGCTTCAAATTGGTTTTTTAGACGAAGTAGAGGATATTATTAAACAAACACCATCCTCAAGGCAAACAGCATTATTTTCAGCCACCATTCCATCAGATATTAATAAGCTAGCTTATAAACATATGAAGAATCCTCAACAAGTGCGCATACAGTCAAAAGGACGAACAGTTGAAGAAATTGATCAGTATGTCGTGGAGACCACGGATCGAAGAAAGCAGGATGCATTACGAAAGGTGATTAAAGAAACACAGCCTTTCCTTGGCATTATCTTTTGTCGGACGAAAAGGCGGGTAAGTAAGCTTTATGGAGAGTTAAAAGCTCAAGGATATCTTGTTGATGAATTACACGGTGATCTAACACAGAAAAAACGAGAAAAAGTGATGGAACGGTTTCGGGATGCTAAAGTTCAATTATTAATTGCTACGGACGTGGCATCAAGAGGGTTAGATGTAGAAGGTGTGACCAACGTGTACAATTATGATATCCCTCAAGATGTAGAGAGCTATATCCATCGTATCGGACGAACTGGTAGAGCCGGTGAAGAGGGAGTTGCTGTAACATTTATTGCTCCAAAGGATAAAAATATGCTCCATTTGATTGAAAAAGGGATAGGAAAGAAACTTCAAAAGAAAGAAATGTAAAAATTAGCCCTCCTAGATTATTCTAGGGGGATTTAATTGTGTGCTATTAAATCCATTTGATTAAGAGAGGAAAAGTAGCGGAAACCTACGAGAGTAATAGGATAATTATTGGGAGATGCTCCTTTAAGCTTAGAGGAAAAAGGTTGAAAGTTATTGCCAATATAATAGGATTTCTGCTATGGTAATGTCACTAGTAGCACGTTCTTGATTGAGTAATAAAGAAGGGGGAAAGGAATGGCACAACCAAAAACAGATTTCACACCACATTATCTCGTTAGCTCACTCATGATTTTGATTTTGACGATAAATATTATTTTTGTAGATATGCCTATGTGGCTTAAGATTGTCCTTGGGTTTACAGTGGTTATGAATATTGTGGTCTTAATCTTATTGCGCAAAATCACATCACAGTCTGGGAAGTAGAAAGTATATAATGCATCCAAATCAGACAATGTTATAAAGTATTTTTACATACAACAGACATAGACAGTAACCATATTAAAAGCCTAGCTCATTCGAGCTAGGCTTGATTTCATCTAATATGTACACTATACATTAATGCTACATGGGACTTTGTCATTCTTCTGGGGATTTATCTGATTCCATATCTGTTCCAAGATGTTCAAGCAATTCTTCATCAAGGGAGTCTGTCTCATCATAATCAATATCATATAAATTCTGGATAATAGAAGAAATTTCTTTGAAATCAGGTACTTTTCCAAATGTTTGTTTAAATGGTCGTACCCCCGCCAGAATGGTATGGTTGTCAGGATTAAAAGATGAAATTGTCTTCATTAATAAGTTTTTGCCGTCTTCAGTAAGTGTAATGTACGTATTTCGTTTATCTTCATCATTTTTAGAGAAGACAAGCAATTCACGTTCTTCAAGCTTTCTAGAGAAGTTGAATGCTGTTGATACGTGCATAGCCCCTTGGTTGGACAGATCAGAAATAGTTGTGCCGTCTTTTTCATACAGAATCCATAGAATATGATGTTCATTAATGTTTAGACCGTGAGGCTTTACCCATGCTCTCCAGTCCTTTTCGATTGATTTCCATAACGCTTTACTAAGCTGGGTCATCCTATGACTAAACAGGATGGCTTCTTTTAACGAATGATTATGCATTGATATACCCTCCTACTTAATCTATCACCTCTTAGAATTCTACATACAAACATTCTATTGTCTATCATACGCAATTGAAAACCCATATTCAAAATAAATGTTTTTTCGTATTTTGTATTATATCAAAAAATACGCCAGTGTAGGCACTGGCGTAAGAAATGTTAAGTTTAACCATAGGCTTTATCAAGTTGCTTATTTTTCATGTACATGTAAAAAGAAGCACTGAAAATAATGAAATACCCTATGATGCTATATAGGTCAGGGAACTGTCCGAAGATGACCATACTTAAAATTGAGGTGTATACAATGGTTGAGTAAAAGAAGATCGATATTTCTTTTGCTGGAGCAAATTTATAAGCAATGGTTATACCAAATTGTCCAAGTGTCGCAAATGAACCGGCTAATAGTAGGTACATGACTTGTTGGAACGTCATAGGTTCATAAAAAGCAATAACAAATGGTAATAAGGTCACCGTTGAGAAAAAGGAAAAGTAAAATACAATCGTATAGAACTTCTCTTTATCACCGAGAAATCGAAGCACTGTATAGGCGCCCGCAGCAAAGATGGCTGATAATACACCAGCTCCATATGGGATGATTTCAAGTGAAAAAGCAGGTTTAATAACAAATAATGTTCCAATAAATGCAATCAAAACAGCTACCAACTGAAACTTTTTTGCTTTTTCTTTTAAAAAGATTGCCGAAAAAATGATTAATAGAAAGGGACTTAGTTTATTCAGCATATCAGCATCTGACAAAACTAGATTATCTATTGCGTAAAAATACAATACCATACCGAGCGTACCTAATGCAGAGCGAAGAAGAAGATATTTTTGATTCTTTCTTTCTCCGAATACGCGAACTTTATTTTTTAAAACAAACCCTAGAGCGATCACAGCTGTTACTAAGTTACGAAACATGGTTTTTTGTGTGGTAGGCAATTCGCCTGACAACTTAACAAATGCAGACATCATTGCAAAACCAAATGCAGATAATAATAATAAAATAATTCCTTTACTTCTATTGCTCATGGTGATTTTTCCAACTCCTACATTAAAATAATGAGCAGTTCACTTATTATGTACTTACCTAGTTAAATCCATAATAGAAACCAGAAAAAAAGATTAACGAATTTCCTTTATCATGTCAACTAACTTGTCTATCTCAATCTTATTCATACTCATCTGTGCCAAGCCATACATTCATAGGGAGACAAACTTCTTTTAAAGTGAACCTTCTATGAGAGGCTGGTACCCATCATGAAAAAGATGATTCAGTTCAGTAGGCAGCTTATAAACCGTATGAACCAGGATGATGTTGTAGGTTTATCAGCACAGCTTTCTTATTTCTTTTTGTTGTCATTGTTTCCATTTCTATTTTTCCTTGTAACCTTAATAGGTTATGTAAACATACCGGAACAAAAGGTTATGGAAATTGTGCAGTCTTATGCTCCAGAGGGCGCATATGAGATTATTCAATCCAGCATCCAAGAGTTAATGTATAATCAAAATGGAGGGCTTCTCTCTTTCGGGGTAATAGCTACATTATGGGCTGCTTCTAATGGGATAAATGCACTAATTAAAGCGCTTGATCGTGCCTATCAAGTACAAGATAAACGACATTTTATTATACAAAGAATGTTATCAGTGTGGTTGATGTTTGCGATGATTTTTATTATCTTACTTGCCCTTTTGTTACCTGTATTTGGTACACTAATAGGAGATTTTCTATTCTCTACATTTGGTTTGTCAGAAACATTCTTATCTATATGGCATCCGCTTCGTTGGGTTATTTCATCTGTGCTGTTCTTTGTAACCTTATTATTTTTGTACAAATTCGTCCCTAATCGTCCCATTCGATTTAAAGAGGCTTGGATTGGTGCTTTATTTGCTACTACAGGATGGCAGGTTGTATCCCTGCTGTTCTCCATGTATGTGAATAGATGGGGAGATTTCTCTGCAATGTATGGAAGTATTGGAGGGGTCATTGTCATTATGATCTGGCTATATATCACAGGTATCATATTAATAACAGGTGGTGAGATTAATGCGCTCTTAAGGGAACGCATAGTAACGGAAAGAAAACTGGGGGTATATCATCGTGGTTAATTCTGACCTAGTAAAAGTACTATTAGTAGATGGTGTTCCATTTATTATAGGATTAGTACTGATCTTGTTCATCCGCTGGTCGATATTTTGGATTGATCGTTCTATACGCAAAAAAAGACAGGGAACCGCTACTATAAATCCTATTATAAAAAGCTTGGTTAACTGGATAACGTTTTATGGTGTGGTTTTCTTTTTATTATTCTACTTCAAATCATCAGAATGGATGTTTCAAACACTGTTTTCCATTGGTGATCAAGACATATCTGTTTTCCTTGTCATTCTAGTCATTCTTATCCTTTCCTTATCTCAGAGGATTTCCAAGCTAATGACATCTTACATATTTCCAACGGTGTATAACCGGTATGATTTAGACAAAGGTGTTCAATTCACGTTTGATAAAATCTTTCACTATACCATTATGGTACTTGCGGTTATTATTAGTTTATCAACTATTGGAATTGAATTAAGTGCCTTGACTGTTTTTGCAGGAGTAGTGGGAGTAGGGATTGGCTTTGGTTTGCAGAACATTGCCAACAACTTTATTTCTGGGATAATTATTCTATTTGAGCGACCAATTAAGGTAGGAGACCGTGTTTTAGTGGACGATATCATAGGCGATGTTGAAAAAATAAACATGCGTGCGACCATCATTCGGACACTGGATAATGAGCGAATTATTGTTCCAAATTCTTATTTCTTAGAGGAGAAAGTTATAAATCGTTCTTATGGAGATCGCGTTATGAGGTTAGTGCTACCTGTTGGCGTTGCTTATGGAAGTGATGTGAACCAGGTTCGAGAGGTATTGCTACAAGTAGCTGAACAGGAACGGTTAGTTTCTCCGACTGTTCTTCATAAACCTGAACCTTTTGTGAACTTTGTAGGATTTGGCGATTCTTCATTAGATTTTGAACTATTTGTTTGGATCTCAGAGCCTGATAAGGTCATTGTCATGAAAAGTAACCTAAATTTCAGGATCTATAATATGCTAGCTGAGCATGATATTGAAATTCCATTTCCACAGCGTGATCTACATGTCAAAAGTGTCGATCCAGCTATATATAAACAATATAGAGAATAAAAACCACTCACTTCAATCTAAGAAGTGAGTGGTTTTTTAGTAGACAAGCTTGCCTAACTACAAAGTCCATTCCTCAGAGGCTTGATCTAATGGTTTGGGGTAAGCCTACCATGATTATACCTCATGAGGCAGAGCAAGATGGCTTACGACTTAATTTATTCAGATGAATGGTTGTGCGTATGTTGTAATAATCGTTCGAGTACTTTTTTTCGTAAGTCATCATCCAACGTACCAAGACCGAATATTTCTGATAACCATAACCCATCCACAGCAAGACGCAATATGGTTGCTTGCACCTCATCAATCCCTTCATCTTGCTGAATTTGTTCCTGCCAATTGGAATAGGTTTCTTGGAGAGGCTTTAGTAATTGTGGATTAATCCCTTGTGCAGCAAGCATGCCAGCGCTAATTTCTTTATTTTCTATACCAGCCTTGTACATCGTATTTACTAGTGCTCGCGTCCATTTTCCCGTTTGTTCTTGATCCGCATTTGCATATCCTTCTACATTTTCGCGGTAAATCGTGTCCATATGTTCTACAAGCCCTTTAACTAAGGATTCCTTACTAGAAAAATGATACAGCAATCCACCCTTACTAACTTCCGCTTGTTTGGCCACAGCATCAAGCGTTAATGCATCTGTACCTTGATTATGTACAATCAACGCTGCTGCTTCTAATATTTTATGCCGCTTCGATTCTCTAGGCATGTTATATGTCCCTCATTACGTATTAGATTTTCATTATGTATCTAATCCTATCAACATAAACGGTCATTTTCAATTTTGGGAAGTAAAACGAATCTTTTTTCGATTTAGAAGAAAATTAGATATAGGTTGTACCACCCATTGAAAATAAACCGTCTGGATGGTATAGTTTGAAAAGATTAGTTAACTACAAAATACACTAAAATCCGCTTAAGATATAAGGAGGACTTCTTTATGACAAATAAAGTACTACTAACCGCTGCGGTAACAGGAGCAGGGGATACAACAGAAAAAAATCCAAATGTACCTATAACACCAAAGGAAATTGCAGACTCAGCGATTGCTTCTGCTAAGGCAGGTGCTACTATTGCCCATGTTCATGCGCGTGATCCTAAAACAGGAGGCATCAGTCACGATATTGAGCATTACCGTGAAATTGTGGAGCGTATTCGTGAATCTGAAACAGATGTAATTATTAATATTACTTCTGGAGGAGGAGGCGACTTTATCCCAAGTCTTGCTACACCATCTGCAGGTGGTGATGGTACAGATATTCAAACACCTGAGGAGCGTCATGAGCCTGTTGGGGAGCTATTACCAGAAATGTGCACACTTGATTGTGGAAGTACAAACTTCGGTAACATGATTTATATGAGCCCAACGGACTGGCTTCGTAAGCAGGCGAAGCTTATCCAGGAAAGTGGTGTTAAACCTGAATTGGAATGCTTTGACACAGGGCATATTCGTTTTGCAAAGCAACTTATACAAGAAGGGTTGATTGATGGAGATCCAATGTTTCAATTTTGTTTAGGTATCCCCTGGGGAGCTGAAGCGGATGCAGAAACAATGATGTATATGAAAAATCGCCTTCCTGAAAATGCTCATTGGTCTGCTTTTGGAATTGGACGGATGCAGATGCCAGTTGCTGCACAGTCAGCTCTACTTGGAGGAAATGTACGTGTAGGACTAGAAGATAATATGTACCTTTCTAAGGGTGTCTTAGCCAGTAACGAACAGCTGGTTGATAAGGCTGTAACGATGCTTGCAGGGCATGGAATGGAACCCATGACACCACAAGAAGCAAGAGAATATTTAAACTTGCGTAATCCCCATGGAGGCCAGTAATTATGTCAGAACAGGTTAAGAAAGTTGCAGTAGTTGGTACAGGAGTAATCGGAAATGGATGGATAGCTCGTTTTCTAGCTCATGGATATGATGTTATTGCAACTGATCCAGCAGATGGCGCAGAAGAGCGTATGCGTAAAGCCTTAGATCATGCTTGGTCTTATGTAGAGGAACTTGGTTTAGCGGAAGGTGCTTCCAAGGAGCGTCTAACCTTTGAACAAAATCTATCCAAAGCAGTAGCGGATGCTGATTTTATACAAGAGAATGTACCGGAAGTAGAAGAATTGAAACAAAAGGTACTTCAGGACATTGACAAGTACGCTCCAGCTGAAGCTTTGATTGGTTCTAGTACATCAGGAATTATGCCTTCCGAGCTACAAGAAAACCTTCATCATCCAGAACGTTTTGTGGTAGCTCATCCGTTCCACCCTGTTTACATTCTTCCTTTAGTTGAAGTGGTCGCTGGCAAATACACGACAAAGGAAAATGTAGATAAAGCAAGAATGTTTTATGAGGGACTAAATATGAAAGCCTTACTTGTCCGCCATGAAATTGAAGGTCATATTGCGGATCGATTGATTGAAGCAATATGGCGTGAGTCTCTCCATATCGTGAACGAGGGCATAGCTACGACAGAAGAGGTAGATCAAGCATTCACATACGGTGCAGGACTTAGGTATGCACAATATGGACCGTTTCTTACTTTCCACTTAGCTGGGGGCGAGGGAGGTATGCGTCACATGCTTAAACAATTTGGGCCTGCATTGAAGAAGCCTTGGACGAAGCTTGAAGCTCCTGAGTTAACAGATGAGTTATACAATCGAGTTGTATCTGGTTGTGAAGATCAAGCAGGGGAACTCTCCATGTCAGAATTAGACCAAAATCGTAATGAATTTTTGGTTCGATTACTTGATTTAGTGAAGGACTATTGGCCAGAGGCGCAAGATAAGGCGAAACAATAGCGGAGGAGGATTTTGTATGAATCCACATTTTTCAACAAAGCAGCACGTACGTCCGGAATGGGTGGACTACAACGGACACATGAATGATGCAGAGTATGCAAAGGCATTTAGCATCGCCGCTGAAGACTTTATCGATTATATCGGTTTAGATGAAAAAGGTCGTTCAGAGCATGCTTATACAATTTTTACGCTTGAAACACACATTTGTTATCTAAAAGAAGCACATCAGGGTGAGGAGCTTACAATTAGAAGCCAAATCCTTGATAAAGATGTGAAAAGAATTCACCAATTTTTATTAATGGAGAATAATGAGGGAGAACTTGTTGCCACGATGGAGCAAATGCTTATGGGAATGGACCGCAAAGAAGGAAAGCCAAAACCTTTTCCAGAAGTGGTAGCAAAGAAAATTGACGAAATCTTTAATGAAGATGCCAAAATAGACAAACCAAAACAAGTAGGTAGAATAATTGGGATAAAACGAAAATAAGAGTAAGGGCTGAGCCTCTATGGATCAGCCCTTTTATTGTATAGGAACTCATGATAAACGCGATTTATTGCGCTAGGCCGTTACGCTTATGTACTTCTTAGCTTTATCTTTAGACTACTTGAGAAAAGTAATGTAGAGTGAGAAGAAAATATTCGAATAGTAAGAAGGGGAATACAGTATATGCCAAATGATAAAGCCTTACGTTTTGAAGCGGAAAAGCTTCAGAAGAAAGAAATGTATAAATTAATGTCTGGATCTGTTGTTCCGCGTCCAATTGCTTGGGTATCCTCGAAAAGTAGAAAAGGTATCTTGAATCTAGCACCGTTTAGTTTTTTTACAGTTGCTTCTCCAGAACCTCCTATACTGGCTATATCGATTGGACAGGGGCCCTCTGTAGAAAGTCGTGATACTAAAACGAAAGATACATTGGCGAATATTTTAGCTTCAGAAGAATTTGTGATCAATGTTGTACCAGAGTCTTTGGCCAATGCTATGCATGAATCATCAAAGCCATATCACGAAGAGGAAGATGAATTTAAAAGAGCAGGTCTTACACCTCAAAAATCGATGTCAGTTGAGGTTCCTTCTGTGCTAGAGTCACCAGTTGCCTTTGAATGTAAGTTAGAACAAACTATACAATTTGGCGAGAATCATATGGTTTTTGGTAGGGTGAAGCAGGTACATGTTCAAGAGGACATCTATCTCGAGGGTTATAAAACTGACATTAATCAATGGAAACCGCTAGCACGGTTAGCTGTTGACTACGCATCTTTATCAAACCCGTTTACATTACCAAAAGAATAAACCTCGTGTTTAAAGAAATTTATACACTATACGTATTTTAAAAGGCATGTGCTGGAAAAGTCACATGCCTTTTATCTGATTGTTAACTATTCAATTTATAGTACTTATATAAAGCTTGAGTTCCGCTATCTCCTTCACCGTCTTCTGCAATTTTATCATACAGTTCTTTGGCAAGCTGTAGTCCAGGCAGATCTAATCCCATTCGTTCTGTGGATTCGATTGCGATACCCATATCCTTTATGAAGTGTTTGACAAAAAATCCCGGGGAGAAATCCTCTGCAATCATGCGTGGTGCTAAGTTAGTTAGGGACCAGCTTCCTGCAGCGCCTCCACTAATGCTTTGTAGGACAGTATCAGGATCCAGTCCAGCTGATTCAGCGTAGATCAATGCTTCACAAACTCCCATCATGTTGGAAGCGATAGCTATTTGATTACACATTTTCGTATATTGACCAGCTCCAGCTTCTCCTTGTAGCACTACATTACTGCCCATAATGTTAAAAACAGGTTTCATTTGCTCGAAAGCCTCAGCATTTCCGCCTACCATGATGGAAAGATTACCGTTTTTTGCACCTATATCTCCTCCTGAAACTGGTGCATCCATTACGATTAATCCTTTGGTGGTCGCCTTGTCATGAATGTCCATTGCTATTTCAGGTGACGAGGTGGTCATATCAATAAGATACGTACCTTGTTTGGCATTGTCCATCAATCCATCTTGCCCATAATATACTTCTTCAACGTCATCCGGGTAGCCTACCATTGTAATAATAATGTCAGATTCCGAGGCTATATCTTTTACTTTTTCTTTCCAAAAAGCACCTGCTTCGATTAGTTCCTCTGCTTTTTCGTATGTTCTTGTATATATGTGAAGTGGATACCCTTCATCCATAAGCCTTTTCGCCATGCTTTTTCCCATTACACCTGTTCCAATAAAGCCAATACGCGGTTTTGCCATGATTCTCCACTCCTTTCGTGGCTTGACTATATCATTATGAAATGTACCGTGCAACAGGGAGGATTGGTTAATAATTTAGCCCCATTATATTGGGGACTTGAGTTCGAGATATTTTTCTATTTAGTCTGTAAAAAGAATGGTGTTTCCCTTGCATAAGTCAAAATAAAGGTGAAGTGGAACAACTCACGTCCTGAAGACTCTACACGAGGTAGGGAGTCTCCTTTTTCCACGGCGATCTTCTGCGATAAAGGGATAAACGGAAACATGGCAAAGGTGATTGATATAAAAAATTCGTATATTTGAAGCTAACACCTATCTTAACGGACATATAATCTCTTATTTCATGAAAAACGCTATTTATAGAAGTTAAACGGACACAGGATACCTTATTTGGCAAATTTTCCCTTTATAAAGGCTGTTTTGCTTCAAATAAGGAATCTTATGTCCTTTAAGTATCTAAAATTTTCTTGTTTGGAGATAATAGCGGATCCTATGTCCGCTTTCACATTTAATTGTTAAGTAAGCTCTTCATATAAGGTATTCGTCAAATTCAATACAAATATAACAACAAGTATTCCGTAAGTACTATAAAAATCCTACTCTCTTTAATTATCGGATCAAGCCTATATACAGTAGCTTTTCATTTAGTATCTCGAATCCAAGTCTTCTGTATTATTCTCCGTTAATAAGAAAAAATTAACTTAATAGAGCAACATCTTAGAGATTGATTTTCCCATTTTCAGGGTATAGTACTGATAGAAGAAGTAACTGTAATTATTGAAGGAGGTCGAATGATGGCATTAAATGTCACGCAAAAATTAATCAAAGATCATCTTGTATCAGGTGAAATGACGCCTGGTGAAGAAATTGGACTAAAGATTGATCAAACACTCACACAAGATGCTACAGGCACTATGGTAATGCTTGAGTTAGAAGCTATGGGTCTAGATTATGCAAAAACCGAGGTTTCTGCTCAGTATGTCGACCACAATTTGATTCAAGAAGACAGTAAAAATCCAGATGACCACTTATTCTTAGAAAGTGCAGCCCAACGTTTTGGTATTTACTTTAGCCGTCCAGGTAATGGAGTTAGTCACCCTGTACATATGCAGCGGTTAGCCGTTCCTGGCAAAACGCTGTTAGGGTCTGACTCGCATACATGTGCAAACGGTGCGATGGGTATGCTTGCTATGGGCGCTGGTGGTATTGATGTCGCTATGGCAATTGCAGGTGAACCATTTTATGTGAAAATGCCAGAAGTATGGGGCATCTATCTTGAAGGTGAACTTCCTAAATGGGTAAGTGCAAAAGATGTTATTTTAGAGCTTTTACGTCGTCATGATGTAAAAGGTGGTGTTGGTAAAATTATCGAATATCATGGTCCAGGTCTTAAGAACCTGTCAGCTGATGATCGTCACGTTATTGCGAACATGGGAGCTGAACTTGGTGCTACAGGTACTGTTTTCCCTTCAGATGATGAGGTGAAGCGTTATTTGAAGAGTCAAGACCGTGAAGAAGACTGGACTGAGATATTAGCTGATGACGATGCAAAATATGATTTAACAGAAACGATTAATCTTTCTGAGCTTGAGCCATTAATAGCCAAGCCATCCAGTCCTGGTAACGTTGTTCCGGTAACAGAAGTGGCTGGAGAGCCAATTTATCAATCTTATATTGGGTCTTCTGCAAACCCTTCATACCGTGACTTTGCAATGGCAGCTGAAATCGTAAAAGGAAAGCAAGTTGCACATGGTGTTTCTTATGATATTAACCCTTCCTCTCGTCAAATTTTAACTGATCTTGTGAAACATGGTCATATGGCTAATTTACTGCCATCAGGGGCCCGTCTTCACCAGGCAGGATGTAACGGTTGTATTGGTATGGGACAAGCACCTGCAACAGGTAAAAATAGTTTGCGTACCACACCTCGAAACTTCCCAGGACGTTCAGGTACGAAAGAAGATAGTGTGTTCTTATGTAGCCCAGAAACTGCAGCGGCTTCTGCGTTATTTGGTAAGATTACCGATCCACGTACACTAGACATGGATTATCCTGATGTAAAGGACCCAGATCAGCCAACAATTGATATGACATTATTGGATAAGCCACTGTTGCCGGAAGAGGCTAAGCAAGTTGAACTACAAAAAGGACCTAACATTGCATCCATTCCAGAGATGGATGAATTACCTGATGAAATGGAGTTACCTGTACTTCTTAAGATGGGAGATAACATTTCAACAGATGAAATTTTAGCAGGAGGTGCTCGAGTTCTACCTTATCGAAGTAACCTACCTGAAATTAGTAAGTTTACATTTGAAATCGTTGACGACTCTTATTACGATCGTGCGATGGATATTCGCGATGAGGGTGGTCACGCCCTTGTTGGTGGCTATAATTATGGACAAGGCTCCAGTCGTGAGCATGCTGCTCTAGCTCCTCGTTTCTTAGGTACAAGGGTTGTTATAGTGAAGGATTTTGCTCGAATTCACTGGCAGAACCTTGTGAACTTTGGTGTTCTTCCATTAACTTTCTCAACTGATGAAGAAGCTGATAAATTAGAACAAGGGGATGTGCTTCAATTCAGTGGATTGCGTGATGCAATTCAAAAAGGAGAAGAGGTTACAGCAACTGTTAAAGGAAAAAATGAAGAAGTTAAGCTTCGCCATACATTATCTTCCCGTCAAGTGGACATGATGTTAAAAGGAGGACTCATTAATTGGGTCAGAGATCGCGATAAAAAATAAGAGGAGCGATGTGAATGGCGAGGCACGAAATACGTTGTACAGCATGTGATGGATCAGGTTTACTCATGGATGACGAAGAATGGCGTTATACTTGTACTATATGTGATGGTACAGGTGAAATGAAAGCAGACCAGTCACATGGTGTAACCAATAAACATTTCGATGTAGATGAAAACAACCGAACACTAGAATAATAAAAAGAACTGTCCTTTAAAAATTAAAGGGCAGTTCTTTATTTCATTTCAGATGAAGGATGTAAACGTAAAATAATAAAGAAGAGCTGGATAAGCCAGATAATTGCCAACCGAAGTCCAATATAGATTATATAAGAAATAATGCTAGAAAAATGTAAAATATTTAAATTTATAAATATAAAATCAATTACAACAAGAATTAAAAGAGTAAACATCTTTGATACTTGAAGCAAGACTGACACGCTAATCACCATAGCAAAAACAAACAAATGTGGTACTGCTATGCTTAAGTGGTCTCTGAAGCTGTCTTCGTATAAATTTGCATGAAAGTGAAACCAATCATATGCACCTAAAAGGATAAAATTAAGTGTTCCTAGAGTGGATACACATGCAAAATAAAGTATAAGAAATAGTAACCACCAAGGAGGGCGATTATACATGTAGGAACAATAAGTCTGCCATGCCTTTTTCCCAATAAAGAAGTGAATAGGTAATAGAAGCGCAGTGTAATATGTTTTCCACCATTGAGGCAGGAAAATATTGAGATGGGTAAACAGGATTTCTATACAAACAAATATCCCCGAAATAATCCAAAACCATCGATATCTAAGTTGATTTGCAGCAATAAATAAACTAGCGGCTGGCACTGCTAATAAATTTGAAACAAAGTTACCAGTTACGCTGTCTTTATAGATATTTTCAAATATATCCAATTTGTAGTGGTATGCCTCTAAATAAACTAAAATTACTGTTTCGAATGGATAAATAATGCCTGCAAGTGCTAAGAAAAACGGGAGTAACCTGAGGTCATTATGCTTATGAATAGTATAAATAATTATTGAAATGCTGATACCAGATAACATAATATACCAAATCATATATATCCCCCTTATGCTCGTTTATGTAGTTTTTGCAATAAGGTATCACTTATTCAGAAGGGAAGGATTTCATTGACGTTGATAATCATTATCAATTATAATGATTGTATATAGAAGGAGAATGGAGTGTAAGGTTATGAAACTTACTGAGAGCTGGAAAGATGAACTTCAGTCTTTTGTGAATCAAGTGGTACATGAGATATATCAGCTCCCTCAACAGGAACGAAACATGCTTACTATATTAGAGGTAATCGAGAAGAAACAGCACGATATGAATGAGCAAGTATTTCCATCACAAGGGTGTTATTACATAAAGTTAGCTCAAATTATGGACAATCTTATTCAGCAGATAACTATAGAACAACAAGAGGATAAGAAAGCTTGGTTCTGTCAGTTTTGGAATGGATTTGATGAGATTAGTGGTAAAGAGTTCAGTCTTGACCACGTCGTTATACAACAATCTGAAAAGGAACTTAATATAAAAAAATATGTATTTGAAAGTGTGGAGGAGCAGCTACAGCAATTTCATAATATGGTAATCGAATGCTCAAAGCATATGTTTCAAAGAGTGCCAGATGTAATTGAAACAATTGTACTATCTACTGGAAAACGCCATATATTTTGGCCAAGAGATTATCAAATGAAGGCTTAAATGTAATGCTTTAGCTTTCCTTTAATTTGTATAAACCGCAAAAAGCCAGGAATGAAACACCATAAGGTGACATTCCTGGCTTTTTTAAACATTTGTTTATGATTAAACTGGAGTCTTGTTAAAAAAAGTAGCGAATGCATCTCCGAAATTGGAAATATTATCAAAATCTTCATCTGAATCAGGCGCCATTTCAATCTTTAGACCATCTTGGACGAGAGTTGCACCTGAGGAGGTTAGTTGTTTTTCAAACGTATGGACAGCTTCGCAATATAGAGGATAGTTTGTATCTCCAGAACCAAACACAGCCACCTTAATTCCGGTTAAATCTACATCCTCAATTTCCTCGTATATGTCTTCGACTTCATACGGCAGGTCTCCATCATTCCATGTATAGGACCCTAATAATATGCCTTCATAGTGAACTAAATCATGAGCACTTAATTCGTCAAGCTCTTCCAGTGTCACTTCATGTCCATGCTTTTCAATATCATCTTTTAATAAGTCGGCCATTTCTTCCGTATTGCCAGACATGCTAGCAAAAGTAATTAGTATGTTCGCCATCCCTCTCATCCTTCCTTTCTGTACATGAATAACTGGTGAATTTGTTCTCGTATAGCGATATTATAAAATTCATCGCTTGTGTATAACTAACAAGTGAAGTGGCCACGTCCAGCTCCAGCGCCCAGCGACTAGCAAACTTCCTGCACCTCCTTACGATAAGTCAACATCGAATCGCTGTGGCTCTTCGTGTTTCCTTTATCTCAAAGGATTTTAAGGAAGTTCGATTAAAATCGCTACATCACGTAGCAACATCGAACCAACCCACGTCGTGTGGGCCGCAGTTTGTACGTCGCTTATCGGGCGCTTGCGCTTTTGTTCTTGTTCTGGAGCAGTTTTTGACGTTTCTCTAATTTGGTAACATAGTCTGTAAAGGTTTCTTCATCTTTTTCATCTAATGCTTGATTAACCTTATACTGGTAGTAGTTAATTTCTAACTCTATATCAAATAAGGAGTGAAGATATTCCATCTGGTACAGTTTTTCTAAGTCTGTAATAATAAAATAAGCACTATACATATCATTTATTAAAACTTTAAAATACCATCCGATATCGTCAACGTATCTTTTTTCCTCGGTTAGATAAAGGTGATCACCTTTTCTAAAAGTGATGGTGTTCGTATGTTTAACATCTGAGCAAAAACACTCAACTTCATGCTTAAAGGGTGCTGTTACTATAAATGAAGAGTACATAAGGTTTACCCCTTTCCATCATTCCATATTGTTTAATTGAGAAAGCTTATCATTTCATTACTAACATCATAAATGATAACGATTATCAATGTCAATTATGTATATAGCCATATCTGAATATGGCTTGATTAGGGTTATAGTTTGGATTGTGAAGGCAAAGAAATGGTTAAGGGCATAGATATAATTGGTGTATTACAGTAATAAATAGATTAGAGAGAGGGATGAAACAATGATTACATTCCAACCCATTACGGACGATACTATATATATTGCACAGGAGATCCAAAATTCCAACCCAAATTATAATAGGATGGAAAATGGGGATCCTACTCGAAGTATAGAGGAATTGAAAGCTGAGTTTTTGAATGATCAAACAGAGAGCCTGTTTATTAAGTTAGAGGATACTTATATTGGTGTGGTGGATTACCTGAATCATAATCCTAAGGATGGTTATCCGTGGATTGGACTTTTTATGATTCATAATGATTATCAAGGGTATTCTTTCGGTTACCAAGCCTATATTGCACTAGAAAACCGATTGATTAAGCGGGGAGTAGAGGCAATTCGGTTAGGTGTATTAGTAGATAATAAAAAAGCTCACTCTTTTTGGGAATCAGTTGGTTTTACGTATATTAAGGAATCTGTAACGAATGAAAAGAATCAAGTATATGTGTATGAGAAATTATTGAATGAAGTCACACATTTCCAATGATAATTTTCTTAAATTCTTCAATTAACCCCTTTTCATCTACCTGTAAAAGAATACGACAGTAATTGTTTTCATTTTTTTCAATTGTGGGGTTATTTCTGAAGTCCGCAATGGTCAGACCACTTGAATGATAGGAATCATCTACAACTGTCACATTTCTAAATAAGCTTTTGAATAATGAGGGGTTTGTAACATAAATCATCGCTGTTAGGTCGTGGAGTGGCGCGCCTTTTACTTTGTTGTTCTTTTTTTGATAAAATTCATAATAAGGATTAAATAATTTTTCTAATAAGGAACCTAATTCCGTCACGGATTCTTGCACAATGGTATTAAGTAAATCCATCGTGAGAATAGCTTTCTCTGTAATGTTTAATGGCACAAGAGTGACCGTTTTAGGGCTAGAATTATTGATTACGACCTTTGCTGCTGTTGGATCGGCATAAAAGTTAGCTTCTGCATAAGGAGTCACATTACCAGGTACTAAAAAAGCTCCCCCCATTATGACAATATCCGATATCTTATTCATGATATCAGGCGCTGTAATATAGCTCATAGAAAGGGATGTGAGACGACCTAGATTGACGAGCGTGACATTCTCGTTCTCATCTAGTATCTTGTAAAATTGGTCAAAGTTGAGAACACTAAATTTTTCGATTTCTGTCTCAATTTCACCAAGCCCACTGTATCCATGAATTTCTTCATAAAAAGTAGGTCGATCCCCGGCTAAAGATTTAGAGGCACCACTTATGATGGGTATATCCGTGTTATTTGTCTTCTTTAAGAGATAATATACATTGCGAGTAGCTTTTTCCTTGGATACATTCCCATATCCAGCAAGAATGGCTAGTACATTTAATTGGGGATGCTTGAGCGCATAAATCAGAGCAAAAGCATCATCAACCCCAGTATCTGTGAATATCACAATATCCTTCATCTACATTCTCCTTTCTAATTAACATTATATGTAATTAGGTGATGTGCTATCACTTAGCTTAGCCTATCAAGCATTTCTTAAGATATCTGTTGATAGAAGAAGCTACGCTATAAAATATAATGATTTATATCTACGCGGGTAATGGGGGGATTTAATTCCTCATGTGTGATGAGCGACATATAGGATTAATGTATAATTGAATCTTGACATTTATGAAATTCAATTACATGTTCTTTTTAACAGAAAATACAAAAGCCCCGAAATGAAAAATTCGGGGCTTTAACTTATTTATTACCTTTGATTATTAGTCCCACTCGTAAGGTGTTTCTTGATAGACATAATAATTTAACCAGTTTGAAAAGAGCAGGTATGCATGGGAACGCCAGCGATTTAATGGTTTTGCTTCTGGGTCGTTTTTAGGAAAGTAATCTTTTGGGATCGCTGCTTCTAATCCTTTAGCAATATCTCGTTGGTACTCCTCAGATAGTGTGTAAGCATCGTATTCAATGTGACCGGTAATCATGACATGCTTTTCGTCTTTAGACATAGCCATAAAAGCACCTGCTTCCTCGGAAGACGAAAGCAAAATAAGGTCATTATGAGCTAGAATTTCCTCTCCTGAGACGTCAGTATACCGTGAATGGGGAGCTAAATATTCATCATCAAAGCCTCTCAATAACTCAACTGTCGAATTCATTATGTAATGCCTAAATACACCAGTAAGCTTTTGTGGAAGGGTGTACTTATTAATCCCATAATGATAGTAAAGAGCTGCTTGAGCACCCCAACAAATGTGTAAGCATGAGGTAACATTCGTTTTGGACCATTCCATAATTTTGGTTAGTTCATCCCAATAATCGACTTCTTCGAATGGTAATAGTTCAACTGGAGCACCCGTAATAATCATCCCATCATAACGACGATCTTTTACTTGATCAAACGTTTTGTAAAACTGGTGCAAATGAGATTGACTTACATTTTTCGATTCATATGTTGCTGTATGCAGAAATTCAACGTTAACTTGAAGCGGTGAATTACTTAGTAATCTAAGCAATTGGGTTTCAGTACGCTCTTTTTCTGGCATTAGATTTAGGATAAGTATATTTAAAGGGCGGATATCTTGTGTAACTGCCCGTTTGTCATCCATCAGAAAGATATTTTCGTTCTCTAGTACATCGTACGCCGGTAACTTGCTTGGAATATTGATTGGCAATCGCAGTTCCCCCTTTACTACAAATAAAATGAATACAATCATTATATCTATGGAACATGTAAAGGGCAACAGCATAATCTCAATTATCGGAAAAGTTAGACTTTTTGCGGGGTTCTTATATAGAGAATAAGTAAATGTTGCAGTTCTTATTCCATAATCGCCCCATTATGTTGAAGACTTGGATTCGAGATATTATGGATTAGAGAAATGT
>NZ_AVBF01000066.1 GCF_000770635.1 Pontibacillus yanchengensis Y32
TTTTTATGTATCGGACCCACTCCCTCCCCAATAATATCTCGAATCCAAGCCTTCCAGATTATGCCTATTATCTGCAATAAGATTCACCTTATTTTTTTATAAGAAATTGTCAATCTAATACCTCTCTACTATGAATAAAAGAACCAGGCTATATTAGCCTAGTTCTCCATTAGTTTATTTTTTGGAAAATCCCCATAACAATGTTGGGATGGCACTTAGTCCGATGATACCAACCCAATCTCTAAGTGCTAAGTCAGTTGTATGGAAAGGTCCTTGCAATGGTTCGTAATAGATAACTATAAGTAATAGCACGACAGAGGATATTACAGCACCAATTAGATAGAAGTTACCAAACGGATTCCTGGCAAATACAGAACGTTCACTGCGACAATCAAACACATGGATTAACTGCGCCATAACCAATGTACTAAAAGCAATGGTTTGAGCATATAGTAGTCTTTCTTCTTGTCCTTGATAAGCGAGAATAAACGCAATCAATGTAACTAGTCCAATCATGATTCCCCTAGAGACAATTTTGAAGCCAAGACCTCTTGCGAACACCCCTTCTTTAGCGCTTCTTGGTGGTTGTTTCATAACATTTCCTTCTGATTTATCTAAACCAAGAGCCATTGCTGGTAAACCATCGGTAACTAGATTCACCCATAAAATTTGCACTGGAACAAGTGGCAATGGCAATGCTAGTAGCATTGCAAACAACATAACTAATATTTCTCCTACATTAGAAGCAAGCAAATAACGGATAAATTTACGAATATTCTCATATATGTTTCTACCTTCATGTATAGCCGACTTTATTGTTGCAAAATTATCATCTAATAAAATGAGTGAGGAAGCTTCCTTGGCAACATCCGTTCCGGTACGCCCCATTGAAATCCCTATATCACTTGCTTTAATAGCAGGAGCATCATTGACTCCATCACCAGTCATTGCCACTACGTGTCCTTGATTTTGAAAAGCTTTAACGATTTTCAATTTATGTTCTGGTGTTACTCGAGCAAAAACGTACACATCATCTATAATCGACGCTAAATGCTGTTCGCTCATTCTACTTAACTCGGAACCTTCAACAACTCGTCCGTCTTCAGGCATTAAATCCAAATCCAATGCTATAGCACGAGCTGTTTTGGCATGGTCCCCTGTAATCATAACCGTTTTTATTCCAGCTTGTTTACATTCTAAAATCGCCTGTTTCACTTCTTTTCTAGGTGGATCAATCATGCCTGTCAATCCTATAAATACCAAATCTTTTTCCAAGTCGACGTCTGTATAATGAACACCTTGTTTTAGCGGCTTACAGCATACAGCTATCGTTCTTAATGCATGATCGGCCATGGTATGTACCTTACGATTAATTTTTTCTTCATCTCTAGCTTTTAACGGTACATGACCAGCTTCCGTTCGAACATACTGAATTCGAGGCAACAATACATCTGGAGCCCCTTTTGTTATGACGAACCTCCTACTTTGCTCATCTTCTATTACAACGCTCATTCGTTTACGATCAGAATCAAAAGGGATTTCGTGAACAATCTTATAAGACGAAAGCATTTCAGGAGTAATGGAAGCTTTTTTTGCTGCTACAAGAAGTGCTCCTTCTGTAGGGTCACCATCTAACACATAGCGATCGTTTTTATATGTGACAGAAGCATTATTGCATAATGCTCCATATAAGAGCATTTGCTGCATGACTGGTAAATTATTTGGGTTTACCTTTTGATCTCCTTCATAAAATCCACCACTTATATCATATCCTTCTCCAGAAACAGTTAACGTATCTTCTATTGTAAACAGTTGCTTCACGGTCATCTGATTCTCCGTCATAGTGCCCGTTTTATCAGAACAAATGACAGAAGCACAACCAAGCGTTTCCACTGCTGACAACTTACGAACGATTGCTTTACGTTTGATCATTCGCTGAACACCAAGTGATAAAGCCACTGTAACAATGGCAGGCAATCCCTCAGGGATGGCCGCAACTGCAAGTGATACCCCTGCTAAGAACATGTTATATAATGGATGACCTTGATATACACCCAACGTAACAACAAGTGCTGTAAGAATTAAAGCTGTGATGATTAATATTTTTCCTAGTTCTGCAAGTTTTCGTTCTAATGGAGTTTGAACTCTCTCAGTACTTACTAGCAAAGATGCAATCTGTCCCATTGCTGTCTCCATACCTACTCCCACAACAACACCAGTGCCACTCCCTCGTGTCACCAGAGTCCCAGTAAACGCCATGTTATGCTGATCCCCAACTTCAACATCTTCACGACCTATCTCATGAACATTCTTCGTAACAGGTAAGGATTCTCCCGTCAAAGCGGACTCTTCAATTTCAAGTCCTTTAACATGAACAAGACGAACATCTGCACTAATACGATCTCCACTAGCCATTTTGATGACATCCCCAACCACTACATCAGCTGAAGGGATCTTCTTCCATTGACCGCCCCTTAAAACATTAGCTTGAGGAGCTGAGAGTTCCTTTAATTTTGCTAGTGATTTTTCTGCTTTACTTTCTTGGAAATAACCCAGAACTCCATTCATTAGAACAATTGCCATAATGGCAATTGCATCAACATATTCTCCCAACAACCCAGAAATCAGTGTAGCTGCTAGTAGCACCAACACCATAAAATCCTGGAACTGCTTAAAGAATAACATTAACCAACTTACACCTTTTCCCTCTTCTAACACGTTTGGACCGAATTTCTTTAATCGCTCACCTGCTTGCTTTTCCGTAAGACCTTCTCGGATGTCAACAGCGAGTTTTCTAGCTACATGTTCCGAATTGTATTGATACCATTTCACGCTACATTCCTCCAAGTGAGATGTCTTTTCTATATCTATTCAGACTCGTCCCAAAACATGCTATAATCGATATATTGTGAGGTGATTCCTATGTCATTTGATGGCGTTGTCACCCGGGCGATTAGTCATGAACTACAAGAAACCATTACACCCGGCCGAATTATGAAAATTTATCAACCAACGCAAACTGAATTAGTATTTACCATCCGTAGTAAAGGGAAGAACCATAGCCTATTGCTATCGGCCCATCCTTCCTATGCGAGGATGCATTTGACAGAAGAAAAATATCAAAATCCAAAAGAGCCCCCTATGTTTTGTATGCTCCTTCGTAAGCATTTAGTCGGTGGATTTATTGAATCCATCGAACAAGTTGATATGGAGCGTATTATTCGTATTTCTGTACGAAGTAAAGACGAGATTGGCGATGAAAAAACGAAAACATTTATCGTAGAAATTATGGGGAAACACAGTAATTTAATACTTGTAGAAGAAGAGCGGGAAATGATTTTAGATTGCATTAAACACGTTTCTCCTTCTCAAAATAGTTACAGAACATTGCTACCTGGTCATTCTTATAAGCTTCCACCAGACCAAGGTAAATACAATCCAGTAACCCTTGATAGTGATACCTTTATAAGAAAACTTGATTTTAATGCTGGAAAATTAGACAAGCAAGTTATGAATGTGTGCATGGGCTTTTCACCAATGATTGCTAAAGAGCTTGTTCATCGTTCAGGACTAGGCTCTTCTGAGAGATATAGACAAACCTTCGAGGAAATTCAAGCCACTTTACAAAATCATGACTATGCACCACAGATATTTAGGGGTCAAAAAGAACAATTCTACGTTCTCCCCCTCTATTCCAAACAAGATGAAAATGAAAACTATAGTACCGTAAGTCACATGCTGGACGCCTATTATTCAGGTAAGGCAGAGCGAGACCGCGTGAAACAACAAGCAGGTGACCTTGCCCGGTTCTTGAAAAATGAGCGGGATAAGAATGAACGCAAAATTAAAAAGCACTATGAAACATTAGAAAAAGCTGAGAATGCCTTTGAATATCAAAAATTTGGTGAGTTGCTTACAGCACATATGCACCTTGTGAAACCAGGTGATAAAGCTGTTACGGTTGTGGATTACTATGATCCTGAACAACCAGAAGTTACCATAGAACTCAATCCAAACAAATCGCCTAGTGAAAATGCTCAGAGCTTTTTTCAAACGTACGGTAAGATGAAAAAATCTAAAGAAGTCGTGCAACATGAGATCACCAAAGCTAGACAAGAAATTACCTATTTAGAACAGCTCATCCAGCAAATTGATTCTGCGCGTGAAGAGGATATAGAAGAAATTCGCGAGGAATTGCGTGAAGAAGGTTATGTAAAAGCACGACCACAGCAAAAAAAGAAAAAGAAGCCTCAAAAACCACAACCAGATCAATTTATCTCAAGCGATGGGACAATCATTCTGGTAGGTAAAAACAATAAACAAAACGAATATGTCACAAATCGTATGGCGAACCGTCATGATATATGGTTACACACCAAAGACATTCCAGGGTCTCACGTTGTCATTCGTGATTCAGACCCAAGTGAGGATACGTTACTAGAAGCCGCTCAATTAGCCGCTTACTTTAGTAAATCCAGGTCCTCCTCTTCCGTTCCAGTTGATTATACGTTAATCCGTCATGTAAAAAAGCCTAATGGAGCTAAACCTGGCTTTGTAACGTATGACAACCAAAAAACATTATTTGTGACCCCTAATGAATCAATGGTCCGCTCATTACGTCAAAATACACAAACAGCCGACTGATACCAGTCGGCTGTTTCTTTACTATCTATATATTTTAGGAATGCAGGAGGATTTTTAGATTAAAGGAAGTACTATTAAATGCATTATGCTTCAACCTAACAAACTTCCTGCACCTCCTTACGATAAGACAACATCGAACGCTTACGCACTTCGTGTTTCCTTTCACCCACACGACGTGGATGTTGCTGAGTCACGCAACGGTTTTAATCGAACTCCCGCATAAACAGTCCAGTTTGTAAGTCGCTAAGCGGGCTCCCTGACCTTTTGTTCTTTTAATTTGACTTTGGTTTCATGAATAGTTGTACCCAATAGCTTGCGTATCGACCGTCTTGTTGCACATACCCAACACCCAGTTCCGTGAAGTTTTCATTTAATATGTTGGCACGGTGACCATCGCTATTCATCCAACTCGATACCACCGCTTCAGGATCGTGTTGGCCTGCAGCAATATTTTCCCCCGCAGTTACATAAGTGAAGCCAAATTCCTTCATCATCTCAAATGGTGAGCCATACGTAGGTGATGTATGCGAAAAATAATTGTTTTCAGCCATATCCAGACCTTTTTTATGAGCCAATCCACTTAATTTACTATTCATATCTAAAGGTTGTATGCCACGTTTTGTTCTTTCTTTATTTACTAATTGTAATACTTCTCTTTCATAAGCAGAAGGTTCATAGCCACTAAGTTCTTTTGGCGAATTTTCTTCCTGTATCGAAAAAGATAAAGTGACTGTTTCTTGTGTACTTTTACCCTTTTCTGACTCTAGACCTTTACGTATAACCAATTGATAGGATTCCCCGTAATCATACTCTGAAAATGGAGTTACAATTACTTTATCCCCCTCAACTTGCTTCTTTACTGGAACTGTTTTCCCTTGACTGTTTTCAACTGTTACATATTCGATACTTTTTGCCATTTCTTCATTCATAGGAACATTGAATGTCACCGTCCAAACTTTATTTGGACCCACAACATTCTTTTCATCGTTCCAAGATTCAGCATCAACAGTTTGATAAGATAATAAAAACCCTAATAACAAGGCGAAACAAGCGTATGTAATATTCTTTTTCACATTCCTCTCCCCTTCCCGATACGTATTCCTATACAATACGAAAAGCCGACCAAATTTTAGTCGGCTTTTTCTTAGGTCATTGCAAAAATAATGACAAATAATAAAATGGTTCCAACATACGTTGAGACAGCATAAATCCATTCCGTACGTTCTTCTCTTGATAATACAAATGCATTAAATACACCAAACAGGGTCAATGGAATAATCATACTGAGTGCAGCTTCTATGGTAATCATGGAAGATCCAAATGAAAAAGCAACCCAGAAATATAAGTATAAATAACATGAAATAAGACCTAATACAGCATTCCCTGTCATGATAAGAGCTTGCTTCTTAAACGACATCAAATCACTACCTTTACCATCGTACGTGTCTTGACATGATTGTACAACGGCACCACGTCTATTACAAGAGGGGTTACTGCTGGTAGGTTAAGGAAAACGTAGCTGGATCTTCTTTAAAGGTCAGAAGATGATTATGTTGTTTTTTTGTAATTATATTTGCTTGCAACATGTAATCTAATAACACTTCAAAGTTTGTTAATGCAACGTATGGAATATTTTCCTCTCGAAAAGCCCGCTCGCTTGTAGTTAATCCATAAGAGAAAATGGCTATGACACCTACTACTTCAACACCACTTTGCTTTAATGCTCTTACACTATTCAATGAGCTTTTGCCAGTTGAAATTAGGTCTTCAATGACGACAGCTTTTTGACCTTCTTGGACTCGCCCTTCGATTTGATTTTCTTTCCCGTGTCCTTTTGGCTTATCTCGAACATATACCATAGGTAACTCTAGCTGGGAAGAAACCCATGCAGCATGAGGTATTCCAGCAGTTGCACAACCTGCAATTACATCAACATCTGGGTAATAAGTGGAAATATAAGAAGCAAAGTATTCGGTAATTTGTTCTCGGACTTTTACATTACTCATAGTAAGCCGATTATCACAATATACAGGAGATAAAATGCCTGAAGTCCAAGTAAAAGGTTGATCATAACTTACTTGTAATGAACCTAATTCATATAATTCCTTAGCTAAGTGTAGTTTTGTGTCCATGCTTCCACTCCTTCATATATTGTTGATATGCTTTCTGCGGAGACTCAGAGGTCGTAACTCCTCTTCCTACTACTATGGCAGATGCTCCTGCTTTTCTTGCTTTTTCAGGTGTAGCAATTCTCACCTGATCCTGATGAGGCTGGTCTTTAAGGCGAATTCCTGGTGTTAATCGGTAAAATGAATCGCCACATACCTCAGCAATTATACTAGCTTCAGCTACAGAACATACCACTCCATCAACGTTTGCTTCTTTAGCCATCTGAGCATAATGAGTGACCACTTTTTCTATTTGATGGGGAATAAGCAATTCATTATGAAGCATTTCTTCACTAGAGGATGTCAATTGGGTAACAGCTAATAGTAATGGTTTATCCTGACCTGCTTTAGTTCCTTCATGCAACCCTTCTTGAGCAGCTTCCATCATGTTCTTTCCACCCGAGGCATGAACATTAATCACATCAATATTTAGTGATGCTAGGCTTTTCATCGCTTGTTTCACCGTATTGGGAATGTCGTGTAGCTTTAAATCTAGAAAAATAGGATGCTCGCGTTCATTAAGTGCTTCAATAATCGAAGACCCTTCACGGTAGAAAAGTTCCATACCGACCTTTACAGGGATATGATGAAGCTGATGTGTATCAAGAAAAGTTAATGCTTCTTCAGCTGACTGAAAATCAAGTGCGAGAAATAGCGGCTGACTGTCTAGCATTCTTCCAACTCCTTCCGATACATTCTTCAATAGAAGAATAGCCATATTGATCAAGCAACTCAGGTAATGCATCAATTAATTCAGGACATATGAGAGGATTTCGAAAATTAGCAGTCCCCACAGCTACAGCACTTGCTCCAGCTAATAAGAATTCTAATACATCTTCTTTACATGTCACACCACCCATACCAATAATGGGTATATTCACCACCTGGCTTACTTCGTAGATCATTCGAATCGCAACCGGTTTGATTGCCGGGCCAGATAAACCACCAGTACTATTTGAGAGGATTGGTTCTCCTGTTCCAATATCGAGTTTCATACCAACTAACGTATTGATCATTGACAACCCATCAGCACCAGCCGCTTCAACTGCCATGGCCATCTCTTTGATATCTGACGTGTTAGGAGACAATTTTACGTAGATGGGTACGCTACTAACTTCCTTCACTCTCTTTGTTAAGGAGGCTGCAAGAGTAGGGTCTGTACCAAACTGAATGCCTCCTTCTTTCACATTGGGACAGGAGATATTTAGTTCTAGGGCAGAGACTTTCCCTGAATCAGACAGGGTTTTAGCTACATATTCATATTCTTCTTCTGTACTTCCTGCAACGTTAGCGATAATCGGTGTATCGTATTGTTCTAAAAATGGAATTTCATCTGAAATAATCTTCTCTACTCCAGGGTTCTGTAATCCGATTGCATTAAGCATACCAGAAGATGTTTCAGCAACTCTCGGTGTCGTGTTTCCAAATCTTGCTTCCCCTGTTGCTGCTTTTATGGTAATTGCACCTAATTTATTGAGATCGTAAAATTGACTGTATTCTCTACCAAACCCAAAACAACCTGAAGCTGGTAGAATAGGGTTTCGTAGAGATAAACCTGGTAACTGTACAAATAAAGTCATGGTAACACCACCTCGCTTGCAGGAAAGACAGGTCCATCCTGACAGATTTTCCGGTAACCTTTCACGTCAATGTCATTGTTAGCTTCACAAACACATGCAAAGCAAGCTCCTACACCACAGCCCATTCGTTCCTCTAGAGAAATATGACCAGGGATGCTCATGGATTGTATGACCGCTTTAAGCATAGGTGTGGGACCACAAGAAAAATACTGGTCTACAGAGAAAGCACACTCTTTTACTACATCTGTTACAAAACCTTTAGTTCCATAGCTTCCATCATCTGTTGCAATATAACATGAACCAAGTTTTTGAAATTTCTCTTCATAAAATATAGATTCCTTTGTTTGAAATCCAAGTACCGTGGTAATGCTATTGCCTCGTTCTTTAAGTTTTCTAGCCAGATAATAAAGTGGTGGAACGCCAACACCGCCCCCAAGTAACAAGACATGTTGATTTTTAACACCTTCATAAGAAAAACCATTCCCTAACGGAGCTAACACATTTATCGTTTTTCCTACAGGCTGTTTTGCTAACCATTCCGTGCCAAATCCAATCACTTTATATACAATAGATACACAATCATCTTCCACATTTGCAATAGAGAGAGGCCGACGCAATGCATGCTCCCAGCCGTCTCCCACTTGCACATGGAGAAATTGTCCTGGTTCTGTCATACGCTGTACACAGTCACCAGTTAATTTCATTTCATACGTATCTCTAGCTATTTGAATATTGTCGACTATGATTAAATCTTCCTTTGTTAGCATGGAGCTGCCACCTTCTGCTTCGGCATTGGTTTTGCCGTAAAGGTCATAGATTCTATTACACGAAGGATGGCTTTTGCTGTATCAAGTGAAGTTAGACAAGGGACTCCATGCTCAACCGCTTCTCTTCTAATTCTAAAACCATCTGTCCTCGATTGTTTGCCACCTGTTAGCGTATTGATTACAAAATGAGCTTGTTCGTTTTCTACTACATCTAAGACAGTTTGTTGATCGGACCCAATTTTACCTACCGTTTCGATTGGCAATCCTGTTTCTTCTAACACAGAACCTGTGCCTACCGTTGCGTATAATTCAAACCCAAGCTGATGGAAACGATGTGCAATCTCAATCATCTCTTCTTTATCTTTGTCTGCTACTGTAAGCAGCACAGATCCTGCAGTTGGAATATGAATACCAGAAGCTGTGAGCCCTTTATAAAGTGCTTTTTCTAGTGTCTTATCGCGTCCAATTACTTCCCCAGTCGACTTCATTTCAGGTCCTAGGAAAGTATCGACACTACGTAATTTCTCAAAAGAGAAAACAGGAACCTTTACAAATACGTCTTCCGGTTCTGGTAATACACCATCTACAAATCCTAGTTCTGCTAATTTTGTTCCTAAGATCACTTTTGTTGCAACATTCGCCATAGTAACACCAGTTATTTTACTTAAAAATGGAACAGTTCGACTCGCACGCGGATTCACTTCTAAAACGTAAATTTCATCTTCATGAAGAACAAACTGAATGTTAATTAATCCTTTAATTCCCAATTCTTTAGCAATTTTTACTGTGTTTTCGACACAACGCTGTTTTTGTTGGTCCGTAATTCGTTGTGTTGGATACACTGCAATGGAATCACCGGAGTGAACTCCAGCCCGCTCTATATGTTCCATCACCCCTGGAACGATAACCGTTTCACCATCAGAAATAGCATCGACTTCAATCTCTATGCCTGTCATATATCGATCTATTAAAACAGGATGATCTTGGTGAATTTGTACTGCTTCCTCTATATATCGTTTTAAATCCTTACGGTCATAAACAATTTCCATTGCTCTTCCACCTAATACATACGAAGGTCGAACAACAACTGGAAAACCTAAGGATTCAGAGGTTTGTAAGGCTTCTTCTGTAGTGGTAGCGCATACCCCTTGTGGTTGTGGAATGCTTAACTTCGTTAGCGAGTGCTCAAATTTGTCCCGATCCTCTGATCGATCGATAGCATCAAGAGAAGTACCTAATATACGAACACCTCGGCGTTCCAACCCATCTGCTAAATTGATAGCTGTTTGACCACCAAATTGCACGATAACTCCAGTTGGTTGTTCTAAATCAATTACATGCATCACATCTTCAAGCGTAAGTGGCTCAAAGTATAATTTATCTGAAATGCTAAAATCAGTTGAAACTGTTTCAGGGTTGTTATTCATAATAATCGCTTCATAACCTGCCTCTTTTAAAGCAAGTACGGAATGAACAGTCGCATAATCAAATTCGACGCCTTGACCGATACGGATTGGACCTGAACCAAGAACTAATACCTTCTCTCTATTAGAGCGAATAGACTCATTTTCTTCTTCGTATGTGCTGTAGAAATAAGGTGTGGTCGATTCAAATTCAGCAGCACATGTATCAACCATTTTATAAACTGGCACAAGGTTCTCTTCCGTCCTAAATGTATAAACCTCATCTATTGTGGTATTCCATAAACGTGCCAACGAAGAATCGGATAAACCCTTTTGCTTAGCTTCAAACGTTAGTGCTTTATCAAATGGCCTTTGTTGTAGGCGTTGTTCTAGAAGAATCAAATGATAAAGCTTTGTTAAATAGAAATAATCGATTTCTGTTAGTTCTTTTACTCTTTCAATGGAATATCCTCTTCTAAAGGCTTCAGCCAAGAGAAAAAGTCTTTCATCGTCAGCTTTCTCTAATCGATAATCCAATGTTTCTTCATCTAAATACTGAGCATCCTCTAAGAAAAATTCTTCCGTACCAATTTCTAATGAACGGATAGCCTTCATTAACGACTCTTCGAAATTTCGACCGATTGCCATGACTTCACCGGTTGCCTTCATTTGTGTTCCTAATACACGGTTTCCTTTTATAAATTTGTCAAAAGGCCAGCGAGGTATTTTCGTTACTACATAATCTAATGCAGGTTCATAACATGCATAAGTAGACCCTGTTACAGGATTTTTCATTTCATCTAACGTTAATCCTACAGCAATTTTGGCTGCAATTTTGGCGATTGGATATCCTGTAGCCTTAGAAGCTAATGCAGAAGACCGACTAACTCTCGGATTAACCTCTATGATATAGTATTGAAAACTATTAGGGTCTATAGCAAGCTGCACATTACAGCCACCCTCAATGCCAAGGGCTCTAATAATCTTGAGTGACGCATCGCGAAGTAGTTGGTATTCTCTGTCACTTAACGTTTGGGAAGGAGCAACTACAATAGAGTCTCCTGTATGAATACCCACTGGATCCACATTTTCCATATTACAAACTACAATAGCATGATCCTGTTTATCTCGGATTACTTCATATTCAATCTCTTTGAATCCTTTAATATTCTTTTCTATTAAACACTGATGTACCGGAGAAAGGTGAAGGCCACTTTTGGCTGTTTCCAATAATTCTTCCTCACTGTAGCACATTCCACCACCAGCGCCGCCCATTGTATAAGCAGGGCGAACGATAACAGGATACCCGATGCGTTCTGCAAAGTCTTGAGCTTCATCGACTGTATTAATAATGGTACTTTCAGGAACAGGTTCTTGTAACTCTCCCATTAAGGTGCGGAATTTTTCTCGGTCTTCTGCATTTTGAATAGCAGTAAGAGAGCTTCCTAATAATTCAACATTGAATTCCTTTAAGATGCCTTGATCTTCTAACTGTACAGCCATATTTAATCCAGTTTGACCACCTAAAGTTGGTAAAAGTGCATCTGGCTTTTCCTTACGAATAATCTTTGCAAGAAAATCAACTGTTAAAGGCTCCATGTAAACCTCATCTGCTATCGTTTCGTCTGTCATAATGGTTGCAGGATTAGAGTTGGCAAGTATAACTTCATATCCCTCTTCTCTTAATGCCTGACAAGCCTGTGTACCAGAATAATCAAATTCTGCAGCCTGGCCAATGACAATCGGACCTGACCCTATTACTAATATTTTGCTTACATCTGTACGTTTAGGCATGTTCCTTGCTCCCTTCTGCTGTGTTGCTTAATCATCGTTAAAAATTCATCAAATAATACGTTTGAATCTTGAGGGCCTGGTGCACTCTCAGGGTGATACTGTACAGTAAAAGCAGGTACATGTTTATGGCTTAAACCTTCAATACTATTGTCATTTAAAGCAAATTGAGTAACTGATAGAACAGAGTCATCTATGTCCCAATCCTCAACAGCATACCCATGGTTTTGTGAGGTCATATATACATTCCCTGTTGCTTTATCTTTAACAGGATGGTTAGATCCCCTATGTCCAAATTTCATTTTTGTTGTATTTGCTCCACATGCTAAAGCAAACAATTGGTGCCCCAGACAGATGCCAAAGAATGGTATCTTTCCTAACACACCTTGAATCATATCGATTGCTTCTGGAACGTCCTTTGGATTACCTGGTCCATTCGAAAGCATGATTCCGTCTGGCTTTAATTGTAGAATTTCTTCTGCGGTTGTGTTGTACGGAACAACCGTTACATGGCAGTTACGACTAGTGAATTCTCTTAGAATGCCATGTTTCATACCGAAATCTACTAACACAATACGTTCTCCTCTTCCAGGGACTACATATGGCTTAATGGTAGAAACGCGTTCTACTTGATTCGTAGGTAAAGGGGTAGCTTGGAGTTCAGCAACACTTTCCTCAAGTGAGGCATCTACACTGGTGAACATCCCTTTCATCGTGCCGTATTCTCTGATTCGTTTCGTTAATTTACGTGTATCAATACCACTAATCCCCGGAATATCTTTCGCCTTTAAAAACGTATCTAATGATTCTTCAGCGCGAAAATTACTAGGGTATTCGCATGCTTCTTTCACAATCAATCCGTTTACAGATGGATTGATTGTTTCGAAGTCTTCTCGGTTAATACCATAATTACCGACTAACGGATATGTGAAGGTAATAATTTGATCACAATAAGAAGGATCAGATAAAATTTCTTGATAGCCCGTCATACCTGTATTAAAAACAACCTCACCAAATGTTTCTCTTTCGCTCCCTATCGCGTTACCAATGAATGTTGTTCCATCTTCTAGCACTAATTTACGCTTTGCCATAACTCAATTCCTCCTTCCAAATCACTTTACCGTTTAACAACGTCATTTTAGGGACACCTGTAACGGTCCAACTATTAAATGGGGTGTTCTTACCTTTTGATACAAATTGATGACGATCAATTTGATACGTATGATTCAAATCCAATAACACCAAATCAGCAGCTCCCCCTTCTTCTATTGCACCTGCTGATAACCCATATAAGTTGGCTGGTTTAATGGTTAGCCAATCTAACAATTGCTTCAAAGTACACACTCCTTCTAAAACTAGATTGCTATAAAGCAAAGAAAATGCCGTTTCTAAACCAACGATGCCAAATGGGGATTTCTCTAATCCTTGTTGTTTCTCGTCTTCTGTATGAGGAGCATGATCCGTTGCAATGCAGTCTATCGTTCCATCCAATAATCCTTCTCGTAACGCCTTACGATCCTCCTCAGACCTTAGGGGCGGATTCATTTTAAACATGCCATTGTTTTCTGTAATATCATTTTCCGTAAGGAGTAAATGATGTGGTGTAACCTCTGCTGTAACGGGAATACCTGCTTGTTTCGCATCTCTGATTACACGTACTGATTCTTTTGAGCTTACATGACATACGTGATAATGACACCCCGTCGCTTCAGCTAATAATACGTCCCTTGCGATTTGAACGGATTCACATACAGACGGAATGCCAGGAACTCCTAAAGCTTTGCTAGTCTCACCATCATGAATCACACCTCCATGGATTAGTGAGTTATCCTCACAATGGGCAACTATCGATGCATTAATGGAAGCTGCTCTCTCCATTGCTCTCAACATTTGATCAGCTGACTGTACACCAACCCCATCATCGGTAAAAGCAACAGCTCCCATATCCTTCAGCTGATTCATTGGCGTTAATTGCTGTCCAACTTGACGCTCTGTAATTGATGCGTAAGGTAAAACATTTACTAGTGCATGTTTCTCTATTAAACTTTGTACATACTGTAAGTTTTCCTCATTGTCCGGTACTGGACGAGTATTCGGCATCGCACATATAGTTGTAAATCCACCTTTGGCAGCTGCTTTTGTTCCTGATGCAATCGTCTCTTTATCTGTTGCTCCAGGTTCACGCAAATGTACATGAACATCCACAAACCCAGGCGACGCTACCAAACCACTACAATCAACTACTTCTTCTGCTTCTCTTTCCTCTTTTGCGATGTATTGAATGACTCCTTGATTGATAAGTATATGTCTAGTAACAAGTTCTTCCTCTTTATATAATTGAACATTTTTTAGTAATAGACTCATTGGAAATTCCTCCTTGTACTAATTCGTGTAGAATAGCCATCCTAGTAAAAACGCCATTGTTCATTTGCGCGAAAATTCTAGAACGCTCACATTCTACTAATGTCGATGCAATTTCGACGCCCCTATTAACAGGTGCTGGGTGCATAATAATACTTTCTTTTTTCATTTGTTGTTCTCTTTCTTGTGTTAGTCCATAATTAGTAAGATAATCCTCATGATCCTCCTTAAGATCATGTCGCTCTTCTTGAATCCGAAGTAGCATGAGAACATCACATTTTGAAATTACTTCGTCAATAGGTGCATATGGAATACCTAGCTCAGCATCCTGCCAGAAAGAAGGCCCAGACATCGTTACATTTGCTCCTAAGCGCTGTAATGTTAATGCGTTAGACCTAGCCACTCTGCTATGAAGTATGTCTCCACTTATAACGATATTCAGTCCATGAAAATCTCCAAATTCTTCGTGTATAGTGTATAAATCTAGTAAACACTGACTTGGATGCTCTCCTTTACCGTCTCCTCCGTTGATGATTGGAACTTGAACAGCTTCTTCTAGTTCTTCGTAGTAACGTTCTTTTGGATGACGAATGACAATGGCAGATACTCCTAGAGCTTCAACGGTTTTGACTGTGTCATATAAGGACTCTCCCTTTTGAACACTAGAAGATTCTGTTGAGAAATCTATCGTTTGATACCCTAAGCGTTTTTCAGCCATCTCAAAGCTTAGTTTTGTACGAGTACTAGGTTCAAAGAACAAGTTGGCTATAAACCCTCGATGCTGTTCATCATAAGGATTCGATTTAAAACGTTTGGCAGTTTGAATAAGTTTTTCAATATCTGACGGATTCAAGTCACTCATCTTTAACAAATGCATGTTTTTTCACCTTTTCTCCAATGTATTTTTTCCCTTGGCTTAAGAAATGATTAGGTAGAGCTGGAGGGGGATAATTAAGCTACATACCTATTATTTATAAAAAAACCAGCATCCCTTAAAGGAATGCTGGTTAATCGGTACACGTAGCCAAACTACACCACGCTAAGTCGATCGACCTAACACCCTTTAAAGCCTCACGGGACTTTATTAAAACGTGTTCACTCGATTTCATGCTGCTGAGTTATCTGAATTTGAATCATCTTCTACTTGAAACATCTTTCCATTGCCTTGACCTTTTTCTTTACCAGGAAGAGCAAGATTAAGAATCACTCCAATAAAGGCTGCAAGAGATACACCAGCTATTTCTAGGTTATCTCCCACTTTAATGCTTGCTCCGCCAATTCCAATAACTAAGATGACAGAAGAAATGATTAGGTTGCGTTTTTCACCTAAATCTATATTGTTGTCAATCATCATACGCAGACCACTAGAAGCAATGATACCAAAGAGCAGGATGGATACCCCTCCCATCACTGCAGATGGGATTGCTCCGATTAAATCTGTAATGATCCCTATAAATCCAAATAGGATGGCAAACACAGCTGCCCCTCCTACGACAAAAACGCTGAATACTCTCGTAATAGCAAGAACGCCGATGTTTTCTCCGTAAGTGGTATTAGGAGGTCCGCCTAACATCGATGCGATAATGGTTGCGATACCGTCCCCTGCAATAGAGCGATGAAGGCCGGGCTTTTGTAAAAAGTTATTCCCGACAACTTTGGAAAGAACCATTTGATCACCAATGTGTTCAGCTATGGTTACAAATGCAACAGGTACAAGGATAAGGAGTATTTCCAAGCTTAATACAGATAGAGGTCCATAATCCACAAATGGAATTACAAATTGAGGCATTTGAAAGATAGCACCGAAAAACTCACCAATTCCATTTGCAGAAGTGATATTATTCCATTCAGCTGCAATGTTACTTGTATCAACAATTCCTTGAGTCCATGCAAAAATATATCCACATGTGATACCAAAAAGGATTGGTACAATACTCATAAACCCTCTAAAGAAAACTGTCGCAATAATGGTTATTCCTAATGTAACTAAGGCCACAAGTAAATACGTTAATGAATAATTGCCATCTGGGTCCGTTGTGGCCATATCAATTGCCGTTGATGCTAACCCTAAACCAATTACCATAATCACTGGTCCTACGACTACAGGGGGTAACACTTTCATAATCCATTTAAGTCCAAGCGCTCTTATGAGTAAAGCCACTCCACCGTAAACAAGCCCTGCAAAAAAACTTCCTACCATAGCACCAGGTACACCACTTGCACTCATTGCAGCCCCAACTGGTGCTATAAAAGCAAAGCTTGAACCTAAATAAGCCGGTATTCTTCCTTTGGTTATTAAAATATATGCAAGCGTACCAAGCCCGCTTGAAACTAAAGCCACTGCAGGGGATAAACCTGTTAAGAACGGTACTAAAATCGTTGCACCAAACATAGCAAATAAATGTTGTAAACTTAACGTTATCCATTTACTTAATGATGGTTTGTCACGGACATCTAATACTGTCTCTTGTTTACTCATATAAATCCTCCTTTTAAACATAAAAAAAACCTCTTTGCGAGAAGCTCGCAAAGAGGTAAACGTCACCTATAGATGTACGCATCCTAACTATTGCAACCTTCTCAGTCTCTCTGGACTAATTTAAAGGTCAACCTATTCTTTTGTATATATACTAACTTCGTCTTGTGCATCTGATTCTTGTAGCTTCACACCGATAACTTCATCTTGAGAAGTAGGAACGTTTTTACCTACATAATCTGCTCGAATTGGTAGCTCCCGATGACCTCGATCAACTAACACAGCTAACTGAATTTGTGATGGTCTTCCATGATCCATCATTGCATCCATAGCGGCTCGAACGGTTCTCCCTGTATAAAGTACATCATCTACGAGAATGACTTTCTTATTATCCAACTTCCCTTCGAGATTTGTACCTTTAAGCTCTGGTTCTTCATTTTCGTTGTTCTTTGTTAAGTCATCTCTATATAAGGTAATGTCTACCTCACCAACGGAAAGCTCCACACCTTCAATTTGAGCAATTTTTTCAGCTAAACGTTTGGCCAGCGGGACACCTCTTGTTTTAATGCCAACAAGTGTTAGCCCTTCAACACCTTTGTTCTTCTCCAGTATTTCATGTGCGATACGCGTTAACGCTCTTCGAATTGCTGCATCATCTAGTACAATTGCTTTTTGTTCCAAAAGGGCACCTCCTTGTTTTAAGACCAAAAAAATCCCCTCTTGCCGTTGAGACAAGAGAGGATAAAACCACATATGTGCCTGATAATAACCATACACGTATTGTGCTTTTTTTATCCGAAATCCTTCTCAGTCTCACGGGACTAATTTAAAGGTCTTTGTTATGTTCTAATTAAATATTATTACAGACTTAGAGATACTCGTCAAGTTCTTTTCTGTAATTCATCAAGTAGATCCTGAAATGCTTTAGGTGGCTCTTGATCAAATGAGAGTTTTTCTCCAGTTGTTGGGTGGTTGAAAGACAAATGCCTTGCATGCAATGCTTGTCCATCAATCTGTAGCGTTCTTCTAGGTCCATACTTAGGATCTCCAGCTAAAGGATGATTAATATATTTCATATGGACACGGATTTGGTGCGTTCTACCTGTTTCAAGTTCACACTCAATATAAGAGTAATCTGGATAGATAGCCAATACTTTAAAATGAGTAATAGCATCTTTGCCACCCTCAACAACGCCCATTTTTTGACGATCTTTAGGATCGCGTGCGATTGGGGCTTCAATGGTTCCATATTCATGATTAATTTCACCATGTACAATAGCGACATATTTTCTTTCTGCCGTTTTATTGTACAATTGCTCTGCAAGAGACGCATGTGCTTTATCATTTTTCGCAACCATTAATAATCCACTTGTATCTTTATCAATACGATGAACGATGCCTGGTCTCATAATGCCATTAATACCTGATAAATCCGTGCAATGATAAAGTAACGCGTGCACAAGTGTACCATGCTCATGACCAGCAGAAGGATGAACAACCATTCCTCGCGGCTTATTCACTACCACAACATCTTCATCTTCAAATACTATATCTAGCGGGATATTTTCTGGCTCTACTTCTAATGGCTCAGGTTCAGGTACTTCCCACTCCAGTTGATCACCTTCCTGGCACTTATAGTTGCTTTTTTGTGAAGTTCCATTTACTGTTACCAAATCCTCTTGAATCCATGATTGGATTTGTGAGCGAGAAGCCCCTTCATTTAGATTTACTAATAATTTATCAAGTCGTACTCCTTGTTCTTCCTCTACTACTTTGTGTTGATTTTCACTCATGTTTGCTTGCTCCCTTTCTTCCGTTCATCAAGAATCGTTGCAATAAATACCAAACCTACACCTACAACTAAGGCTGAATCAGCGACATTAAATATTGGAAAATCATAGTTACCAATATAAGTATCGACAAAATCAACTACTTCTTTTCGGAAAATACGATCTATGAAATTCCCTATTGCTCCACCCAGTATGAATCCTAGGGCAACTCCAATTAATGCATTGGTTTTAGCATATTGCTGAATATAATAAATAACTGCTCCGATTACGATTACAGTGATAATGTAGAAAAACCACATTTGTCCTTGCAAGATTCCCCAAGCTGCCCCTGTATTTCGATGAGATGTTATGTATAAAAAAGGCTCTATAACAGGAATTTGCTCCCCCAATGCCATGCTTTTGACAATTATCCATTTAGTTAGTTGGTCAAGCGCAATTATCCCGATTGCTATCAAATAATACCACATGGCTATTCCTCCGTTCTTCAATAATGCTCCTTATGCATTTTACCACATATCTTGCCACTTTGCCTCAATTTGGTGAACAAATCAACGGAGAGTATGAGTTGGAGGGATTTTTTCCGTTGCTTTAGATGGAATAAAGGTG
>NZ_AVBF01000067.1 GCF_000770635.1 Pontibacillus yanchengensis Y32
AAATAGAGTGGCCCCCACGAACAAAGTCTTGTTCGTGGGGGCCACTTTTTAGTTTAATTTACTGGGTTTTGTCCCAGCCTCTTTTATATTTAAGTAAAAAACATCATATATATGATTCCTGCTAGTATAAAAACAACGGAAACGACACCTAAAACTTTTGCAAGGGTCTCCACATTATTTCTCTCCCTTACCCAATATTAGCTCCAATAACAAAAGATAATCCAATGGAAATGACCATCGCAATAAACCCTACAGCTCTATTATCTTGTGCTATTTCTTTATCAATACGAAAGCTTGGAGTTAAAAATTCAAAAATAAAGTATCCCATTAGTAGTAATACAAAGCCACATAGTCCCCATAACATCATCTCGAGCAAAGAGTCATTATGTTGGATGGAGAATCGAAATATATTGGCAATCCCAAAAATCTTTCCTCCTGTTGCCATAGCGACAGAAAAATTACCTTTTTTAATTTCTTCCCAGTTATTGTATTTAGTAACAATCTCAAATACCGATAGGAATACTATTGAGCATAATACAACGACACTAAAGCTTGCTGCTGTTTCTATGAAGGGGTTCTCCCAAAAGTTCATTCAACCTCTCCCTTATTTGAATTAACGAAGCTCTAACACAGTGACCCCACTGCCGCCTTCTTTCATCCCACCAGCTCTAGCTGAAGCTATTGATCGATGTCCTTTAGCAAATTGTTCTACACCTTTGCGTAAGGCTCCTGTACCTTTGCCGTGAATAATAGATACTTGAGGATATCCTGCCAAAGTAGCATCATCAATATATTTTTCCAAACGGCTTAGTGCCTCTTCATAACGCTCACCGCGTAGATCTAATTCAGGTTTCACATGATGACTAGAGCCTTTGACGGTTGCCATAGGCTTTTGCTTAACAGGTTCTTCCCGTTTGATTAATTCAAGGTCATTTGCTTTTACTTTCATCTTCATAATACCAAGCTGAACTTGATATTCTTTTTCACTCGTTTGTTCAATGATATGACCCGTTTGGTTCCATGAAATTACCTTAATTTCATCACCAGGTTTCAGTGATTTAGGTTGAGTATTCTTTTTAGGTTGTGGCTTGGCTTGTTTTTTTGATAACTCAGGCTGTGCTTCATCTAAGTTTTTCCTAGCTTCAATCCATTCATGTTCTTTCCATTCTGCTTGGTTTTTCATTTGTCGCATTTCCGCAACAATATCTTCTGCTTCTTGTTTTGCCTTATCAATGGCTTTTTGAGCTTTATCCTCAGCCTTTTTATAAAGACCTTCTCTTTTGTCTTCAAATTCAGACCATTTCTGCTCTAGTTGTTTATGAAGCTCTTCTGCTTCCTGTAACAATGCCTCAGCCTGTTCATAGTCACGATCCGCTTCTCTTTTAGATTCTTCTAAAGAAGCAATCATATTTTCCACACTCTCTGAATCCTGACCCATATGACCTTTAGCCGTTTGAATTACATCTTCATCCAAACCTAAACGACGAGAAATCTCAAACGCGTTACTACGACCAGGAACCCCAATAAGTAATCTGTAAGTTGGCTTTAATGTTTCCACATCAAACTCAACGGATGCATTAATAACACCATCTCTATCATAGCCATATGCCTTTAATTCAGGGTAGTGAGTCGTTGCAATTACTTTAGCCCCTCTGTTAACAACATCGTCTAAAATAGACATAGCTAGTGCGGCACCTTCTTGTGGATCTGTACCAGCACCTAGTTCATCAAATAAGACAAGCGATTTATGATTGACTTCCTTCAAGATATCGACAATGTTTGTCATATGAGAAGAGAACGTACTTAATGACTGCTCAATTGATTGTTCGTCACCGATATCAGCATAGACATTCTCAAATACTGTCATCTCACATCCATCTTGAGCAGGAATTTGCAAACCTGACTGAGCCATTAGAGAACATAGTCCTACCATTTTCAATGTAACCGTCTTACCACCAGTGTTTGGACCAGTTATTACAATGGATGAATACTCCTCACCGAGTTCGACATCATTTGGTACTACCTCATCATCTGCTATTAGAGGGTGACGTGCTTGTTTCATTTTAATAATACCTTGGTCATTAATAGATGGTTTTGCACCTTTCATTGTCTTGGAGAAACGCGCTTTAGCAAACATGAAGTCTAGTTGAGCTAACACTTGGACATTTTGGTATAAGTACTCTTCATCTGCCGCTACACGCTCGGAAAGTTCCATCAAAATACGTTCTACTTCGTGTTTCTCTTGAACTTTCGCTTCTTGTAATTGGTTGTTTAGTTCCACCACTGCCTGTGGCTCGACAAATAAGGTAGCTCCTGATGAGGATTGGTCATGTACAATACCGCCAACTGCTCCACGATATTCTTGCTTCACAGGCAATACATAGCGATCATTTCGAATGGTTATAATGGCGTCTGAGAGCATCTTACTTTTAGATTTTGTCCATCCTTCTAACTTGTCACGAACTCGACTCTCATTTGTTCGAATACGAGAACGTATCGTGCGAAGCTGATCTGATGCTCCATCCATCACTTTCCCATGATCGTCTATGCAACTCTTAATGGAACGTTCTAGATCATTCAATGCAACAATATGGCTGACAAGTTCTCTAAGAATAGGCAAATCCGCTTCTTCAATTTCCTCTATAAATGACTTGATTTGCTTTCCACCATAGATGGTACTTGCTATATCAAGGCACTCTTCTGGTTGAAGCATTCCACCAATGGTCGCCCTTTTAATAATAGGTTTAATATCAAAAATACCACCAAGTGGTGCATGGCCTTTTAAGCGGAGCACATTCGCTGCTTCATCCGTATCATCCTGCCACTTGCGAATTTCATCTACATCAATGGAGGGCTTTAACTTCTGTGCTTGCTCTTTTCCTAATGAGGAGGAAGCCTGACTCGCGAGTTGTTCAATAATTTTAGTGTATTCTAAGACATGAAATATACGGTCATTCATGATTTTTGAATCCCCTTTATCTCTTCTACTCTGGCTTTTTGTTGTTCATAAACAAGGAAAGTTGCTCTTTTGTCCATGTATTGAGTACATTTTCTTTACGCAACCATCCTTTTCGTCCTATCCCTACACCAATTTCCATATGTTCAAGCATGGAATAGGTATGCGCATCTGTATTTATCGCAATGCGTACGCCTTCTTCTTGGGCTTTTGTCAGATACTCCCAAGATAAATCAAGACGATTTGGATTTGCATTCAACTCTAGAGCAGTACCTGTTTCTTTAGCACCTTGAATTAACTGTTCTATATCAACATCATATCCGTTACGTCTACCAATCAAGCGTCCAGTAGGGTGTGCAATTAAATGAACATAAGGACATTCCAAGGCAGCTCGCAAACGTTTCATTATTTCTTCTTGTGTTTGGTTAAAATTAGAATGAATCGATGCAATAACGAAATCCATTTCCTTTAAGAAGTCCTCTGAAAAGTCTAGCGAGCCATCTGGTAAAATATCCATCTCAATACCAGCAAAAATATGAAAAGACTCAAATGATTCATTTAATTTGTCAATTTCCTCTCTTTGCTTACGTAGACGTTGTTCATCTAGACCATTAGCCACGCGTAAATATTTTGAGTGATCTGTTATAGCGATGTATTCATACCCTTTTTCCATGGCGCGTTCTGCCATTTCTTTTAATGATTGAGCTCCATCGCTCCATGCAGTGTGCATATGTAAATCACCACGAATATCTTGGTGGTCTACTAAAGAAATTTTATCTTTGAACGACTCTACTTCTCCTAGATTCTCTCTTACTTCTGGAGGTATATACTCTAGACCAAAATGAGCAAAGAACTCTTCTTCAGTGGAGAATGTTTTGACTTCACCTGTTTCACTATCTTCCACACCATACTCACTGATTTTCTCGCCTTGATCTTTAGCTAATTGTCTCATAGCTACATTATGATCTTTGGATCCTGTAAAGTGGTGCAAAGTTGTTGCAAATGCTTGAGGCTCAACTAAACGAAAGTCCACCCCAATATCATAACCTTCAGAAAGTAATAAGGATACTTTAGTATCCCCTTTTGCAACTACTTCCTTGATATTATCTAATTGTAATAATTGTTCCCGGACTTTTTCGTAATCTTGAGTAGCTATTATAAAATCAATATCTTTTATCGTCTCTTTCATCCTTCTTAAACTACCAGCTCGAGAGAATTTATCAATCCCCTCAACGTTCTGTAAAAAGGATTCAATACGTTCTGCAATAGGGAGCATCACAGCAATTGGTAAACGCTCAGGTCTTTTGGATACATCTTCGAGCGCTTGTAGGATTTTTTCTTCTGTCTTTTTTCCGAAGCCACTTAGTTGTTGAACTTGTTCTTTCTCACATGCTTCTTTAAGGGAAGCAGCATCCGTTACACCTAGCTCTTGATATAGTTTAGCTAACTTCTTTCCACCTAGACCTTGCAATTGGAGTAATGGTACCAATCCAGCTGGTACATCTTCTTCAAGTTGATTCAATACCTCTGCTTCACCAGTATCAACCAATTCTTGAATGACAGCAGCTGTCCCTTTTCCAATTCCATTCATTTTTGTGAAATCATCTATTTCTGATAAAGAACGATCATCATTTTCTAACGCTTGAGCTGCTTTTCGATACGCTGAGATCTTAAATGGGTTCTCCCCTTTTAACTCTAAGTAAACAGCAATTTGCTCAAGCTTCTTAATTAACTTTTTCTTATCTAACTTCATTCCATCCACTCCTAACGAAATGCTATTTCCTATTTTGGGAAACAATCTCCTAACGTATAGAAAAAACTTCTCATTAAGAGAAGTTTGGAATACGCTCTGCTACGTGTTCAAACCAAAGTGTTTTTATTTGGTCAGACAATAGTGGCGTGTGTTCAATAATCATTTTTGCTAAAGCTGAACCATCAACTGCATTCTGAATGAAAGGTATCGGTAAAATGGCACTTAAATAGAGGAAAATAAAGATAATAAAATAAATTTCAATAAATCCGAGTACTCCACCAAATAAATTATTAACTGTACTTAAAAGTGGTAAATCCGTAATAAAATCAAGCATGGAAGCAATGATTTGCAAGATTACTTTCACAACAAAGAAAATAATAAAGAATGCTATAGCATTATAGAATGCTCCTTCCGGTACACTTTCTAAAAAGATAGCCCACTGCTGCCCTTCAGGAAGATCCGGGAAAGGCACCCATAATTTCAATTTCGGTGCTAAGTCATCATAATAAATAACCGCAATCACAAACGCTACGATAAAGCCTGTCATATGGAGAAGCTGGAGTACGAATCCTCTACGCATTCCAATTAGGAAACCAAATACAAGCATGGCTAATAACAACAAATCAATCATGATTTTTTCGGTCCTCATCTTTCTCTTTTGATTCTAAATTTGTATATTCTTCTTTTAATTTCAAATAATCGTTCATTGTATTGACTGCCGTTAAAACAGCTAACTGAGCTGTATCTAAACGGGGGTTAGACTCTTGGATTTCTTTCATTTTCTGATCCACCAAACTAGCCACCATTCGTATATGGTGGGGTGGTTCGTCTCCTACAATTTTATATGTACGATTATGTATTTCAACGGTTGTTCGTTTCTTGTCAGATTGCGACACAGAGAAAGCCCCCTCATCCACAATAGAATCCTAACGTATATATTAACATGAAAAAAGGTAGAAAAACACCTCTTATGACTAATGATGCAGAAAGTAGACGTTTTTCTTAAACTTTTCTTCTATAATATAGTGTACGAATAAACGGAGAAGGAATACAATCATGAGTCTCAGTAAACTGTACATATTCAAGGATAATCATTTTTTGATATACTAGCATTATCGTTTTTATAAAGGAGATCATCGAATGTCACAATCTGTTTTAAAGCTATCAACGTCACAAATCAATAAGATGCAACAACACTATAAACCCCACCTAAAGGATAAAACACCTCCAGGAGCTAAATTTGCAGCCAAATTGCCAAGCTGCTCCATTACAGCTTACCAATCAGGTAAGGTATTATTTCAAGGAGCACAACACGAACAAGAAGCTTCAAAATGGGGATCTCCAACAGAGAACACGACTAAGAAGAAAGGAAAGCCTTCGCCAACCTCCTCTTCCTTTGCACCACCATCGTCTTTATACTCAACAAGTCATGCAGGATCAGATGAAGCAGGGACAGGGGACTATTTCGGCCCCATCACAGTAGCCTGTGCCTATGTAAGAGAAGACCAAATCCAAGCGCTCAAACAAGCTGGCGTCAAGGATTCCAAAGATTTAAAGGACCCGCAAATTCAACAAATTGCACGACGCATTGTGGAAATGGAGATTCCTTATTCACTCGTTATCCTTCATAATGAAAAGTATAACGTACTTCAGAAAAAAGGTTGGACGCAAGGTAAAATGAAAACCATGCTTCATCACAATGCATATAACAAGCTTGCAAAAAAACTTGACCACGAGCCTGAAGGATGGATTATTGATCAATTCGCACAACCAGAAGTATATAAAAAACATCTCAAAACAGAAAATGCCAGCCTTCAATCGAACGCATATTTTCTTATGAAAGCAGAATCCTATTCTATTGCGGTCGCTGTTGGCTCTATTATTGCTCGCTCAGCTTTTGTAAAGCACATGAATAAACTTTCAGATCAAGCTGGCATCACATTACCAAAGGGTGCATCTCAACGAGTTGATGAGGCAGCAGCAAAATTAATTCATATGAAAGGCCAAGAGGAACTAGACAAGTATGCGAAGGTTCACTTTGCAAATACGGATAAAGCATTAAAAAGGTTTCAACAAATGAAAAGATAATAAAGTACTACTTTAAAAGGGATGAGGTGTGATACACTCTCATCCCTTTTTTGGTTAAGAAAACTAATATTTGAAACAATTTTTATAGCCTTGGAGTAAAAGAGCTTAGAACGTTAGCCATTAAAATAACATCTGATGATTTTATCAAAATTTACTAATCTCTTTTAGAAATCTAATACCCTTATTCTTCTTGTTCTTCCGGCTCTAACACTTCTTCTTGTTGAACTTCTTTCTCTGGTGGTGTAAGACCAAGAACTCTTGTAATCCAAATAGGAATTTCTTTAACATCTGGATTCCCTTCTTCATCAACCTGATCTGTAGTTATATGCAAGGGAACATGCAATAGATCTTCTCCACTATTATTAGCATCATTCACATAAAGACCTACATAATATTGACCACCAGCTTCATGTATATCAACTTTACTAATTTCTTCATCTACAAAATGTTCTGTGGCATACTCAACAAAAGGTTTGGCACGATTCGCATCTTCTGCCTCTTGGTTCTTTTCCGTTTCATCTGCAAAACGATGATGAACCGCTAGAAGTGGCCTCTTTCCGTATTGTATATAACCTCTCACCATGTCTGATACTTGGGGATCATATACATTGGTAATGGTTTGTCCTATCAATTTTTCGCCCATATGTTTTTCTAATGTATTGCCATACTTCTTAATAAATGCGTCCAAATTCATCTACTCCTTTACGTCTTATCTTCTATAACTAGTATTCCTATTTAAATCCACCTCCAAACGCACCGCGCACATCATGTATCACCACAAATGCTTCTGGGTCTACTTGATTCACAATACGTTTGAGCTTAACAGTTTCTTGCCAATTCACCACAGCATATAACACATTCTTCTCCTCTTTCAAGTATCCTCCTCTTCCGTTCAGAATTGTTACCCCTCTTGAGAGATTGGTATTAATTTCTTGTAAGACATAATCTGAGTTATCAGAGATAATGGTAACAGCCTTACGAACATTCATACCATCAACAATAAAATCAATTACTTTCGCCCCTACATAGATTGCAACCAACGTCAGCATTGCTTTCTTCTGTCCAATGACAAAAACGGAGGCACCAATTACAACCAGATCAATAATTAGTGTTGCACTAGCCATACTCCATCCAAAATATTGATTTAACATTTTAGATATAATTTGTGTGCCACCAGAAGTAGCTCCTGAACGAAAAATAATTCCAACACCAGCCCCTACGAATAAACCCGCATATACTGGGGCAAGAAGCGTGTCATCTACTACTGGATTACCAATATTCTCTGTTGCCAATAAGCTTAAGGAAAGGGCTACTACACCAAACAATGTATAACCCATCATTTTCCTATCTAAAAATTTATATCCAACACCTAGTAAAACGATATTCAAAACAAAACTAGTTAAGCCTGTGGACCAACCAAATACGTAATGTAATACGATGGTAATCCCTATGATGCCACCTTCAGCAAGTTGGTTTGGGATAGCAAAATAATTGATCCCTAAAGCAAAAATAATGGACCCTAACGCTATAAGTACTATTCTATTGATGATCTGACTCAAGATGACATCTCCTCCTCTTATACTATACTTGATTTGCAATCTATTATGGGGGATACAACTTAATTCGTAAAAGTACCATTACTCATATTTAACATCTTGTTTCAACATAAAATGAAGCAACTCGAAACTAGTCAATTAAAAAACCCAGACAGAAAACTGTCTGGGTTGGATTTATCCTCTTAACTCAGCTTGGTAAGTTGTTTTAACTTGTTCAAGGATAGCGTTATGCGTCTCTTCTACTTCTTGATCTGTTAATGTGCGATTTGGATCAAGATAACGAAGTGTAAATGCTAGTGATTTTTTACCTTCAGGCAAATGCTCCCCTTGGTATAAATCAAATACAAGTACGTGTTGTACAAGTGGCTGACCAGTCGCCAGAATGGTATTTTGTAGGTCGCCAGCTTTCACTTGTTCGTCTACTACTAATGCGATATCACGACTCACAGAAGGGTGACGAGGGATAGGTGTATAATTTTCTTCTTTCGTAACAGTATCTAAAACAGCTTGCAGATTTAGATCGTAGACGTACGTCCCTTTTAAATCAAATTGCTTCTGTAATGATGGGTGAACCTGCCCAACGTAACCTATTGATTGGTCATTTAACACAACTTCTGCAGTCTGACCTGGATGCATTCCTTTCATGGTAGCTTGCTTAAAGCGAACGTTTTCGGATAAATCTAAGAATGTAAATAAGCCTTCTAAGATTCCTTTTACAACGAAGAAATCGACGTTTTTCTTTTCTTGCTGCCAAGGATGTGTTAACCAACTACCAGTAAGAACTCCTGCCAGTCTCTCTTGTTCTTGAGGTTGTGATGTTAAAACTGACTCTTCCGTCACATAAACAGAGCCAATCTCATAAAATGCGATGTCTTTTTGTTTACGAGCAATATTATAGGATGCTGACGTCAATAGCTCTGGAATCATGCTTAGACGCAGATGACTATGCTCTTCACTCATTGGCAACGCAAGGTGAACTGGGCGAGTGTGTTCTCCTTCAATATCAGGAGAAACAAGCATATTAGCTCGTTCTTCTGTCGTTAATGAATACGTAATGGCTTCCGATAGCCCTGAACCTTCCAGGTAACTTCGCACTTTACGTCGAAGCGCTTGATGAGTCGTTAAACCACCTGCTTTTGAAGCTCCTTCAGGCATTGTATATGGAAGGTTATCATAACCATACATACGAGCAATTTCCTCTACCATGTCTTCTACAATAACGATATCCTGTCGACGAGTAGGAGCAGATACGATAAATGTTTCACCATCTTGCGAGTAATCAAATTGAAGCTTACGTAAAATATCTTTAATATCTTCATTTTTTAGCTGTGTACCAAGCACATGGTTCATGCGAGATGTAGTGATGGTAATCTGTTCTTCTTGATAGTTTAGCTCGTCATACTCCACTACACCATCTAATACTTCACCTCCTGCATATTCCACTAACAGCTGACATGCACGAAGTCCTGCACGTTTAACACGGTCTGGGTCAACGCCTTTTTCAAAACGTACAGATGCTTCACTACGAAGTCCATGCTCCTTAGCAGCATCGCGAACTGCTTGAGGGTTAAAGTAAGCTGCTTCTAAAATAATCGAAGTTGTATCCTCTTGTACTTCAGAATCTGCTCCTCCCATCACCCCAGCAATAGCTACAGGTTCTTTCCCATTTGTGATAACTAATTGATCCGATGAAAGGGTTCGTTCTTCATCATCAAGTGTAGTGATAGTCTCTCCATCTTTAGCCGGGCGAGTAACAACTTGTTTAGATCCAAATCGATCATAGTCAAATGCATGTAATGGTTGACCATATTCAAGTAAAACATAGTTTGTAATGTCGACTACATTATTGATCGGGCGAATTCCAGCCGAGATAAGATGATTTCTCATCCATAATGGAGAAGGACCTACTTGAATGTTCTTGATTACAAATGCTCCGTAATAAGGGTTTAGTTCAGCATCCTCAACATGTACAGATATAGCATCATGTGCTTTTTCATCAGTGATGGCTACTTCTTCTGATGGGAAGTGAAGAGGAGTATCTAAAATAGCAGCTACCTCATACGCTACTCCCATCATGCTTAACGCGTCCGAACGGTTAGGAGTTAATTCAAGCTCTAAAATGACGTCATCTAGATTTAATAATGAATTCGCATCAGCACCTACTTCTGTATCCTCTGGAAATACGAAAATGCCATCTTCAAATTCTTTTGGTACATTCTTTGGATCGATTCCAAGCTCTTGCAGGGAACAGATCATTCCAGCTGATTCTTCCCCACGTAGTTTTGCTTGTTTTATTTTAAAGTCGCCTGATAAAACAGCACCTGGTTTAGCTACAGCTACTTTTTGACCTTCAGCAACATTCGGCGCACCACATACGATTTGCAATGTTTCATCACCTACATCCACCTGACACACACTTAATTTGTCTGCATTTGGGTGTTGGTTACATTCTTTTACATAACCCACTACAAGGTGTTCAATGTATTCGCCAAAAGCTTCTACACTATCGACCTCAATACCTGTTTTCGTAATCTTTTCTGCTAAATCTTCAGGTGTTAAACCTTGAAGATCCACATATTGTTTAAGCCAATTTAATGATACAAACATGTCATTCTCCTCCTTTTACGCTTTATGAAATTGATTTAAGAAACGAATATCATTTGTGTAGAAATGACGAATATCATCAATACCATATTTCAACATCGCAATACGTTCAGGTCCCATACCAAACGCGAACCCTGTGTATTTCTCCGGATCATATCCTGCCATTTGTAGTACATTTGGATGCACCATTCCAGCTCCTAAAATCTCAATCCAACCCGTTCCTTTACAAACTGAACAACCTTCTCCACCGCACATTTTACAGGAGATATCCATTTCTACTGATGGTTCTGTGAACGGGAAGAAACTTGGACGTAAGCGAATTTCACGGTCCTCACCAAACATTTGCTTAGCGAATTCATTTAATACACCTTTTAGATCACTCATACGAACATGCTCATCTACCAAAAGACCTTCAATTTGGGTGAACTGGTGTGAGTGAGTAGCATCATCCGTATCACGACGATACACCTTACCTGGGCAAATAACCTTAACAGGGCCTTTTCCTTCATGCTTTTCCATCGTACGTGCTTGAACAGGGGATGTATGCGTACGCATAAGAATTTCTTCTGTGATATAAAAAGAATCCTGCATGTCACGTGCTGGATGTCCTTTTGGTAAGTTCAAAGCTTCAAAGTTATAGTAGTCTGACTCAACTTCTGGACCTTCAGCAACTTCGAAACCCATGCCAATAAATAAATCCTCAATCTCTTCAATGATACTAGTCAATAAGTGACGACCACCTGATGGTGCTGGTCGTCCAGGAAGAGTGACATCAATCGTTTCTTCAGCCAATTGTTTTTCCAAAGCTTGTTCTTCCAGCTTTGTTTGTTTTGTTTCAATTGCATTTGAAATTTCTTCACGAACATCATTGGCTAATTGACCAATTACAGGACGTTCTTCTGCAGGGAGTTTCCCCATACCTCTAAGCACCTCTGTAATGGGTCCTTTTTTACCTAAGTACTGCACTCTCACTTCTTGAAGACCTTTAACATCTTCAGCAGCAGTCACTTTATCAAGTGCCTCTTGCTTCAGTTCTAACAAGCGTTCCTTCATTTTATGTCCTCCTTTTATTATGAAAACGTTAGATATATAAACATAAAAAAAGCCTCATCCCTAAAAGGGACGAGACTTGTATATACGAATCACGCGGTACCACCCTGGTTGACACTTGTTACTAAGTGTCCACTTCGTTATTGATAACGGATAGGTATATCCGGAAACACTTTTACTTGCTACAAAACGCAAGGTCCCAGTGCCAGCTCCAGAGTGAAATTTCAATGATTCAGACAGTAGAAATGCTTTCAGTCTATGACATCTCTTCCCTAACACTGCCAGTAAACAATCATTTACTTGCTCTTTCTTCGCTTTCAAACGTATTTAGTTAACTGATTACTTATTATAGAAAAGCAAAAGCAAACTTGCAACCCTAGTTTCGTAAATAATACATTAAAATTCCTGAAGCGATAGCCACATTAAGTGATTCTGCTTGCCCATAAATAGGAATGCTCACTCGTTCATCTGCCATGTTAATATATGACTGATTCACTCCAGCGCCTTCATTCCCAACTATTAAGGCCATAGGTGTAACTGGCTCTAATTCATCATATACCGTTGCCTGTTGAAGAGAGGTTGCCCACACATGAAAACCTTGACCTTGCAGTTCAGGAATCCACTCTTCTAGTTCCCCGAAGAATAATGGTATATGAAAAACAGACCCTTGTGTCGCCCGAATGACTTTATCATTAAATGGATCGACTGTTCCTTTTCCAAGTAACACAGCATCAAAGCCTGCCGCATCAGCTGTCCTAATTAATGTCCCAAGGTTGCCTGGATCTTGGATGGAATCAAGTACCAAAACCCGTGATCCTCCTTGCCATTCTAACTCATCCATTTGTACTACTGCAGCTACACCCTGTGGATTTTCTGTTTCAGATACAGCATCAAAAACCTCGTGACTCACTTGATACCAGGTGTAGGATTGCCATTCATTTTGAATATCAACATCTTCTCGAAAAATAATTTCTCGTACTTCCCATTGGCTTTTTAAAGCTTCATCCACTAAGTGAAATCCTTCAACGAGAAATGCCTGTTCCTTTTCCCTTCCTCGTTTACGCTTCAACTTTCTCCATTGTTTTACTTGTCCATTTTGTACAGACGTAATCATAATTTGTGATCATCCTTCATTATACGGTTCATTATTATATTCTTTTTCATCATACATATTTCAGTTTGGAATGGTCAAACTATTCTCATACGTAATGTATGCAGAAAAGAGGTGGAAAGATGAATCTAAACCTTAGAAACGCAATCCTATCCAACGTATCTGGTAACAACACAGACCAGCTAGAAGCGACAATTAAAGAGGCCATTAATAGTGGTGAAGAAAAAATGCTTCCTGGATTAGGTGTTCTTTTTGAGTTAATTTGGGAGAATGCTGAACAATCCGAAAAGCAAGAAATGTTAGAAGCACTAGAACAAGGTGTTCAACAAGCTACTACAGAATCTTAATGCTTACGTCCAATAAGAAAATTATTTCAAAAACGTGCAAATCTCACCCCTTAGAGTATGCACGTTTTTTATCTATTTATTAACCTCAACTACAAATCACGGTCCTCTCCCATATAATAGGAGCTGCGTTCATCCTTGTGGTTCATCACTTTTCACCTGTGTAATCTTACTGGTAAGCGCCATTATGTTGAAGACTTGGATTCGAGATATATTGGGGGTGAGAGATGTTTCCGTTTCTTTTAATGGAATAAAGGTGGCCGTGGAACAACTCGCGTCCTTCCGGCGGCCCTACACGATGTAGGGTCGTTCGATGTTGTCACACGATGTGACGGTTTTAGTCGAACCTCCCCTTATCATTCAAGGTCTTGCCTACCTCTTTCTCCGGCGGGAGTCTCGTCGCTTCCACGGCCACCTTTTCTGTTGTTAGGATGAACGGAAACATGGCCCGATTAGACTGGGCCTGTTTCGGAATCATGGTATTCACGAAGCGAGGAATGAATTATGACACAAGATGATGCTATGCGGACATATAGTCTCTTATTCTTGGATTTAAAGGCGATTTTGTATTCGTAACGGACATACAGTACGCTATTAAGCCAAAATCACCTTAATGTAGTGTGTTTTTTCACAAATAAGATACTATATGTCCGTTATCCTCTCCAAAAGAGGGTTTTTACAGTAAATAAGAGATTATATGTCCGTCAAAAAAGTTGTCCTACTTATTGCCGTTTCCTACCCAACTCTCCTTACGCATCGAGCCACTCCAATTATCTCGAACCCAAGTCCTCAAGATTATGCCTCTAATATGGAATAAGCGTTGAAATAATAATAACTCTCCCTTAAAAAATAAAACGAAATTGCTTCCTGTGAATACGATACTATTACCAACTGGTTAGGAGGTTCAAACAAATGCAGAGCAAAAAGCCTATCGTACCTCTTGAAAATAGAGAGGAAGCAACTGGGGATGGGGTGTTTTTAGACGGATTTCCTTTTGCTGGGTTTCCTTTCGGGGCTTCTGGTGACTTGGTTTGGGGTGTGTTTGGCACGTTATTTTATCCACCATTTTTCTCACCAACCTTCCCATACTCAGCTAATTTCCCTGGTCCTTATCCTTATGGTTGCCCACCAGTAGAGAACAGATTTCCGGAGTGGTAAAAAACAAGCAAAAAGGTACTGTCTTCTAATAGACGTACCTTTTTATATAGCAACAATTAAATATGGAATGGTTATGTGAAATCTAAGTCGAATCATTCATCATTTTGTCGAACATTTGATATTATGAGTCTATAGTCTTACGAACAGATAAGAATAAGGGAGGAATTACGTTGAAAGGAAAGTTTTGGCGTTCGTTGAGAGTGCAATTTATAGGATCAATCATTGTGGTATTAGCCTTAAATTCTACAATCTCCAACTTTATCATTTCATTAATTGAAATGACACAAGTAGAACTCGGTGTATTTGGTGATATTTTAAAAAGTGTTGTGAATATCATTGTGGCTACTATATTAATCAGTCTTCTGATTCACTTCTTGGTTATTAAACCACTCAACCATATAATGGGTAAAATCCAACAGTTTGAAGGTGGTGATTTTGATGAGAGAATTACAATTACAAACCTCAATGAACTCTCCAGCCTTGGCATTAAATTGAATAGTTTATTTAACACCATTCAACAAAAGAACAGTCAACAACAAGCCCAAAAGTCTATTGTTGAAAATCATTCCGAAAACATTAATACAAGTCTTGAACATTTAACAGCAAAATCCGAAACCATTTCAGAAGCAATGGGAGATATGGCCACACAAACACAAGAACAATTGAGTGCATATGAGCAAACTTCGGCTGCTACAGAAGAAATGAATACGAATATAATAACTGTTAGTGAGAAATTAACATCTGTAAATCAGACATTTTCTTACATAGAAGAAACATCTAAAGAGGGTATGAAGAATATTGAGCAAGTCTCTAATATATTTCAAGACATAGTCGAAAAAGCCGATGAAGGTCATAATAGAATGGAGAATTTATCGGTTAAAGCAGAAAAAATACAGGACGTCGTAACGTTAATTAATGATATTTCTGAACAAACCAACTTACTAGCATTGAATGCCTCGATTGAAGCTGCTAGAGCTGGTGAAGCAGGTAAAGGATTTGAAGTGGTTGCTAACGAAGTGCGTAAACTTGCTGAGCGTTCTATTCAAACAACGAAACAAATTTCAGATCTTGCAGATAGTATTCTTGAGGAAGTAAAGGTCAATGTTGAATTATCATCCACGCGTACAGAGCTTGTTCAGCAAAATGATCAAAACGTAAAAGTAATGAACAAAACATTCGAACGTATTGTCCAACAAGTATTAGAAAACACTCAAACCATTAACGATATCACCAATCATATTAACCATATGACCGATTCAAGTAAGGAAGTTGCCTCAGCAATTGACCATGTTACCAAGAGAGCAGAAGATGGTAACAATTACATTCTAAAAATCAATGAAATGATTAACCAACAATATAACCTAACGAAAGAATTACAACAAGAATCCAATAAACTAGTTGAAAACTTTAAACATTAATTGATAAAAGAGATATTATTTCTTTACTTAAGAGAAAAGCCTCTTCCTACCTAAAGGAAGAGGCTTTTACTATTAGTCAAATTTAATTTCTTTAACCTTATCTTCATCTAACCCTTTTATTACTTCAACTAAAAGGTTCACTGCGTTTTCGAAATCGTCACGATGAAGCATGGCAGCATGAGAATGAATGTACCTAGTAGCTACTGTGATTGCCAGTGCCGGTACTCCATCAGCTGTTACATGGATTGAACCACCATCGGTAGCTCCTCCTGCTAGCACGTCATACTGATATGGAATTTCTTTCTCATCAGCTGTATCAATTACATAGTCACGTAGTCCTTTATGTGAGATTAATGATGCATCATAAAGAATAATTTGGGGTCCTTCACCCATTTTACTAGCTGCTTCCTTATCAGTGACACCAGGAGTATCTCCAGCAATGCCTACATCCACTGCAAAACCGATATCAGGTTTAATCGCATTTGTAGATGTCTTCGCTCCTCTAGTACCTACTTCTTCCTGTACGGTTCCTACTCCATATACAATGTTAGGGTGTGCTTCTGATTTCAATCGACGAAGTACTTCAATAGCGATAGCACAACCGATTCGGTTATCCCATGCTTTTGCAAGAAGCATTTTTTCGTTAGGCATTTGCGTGAATTCAAAATATGGAACTACTGAATCTCCTGGTCGCACACCGAATTCCTGAGCTTCTTCACGAGAAGAAGCGCCAATGTCAATAAACATGTCTTTAATTTCAACTGGCTTCTTACGCTGCTCTGCAGGAAGAATATGAGGTGGTTTTGATCCAATCACACCTGTTAGGTTACCTTTTCGAGTCATTAAGGTTACACGTTGAGCAAGCATAACCTGACTCCACCAACCACCTACTGTTTGAAAATAGACAAAACCGTTGTCATCGATACGAGTTACCATGAATCCTACTTCGTCAAGGTGACCCGCTACTAGCACTTTCGGCCCATCTTCTTTTCCTACTTTTTTAGCAATCAAGCTGCCCAGGTTATCTGTGTACACTTCATCCGCAAATGGAGTTATGTATTTCTTCATTACGTCTCGTGCTTCTTTTTCATTACCCGGAATACCTTTTGCATCTGTTAAATCTTTCAACATGGATAGAGTTTCATCCCATTTAGTCATACCTTTATTCCTCCTTAATACTTTCATACTATCCCTTAGTATACCGTTTTTTATATTTAGAAACAAAAATATATACTAATACCCCTCTTCTTGTCGTTGGTGGTTCACTTCATTCTTCTTATAATAGGCTTCTTGAATCTCTAATTCTGTGAATCCTAATGTTATTCCAAGCTGCAAAAATGCTGTAAACAACTGTTCATAATGAGCTTGAGTTGGTGATTCCTGGAACAAGTGAACACTGGAAAAAACATTTTGAAATTGTTCTGTGGTATCTACTGGACCATTTTCAACACCTAATGCACCTTGATAATACAAGGACTTTTCTAATCCTAGTGACAAGATAAAGTGCAATCCGTCCACATACTCTTCTAATATAACTTGCTGTTCCTTTGCAGGTTTCAGGCTCCAAAATTTAAAACACCTTGTCTCATTTGCAAGCTCACCGAGTTCTACCAATAAAGCTAGCACTTTCTTTGAAAATAAATCCGCATCTTCTAAGCCGTGCTCTGCTTGGATACGTTGATCTAATCGTTGCTGCATCTGAAATAGTTCATTCCAATTCATATTCCTTCTCCTTCTATTGAACAAGCTCTCCATTTTCCTATCGCTTGTCATTGTTTTATGTAAGACTAAGTAAAGTGTACCAAATGTTTTTTTCTTATTATAGTCTGGTTTGGTATGATAAAGGTGAAACGTTTTAGTTTTTCAATCGTACACACTACTGTAGAAGACCATTAAGGGAGTCGATAGCAGTGATTATTATATTATTTCGTTTGCTCATTTTCGCTGCAATAATTGTATTAATCTATACAGCTTATAAATATCTCATGAATCCTAAGCGCAAACTTGAGCTAGCACAAGAGAAGAAACAATTTTACTTCTATGATGACCCTGATAATGTTAAGAAAAATTTTCTAATCACATATAAAGGGGTTATATTTGAAGGAGAAAAATATTTAGGAACCACGGAAAATTCATTTGAGGTAGTTTCCATATCTGTATGGACAAAGTATCCTAATTATTTAAAAGGATTTGAGCGTGAAGACCTTTATTTCATTGAAGAAGAAATATTGATTCATTACCCTTACGCAAAGATAGAATGGAAAAACCCTATTGATCAACTACTACTAACAAATCAACATAATGACACAACATAGTATGTAAAACTACCTACTTAACAAACAAAGTATTGGAGTTAGCAACGCTAAAGCTAAAACTAACAAAAAAGCGCAGAAGGTTACTCATACAACCCTGCGCTTTTTTATATTTTCTCTTATTTAGCTCCCTCTGGGGCAAAGAAGTCATGCCACTTTATACTAACTTCCTTGCGCCTGAGAAGATAAAACAATGGTAACAGCAACAACAGAATAGCCCCCATTAAGAAAGGGGACAAACTTGAAATCCATTGACCAATAGAAGTATAAATAACTGCTAAGGGAATATTAGAGTAAAAAGACGTTTTCATGTATTCTTTAAAATTACCTGACATTTCGATAATGCATAACGAGATTAGGTGAAAATGGATAAATGGGATAAGTCGTAGTAATGCAATTTGTCCTGTGGAGAATGAGGAATGCTTACCAAAGAATTTTTTCTTGAGCACTACTAGTTTCTTTAACGTTTTAGGCATCCACTCACTCAATTTATAAAACAACAAACTAGAAAGAGTCACTCCAACAATGGAATACACTGACCCCGTAATTGCCCCAAATAACACTCCACCTGAAATACAAATAAACGCAACTGGCAGAAAAAATATTGGCCGCAACAAATGGAAGCTGATGAAAAGTAATGGAGCAAATAAGCCACTTGCTTCTACGATGGTCATCACAAATGCTCCAAGGTGTTGCACGTCTAGTCCCCCTCTCCATACATTAGCGGTCTATTTAAATGTTATGACAGGAGACGAGTCTTTATGACAACAAACAGAACTAGATGCACTAGGATGATGGCAGGTGTACCAATCACAAATGACTTATGCTTGGTTTTATGCCGAAACACACTCATTCCAAGCCAATTACCAGTTGCTCCACCCAGCCAAGCTACCTTCCAAAACGTACTTTCCTGTATTCGCCAATGGTTACTACGGGCACGTTTTTTATCAACACCCATTAATATAAATCCTATCCCACTCAATATCATTACATAAATAAGAAGAACCCAGGTTATGATCATTATGTATAACTCCTTTATCTTTTTGATTTTTCAGTGGTTAAGCTTATTGTTTTTTATTATTAATTGCATATTTATAGTAACATTTTAGATATGAGTATAATTAATTTTTTATAATGTTTAATAGGTTATTCCATATAAGAGGCATAATCTTGAAGACTTGGATTCGAGATAAATTAGTAA
>NZ_AVBF01000068.1 GCF_000770635.1 Pontibacillus yanchengensis Y32
ATGCTCTCCAAACTAATAAGTTCTAGTATCACAATGTAGTCATAACAAAATGGTAATTCAGAAAACTCACTATTAGTACTAAATCAGAGTCCCTTCCATATACAGGACCATATATGCAAAATCATATTACTCCCAAGAGGTAACATAAGAAGATTTCCACTGAAAATAAAGCTTGTCGCTTCGAGGAGACTACATTTAACCGGGGGTCCGATAGTCATTACCCTGATAGGGGTGAAGGGGGAACTGCGAGACTCCCGCGGGAGAAAGAGGTTGGTGAGACCCCGGAGGGAGCGAAGCGAGTGAGAAGGCTCACCAGCTCGCCCGCAGGAAAGCGAGTTGTTCCACCGTAACCCCCTCCACTATTTAAGTATCGGACCCCAATACTTTTCAGAATATCTCGAACTCAAGTCTTCAACATAATGGGGCTATAACAGAATAAGAAAGGAAGCCTAATTCAGGCTTCCTTAATCGTCTTAATAATCTTATCTTTTGCTTGTTCGCTCTTATAGTTTTCCATATTTGATAGAATTTGATCTTTTTGCTGTTGTAATTGCTGTAATTCCTCTAACAAACGTTCACTATCTAGCTCTTCTTCTTCCACCATTCTTGCGTAGCCTTGTTTAACAAAGGAATTTGCATTTAAAATTTGGTCTCCTCGGCTTGCATGGCGGGAGAGTGGGATGAGTAGCATTGGCTTCTTTAGAGCTAGGAATTCAAATATGGAATTGGAGCCAGCTCTTGAAACGACATAATCGGTAATGGCAAACAAATCATTCAATTCTTCATTAACATACTCATATTGCACATAGCCCGGCTTTTCTAATGATTCATCTTTATTTCCTTCCCCACATAAGTGAACCACTTGAAATTGTTCAAGTAACTTACTTAGGTTATTCCGTATGGCATTGTTAATGTTTTTAGAGCCTGAGCTACCACCCATTACAAGAATGATTGGCTTACTCTTCGTGAAGTTTGTCATGCTAAGACCTTTTTGTCTACTTCCCTGAAACAACTCATCTCGCACTACTGCTCCAATCCATTCTGCTTTACTTTCAGGCAAGTATTGGTTGGTCTCTGGGAATGTTGTTAACACTTTCTTAGCAAAACGCATTGCCAATTTGTTCGCTAATCCTGGTGTATAATCCGATTCATGAATAACCGCTGGTACGCGGTTCAGTTTAGCTGCTGCGACTACAGGGACCGAGACAAATCCACCTTTTGAGAACACAACTTGTGGCTTTCGCTTGCGAATAATATTATAAGCTTGCCCTGTACCTTTTAAGACACGAAATGGGTCTTTAAAGTTTTCTTTAGAGAAATACCTTCTAAGTTTTCCAGTAGCTATAGAGTGGTATGTTACGCCTTCTAGATTACTAATTAACTTTTTCTCAATGCCTTTCTCTGAACCAATATAATCGATCTCCCACCCATCCTTTTGAAAGGCAGGAATTAAAGCTAAATTGACGATGACATGCCCTGCAGTCCCGCCTCCTGTAAATAAAATACGTTTTGAAGTCATATATGTCGTCCCTTCTATTTGGTCAGCTGTTTATGTAAAGTTAAGTAAATATGCTATAATCCCCTTAATTGATATGAAAAGGAAGAGGCTGATGTTTCCAACAGATACGCTGCAAGACAAAGGTAAATTATTTTTACAGATCCTCATCCCTATCTTAATTACTCAATTAGGTATGTATGCCATGAACTTTTTTGACACAGTCATGTCTGGTAAAGCCGGAGCGAACGATCTAGCAGGTGTTGCTATTGGTTCGAGCTTATGGGTCCCCATCTTCACTGGCGTTAATGGTGTTTTACTAGCACTATCTCCTATCGTAGCACAATTGGTAGGTGGTGATAAAAAAGAAAATATTCCATCAGCTGTAAGACAAGGTATCTATTTATCTATCGTTTTAGCAATTATCGTATGTATCATTGGTTATTTTTTGTTAGATCCAATTTTGATGACAATGTCTCTAGAATCTGAGGTGAGGTACATAGCAAAGCATTACCTGGTTGCGTTGAGTACTGGGATTGTTCCACTCTTTATGTATAATGCCATTCGTTGTTTTTTTGATGCACTAGGTCAAACGAGAATCACCATGTTCATTACACTTATTTCGTTACCAGTAAACATCCTTTTTAACTATGTACTCATATTTGGAAAATGGGGACTGCCAGCATTAGGTGGCGTTGGTGCTGGGCTAGCATCATCTCTAACGTACTGGGTTTCGCTTTTCATCTCTTTACTTATCTTATCGAGAGTGCGTCCTTTCTCTCAATATGAAATTCATAAACATTTTGAACCCCCTTCACTCCATGCATGGTGGGTACAACTCAAGATTGGGATTCCTATTGGATTTGCTATTTTCTTTGAGGTAAGTATCTTTGCTGCCGTCACTTTATTTATGAGCACATATAGTACTTATACAATTGCGGCGCACCAGGCTGCCATAAATTTTGCATCTTTCTTATATATGATTCCACTCAGCATATCTATGGCGTTAACGATTGCTGTCGGTTTTGAGGTTGGGGCAAGGCGAATGGAAGATGCCAAACAGTATAGTTATTTGGGCATATCCATTGCTGTAATAATGTCTATTATTTGTGGAGCAGCTATTTATATTTTCGATGATCCTGTTGCAAACTTGTATAGCTCTAATTCAGAAGTGATTGATATGACCAAACACTTTCTATTCTACGCCATCTTCTTTCAGTTATCGGATGCATTTGGTGCCCCTATTCAAGGTGCTTTAAGAGGGTATAAAGACGTAAACATTACTCTTCTCATGGCTTTTATCTCTTATTGGGTCATAGGACTTCCTAGTGGATATATATTTGCCACCTTCACCTTTTTGGGGCCAGCAGGTTATTGGGTAGGATTGATTACGGGGTTAGCCGTTGGAGCAATTGCACTACTGACACGTTTAGTTAGTTTGCAAAGAAAATCCCATCAGCACCTTCGTTTAAAAAACGAAGCAACAGATTAATCCGCAAGTTTGTCGAACCATATTCCAAGACACTATTTCCTTGGAAATAATGTAGAAATTACTCCGAAATATTAAAAAGATCCTGACGGAATACGTCAGGATCTTTTTTGCTTTCTATATCTATTGTTTTAGATTCATAACAACCAAACGTTCTTCTGTCATATCATTTATTGTATATTTTGGCCCTTCTTTGCCCCAGCCACTATTTTTCACTCCACCGTAAGGCATTAAGTCAACACGATATTGAGAAGCATCATTTATCATGAATCCTCCAACTTCTACTTTTCGCGCCGCTTTGAAAGCTCGATCTATATCCGTTGTGAAGATGCCACCTTGCAAACCATAGTCAGATTTATTTACTTCTTTTATACATTGATCCAGGTCTGAAAAAGACATAAGCGTTACTATTGGTGCAAACACTTCTTCTGATACCACTTTCATAGAATGATCTACATTCGATACAATCGTTGGTTCTAAAATTGCACCTTTCCGTTTTCCTCCATGAATAACATCTGCACCTTGACCTTTTGCTTCTTGAAGCCACTCTTCAGCTCCTTCTGCCTCTTTTTCCCCTATCATAGGTCCTACATCCGTTTGGGCATCAAAAGGATCGCCTACTTTCAATTCCTCTGTAGCCTCGATAAATTTCTTTTGAAAGGCTTCCTGTATATCTTCATGGACATAGATACGTTGTACAGATATGCACACTTGTCCTGCGTAGGCAAAACTCTTTTGTGCTAACGTAGTAGCTGCTTGATCCACATCTGCTTTCCGGTCAACAATAACAGGGGAATTATTACCTAGCTCTAATGTAAGTTTGTTCAATCCTGTGTTTTGTTTAAGCTTCAGTCCAACTTCAGCACTACCAGTGAATGTATAATAATTAATACGTTCATCTTCCATCATTTGATTCCCTACAGTAGAACCCGATCCCACTAACACATTCAAGAAACCTTCCGGTAATCCAGCTTCTTCAAACAACTCAGCTAACTTCAAAGAAGAAACGGGTGTTGCACTTGCTGGCTTTAAAACAACTGCATTACCAGCTGCAATAGCAGGAGCTATTTTGTGAGCAACGAGGTTCACAGGAAAATTGAACGGACTAATTGCTCCCACTACCCCTACTGGAACTCGCATTGTAAAAGCCATACGATTTTCTGATCCTGGCGCTGCTTCTACCGGTACACCTTCACCAGTAATGCGCTTCGCTTCTTCAGCAGATAATTCAAATGTTTGTGTAGCACGGTCAATTTCTGTACGAGCTTGCTTAATCGGTTTCCCTGCTTCATTGGTAATTACTTGAGCTAATTCTTCTTTGTGAGCTTGGAGCAGTTCACTAACTTTAAGTAATGTTTTATATCGTTGGTATGGCGGGAAATCTTCACTTTCGAAAGCAGCTTGAGCATGGTTGATAGCATCCTCAACCTCTTGCTCACTAGCTTTTGATACCGTAGCAAAAACATCGCCATTGTATTTATTAAGCACTTCGTTTTGCTCTTGAGTCTGAATCCATTTTCCATTTATAAACAAACCATAATGCTGGGACATGATTCGCACTCCTTTAATGTTATTATTATCTGTTGGTCTATTTCCTTTATCATCCAATTATAAACCTTTTAGAAATTAGACCCGCTACTGAATGAAAAATCTCTTATAAAACAAAAGCGCAAGTTTGCGACGTATATGCTTCGGACTACACGACATGGGTTGGTTCGTTGTTGCTACGTGACGTGGGCCTACAGGATGAAGGTCAGTTGATGTTGCTGCACGATGCAGCGATCTTAATCGAACCTCATTTAATCGAACTTCCTCTAAGTCTTTTGAGGTAAAGTAAACGCGAAGTGCGCTAGCGATTCGATGTTGACTTATCGTATGGAGTTGCAGGAAGTTTGCTAGACGCTGGGCACTGGATCTAGGACGACAAAAAAACTGGAATGAGGTTTGTACCTCATCCCAGTTTAGATGTTTATTATAAGAATAATCCTGCAATAGTAGCTGATAGAATAGAACCTAGTGTTGCTCCGATTAGAAGCTTAAGTCCAAATTTGGATACGCTAGCACCCTTATCTGGATCAATTCCTTGAACTGTACCTGCAATAATTCCGATTGAGGAGAAGTTCGCAAAGCTTGTTAGGAATACAGAAACAATTCCTACTGTTTTATCTGATAAGCTTGCGTCATTAATTAAGGATTGTAGTTCAAGCATTGCAACGAATTCATTCGTTACGACCTTCGTACCCATTAGGCTACCAGCTTGTACTAGTTCACCGCTTGGGATACCCATTAAAAATGCGATTGGTGCAAGAACATAACCAAGGATGGTTTGTAGTGTAACACCATTAAAGAAGAACGCAATTATACCATTCACTAGTTCTAGAGATGCAATAAAGGCGATAAGCATTGCTGCTACAATAAGAGCAATTTTACCACCATCTAAGGCACCATTACCCATAGCTTCGAAGAAACTCTTCGCGCCTGAAACATCTTTAACGTCTACACGGTCTTCCTCTCTTTTCACTTTTACTGGAGCGATAAGAGAACCAAGAATTAAAGCACTGAACATGTTTAGAGGAATTGCAACTAAGACGAACTCGTCTGGAAGCATTCCTAGGTAAGCTCCCACAATAGATGCTGATACAGAACCCATTGCAGAGGCACTTACAATGTACAAACGATTATCATTTAAATGGTGGAACTGAGATTTAATCGCTATAAGTGCTTCTGACTGACCAAAGAACATACTGTTAACTGCGTTAAATGATTCAACCTTTGGTAATCCGGTAATCCAAGAAATAAACATACCAATATATTTAATAATAAGCGGTAGAATTCTTAGATATGTTAAAACAGATAGAATCGTTGCAAAGAAGATAATGATAAGTAGAACATCTAAGAAGAAAACACTCGCTGATGATCCATCTTCTCCCACGTTGGCAACGTTTGGTAATACGAAGGCGACACCTTCTTTACCATAATTAATTAAATTCGTAAAACCAGCAGAGATAGTACCAATAATCCACTGTCCAATTGGTGTGTTAAACACGAACCAAGTAGTGATCAATTGGAATACCAACATAACGCCAATTCCGGTATAGTTGATATTCTTTCGATCATTGGACATTAAGAAACCAATTCCAAGAACTAAAATAATTGCAAGTAACCCAAAGATTATATCCACGGCTTCCGTGCCTCCCTTAAAAATATATAAAATAGTGTTCATTCGGTGATATGAAAATGCTTTCATTTCAACCTTCCGAAAAAATTGTACCAAGATGTCAGACGTCTTGCAAATGAAATTTTTTCCTTTTTTATAGTTCGTCCTATTTAAATCCTTGGTACATCTCTTTTCCACCCATACTATCTATTCTAAAAAATTTTTTCCATAACCATATTAATGGAAAGTAAACGATATGTAAAAAGCCAGCTTTACATGGCTGGCTTCTTCATAAAGTAAAAACTATAAATATCTAGCTCCCTCCCCATAGGTTTAACCACTATATGGCAAATTCTTATATACAATGGTTAGCTTATGCCTTTTGGGAAATGGGAAGGAGCTTCAGCTCTGCTTATTCTATTATTTCGTTATGAATTGTTGCGTCCAATAATGGCCGTAACTTCCACCTTTTGCGTAGCCCACACCAATGTATGTTAGATCTTTGTCTAGGATATTTTTCCTGTGTCCAGAACTATTCATCCATGCTTTTACTACTGCTTCAGGTGAGGTCTGACCAGCTGCAATATTCTCTGCTGCTTTACGATAAGAAATATTGAAGCTTTTCATCATTTGGAATGGAGATCCATAGGTTGGTGAGTTATGAGCAAAATAATTATTATCCCGCATATCTCTGGATTTATAACGAGCTACTCTTGATAGCTGCCAATCTCCTTTTAAAGCTGGTAATCCGTATTTCGCTCTCTCTTCATTTGTTAAGCGAATAACCTCTTGCTCTACGGATTTAATATTTTGTTTTAAAGGGATAGTAACTTTGTCTCCAGGATAAATCAAATCTGGATTGTTAAACTGGGGGTTGGCACTAATGATTTCAGAAAGACCAATTTGATATTTTTGTGAAATCTTCCATAATGTATCTCCTCGTTTAACAACATAGGTATCTGATTGTTGTGCACTTGTTGTACTAGGCTGCATAAACGCAAAAAATAACCCTACAACAAGCAATGAAATAGCTAACACTTTCTTCATCCTTCATCGCTCCTTCATACGTTATCATGAGTAGTTTGCCAACGAAACAAAATATTACTCATAAACATAGGAAAAAGGTTCTTTTTTTACATTATCGACAACTTAATTCCATTTCATGATTTAGTATGACTAAGAATATAGTTACTAATGATGAACGAGATAAAAGGAGGAGTGAAGTGAAGGACTTGAATGAAGGAATAACCATAGGAGAAATGTTTCCAGATATTGAGGTGCAGACCACACAAGGTCCTATGCGTCTACCTGAAGATTATGAAGGTAAGTGGTTTGTATTATTTAGTCATCCTGGCGATTTCACACCTGTTTGCACAACAGAATTTATTTCTTTTCAACAATACCAAGAAGACTTTAATAATATGGGGACAGAGCTTATTGGTTTGTCCATAGATCAAGTATATGCACACTTAAAATGGATTGAATGGATCCAAGAAAACACCGGGGTAAGCATAACCTTTCCTATTATTGCTGATCCTCTTGGTGCTTTAGCCAAGAAACTTGGGATGCTACCATCCGAGCAAAATACCAGAACGATACGAGCCGTATTTATCGTTGATGACAAAGGTATCATAAGGATGGTTTTATATTATCCTCAAGAGATAGGAAGAAACGTTCAAGAAATTTGGCGGTCTGTACATGCATTACAAACATCTGATCTCTTTAATGTTGTTTTACCTGAAAACTGGCCAAACAACCCATTAATTGGCAGTAATGTGATTGTCCCTCCAGCCAATAGTGTAGAAGAAATTCAGAAACGTTTGGATTTACAAAAGCAAGGTAAGATTGAATGCCTAGATTGGTGGTTTTGTTATAAACCATTAAAAATGGAGTAAGGGTTGATTCATCCCTTACTCCATCTCTGTGTTTATATTCAAATAAAATTTCTTAATAAATCATAATTCCCTTTTTGTATAAATATAATATATAGTCGACCATTATAATGGGGGAATGTGTACATGGATACAAAAATTAGAGACTTGGCAGAAACATACCTACCTAAAAAGATGCCTACGTGGGGGTATGATGTGTTTGAACACTTCGCGAGAGATATGCTTTCTGACCAAAATCCGTTTCCATGCTTGTTAGGAATGGAAGGGTTTAAACAAAGACAATACCGCTTCGCATTCGTCGAATCTACTTACAAAAAGAAAGACCTAGAACATTTAGCTAAACAATTAAAAAAGTATGTACTCCATTATAAAAGGTATGGCCAAAACACTTCATTTATTGCATTTTTTCAACCAAGACGTATTCAACATTCTATAGAGGTTTATGATAAAATTTTTCGAGGTGTGCTACAAATTCTTCAAGAATTAGATGAGTTGAATGAATGGAAAGATACTTCTCAGAACAGACTTCCCCATTTAGATGAGTTTACGTTCAATGGTGTTACGATGCATGTGAAGTACAATACACCTCATCAAGACCGAGGTCAGCCTACATTTACAATGGTATTCCAACCCAAATATTATTATGCCAATACTCAACCTCACCTTCCCCTTCAACAATTTGTCCACCCTCAGCCTGAAACAACGCCAGAACAAAACACTCCACAACCATCAATGCAATGGTACCGTTCATTATCTTCTACAGGTGAACATCAAGAAAACGCAACCAGAGATGTAGATACCCATTTATCGCAAGAGCCTTATATTACTAAGGGAATTGCTAGTACATTAGAGACAACAATTCGAACTTTATTACCTGATAAAACCGATTCTGTAATAGTTCATCGTTATTCACCTAATTCAAGTCAGACATTCGAAAAAAAACATTTAGCCCTCCACCTATATCTAGTAGAAGGTTCCATTCGAATAGAAATCAACGGTAACTCCTATCTATGCTCACAAGGCGATCACCTCTATATCCCTCCTAATACTGCATATATATGTTCAACGGGTGAGCAATATTGTTTAATTGTTAAATCCTATGCAAAATAAGTTTCTAAAAGGTTTCGTATTAAATGTATAGAGGGTATTTAATGGGTGGATTTATTTATAAGTGTGAATAAAAAAGCTAATTAAGAGTTAATAAACACACCCACATCCCTCTTCATTCTCCCTAACCTCTCTTAATTTAGAACCCCCTTCATATATGTTGATTTAGTATTATATAATCATATATATTTAGGAAAGAAGGACACAGTAAAGGAGGAATATACTATGGCAAATAAAGAAATAGATGATATTTTACAAGAAGGAATTCACGGAAAAAAACAGATAAAAGCTGGGGAGCGAAAACGGTATTTAGGAACGATACGGGAGCGTGTGGTTATTGCTTTGACAAATGGACAACTCATGCGAGATAAAGGATTACAAGAACTAGAACAAGCAATGCAACATCACCCTGAAACAACGTTATTATTAAATGGTCATGTCGCATCACGGTTTATGAAAGAAGAAAAAGCATTAGCTGAAAAATACAATATTCCCTATACAGCGGTAACAAACAACGATGCAGAGTCTGATCTAGGTGCTGTATTAACGTATGATTATGCTGTAGATATAGAAGATATTTTTGTACAAGATCACAATGAAGAGAAGCCAGAACAAAAAAAGGAAAACTCGTTGCTTGATACTATTAAAAAATGGTTTACCCCTACATCTTAATAGATAAGGGTCATCCCTCTATATACGCTATATAAATTCGTTCCTTATTTTTATATTCTACAAGTACATAAGTCGGTGGTTTTTCTTTTTGATACTCCTCATCACCAGTCATATACAACGCTGTCCCTTCAGGTAGTTTTGTAGCATAGCGATCCCGAAACCACCATGAATTTTGCGTTTTATTTCTCACTTCTCCGATTTTTCCCCCCTTTTTATACTCCCTATCCTGAACCCAGTCAACATCTGTCACATTCCCATAAACTAGTCCATCTAATTTGAGAATATCGGCGTCTTGATTATCTCCTAAGATGTCACGAACAGTAGGGTTTCCTCTTGTATTGTTTTGAAAAGCCATTGTGACGAAAACTACACTCAATATACTAGTGATGATTAAGAAAACGATTACCTTGCTTTTCAACTTCCAACCTCCTATCTCCTATAAAATTCTACTTCCATCCTACCATGATTAACCAAAAAAGGCCCTGAACTTGGACGTAGCCACATCACTTTTTTACTTATACACAAGCGTTGAATTTTATAATTTCCTGCTGACAAAAAAACCTACCATCAAAATGGTAGGTTCTCTTATCGATATGATTTAGGATTTAATGCTTCTTTTATCCCTTCTCCAATAAAGTTAATAGAAAGAATTGTTAATATCAGCACTAAAGCTGGTGGCACCCAGATCCACGGCATGTTCTGAAGTACTTCTGGTTGCTGAGAAGCAGCTAACATATTGCCCCAACTCGGTACTTCTTGTGGTACACCGAATCCTAAGTAGCTCAATCCTGATTCAGCTACAATCATCGTCGCAAATAAAATGGTAGCTTGTACAATAACTGTGGTAAGTACGTTAGGTAATAAGTGCTTAAGAATGATTTTACCAGGTTTACACCCTATTGAAATAGAAGCAAGGATGTATTCATTTTCTTTCTCAGATAGGATTTTACTCCTTACAAGACGGGCTACGCCTCCCCATCCAAGAATACTAAGCACTACAATTAATACCCAGACCCCAGAGACAATACCGAATAAGATAGCATTTAATACAATTACAAATACTAGAAACGGAAAGTTCAAAATAAAGTCTGTAAAACGCATTAGCATACTATCTACCGCTCCGCCAAAGTACCCTGCAACAGAGCCAATTAACGTTCCAATAAATAGGATGATGGCAGTACATGAGATTCCTACCAACAAGGAAACTCTTCCACCATAAAGCAGCCTCGTAAATACATCTCGTCCACTTGTATCTGTTCCAAACCAATGCTCAGCGGACGGTGCTAGTGACATATCCCCAATGTTCACACGAGAAATATCAGCAGTTGTGATATAGGGAGCCAAGAAAGAGAGAATCCCTAAGACAATGAGATAAGACAAGCTAATCATCGCGAGTTTATTTTTCATAAACTTACGACGGGCCATTGCCCAAGGAGACATACTCTTTTGTGGCTTAGTTGTCGAGTTTTCAGTTTGTGAATTTTTATTGTGTACGACTTCCATAGCCACACCTCCTAATCAAGTCTGATACGAGGATCTACAACACCATATAGAAGATCCGCTATCAAGTTTCCAATTAATACAAGAAAAGAGAACATTAACGCTAAGGTCATTAACGTTGGATAATCGTTTGTTGTCATCGAAGACAAAAATAGTTGTCCTAATCCAGGATACGTGAAAATTGTCTCCGTAATTAATGCACCGTTCACCAGTGTTACGATGTCAAAGCCTAAAAATGTAATCAACGGAATGACAGAGTTCCGGAGAATATGGTGATTATATATACGCGACTCTGGAGTTCCCTTCGCTCTAGCTGTACGAACATAATCCTTTTGACTGTTATCAATAATATCGTTTCGCAAAAATTGTGTGTAAGCTGCTGTACCCATCGCTCCAAGCACTAGTGCTGGTAAAATTACATGGTAAATTCGAGATAACCACCAATCAAGTGTCCCCTCATTCGTGGCAATATCGACAGATCCAGAGAATGGAAACCAACCTAAGTGGAAGGAGAAAAAGTATATGGCGAACACACCTGCAATGTAGATGGGGATAGCTAACATAAGGTAGTTGAACCCACCAATAAAGTTATCTAGTTTTGTGTAGGGTTTTCGCCCTGCATACATCCCCATTACAAAGGCAAATATGTATGTAATGATTAAGGATGTAACGCCAAGAAATAATGTGTTAGGCAATCGTTGAGCGATTAAATCAGCAACAGGAATTTTATATTTAGTTGAGGTTCCGAAGTCACCCTGTGCAAAATTTGAAATCCACCTTCCATACTGAACGTAAATTGGGTCATTATACCCTAACTTTTCACGCATTTGTTCAATATATTCTGGATCAGTATTATTCGGGTCAATTTCACCAGTGAGTGAATCTCCTGGCATAGCTAATGCCAGGAAAAACACAACCACTGAGATAAGGAATAACATCGGGATCATGCCTAGAATTCGTCGAAGTGAGTACTTTAACATGGACATTCCCCTTATCTGTTACAAGCTAGTAACCTATTATTCTTTAATATACCATTCGTTTGGTAGATTACTTCCAGAAACATCGTATTCCACACCGCCAACGCGTTTGTTAATGCCCTGTAATTCTTGTAACTCGGCAATATAAAGCATTGGAAGCTCTTCATTTGCTAGTTGCTGCCATTCTGTATAAATTTCTTGACGTTTTTCTTTGTCTGTTCCTACTACTTCTACATCAAGTGCTTTCTCTAGTAATTCATCACTCTTCTCATTGTTCCAACGAGTGTAGTTCCAAAGAGCGTCTGAAGACCAAAGAGCTGTAGGGTCTGGATCTGTACCAGTACTCCAACCACCGTAGAATACTTCAATATCGTCACTATCTTTTTCAATCTTGTCATAGTACAGGGAACCTTCAATCATCTCAAGAGTTGTTTGAAGACCAATATCGTTCCAGTACTGTGTTAGAGCTTTCGCACGTGCTTCAAATGTTGGGTTCGTAGAAGCATAGTGAGAGAAATTAACAACAAACTCATCACCATTTGGATCTTCACGGAAACCATCACCATTTGTGTCTTTGTATCCTGCTTCGTCTAGAAGGCTCTTCGCTTTTTCAGGATCATACTCATACTGCTGTAAGTCACTATCATCAGCTGCAATCCAGTGATTTGATGGAACAGGTGCATCTACTGGAGAACCATAACCACTAAAGAATGCATCAATCCACTCTTGGCGATTAATAGCGTGGTACATCGCCTTACGTAATGTTTTGTCTTGATACTTTTCTTTTTCTTCTACAATTTCTTTTTTCTCATTATCAAACACGCCTAATTTAAAGCCAACATAGTAATAGGAAAGACCTGGATACGTCACAAGTTCTACGTCTTCCATTTTTTCTACTTCTTCACCTAAAGTTGGGTGTACAGGAACCATATCAACTTCACCGTTTTGAAGTGCGCCAGATACAGCTTTGTTATCAATAACTTTAACAATAATCTTGTCTAAGTTCGGTGCACCTTTAAAATAGTCTTCATTAGCGATAAACTCATAGGTTTCACCAGGTACAACTTTACCCATTTTGAATGGACCAGTACCGATTGGAGTTGTACGAGTAAATTCATGTCCTAGCATCTCGGATACAGGAACATCTTTCCAACGATTTTCATTCATTGGATAACTCCAGACGTTAATTAAGTTGTTAACACGAGCTTTATCAAATGTAACCTTTACTTCATAATCATTAATTACTTCAATACCAGAGATGCTATCCGCTTCCCCTTTGTTATATGCTTCAGCACCTTCAATTGTTTGAACGTTTGAGTAACGAGGACCTTCATAATCTGGATCTGCTAATGTTTCTAAAGCGAATACCCAGTCATTAACCGTTAGCTCATCACCATTGTGCCACTTAACGCCTTCTTCAAATTTAAATGTGTACGTCTTGTTATCTTCCGTTTCCCAATCAGCCAAATGTGGCTCAGGAGCTAGGTTTTCATCGTATGTGAAAAGTGGATCAACCATAAACTGAAGAATTTCAAAATCTGTAGCAGTTCCATAATAATGGACATTCAAAATACCTTCAGGCTCAGCATCAATCGCATATGTTAGTGTACCGCCTTGTTTAGGCTCTCCTGTATCACTTTCTTCTTCGGTTTCTGTACCTTCTTCAGAACTAGTGTCTTCCGTTGTATCCCCTTCAGCATCCGTTTGTGCATCCGTATCATCTCCACTATTACAAGCAGCTAGGAATAAGGAAAGCATCAACACTAAGGATAAAAGCCAATAAAATCTTTTGTTCTTCATGAGTGAACCCCCTGTTAATTGTTTAAATAATGATTAATCGTAAAGAATACATGCAACGTGCTGACCCGGTTTCACCTCCTTTAAAGTAGGTTTGATGCTTGAGCATCTATCCAAAGCCTTTGGACATCTTGTATGAAATGGACACCCAGAAGGTGGATTTTCAGGACTTGGTACATCGCCTTGTAAGACGATTCGCTCTCGCTTCTCTCCCATTTTAGAAGCATCAGGAACAGCTGAGATTAAGGCTTGGGTATAAGGATGCATAGGGTTATCGTAAATGGAGTGCTTGTCAGCAACTTCTACAATATTACCTAAGTACATCACCCCAATACGATCACTCATATGCTTTACCACACTTAAATCGTGTGCAATAAACAAGTACGTTAAATCGAATTCATCTTGAAGCTCATTCAATAGGTTAAGCACCTGTGACTGAACGGATACATCAAGAGCAGATACAGGTTCATCTGCAATAATCAATTTAGGCTTAAGTGCTAAAGCTCTTGCAATCCCAATCCGTTGACGTTGCCCTCCTGAAAATTCGTGAGCATATTTGTAATAAGCTTCTTCAGGAAGTCCTACTCGAGTTAGGAGGTCCATAACTTCAGTCTTTAACTCTTCTTTGTTTTTGTTTTTATAATAATTATGGATAGGCTCACTAACGATATCCCCAACCATCTGCATCGGGTTCAAGGAAGCGTATGGATCCTGAAATACCATTTGAATATCTTGGCGAATATCTCTTAGCCGCTTTCCATTTACATTCGTAATATCCTCATTCTCAAAAATAACCTTACCACCTGTAGGCGTTAACAATCGTAGAATAGATCGCCCTGTTGTAGATTTCCCACAACCGGATTCTCCTACTAGTCCAAGTGTTTCCCCTTTTCGAATAGTAAAAGAGACACCATCTACAGCTTTAACAGCACCAATAGTTCTTCGGAAGAATCCACCCTTTACCGGAAAATGCATCTGCAAATTTTCAACTTCTAATAGATTATGAGTTTGAAAGTCTTTCATTTGGGTAATACTCATTGTGACACCTCTCTTGCTGGTCGACTTGATTCGTAAAGAAGACAGGCCACTTCATGCCCGTACTCATTTTCTTTAAGTTGAGGTGTAACCTCTGTACATTCCTGCATTGCCTTTGGACAACGATTGGCGAACCGACATCCAACCTGTGGCATATTTTTTAGCGAAGGTACCATTCCATCAATTGTAGCTAACTGATCTGTATCTACATCCATTCTTGGGATGGACCCCATTAGCAATTCTGTATATGGATGCTTAGGCTCCTGGAACAATCTTCTAACGTCCGTTTTTTCTACAATTCTTCCGGCATACATAACGATAACTTCATCACATGATTCCGAAACAACGCCTAAGTCATGCGTAATAAGAATGATGGACATATCATTTTTGCGTTGGATATCCTTTAAAAGCTCTAATATTTGCGCTTGAACAGTTACATCAAGTGCTGTAGTTGGCTCATCTGCTATAAGAAGCTGCGGCTGACAAGCTATAGCCATAGCAATCATAACTCTTTGCCTCATTCCACCAGACAGTTGATGCGGATATTCATGTACAATTTTCTCAGGTCTCGAAATACCTACTGCAGTTAAAAGTTGAACTACTTTTTGTCTAGCTTCTTTTTTTGAAATCTTAAAATGATTATGTAGCACTTCTTCTAACTGGTAACCTATGGTGAAGACTGGGTTTAATGACGTCATAGGCTCCTGAAAGATCATTGCTATATCTTTCCCACGTATTTTATTCATCTCGTTATCATTTAAGTTCTCTAGGTTACGACCGTTAAATTTGATTTCCCCTGCATTTACCTTACCAATTCCCTTAGGAAGCAATCCCATTATCGATAAAGACATAACACTCTTACCACAACCTGATTCACCTACAACCCCAATCACTTTACCAGGTTCCACATGAAACGTTACTTGATCAACTGCGTTATAATCCTTTCCATCAATCCCAAAAGCTGTTTCCAGATTCTTCACTTCAAGCAAAGGTGCTTTCCCTTGCGATTGTTGAAAATGACTCATATGTACACCTCTGAAAAATTAGTATTTTTAGCAAATTTGGTAATTTTCTGATATTTCTACTATATAGTATCCTAATATTTAACTACTAGTCAATAATTTCTTTACAAAAATATTACTTTTCTACAATTTTCGTTAAAATTTGTGTAAAATTTCATACTTATATTTCCTTATTTTTCTAGTTATTTTCTCACACACAAAACAAGGCCTTCTCATATAATGAGAAGGCCTTAACGAATTGTATTACTTTGCTACTACCGCTTCTTCATTTTGTTGAAAGAAATGCTTCATGGCGTAGAAAACATCTGCTTTTCTTCTAAGCACAAAATGTTTGAAACGTGGGTCTTCGATTTTTTTATAGGAAGACATCAAGGTACTGTGTCTGTTATACTGATTTACTTCACCATACCCAAACATACTGGATAGATCCATCAAATCATTCACATATTTTAAGCAACGTTTGTTATCCGAAGTTAAATTGTCCCCATCTGAAAAATGGAATGGATAAATGTTATATCGATCAGGATGATATTTTTCTTCAATTAAATCTAATGCTTTTTTATAAGCGGATGAACAAATAGTTCCTCCACTTTCGCCTTTTGAGAAGAAATCATCCTCTGAAACAACCTTGGCCTCTGTATGATGTGCAATAAACTCAATATCTACTGTTTCATACTTCGTTCTCAAGAATCTAGTCATCCAAAAGAAAAAGCTACGACTCATATACTTTTCCCATACCCCCATAGAACCGGAGGTATCCATCATCGCCAACACCACAGCCTTCGATTCAGGCTTAACAACATCATTCCATGTTTTGTAACGAACATCTTCAGGATAAATAGGATTAAACGTAGACTCACCTGACATCGCATTCCGCTTAAATGCTTCTAGCATCGTTCGTTTTTTGTCAATGTTTCCTTGTAATCCTGTTTTTCGAATATCGTTAAACTCTACATCTGTTGTAACGATATTGTCTTTTTCTTTTTCTTGTAGATTAGGGAGCTCAAGTTGGGTAAATAGAACTTCTTCTAATTCAGCTAGTGATACTTCTGCTTCATAATAGTCATCACCTGGTTGATCACCTGCTTTATCACCTTTACCTGCTGCTTTTTTAGGAGAACCATCTTTTGCAATAACATCTCCTACTTGACTATCACCTTTCCCTTGGCCTACATGTTTGTTTTTATCATAGTTATATCTAATCTTATATTCATCCAACGAACGAATCGGAATTTTCACGACATCTTTACCATTCGACATAATAATGTTTTCTTCAGAAATCAAGTCCGGAAGTTGGTTTTTAATTGCATCTTGTACTTTTTCCTGGTGGCGTTGTTGGTCATCGTAACCCTTTCTATGGAGGGACCAGTTTTCTTCAGAAATCACAAAGCTTTTAGAACGACTCATCCTTACCCCTCCTTCATAGTGTTTACTCTTATACTATGCAGAGATTGTCATTTTGATTAAAAATTCTGATAATTTATTCTGTAAATGTGCTTTGTTATATATATCATATTCTTGTATGTTAGATGACACCTATCGCTTTAGTAATAGTTACACTGTCTTGAAACGAAAAATACTCTAAGACCACTTCATGATCTTAGAGCATTTGTCTCTTCGTTTTAAGTTATGACTGTAATACATCAATTATTCAATCAGGAAGCTTCTTCTTCACTCTGTGAATATAGTTTTCTTCCTATCCACGTTTGCAGGATTAGAAAGGCTCCTCCTACTGCCCAATACAGCGGTAATGCAGCTGGTGCCGTTAAGGAAATCACTAAAATCATAACTGGAGATAATAGTCCCATTATCTTCATTTGTTTCTTCTGCTCATCTGGTACACCTATAAGAGATACTTTATATTGGATAAAATATAAAATTCCCGCGATAATGGCCATGCTTATATCAGGTTGACCTAAGTCGAACCACATGAAGGTGTGCGTAGCAATTTCTTCTGAACTCCTTATCGCATAATAGAATCCCATTAATATAGGCATTTGTAGCAACAGTGGGAGGCAACCCATGTTAAGTGGATTAACTCCATGCTTTTGGTAGAGCTCCATCATTTCGTTTTGTATTTGTTGCTTATCTTCCTGGGAAGTGGCTTCTTTCAACCTATTCTGTACATCATCCATTTCTGGTTTGATAGCTGTCATTTTTGTTTTCATCAACTGTTGTTTTTTATACATATTAAGCATTAATGGCATAAGAATGAGGCGTATTATCAACGTTACCACGATAATTGCCACCCCATAGCTACCACTAAACCATTCAGCTAATGTTTGGATAGCTATCGAAAATGGTTGTACAAAAAATTGGTTAAAGAACCCATCTCCTTCACCAGATTGTGTAGAACAACCTGCCAATAAGAATGTAGATACTAAGAAAAGCAATATTAGTTGCCATGTTTTTTTCATTTATTATTTCCTCCTCATTATTCATTTACATGGTAATTGTGTGAATAATGAGGGGGTAGTCTTCATCAGGTGAACCTTCTTGCCTCTTAATTGTTTTTGGAATCCAATTGATAATGTGATTTGTAGATCCTACATTGGTTTGATTAGGAGTAATAGAAAATGATATACGCTCTTTTACGCCCCATTCATTTGTAAGCCAAGCAGATGGATCACTTACAAAAGATGCCCAAACCTTATTTAAAGCTAGTGACATGAACATGCTGACATAAAATGAATACAGCAAGGGGTCATTCACTAGATCAAGATCCAACAAATATTCGATAAACATATTCATTGGGAGCTACTCCTTGAATGTTGTGTCTTGTTAGGTATATACGATTAAAACATCAGAAAGTTTCAAATGTGATTTAGGCTGCTTCTCACTTATTACAGATACGCCCCATTATGTTGAAGACTTGGAATTGAGATATTCTGGATTAGAGAAATGTTTCCGTTGTATTAATTTAGAGAAAAGATGGGCCGGGAAATAGCTCGCTTTCCTGTGGACGAACGGTCAAGCCTCCTCGGGCAAAAAACGCCCTGCGGGGTCTTGACACATCCGTTTTCCACGGGAGTCTCGCCATTTCCCGTCCCATCTTTGCGTTCATGTGGTTTAACGGAAACATCGCCATATGTTGATGTCGAACCAAATAGCCAGAAGCTCGTTATCAGGCTTAAAAAAAGACGTCATAATTCCAAGCCAAGCTTTGTCATAACGCATCATGT
>NZ_AVBF01000069.1 GCF_000770635.1 Pontibacillus yanchengensis Y32
TTCATACCCAGATTTATCTCGAATCCAAGTCTTCAAGATAATGGGGCTAGTATGGAATATCAAAAGAGGAAAATAAAAACAGAGGGGAGCCCCCTCTGCTTCTTAGTTATTATGAATACGATTTGTAATGTCTACAGTACGTTTTGCTTGATGTTTAACAGCAGCTTCTACGTCTTCTTGCATGTTTCCTTCCCCATCTACAGTGACGCTTGTTCCGTAAGGGTTACCACCTGCTCCGAATATGGAGTTATCTGAATAACCAGGAGCTGCTACGATTGCACCCCAGTGGAACATAGTGGTGTAAAGGTTGGTGATTGTTTGCTCTTGGCCACCATGAGGGTTCTGAGCTGAAGACATTGCACTCACGACTTTGTTCACTAGCTTACCTTGGAACCATAAACCGCCAGCTGCATCTAAGAAGCTTTTTACTTGGCCAGGTACATTACCAAAACGTGTCGGTACAGAGAAGATATATCCATCAGCCCACTCAAGGTCATCATTAGTAGCTTCTGGAACATCCTTGGTAGCTTCCAGATGCTCTTTCCAGGCTGGATTTTGTTCGATCGCTTCTTGCGGTGCATTTTCAGGTACTTTAAGTACCTTAACTTCCGCACCAGCTTCTTTGGCTGCTTCTTCTGCCCACTTTGCTAGTTTGTAGTTTGTGCCAGTTGAACTGTAATAAATAATTGCCAGTTTTGCCATTGTAAACATCGCTCCTTTAATCACATATCATTGTGTAGTATTACCTTTCTGAATAAGACTCATTCAAAAGGATACTTACATAATATACCCATGATTTATTTATTTCAAAACTAAGAATTTCAATTTCGAGATATTTTACATTCTTATAAATTTAACATCATTGGGTAAGATGAAAACAAGCTCGATTTCCACCCTACCCTTATGATACATATTTTATTAGAAGACAAAAAGAAAGCTGACCCCAACTGGAGTCAGCATCTAAGTATGATTAAATCACTAGTTCATAATATTGTGGGAATGTCCAATAAGAATCTCTCCAACCACGTTGTACAGCTAATTCTTCAAAGGAATTTGCATGACTGTCAAAAAATTTAATAATAGCTTCTTCCACATTTTCCTCTGAAGGATTGTATTGTAATAAGACTGGCTTTGAGAATTTCATCCCACGAACAGAGCCTTCAATAATGACGGTTTCTTTAATCATGTTGACCACCCCTTCTGTTTTATATCCAAAAAACGAGCGTTCGATGTACACTGTCATAATAAAATATTATCAATGAATTCTTATATTATTTCCTTACCCCTTTATTACAAAAGATAACCTTAAATTCCAAATTATGAGGTTGACAAAGGATAATTTGGGCATTTCTGCCCATTGAAAGCATAGTTGAGTTAGGGAAACATCCTTTTCCTTAAACAATACAGATGCTCTTATGAACCTTTTTTTCTCTAGACCCAGTCATATTGCTTTTGGTAAGCTAAAGATTGCTAAAGAGAGCTAACGGAGGATTGAACCATGAATGAGTATGATAAGTTAAAAAAAGGTGAACAAGGGGCTTGGCTCAGTATAGGTGCGTACTTGATTCTTTCAGTAGTGAAACTAATTATAGCCTATGCAGGAAATTCAGAAGCTCTACGTGCAGATGGTCTAAATAATGTAACAGACGTGGTCGCCTCCCTAGCCGTCTTAATCGGACTAAAAATTTCGCGAAAACCACCCGATCGGGACCATCACTATGGACATTTTCGTGCAGAAACAATCGGCTCCCTCATTGCAGCCTTCATTATGATGACGATTGGTTTACAGGTATTGTATGAAACAGTTATTAAACTATGGGAAGGATCTAATGATCAGCCTAGTATGCTTACTGCTTGGACCGCACTTGGAGGAGCAATTGTCATGTATGGGGTTTATCAGTATAACCTTAGGCTTTCTAAGCAAATTGATAGCCACTCCCTTTATGCAGCAGCTCAGGACAATCGTTCTGACGCATTAGTAAGTATTGGGGCTTTTATAGGTATTATTGGGGCACAGTTCGGAGCGTTTTGGTTAGACCCTGTAGCAGGATTTATAGTAGGAATCATAATATGTAAAACAGCTTACGAAATTTTCAGTGATGCAACACATGCCTTAACAGATGGTATAGATGAACAATTGCTAGATGACGTAAAGCATACTATTGCTAAGGACCCGGATGTTAAACGAGTAGAAGATGTAAAGGCAAGGCTACTAGGTAATCAAGTGCTTGTAGATGCAACCATCCATGTTGCCCCTGACCTTAGTGTAAAAGAAAGCCATGATATTACCGATAGAATTGAAGAGACACTCGAAGAAGTTCATCACATCAAGCATACTCAAATTCATATCGAACCTTATCAAGAATAGATATCTATCAGTATCATTATGATAAAATATAGTAAAGAACGTCATTCAACTTACGTGGTAGTTTTGTTTTATTTGAATTAATATGATGTAATATATAAGTGAAAGAGTGAGTAAAAGATGACAAAGAAAAATTTATACACGCTATCCCTATTGGTTTTAGCGCTTTTAATTTTGTCAACAGTTCTAAATTATAACTCTTTTCATTATGCAAAAAGCGCTTGTATCGAGAACAATATGACGCCAACAGTCGATAAAAGCTTTTTAGCAATTAATTGGAGTGTTTCTTGTAAGTAAATACTAATTTAACTATAAAAAAAGAGCATTGAATTCAAAAAACAATTCAGTGCTCTTTTTATATTTTATCTTTAATAAACTTCTCATTTATACAGAAGATACATCTTCACTTACATAGCCATCTTATTAAGTTGTTCTTCCAATACATCCATTCGCTTCCATCCATAAGCTGTTTCTTGATAGGTACCTTTCCCTATGGTCACTTCTTCTGCTTCAACAGGAGTAGCACCAAACTTTTCATAAAAGCGCTTATAAGGGTTTTGAGTCAGCACCCAGACCAAAATTGACTCGTACCCTTCTTCCTTCATATTCTCTACGAATGACTTAAACAGTTGTGTTCCATACCCTTTTCCCTGATATTGGTCAAGTAAGTATATCGCATAAATCTCTCCATCGTACCCATAGCGTTTTGTCCGCTCTTTTCCACCTGAAATAAATCCAACAATTTCACCCTGTTCAGTCTCTGCAAGAAGAACGGTTTGACCATTGATCTGTTTTGTTAAAACAGTCTCCCATAATGTAATGCGGTTTTCGACATTCAAGCTTTGAATATATTCTTCTTCAATCACGTGTTGATAAGTAGATTGCCAGCTGGAGACATGAACATGGGCAATCGCTTCAGCATCTTTAAGTTGGGCTTTTCGAATCTTCATCGTAAAGTTCCCCCTTTTCTCGTTCCTTAACGTATGTATATGCATAGGAAAGCTTGTCTATTTTAACTTCCTGAATGTTGTATATACTCATCCTAATTTTAGCTATCTTAAATCTCACCGTATGTATAAGAGTACATTTTTTGTACAACTAAATTAAGCGAAAGAACGTCACCCTCAGATGACGTCCTCTATCATTATTGACATGAGAATGAAGAAATACGGTCTGTATCGATACCGAAGTAAACCCATCTTTGTTGGCTTCTTCTCCAACGATACCCAGCTACTGATGTTCTTCCAATAAAGGTTGGATAATACCAAAACGCTCTACCATTATTTAACCGAACCCACGTATAACGATATAAACATCCTCTCAAAGCTCCTGGGTCTACTGCAAATAAGCCTGGCTGACCATATCCTGCTTGTTGCCCTTGACCAAATGGAGGTGAAGATGGTGGTGGCCCTGGAGGACCGAATCCTCCCTGCCCTGAAGGTGGTCCAAATGGGGGTTGCCCACCTCCACCTTGACCTGGTGGCGGTCCTGGAGGTCCAAATTGCTGTTGGCCTGGAAACCCTCCACCTCCTCCGCCAGGAAAAAGAAGCTGACCTAGCCAATCAAATTGATTTTGACGCGGATCATACATCACAAATGTATCCCCTTCCCGTTATGAATTCTCTACACTATATGCAAGAACCCAAAACGTGTGACAAATGACTAGAGGACAGTATTGAAGATAAAAACAGTAATAATTGCTCCTAACACCACAATAATGGTATTAATTTTAAAAAAGGCAAGCACTGCTGCTACCAGTCCACCAATAACACCTATATAAGGCTTTCCTTCAATCACTCCGGTAATCCATGGAAAAATGAGTGCCCCTAATGCTGCATACGGAATAGCATTTAACCATCGACTCACCCACTTTGGATAGACCCATTTATCGACTACGAAAGCGGGTAAAAACCTTGGTATCATCGTAACAACAGCCATCCCTATAATAATTGCTATCATTCCTCCACCTCCTCTTGAGGAAGAAGCCAGATTCCACTTGCCCCCGCTAGTATAGTGGCCAGCACGATGGACCATCCTTGATTTCCTGTAATCTTATAAGCTATATAATTCAACATCATACTTAGAACTGCAATTAGGCCAATCCGCCATTCATTGCGGACAGAAGGAATCAACAAGGCTATAAACATGGCATAAAGTGCAATTCCCATACTCTGACTTAACGCGTCAGGAATAACCTCTCCCAACAAACCTCCTGCTAATGATCCAAGTATCCAAGCAAAATACGATACTAGAATCATAGACGCATAAAACCACATCCCACCTTTTTTCTGACCTTCCTTTGGGTATAAAGAGGCTACAGAGAAGGTTTCATCTGTCAGACCTAATGAAATAGGAATTTTCCATTTTAATGAAGCAGAACGTAATCGATTCATTATCGAGAAGCTCATCACAAAATGCCTTAAGTTTAAAACAAACGTAGCAAGAACAATTTCAACAAATAAAGCACCAGCATTCATCATGCTTACAGCCACAAATTGTGCAGCACCAGCAAAGACGAAAACACTCATCAATGTAATTTCTGTTAGAGAGAGACCCGCTTGCTTAGCAAGGACACCATATGTAATTCCGATTGGTAAATAACCAAATACAATCGGCAGCGCAGCAAATGCACCTCTATGAACAAAATACATAGCAGAAGTGTTTTGATCTACAGAATGTACTGTGTTGGTTTGCAAACCCATTCCCTCCTCGGCCTATAATTTTATTCATTATATAGTAGTTCACTTCGTTTTGAGAAGAGATAAATGATGGAGATTAACACTACTATAAATTATATACTAATTCATAGAGTGATTTCCAAATTTTTGTTATTGTATATAATAACAAAATACAAAGGGGATATTGAAATGAGTGAATTAGTTCGATATAGCCTCATTATATTATTTATTTCCCTACTTATCTTTGGTCCTAAAAAGAATAAACCGATGGAAATAGGGATTATACTTGCTGTGTTCTTCGGAGGTATTTATTTTTTTGCTGACAAAACCATGCCCTCCTATATCTACCTCTCCTCAATAGGGATCTGCATGTTTATTTATGGATGGATTCGATACAAAAGAGAAAATAGTAAAGGGAAGACAAATGATAGGAAATGATAGTTCACCTTTTGATTCAAAAGTAAAAGGTTCCATATCTAATAGAGTTAACGAATCCGTAGTCCTTCTTGCAAGAGAGAATAAGGAATTTATTTTAATCAATCAATACCGAGCGCCTTTAGATGATTATATTATCCAATTACCTGGAGGCGGAGTAGAAGAGCAAGAAAATCTTGAAGATGCGGTAAGAAGAGAATTTCAAGAGGAAACAGGCTATGAGTGTGGTGTAGTTCATTATTTAGGAAGCATGGTCCCAGCGGCCTGGTACTCAAATGAAGTGACACATGCGTACTACACTGAAGAGATTCTCGATCAAGGGATTCAGCGTACAGAATCACATGAATATATCCAAATTCAAAGACTCACGATACAAGACTGTCTTTCAAAAATTAAAGAGAATACAATCCACGATTCCGAATTATGTTATGCGGTCCTTCAAGCCCATATCAAGGGCTATATTGAAATAGGAGTACATAATTAACTAGATTTTCTTAGTATAAATCCTACTTATTTTTAATAGACTAATAACAAAAATAGTTAGGATGGATTACCATGAAAGAACCAGAATATTTACTAACGTATAATGCTAGTAGCTATGAGTGGTTTGATAGTGAAGAAGAGATGAAGGAATTTGTGGAAGAAAACGACCTTACCTCGTACGAAGCACTGTATATTCCACAAGCCTATGAAGTAGAAATAGAAGACTGAGTGTGAAAGATGAGTAGATTAGCATTTTGATTGTACAAAAAAGAGGGGGGACCCCCCTCTTTTTTTATTAAGAAAATACATATTTCGAGTCCTACATTCCTAGCTTTAGCATGTTTCTTTAATCATTTGCTACTACAAAATGATCACTAAGCTGATCTCTAAGCGCCCTCTTCAGAAATTTTCCTACTGAAGTTTTGGGAATCTCTTTCATAAACACAATATCATCGGGCAACCACCATTTAGCGAATTGAGGCTTTAGAAAATCATATATCTCTTGTTTGGAGGCATGAGTTCCTTCATGCAACACGACACATGCAAGTGGTCGTTCTTGCCATTCTTCGTGAGGTACTGCAATAACAGATGCCTCAAATACAGCTTCGTGAGCCATTAGTGCGTTCTCCAAATCTACTGAGGAAATCCATTCACCGCCACTCTTGATTAAATCTTTGGTACGGTCCACTATCTTAATCGTTCCTTCTTCATCTACTGTTACGACATCACCTGTATGGAGCCAGCCATCTACAAAGGCTTGGGAACTACGATCATCTTGATAATACTCGTCAGCTATCCATGGGCCTCTAAGTAAGAGCTCACCCATTTCCTGTCCGTCCCAGTTGATTTCCCCATCTTTTCCAATGACTTTCATTTCCACACCTGGTACCATTGTTCCCTGTTTAGACCGAATCTCTAGACGTTCTTCTTCTTCAAGGTCTGTTTGATAACTTTTTAACCTAGAAAGAGATACAAGAGGCGTTGTTTCCGTCATACCATAAGCATGAATGAACGGGATATTATATTTAGACTCAAATGCTTGAATCATACCTTTTGGAGCTGCGGAGCCTCCACATAAGACAGCTCGTAAACTGCTTGTATCGTAATCACCTGTATCTAATTCTCTTAGTAAGCCAAGCCAAATGGTAGGGACACCAGCTGATAAAGTTACCTTTTCAGATTCAATGAGCTCGGCTAGTGCTTGAGGTGTAAATTGAGGTCCTGGCATGACTTGAGTGGTTCCAAACCATACTGCTGCAAACGGCAACCCCCAGGCATTCGCATGGAACATAGGAACAACAGGCATCGTTACATCAGATTCAGACACAGCTGCACTATCGGCTAATCCTAGCGCCATGCTATGTAGGACAATTGATCGGTGAGAATAAACAACACCTTTTGGATTACCAGTTGTAGCTGACGTAAAGCACATGCCCGCAGGAGCATTCTCATCGATATCTTTTTTAAAGTCATAGGAGGCATCGGCACCTTCTAATAGCTTTTCATAATGATAGACTGGAGCTAAGCTTGTGTCAGGTAGCTCTTCCTGATCTGTCATAACGACATATGCTTCAACAGTATTTAGTTCATCTTGAACCGCTTCTATCAAAGGTAATAAATCTGCATCAATGAGCAACACACGATCTTCTGCATGATTTACAATATAAGAGATATGCTGTCCTGCAAGACGTATATTTATCGTATGAAGGACTGCTCCCATTCCTGGAATACCAAAATACGCTTCCAAATGACGGTGGTGGTTCCAAGCAAATGTACCTACCTTGTCTCCTTCTTGAACTCCAAGCTTCTCTAATGCATGAGATAACTTTCTAGTACGCAATCCAAGTTCCTTATAGTTCATTCGATGGATACCATCTAATGTTCGGGAAATAACTTGTTTCTTAGGAAAATACGTTTCCGCTCTTTCCATCATCATCGGCAATGTTAACGGTACATTCATCATTTTGAATCGTCCTTTCATCTAATGATTGATATGTTTACCATTCATCCAAACCTTCATTACGTACTTCCTTTGTTCCGAAAGCTTTTACGACATGGAACCAGCTTTGAACTGCTCTCTCAATAAGAATTTTTGAATTTTTCCACTTGCGTTACGAGGTAATTCATCTACGAATACATACCTTCTCGGACGTTTATAATTCGATAAATCCTCACTTGCTTTACAGTAATCATCTAACTCTTTGTCTGTCACACTCTCATCTTTTTTCACGACTACTGCTACAACAGATTCGCCCCAAAATTCATGAGGTTCCCCAAGTACAGCAACATCAAGTACACCAGGGTGAGCATGTAAAAGATCCTCCACTTCTCGTGGATAGATGTTTTCTCCGCCGCTAATAACCATGTCACGCACTCGATCCGCTACAAACAAATATTGCTCTTCATCCATAAAGCCTAAATCACCAGAGAAATACCATCCATCACGTAAGACCTCAGCTGTAGCTTCCGGTCGTTTGAAATATTCCCTCATCATCGATGGTCCTCTGACGATGATTTCACCCACTTCACCAGGCTCAGCAATATCTTCAGCATCTGATAATCCTGATTCACTTGTCTTTACGACTCTAACTTCATGGTTAAAGCACGCACGTCCTGCTGACCCGGCTTTGGATAGCTGCTCTTCTTTATCTAAGAACGTAATCGCTGGTCCCATTTCTGTCATCCCATATGCCTGTACTAGATCAATTCCTAACTTGTCTTTACATGCAGAAACCAAAGCAGGAGCCATAGGTGCCGCTCCATATAGCCCAACTTTTAATGACTCTAAGTTATACTGAGATAAGTCTTCTTGAAGAAGCATATTCCACATCGTTGGCGCTGCAAAGAAACAACTTATCTTTTCTTCTTCGATGTTAGCGAGTACTTGTTTAGGATCAAAATGGTGCATAATAACATTTGTACTTCCGACATGAACACGAGGTAAAAAGCAGCAGTGCAATTCTGCACAATGAAACATTGGCGCTGTTACTAAGCCACGATCATGCTGAGATAGTCCAAGCTGCGCAATGGTTCCAAGGCTTTGTTCCACCATATCTCTATGACGGTGTACAACCCCTTTTGGTCTTCCTGTCGTTCCGCTAGTGTACATGATTGCATAATCGTCATCTTCACTAACTTCAATATCAGGTTTCACCTTTGGTGCTTGTTGCACTCGTTCGTGATAATTCACAGCATAAGCTGGAGGTTGGGAATCAATGAACCAAAACGATACCTCTGGATGGTTTTCCTGGATAGAAGCTACAACTGGCTCTAGCACTTTCTCAAAAATAACCACTTTAGGTTCTGCATCCTTCAAAATGAAATCGACTTCTTTTGGCTCTAATCTAAAATTAATCGGATTAAAGATTGCTCCTATACGTGAACATGCAAAAAGCGTTGTTCCTAGCTCGTGCGTATTAAACATAAACGTAGAAACACGATCTCCTTTTTCAACACCAGCTGCACGTAATGCATTCGCTAATTGATTCACTTCTTGTTGCCATTCTCCAAAACTTAAGCGCTTATTCTTCGTTAAATCAACCAGGGCTTCTTTGTTCACATTCTTCTTAACGGTTAAGTCAAACATTTGATCCAATGTAAGATACACACATTTCCCTCCTTAGATAAGTAAACGCTTTCATAAAATAACAGGATTTCTCCCTCTGCACTTGTAGACAAAGGGGTTAGAACATAAACACACAATCCTATATACTATATTAGGTTTTAGATCGCTTAATTCCTGCAACTATGGGTAAATTTTCATAATTTTTCGTTTATTCTAATGAACGTTGTAAAGGATCTTCAGCTTCCACTTTCGGATACACGTTTGGATGAAGCAAATAAGCTAATTTTTGCAAGCCAAACAATAGCCTTGGTGATGGACGACAAAATAGAGCTTCTTCTAACGGGTAAATTCGATTGTATTGAACAGCACTCATCTGTTCCCAGCCTGGTCGTTTCTTTATCAGATCAGGTTTCATTTTCTTCTCCGCAACTCCAACCCAGGCCATACATATCACATCAGGATTAAGCTCTAGTACTTTATCCCACTTTGTTTGTATGCTAGCTTGCTCAATATGGCTATATACATTTTCGGCTCCAGCAAGTCGGCTGATTTCCGTAAGCCAATTCGTTCCTCCTGGAGTGAAAATGGGTTTTGGCCACCATTCCCAATACACTTTTGGCTTTTCTTCTATCGTTTCAGCTAATTGCTTATATTCTTGAATTAGATTACGAAACTGGTCTACCACATAATGAGCATGTTCAGACACACCCGTATGTTCGCCAACTTTTAGTAAATCTTCAGCGATATCCTCTAATGAATTAGGATTTAAAATGATATGAGGAAGATTACGATTGTTTAATTCCTCTATGTTCTTTTCCATACCAGGTACACTTAACGAAGCCAAGACAAGATCAGGCTGAAGCTCCTCCACTTTATCCATATCTATTGATAAATCAGGACCTAATTGTGGTAATTCCTTCACTTCTTCTGGCCAATCTGACCACTGATCTACCCCTACAAGTTGATCCATTAACCCTAGGTACGCAACCAACTCCGTATTACTCGGGCAAATTGATACTATTCTCATTCCTTCACCTCCCAATATAATTCCTTTGTTACTCCCATACCTGCATTCGATCATGTAATGTAGCAGAATGTAATTCCAAAACCGTGCCATCAGGGTCGAGAAAATTAATCGTCCAACCTCCTCCACGTTTTGTGGGACCTCGAGTAATGGTTACCTGTTGTTCTATCAAATACGTAGCAGCCTCGTGAAAATTAATTTCGTTAATAGTGAACGCTACATGATCGAATCCTATTTGATTTTGTGATGACTCAACATAAGAAGAACGTTCCTGGAGACACACCCACGCTTTTCCCCACTCCAGATAAGCGTCATAGTTTCCTTTGTGAATAAGATCCATTCCTAGCATATCCACGTAAAAGGCTAACGACTGACTGAGATTACTTACATTGATTGTGATATGATTAAACCCTTCTACCTTCATATAAACACCCTTATATTTTTCATACTATTATAACATTTTATAAAAAACTGATAGAATAAGAGAAATTACAAAAGGAGGCTACATAATGAACATTATTGCTATGGGTGGTGGTGGATTCTCTCAAGAACCAGACAACCCTAAACTAGACCGTTATATACTAAACCAATCCGCACAAATCAACCCAAAAATATGTTTCATCCCTACTGCCAGCGGAGATGCAGAAGATTATATACAACGCTTCTATGAGTTTTTTGAAAAGGAAAATTGTGAGCCTACTCATCTTTCCTTACTACAACAAACTATTGCAGATAAAGAAGCTTTTTTGTTATCGCAAGACATTATTTATGTAGGAGGAGGGAACACTCGAAATTTAATCGCATTATGGAAAGAATGGGGATTAGACATAATTCTGCGAAAAGCCTTAGACCAAGGTATCATACTTGCGGGAATTAGTGCTGGTGCTATTTGTTGGTTTGAGGAAGGGCTGTCTGACTCCGTACCTGGTGAATGGACCATCGTTCGTACTCTTGGATTTTTACAAGGAAGCTTATGTCCTCACTATGACGGAGAATCAGAGAGGCAATATCATTACCGTACCTTTATAGAAAATGGTACCATGAAGCCTGGCTATGCCCTTGATGATGGTGCTGCCCTTCACTTTGTAGGGAACACCCTTCATGCAGCCATAGCTTCACGACCAAAAGCAACTGCTTATAAAGTAACACTTGATAATCATGAAATTACCGAAAAACCGTTTGATATGGATTATCTATAAATATAAGAAGGAAGCCTTTCATAAGGCTTCCTTCTATTTAAATCACACTATCTTATCCTACGTACATATGTACCTTTTTCTGACTTTAATTTTGCCTTGTTTGTCTCATACTTCACACTTTCACTTAAGGAGGAAATTCGTTGAAGACTTTTACTTTCAGTTATTACAAATGGATCTATGTAACGTAATTTGCTCTTTTGATGATAATCATAAAGCTGCTCATCCTCTATGACAGTAATATCTGTTTGTAATCCATTTAAGAGAGTGGATAGCTTATCATCACTTTTTTGGCGAATTAGATCTAATACCTCGTCATCTTGTAATAGGAAATCCTCGGTTGTGATAACATGCTTCTCAAGTGCAACTTTCAATAGCTGCTTTAACTGTTGGGAACCATACACATTGAGGGGATGCATAAAGAAATCGATGACTTCCCTATAAAACAATCGAACAAACCATTCTGCTACGTGAGTGTTAGTTAAATATAAGTTATTACCATCGAACTGTAAGCTTTGAAGAAAGTCATCTATTTCCTTTTTACTTAACCCTTGGTAGTGATACATATCGCGTAGCGTATAGTCAACTCGGTCGGCACATAAATCTGGTAATGGTTGTTCTAGAATTCGCCAATTTGATTCATCTAGGATAGGCTCTATATCAAATCCATGTTTTTCGATAATGGAGGGAATATCAGATTGATAGATGATTTCCTTAAAAATATGTTCATGGTAGTCTTCTTTTTCCTCCTCCATCACATAATCAATCACATGCGAAAACGCAGTATGCGATACATCATGTAAGAGTCCAGCTATCTGTTCTTCTAATGATCCTCCCATTTTTCGAATAAACAACATTACACCAACTGAATGTTCATAACGAGTGACATTCCATTTCTCATTAACTAGATAACTTCCCCCTCCTTGATGAACTCCTTTCAACCGTTGAATGGAACTAGTTTCTATTAATTCTTTGAGGACTGGCTCTTGAATAGTAAACGTGCCATAGATATCATCTTCAATAATCACTCTGTGCCTCCTAAAACTGTCATGTTCTGTATTTTCTGCTATGATTAGCGTATCATATGTTACCGATATTGATGTGAATCAAAATAGAGATTTCTCTCGTACATATAGGTGTAAGTTTAAAAAAGGTGGGTGCCCATGATTCAGTTTCAGAATGTAACGAAAAGCTATTCAGGTGATAAAAAAGCAGTTGATCAATTAAACCTAACAATCCCAGATGGGAAAATCTTTGGTTTCTTAGGCCCAAATGGAGCAGGTAAATCAACTACGATAAAAATGTTAACTGGCATTCTTCCCATAGATGAAGGAACCATTACAATCAACAGTTTTGATATCTCTAAGCATCCCTTAGAGGCAAAGAAAACATTTGGATATGTACCAGACAGCCCAAATATGTTTTTAAGGTTAAAAGGGATTGAATACTTAAATTTCATTGGAGATGTTTACGACATACCAACAGATCAACGCAAGGAAAAAATCGAATACCTTACGAAAGAGTTTGGGATATATGAAGTGCTAAATGATGCGATTCAAACTTACTCTCATGGTATGAGACAAAAAGTTATCGTCAGTGGGGTACTATTGCATGACCCAGATGTATGGATTTTAGACGAGCCTCTTACAGGATTAGACCCAAAATCGTCTTACAAATTGAAAGAGATGATGAGAGAGCATGCCCGAAAAGGAAAGACTGTTTTCTTTTCCACCCACGTTCTTGAAGTGGTGGAGCAATTGTGTGATCAAGTTGCCATTATCAATAATGGAAAACTTGAATTCACAGGACAAATGGATGATATGCGTGAGAAGTTTAATACAGAAGGGTCTCTTGAGCAACTCTTCCTGGAGTTGACCAATCATGAATAAGACCCTCCTTCTCTTTAAAACAATGGTGAAGATGCACTTTTCCATGGTTGGAAAAGATGAAAAGTTCAAGTTTAATGTATTTATCATTAGTATCGCACTGATTCCTATCGGTATTATGTGGATGTTCTTATTAAATACAATTATATCTTCCTTATATCTAGTATTAGAACCAACAGGACATGAATCTATCATTATCGCAACCGGACTTGTTCTAACTGGCATTCTTTTATTATTCACAAGTATTCCATCTATACTTTCTTCTTTCTATTTTGCAGAGGATATTGAAGATTACTTAGCCATGCCATTTCACCCTTATCAGCTCGTAATTGGGAAATCCTTAGCGCCATTACTTACCATTTACGGACTATCAGCGGTAATTATTGTACCCATTCTATTTTTCTATGGTCTTGCTTCCGGAGGTGGTATATTATTCGCTTTAAACGGCTTTCTAACCTTCATTTTCTTTCCGCTGATTCCATTCATCTTATCGTCACTAATGGTGATGGTACTTATGCGGTATGCCAACATATCCAAGAATAAAGATCGAACCAAGCTTGTTGCTGGTATGTTCTCTCTTTTCTTAATTGTAGGTTTTAATGTCATCATTCGTCTGAACCAGGATACAGAGCAACTTTCTCAAGGCTTTGCAACATGGGTGGAGCAACAGGATCAATTATTATGGAATTTCACCAAATTCCTGCCGAATGTTTATGCAGCAACCAATGCTCTTGAGGTGGAGGTATGGTGGCACAGCATCCTATTTCTAATCCTATTTTTACTCATCACAGTTATTGCAATGGCACTGTTTATTGTTTTTGGACAACGTTTTTATTATCAAGGAGTACTTGGCATAGCTGGAGGTGGAAAAGGGAAGAAAGTTGCAAATATAGAAACAAGAACCTCATCACGTTCTATTCTTTGGTCTTATACAATCAAAGAGCTTAAAACAATCATACGTACACCAGCGTTCTTTATGAACTGTGTAATCAATAGTTTGTTTGCACCTTTTTTCATCTTTATTATGATGTTCATTGATGAAAATATAGGTGCTATGGCTGATACACTTCAGAGCATTGCTCCCAAAAGCATTCTATTAGCCATGTTTTTATTTTCCCTCTTTGTATTAGGGACCAATGCAACGGCAACCTCTTCCATATCTCGTGAAGGCACGAACTGGTTCACCAACTTATATATGCCTATTCAACCGAAAACCATTCTGTATGGAAAGTTATTAGCTGCTTGGATTGTAGAATTCGTTTCTATTGTTTTATTACTCATTCTATTTGGATTCGTCATCAATGTCCCTATAATTGTCCTCCTTCTTTGGTTAATCTTAGTTATAGGTGGTAGTTGGATTAGTAATTTAATAGGAGTGTATATTGATATTTATAATCCAAAGTTAAACTGGAACGATGAACAACAGGTTTTCAAATCAAGATTTGCACCATTACTAAGTTTACTCATATTGTTTTTCGGTTTCGGAACACTGGTATTATCTTTATGGTTCCTTCCTTTCGTGACAAACGTATGGATAACTTTCTTGATCCTAAGTATTGTAATTGGAGCTTCTATTTATTTCACGCAACGAAAATTAATACAGACCGTTCATAATCAATTCATGTATATTATGGAAAAGTAGTAACGAAAGGAGCAATAACAGTGGTAGATTACAAGAGACTTGATGCAACAGATGCAAAAGCGTATTGGAATTTACGATTAGAAGCACTTCAGCAAGAACCTAGTGCTTTTCTAACTACGTACGAAGATGCCATAAAACGGGAAAACCCAATAGATAGTACAGCTGAACGTTTAAACGACGACATTAATTATAATATTGGCGCTTACCAAGAAGGTCACCTACTAGGAGTGGCAACTCTAGTCCCTGAATCACAGCAAGGACTTGATCATATAGGAAATGTATTCGCCATGTATGTAACACCTTCCGCAAGAGGAAAAGGCATTGGCAAAGAACTGATTCAACGATGCATGGAATATGGCAAGCACATTGGCCTGGAGCAATTGCAACTCACAGTAGTGGCTACAAATGAACCAGGCATAGCCTTATATACATCATGTGGCTTCGAGAAATATGGATACAAAAAACAAGCTATCAAACGTGGAGAGGGACAATATATAGATGAATTATTAATGAATAATTTTCTTGAATAAAAGCTCATGTGCTTCTTATTCAAGAAAACATTTTAATCTGGAAGACTTGGATTCGAGATAATTTGGGTTAGGTGGATCCGATGCTTAATGAGGGTTAGGGAAGGGTGGGAAACGGCTCGCCTCCTGCCGGCGGCCCTACACGACGTAGGGTCGCCGGCAGGACGCGAGTTGTTCCACGGCCACCTTTATTCCATTTAAAGAAACGGAAACATCTCTCACCCCCAATATATCTCGAATTCAAGTCTTCAATATAATGGTGCTTATATGGTAGAACATAAAACTAGTTCATTATTATATCAAAATCAAACTTTAACAAAGCCTTATATAAAAAAAATCGAGCTAATCGCTCGATTTTTTAGTAGTATCATTATTATTTAACTATCATGACAGGGCATTTTGCTCCATGAGCTACTTTATGAGAAACGCTTCCAAGCACTACTTCTTGAAATGTATTCAATCCACGGCTCCCCATAACAACAACGTCATATTGCTCATCATTTGCATAATGAACAATCTCTGGACCAGGCTCACCTTTTAAGAGTTTATAGTCAAAGGAGACGCCTTTTTGTTCCACAATTTCTTCTACAGGACGAACTCGTTCATGACGTAATTCTTCTAAGTACGTACTACTACGCCCCTCAGCAATAACATCATGCTTTGAGGAAGCTGGATCGACAACGTACACGATGGTAATCGTTGCATCCGGCTCAATTGTTGCTAGATGAGCAGCATGATGTGCTGCACGAGTAGCATGATCCGAACCATCTGCTGCTAATAATATCTTTTTATACACGAAAATTTCCTCCTTACTAACCATATATTTTTCCTTCATTCTATCATGATTAAACACGTACTTACCTCAGAATTAAAAATTCAGACAAAAAAATGTCATTTTTATGGTTTTGGCATCTATAAACAAGCAATTAAGAGATATTTAAAGCATGTTCTTAATTTATGCGCTTACATGCCATTATTTGATTTTCTATCTTCGTGTTATAATCTTTCTCGTTGCAATCGGTTATGACTTTCGGCGAGTTCGAAAGTCGCTCTAAGAAATTAATAAAATAGAAAGAGGTGCTAAATTGAACCTAGAAACAATTAAACAACAGTGGTTCGGTAATGTGAAGGCAGATGTCCTTGCAGGTATAGTTGTGGCACTAGCCCTTATCCCTGAAGCGATTGCTTTCTCCATTATCGCAGGTGTAGATCCAATGGTAGGGTTGTATGCTTCATTTTGTATTGCTGTAGTCATTGCTTTCATTGGTGGTCGACCTTCCATGATATCTGCTGCAACAGGCGCGATGGCCTTGTTGATGGTTACATTGGTAGCCAATCATGGATTAGAATACTTGCTTGCCGCTACAATCCTAACCGGAATTATTCAATTCATTTTTGGTGTATTGAAGGTTGGACGTTTTATGAAGTTCATTCCTAGATCGGTAATGGTAGGATTCGTAAACGCACTAGGTATTTTAATCTTCATGTCCCAGCTTGATTACTTCGAAGGTGCTGGCATGGCAATGTATCTAATGGTAGCTGGATCGTTAGCAATCATTTACATCTTCCCTTATATTACTAAAGCTGTTCCTGCTCCACTTGTAGCGATTGTTGTAATGACAATCATTGCAGTAACAACAGGTGTTGGAGTGCAAACGGTAGGGGATATGGGAAATCTAACATCAAAACTACCTGTCTTCCTTATTCCTGAGATTCCACTAACATTTGAAACATTACAGATTATCTTCCCTTATTCTATTGCACTTGCAGTAGTTGGACTACTTGAGTCTCTGTTAACAGCTCAAATTGTAGATGATATGACGGATACTCCAAGTGATAAGAACAAAGAAGCAAGAGGTCAAGGTATTGCCAACGTTGTAACTGGATTCTTTGGCGGAATGGCTGGCTGTGCGATGATTGGTCAATCCGTTATTAATGTGAAATCTGGTGGACGTGGCCGCCTTTCTACTTTAGTAGCAGGCGTGTTCTTAATGGTACTTATCATCTTGCTGAAAGATGTTCTTGTACAAATTCCGATGGCTGCCCTTGTTGGGGTTATGATCATGGTATCAATAGGTACATTTGATTGGTCATCATTAACAAAACTTCATGTAATGCCTAAATCAGATGCAGCCGTTATGATTGTGACAGTAGCAACCGTTGTCTACACTCACGACTTATCTAAAGGTGTACTTGCAGGTGTTATCTTAAGCGCAATCTTCTTCGTGGCAAAAATCTCTAACATTCATGTAGAGAAAACACTCGACGCAGAACGTAGTCGTCGTATGTATGTGGTTAAAGGCGAAATGTTTTTCGCTTCCGTATCAGACATGCCAGATGAGTTCGATTATCAAGAAGAAAATGCCGAGAACATTGTAATTGACTTTAGCAAAACCCACGTTTGGGATGACTCAGCTGTAGGAGCAATTGATAAAGTCGTTATGAAATTTAAAGAACAAGGTAAAAATGTTGAAATTATCGGTCTAAACGAAGATAGTTCTTCCCTTGTAAATAAATTGGCTGTTCATGATAAAGGTAACCAATAAAAGAATAAAAGAGGTAGCGCCAGATTACTGAAGTGCAAGCTGCCCTTTTTTGGTAAGTTCATTTAAATCCCTGCATAAAGTTATGCAAAAAACAAAAGTTTTTATAATTACCAATAAAACAGGGAAAGACCCCAGTCATCCAATGACTGGGGTCTTTTATATAGTACATTTTAGGAGGTACCAATTGTTAACGCTTTCAAATTATGTTTTAAAATAAATGATCAACTAACAGTGCCAATAACGTGACGGCCAATGTTCCATAATTAAACAAAAAGTTATTTGTCTCTTGCTCACTAACCTTCTCTTGAACTTCTGTTAATGCTTGTTTACGCAATTTGGACTCTTGCATATTAGAATCACCGCTTTGTAAACGTTTTCATTTATTGTTTATATAATATCATATACTAAATTTTCTGACAAGTGTATGAGTGAAAAATATTTTAGTTTCTAAGATATTATCTCTCTCCTATACGAGTTGGAGATATGTGTTCCATGTTTATTCCAAAATAGCCCCATTATCTTGAAGACTTGGATTCGAGATATTATGGATTAGAG
>NZ_AVBF01000070.1 GCF_000770635.1 Pontibacillus yanchengensis Y32
CGAATCCAAGTCTTCAAGATTATGCTTCTTATCTTGAATAAAACTATTTTGATAAGTTGATTCCAAAATCAACACGAAACTTTAACAGACAACATAAAAAAGCGACCTATGAGCGGATTATAGGTCGCTTTTACTTATTGGGATATCAAGTGTCTAAATCACTTATGCTGAGTGATGTTGACTGCTTGTGCCCTCTTGTTGTTTTTTCAAATGCTTACCGTCCTCTTGCAATGCTTTGACCAGCGACCAAATCATGAAGAGGAGTATGATCGCGAACGGGAAGGCGGACACGATGGCGGAGGTTTGAAGCGCTCCTAAACCTCCAGACCTTAATAGCACTGCTGCAATAGATGCTTGAATGATTCCCCAGCTTAGCTTAACCACGTTTGGTGGGTTAAGGCTACCGTTCGTTGTTTGCATTCCTAGTACGAATGTTGCAGAGTCAGCAGATGTGATGAAGAATGTGCTGATAAGAAGGATTGCAACAATGGTAATAAGCATGCCCATTGGAAGACCTTCTAATGTTCCAAATAGAGCCTGTTCAGTAGCCAGATCAGTTAGACCAGTGTTTTGCCCGCTTAGTTCTTGATTTAAGCTTGTACCACCAAATACTGCGAACCAGAATGCACTGAATAAGCTTGGTAGAATTAGAACGCCTAATACGAATTCACGGATTGTACGTCCTTTGGAAACACGTGCAATGAACGTACCAACGAATGGTGACCATGAAGTAAACCAAGCCCAATAGAATACGGTCCAGCCTTGAATCCACTCGTTTTGTTCCGAGCTCAATGGCGCCATTTGGAAGGTCATCATTGGAAGGTTCTGTATATAAGAGCCTAGGGTACTAGAGAAAATGTTCATGATAAAGACAGTAGGTCCTAGGACTAGCGTTAGGATGATAAGAGTACCAGCCAGAACGATGTTGGCATTACTCAAGTATTTAATACCCTTACCAATTCCACTCCATGCGGAAATCATGAATAGAACCGTAACGGCAATAATGATGATAAATTGTGTCGTAAAGTTGTTTTCAACGGGGCTAATGAAACTGATTCCCCCACTGATTTGTTGCGCGCCTAACCCTAATGATGTAGCCACACCAAAGATTGTGGCGAATACTGCAATAACATCGATTGTTTTACCAAATGCGCCATTAATCTTATCACCTAGTAGTGGCTGGAATGTTGCACTAATAACACCTGGTGCTTGGCGGCGGAATTTGAAATATGCAATGGCAAGGGCAATAACGGTGTAAATAGCCCAAACGTGAATACCCCAGTGGAAGAAGGCATAACGCATTGCTTCCTTCGCTGCTGCCTTTGTCTCCGGATCTCCAGTTGGAGGCGTAGCAAAGTGAGCAAGTGGTTCTGCAGACCCCCAGAATACGAGTCCAATTCCCATACCTGCACTAAATAGCATAGCGAACCATGTAATTTTATTATATTCGGGCTTTTCGTCTGGTTGGCCCAATTTCATTTTTCCATATGGACTCACGATTAAGTAAATGGAAAATATAACAAAGATAGCAATCGTTAGTAGATAGAACCACCCAAATTTATCCGTTAGGAATCCTTGTAATTCCCCTGAATTTGTTGCTAGATGTTCTGGAGCAACAACACCCCATATTACAAATATGGCAGCTAGGGCGATTGAGATCCAGAATACTGATGATACCTTATTCATGTAATCCCCTTTCTGGTAAAGTTAGACTTTTTGTTAAGTTTAAACTGTATATACGTTTCATACCGGATATAAGTTTAACACTTTTTGAAAATTCGTCAATAAATAAGTGTTTTCAGCAAAAAATCTATAATAGAATCGAAACGTGTCGATTGATGCAATTCACGAACAATAGGGTTATTTAAATAAATGAACGTTCGAATTTAAGTTGACTTGTTTTTGTGATTACTGTTACGATGGAAGTGGAAATTATAAATAGCGACCTCATATAATCTCGGGGATATGGCCCGTAAGTCTCTACCTGACGACCGTTAATCGTTGGACTATGAGGGAAGATAACGTGCACATAGTCAGGGGACCTCTATCTTTTTAGGTAGAGGGAGACTTTTACGGGATGCGCCTATATCTTCTCTCTTAGTGAGAGTATGATATAGGCGCATTTTTTTATGCAAGGTTCTGGCGCTTACCTCCTTAGGGTCTTAAGCAAATCCTTTTTATGGTAAGAATCGCCACGAAGCGGCATTGCTTAAGCCTGTCGGAGGTGAGCGAGGCGCTTGCGCATTTCTAGTGTCTAGCTCCAGCGCCCAGCGACTAGCAAACTTCCTGCTCCTCCTTACGATAAGTCAACATCGGATCGCTACCGCTCTCCGTGTTTCCTTTATCTCATACGGAGCCGTCCAGTTTGTACGTCGCTAGCAGGGCGCTTGCGCTTTTCATATATACAAAGATGAATAACAAACCATATATAATAGGAAGTTTTTGAAAATAATAGGGTGAGGTGATGGATGATGGCTAAGGTTGGAGTTGTGATGGGAAGCTTGTCTGATTGGGAAACGATGAAATCTTCGTGTGAGATGTTGGATCACTTTGAGATTGGGTATGAGAAGGAGATTTTATCTGCTCATCGTACGCCGGATGATATGTTTCAATACGCAGAAACTGCACGGGATAGAGGGTTGAAGGTTATTATCGCTGGTGCTGGTGGAGCGGCTCATTTACCTGGGATGCTCGCTTCAAAAACGACATTGCCAGTCATTGGTGTTCCTGTTTCTTCTAAGCTGGATGGCTATGATTCGTTATTATCGATTGTACAAATGCCGGGAGGAGTTCCGGTGGCTACGGTAGCGATTGGAGCTTCTGGAGCGAAGAATGCTGGGATTTTGGCAACTGAGATGATTGGGGCTTTTGATGAGGAAATAGCGGAAAAGTTAGCTGCCTATAAACAAGAGTTAAAGGATCGTGTAGATGGGATGAGGGAGGAATTACATGAGTCGTAGTCTTTTTCCAGGTCAGACGATAGGGATTTTGGGTGGTGGACAGCTAGGTAAGATGATGGCAATCGAGGCTAAGCAAATGGGCTATCGGGTTGCTGTATTGGATCCAACGCCAAATGCCCCATGTGCGCAAGTAGCAGATGAGCACATCCAAGCGGCTTTGGATGATGTGGAGGCTGCCATTCGACTAGCAGACATCGCAGACGTCATTACCTATGAATTTGAAAATGTAGATTTACAGCTTGCGAATGAACTAGAAAAGCGAGAAAAGCTGCCGCAAGGGTCGTACGCGCTAAAGGTTACGCAGGATCGTGGCAATGAAAAGCTTGTGCTAACAGAAGCTGGGGTGCCAGTGGCTCCTTACCGTTTAGTAGAAACTATCTCTGAAATGCATGAAGCTGTTGCTCAGCTAGGATATCCTTGTGTCGTGAAAACAACGCGAGGGGGATATGACGGAAAAGGTCAGCACAAGCTTGATTCAGAGGAAGACCTACAAGAAGCGGAAGACATCCTCCGTAACAATCCACCATGTGTGGTAGAAGCTTGGCTTCCGTTTGATATGGAGATTTCCGTTGTCATGACAAGGGGCGTCGATGGTGAGCTTAAGATGTTTCCGGTTCCAGAGAACATTCATGAAGATCATATCTTACGTCAAAGTATTGTACCTGCACGAGTGAGTGCGCCTATCCTTAATCAGGCAAAGGAAGCTGCACAGTCTATTGCAGATCGATTGCAATTTCTGGGGACGTTTGCAGTGGAGATGTTTGTTGTGGGGGATGAGGTTTATGTAAACGAAATGGCTCCAAGGCCTCATAACTCAGGTCATTACACAATCGAAGCTTGTAATGTATCTCAGTTTGGTCAGCATATTCGGGCTATTTGCGGGTTACCTTTACTCGAAATTCAAGCTCCATATGCAGCAGTCATGACGAACATTTTAGGTCATGAAATCGAACCCTATTTAGAAGACACAACACCTTTTAAAGGAAAGCATGTTCATTTATACGGCAAAGATGGTGTGAAACCAAAACGAAAGCTAGGTCATACGACAGTGGTAGGAACGAGCGTAGATGCATTGCTACAAACCGTTCAGCACACTAGTAATCGAGGAGGATAAGGCATGAAGAGCGCGTTGTTATACGAGGGAAAAGCAAAGAAGGTTCATTCGGTTGTAGGGGAAGAAGGTCAGTTGATTCTCGAGTACAAAGATGACGCTACCGCGTTTAATGGCGAGAAGCATAAGATTTTTAAAGGCAAGGGTCGATTAAACAACCTAATCTCCTCTCATATCTTTCACTATTTACATGAAAAAGGGGTAGCTTCTCACTTTATTCAAGCCTTATCCGATACAGAGCAGTTAGTCTATCAAACTCATATTATTCCGATTGAAGTAGTGGTTCGAAACATTGCCACAGGAAGTCTGACGAAGCGCCTTGGTATCACAGAGGGAGCGGTGTTCCACGAGCCTCTTGTCGAGCTGTACTACAAAGAGGATGCGCTAAACGATCCTCTGATGAATGATGACCATGCCAAATATATAACGGGTATCAGTGAGGGTGAACTGGAATTCATCAAGGAACAAGCAAGAAACATCAACCATCATTTACAAGTGATGTACCAAAAAATAGGCGTGAAGCTAGTAGATTTCAAGCTGGAATTTGGCCGTTTGCATGATGGCAGTATTGTGTTGTCCGATGAAATCTCTCCTGATACGTGCAGGCTATGGGAAGAAGAGACCGGTCGCAAGATGGATAAAGATGTTTTCCGTAATGATATTGAAGATTTAGTTGAAATCTATGACACGATTTGGAAACGAATGGAGGCGAATGTACATGTATAAAGTGAAGGTGTATGTAACGTTAAAAGAGGGAGTTTTAGATCCACAGGGAAAAGCAATTCAACAGTCTCTTAGCTCGTTATCTTATCAAGAAGTAGAAGAAGTACGAGTTGGAAAATATATTGAGTTATTCGTCGAGCCTCATGAGCAGCTAGAGGAACGGATCAACAAAATGTGTGATGAACTGTTAGCTAATCCAGTCATTGAAGAGTATCAGTACGAAATTGAGGAGGCTGTTCGCTAGTGAAATTCGCTGTCATCGTTTTTCCAGGATCCAATTGTGACCGTGATATGCTGTATGCCATTACGGATGCGTTGCAGGAAGAGGCTCACTTCGTATGGCACTCTGAATCTGATTTGTCTTCCTATGATGCCATTCTACTTCCAGGTGGCTTCTCTTATGGCGATTACCTTAGGTCCGGTGCTATGAGCTCAACCTCTCCTGTTATGAAAGCTGTAAAAGCAGAAGTGGGAAAAGGGAAGCCAGTTTTAGGCGTTTGCAACGGGTTCCAAATTTTATTAGAAGCTGGGTTGTTACCTGGTGCGATGCTTCCTAATGAAAATCTATCGTTTATCTGTCGCAACATCCCACTCCGTGTGGAACGTCAGGATACGATGTTTACCAGTGCATTCGATGAGAAGGAAGCTATCACGCTACCAATCGCCCATGGTGATGGCAATTACTTTTGCGATGATGCTACCTATCAATCTTTAGTAGACAACAACCAAATCGTCTTTACGTATCCATCCAATCCAAATGGTTCGGTCCATGATATTGCCGGGATTTGTAATGAACAAGGAAATGTCCTCGGGATGATGCCGCACCCTGAACGAGCGGTAGAGGCGTTGCTAGGTTCAACAGACGGACTAAAAATCTTTCAATCTATTTTGACCAACTGGAGGGAAGCACATGTACTCAACACTTGATATCAGCCCAGAGAAAATCGACCACGATCAACTGTACAAAGAGATGGGATTAACAGACGAGGAGTTTGCTTCCATTAAAACGATTCTAGGCCGAAGTCCGAATTATACCGAAACAGGATTGTTTTCCGTCATGTGGTCAGAACACTGTAGCTATAAAAACTCTAAGCCACTTTTGAAGAAGTTCCCAACGACAGCTCCACACGTGCTACAAGGTCCTGGAGAAGGAGCGGGGATTATTGATATTGGGGATGACAAAGCGATTGTATTTAAAATCGAAAGTCATAACCATCCGTCAGCGATTGAGCCTTATCAAGGGGCGGCTACAGGCGTTGGAGGCATTTTACGAGACGTCTTTTCCATGGGGGCTCGTCCAATCGCGCTATTGAATTCCCTTCGTTTTGGCGAGTTAACGTCAGAACGAGTGAAATACCTTTTCCGAGAAGTCGTCCATGGTATTTCCGGTTACGGGAATTGCGTCGGCGTACCAACTGTCGGAGGAGAAGTGCAGTTTGACGATTGCTATGAAGGCAACCCTTTAGTAAATGCGATGTGCGTTGGTCTTATCGATCAAAAGGATATTCAAAAAGGAATCGCAACTGGCATTGGCAACTCGGTTATGTACGTTGGTGCACCAACAGGTCGTGATGGTATCCATGGTGCTACGTTTGCGTCTGAAGAGTTATCTGATGAGTCAGCTAGTAAACGTCCCTCTGTCCAGGTCGGGGATCCGTTCATGGAGAAGCTTTTGATCGAAGCGTGTTTAGAGATTACTCAGTGTGATGCCCTTGTCGGCATGCAGGATATGGGTGCTGCTGGGTTAACGTCATCTGCGAGTGAGATGGCTAGTAAATCAGGTACAGGAATTGAAATGATCATGGATGATGTGCCGCAGCGCGAACGAAACATGACACCATATGAATTGATGCTCTCGGAGTCACAGGAACGGATGCTGTTAATCGTTGAAAAAGGTCGCGAATCAGAGATAGAAGCAATAGTTGAAAAATATGATCTTCGTGCCAGTACAATCGGGCAAGTAATCGATGATCAAGTGCTTCGCTTACGCTTTCAGGATGAAACAGTAGCGGAGGTTCCGGTAGATGCGCTGGCAGAGGAAGCGCCTGTTTACTATCAAGATTCCAGACAGCCTGACTACTACACAGCGTTTCAACAACAAGCTCCTTATCACCCTCATGTAGAAGACGCAGAAGAGATGATCATGACGCTTCTCCAGCAGTCAACGATTGCTAGTAAAGAATGGGTATATGATCAGTATGACACGATGGTCGGCACGAATACAGTTGTGACCCCTGGTTCTGATGCAGCGGTGCTTCGTATTCGAGAAACGAACAAAGCCATTGCTATGACGACGGATTGTAATTCTCGCTATATCTATTTAGATCCAAGCGTCGGTGGAAAAATTGCTGTCGCTGAAGCGGCCCGTAATATCGTCTGTTCTGGTGGGAAGCCATTAGCGCTAACCGATTGCTTGAACTTTGGAAGTCCTGATATTCCGGAGAACTACTGGCAAATGGAGAAAACCGTAGAAGGAATGAGTGAAGCATGTTCCAGCCTTACCACACCTGTCATTAGTGGAAATGTGTCGCTCTATAACGGTTCCAACAATCAATCGATTTTTCCAACGCCAGTTGTGGGCATGGTTGGGCTGATTGACGATGTTCAACACATCACTCGCCAAGGATTCCGTCAGGAGGGTGACGCTATCTATGTACTGGGCGATACAGCTCCGGAATTTGGAGGCAGTGAGCTGCAAAAAGTGCTCGAGGGTACGTACTTTGGAACACCACCAAGTCTTGATATGGAAGTAGAACAAGTACGCCAAACACAACTTCTAGAAGCCATTCAAAGCGGTTATGTATCTTCTGCTCATGACATTGCAGAAGGTGGCTTGGCCGTAGCGCTTGCGGAGTGTCTTTTTGATGCGGAGGTAGGTTGTGATGTGCGATTAGAGGGAGAAGCAACAACCGAGCTATTTAGCGAGAGTCAATCTCGATTTATTGTCTCTGTATCTCCGGAAAATAAAGAGCATTTTGAAAAAGTCGTATCTGGTGCGCGACATATAGGTGTTGTAACGGCAACAGAAACGATGTCGATTCAAATCAACAAGGAACAGGCTATATCCTTAGCAACAAAAGACATGAAGGAAGCCTGGAGGGAGGCGATTCCATGCCAGCTGAAATCAAAGGACTAAATGAAGAATGTGGTGTATTTGCAGTCTGGGGGCATGAGGATGCCGCGCAAATCACGTATTATGGCTTGCATAGCTTGCAGCATAGAGGCCAAGAAGGTGCAGGGATTGTTGCGTCAGATGGAGAGAACTTGCATTTAGAAAAAGGTCTTGGACTTATTACAGAAGTGTTCCAAGAGAAGAATTTCGATCGCTTACATGGCCGTGCAGCACTTGGCCATGTCCGCTATGCCACACAAGGGGACGGGGGCTATGATAATGTCCAGCCTCTTTTATTCCGTTCTCAATCTGGCGGTCTTGCCCTTGCTCATAATGGAAATCTCGTTAATGCTCAAGCGTTAAAAAGTCAGCTAGAGGCGCAAGGGAGTATTTTGCAAACGACGTCAGATACAGAGGTGATTGCCCACTTAATCAAACGTAGTGGTAACCTTCCATTGAATGACCGTATCAAGCAAGCCTTATCGATGCTGAAAGGAGCTTATGCGCTAGCAATCATGACAGAAGACCAACTGTTCGTCGCACAAGACCCGAGAGGATTACGCCCTCTTTCTATCGGTCAAATGGGTGATGGGTATGTGGTCTCCTCTGAGACATGCGCGTTTGATGTAGTCGGAGCAGAGTACATTCGCGATGTTGAGCCTGGGGAGATGCTGATGATTAACGAGGAAGGCATTCACGCGGACAGGTTTTCAGCGCCGATTCAACGTACAACATGTTCGATGGAATATGTCTATTTTTCCCGTCCAGATAGCAATATCGATGGCATCAATGTCCACTCCTCCCGTAAACGGATGGGGAAACAGTTAGCGCAGGAAGCTCCGATTGATGCGGATATCGTCACGGGTGTACCGGATTCCAGTATTTCTGCAGCAATTGGTTATGCAGAAGAATCGGGTATCCCATATGAACTCGGACTTATCAAAAATCGCTATGTAGGCAGGACGTTTATTCAGCCTTCCCAAGAGCTACGTGAGCAAGGTGTGAAGATGAAATTGTCTGCTGTAAGAGGGATTGTCGAAGGGAAGCGTGTCGTGATGGTCGATGATTCCATCGTACGCGGGACGACGAGTCGCCGGATTGTCCGCATGTTAAAAGAAGCAGGCGCTTTGGAGGTCCATGTTCGAATCGGAGCTCCGCCGATCAAGAATCCTTGCTACTATGGCATCGACACCTCCACGACGTCCGAATTGATAGCTGGCAGTAAAAGTGTGAGTGAAATTGAAGAGATGATTGAAGCAGATAGCTTAGCGTATCTATCTGTGGACGGTCTGGAATCAGCAATTGGGAAAAAAGAAGAGTCGATTAAGCATGGCCACTGTCAGGCGTGTTTCACAGGTTCATATCCTACTGAAATTTTTCCGAATACATTGCATCCACACGATAAGGAGGTGTAACGATGCGAGATCAATACAAACAGGCAGGCGTTGATGTAGAAGCGGGATATCAAGCTGTTGATCGAATGAAACAGCACGTGAAGCGCACCCATCGCCGTGAGGTCATGGGAGGATTAGGAAGCTTTGGTGGCATGTTCGATTTTTCCATGCTATCCTACAAGGAACCTGTCCTTATCTCTGGTACGGATGGGGTTGGCACCAAATTGAAGCTCGCCTTTGATATGAATCGTCACGACACCATTGGTATTGATGCCGTTGCTATGTGTGTGAACGATATTGTAGCTCAAGGAGCAGAGCCGTTATTTTTTCAAGATTACATTGCTTGTGGGAAAAATGAACCCGAACGCATTGAGGCAATCGTCAAAGGAATCGCAGATGGATGTGAACAGTCCGGTTGCGCATTAATTGGCGGCGAAACAGCCGAGATGCCTGGTATGTATAAGGAAGAAGAGTATGACCTGGCCGGGTTTGTCGTTGGCGGAGCCGAGAAAAGCCAACTAATAACAGGAAAAGACGTGAACGCTGGCGATGTCCTAATTGGGCTAGCATCAAGTGGCGTTCATTCCAATGGGTTCTCGTTGGTTCGAAAGTGGATCGAGGAGTATGGATTGGACTTACAGGCGGGTTATAAATGTCTTGATCAAACGTTTGATCAATCGTTAGGTGACGTTCTGTTAACCCCGACGAAGATCTATACGAAAGCCATTCAAGAAGTGCAGCAACACGTTACCATCAAAGCCATTTCCCATATTACAGGTGGGGGATTTGAAGAAAATATTCCACGCATGTTTGATGATGCATATGGAGCTTCTATTGAAAAAGGCAGTTGGCCTGTTCCATCGGTTTTTACCTTTTTTAGTGAGGTGACAGGGATGGAGGAGCAGGACATGATGAGCATTTTTAACATGGGGATTGGCATGGTCCTAGCTGTATCTCCAGAGGATGCTGATGCTGCTATCGCTGCGATTCAACAGGCAGGAGAAGAAGCCTATACCATTGGAACCGTTATCGAAGGGCAAGGGGTGACGTACCGATGAGGCCTCGTTTAACGAACATTGCCGTATTTGCCTCTGGAAGTGGATCGAATTTTGATGCAATCGCTCAAGAAGCAACAGCTGGACGTCTTCCTTGCCAGGTGAAAGTGCTCGTATGTGACCGAGAGAATGCACCTGTGAAGGAAAAAGCGGAAGCGCTAGGGATTCCTGTGTTTTCCTTCCGTCCACGTGATTATGAACAGAAAGCGGACTTTGAAGCGGAAATCGTTCAAGTTTTGAAAGAAGCAGAGGTTGACCTGATTGCCTTAGCTGGATATATGCGCCTCGTCGGTCCCACACTACTGAAAGCGTATGAAGGTCGGATTATGAATATCCACCCCTCTCTATTACCAGCATTCCCGGGAAAACATGCAGTCGAGCAAGCAATTGAAGCGAATGTAAAAGTTACGGGGGTTACCGTTCACCTCGTTGACGAAGGAATGGATACTGGGCCTATTATCGAACAAGAGGTTGTTCGCATCCAAGCTACAGACGATGCCCAATCCTTACAGAAAAAAATCCAACAGATAGAGCACCGACTCTATCCAGCAGTCATTCAACAATTTGTAGAAGGAGAGATCTAACGTGGCTCAGACAAAGCGCGCACTACTAAGTGTATCGAATAAAGAAGGTATTGTAGAATTTGCTACCCAATTAACCCAACTCGGTTATGAGCTTGTCTCAACTGGTGGCACGAAACGTACTCTAGAGGAAGCAGGTGTGAAGGTTACAGGCATTTCTGATGTGACCGAATTTCCTGAAATTTTACAAGGAAGAGTCAAGACACTGCACCCTCATATACATGCCGGCCTGTTGGCTCAAAAAACAAATCAAGATCACATACAACAACTAGAAGAGCTTGGAATAACAGGGATAGACTTAGTGGTTGTGAACTTATATCCATTCAAAGAAACCATCGCAAAAGAAGGCATTACAGAAGTGGATGCGATTGAAAATATCGACATCGGTGGACCTACCATGCTTCGCGCGGCTGCGAAAAACTTCGAACACGTAACAGTTGTCGTACAGCCAGAAACCTACAGCGAAGTGCTCTCTTACTTACAGGAAGGCGATGTGCCTGTTTCCTACAAAAAGCAGCTAGCAGCGAAAGTGTTCCAGCACACAGCAAGCTATGATGCCCACATTGCCAATTACTTCGCAGATGCGATCGAAGAAGAAGCTCCTGCGCAATTGACAAAAACGTATGAAAAAGTTCAGTCGTTACGCTATGGCGAAAATCCGCACCAGCAAGCTGCCTTTTATCAAGATCCATTATATAAAGGTGTATCCCTTGCTCACGCAGAGCAGTTGAATGGTAAGGAATTATCCTTTAACAATATTCAGGATGCCAATGCAGCCCTTTCCATGGTGCTTGATTTCACAGAACCTGCAGCGATAGCGGTGAAGCATATGAATCCTTGTGGTGTTGGTGTAGCTGATGAATTGTTAGGTGCGTATGAGCGAGCGTATGCAGCGGACCCGGTATCGATTTTTGGTGGAATTGTTGCTGTGAACCGTGAAGTAGATGAGGCGACGGCTGCTAAAATGAAGGAAATATTCCTTGAGATCATTATTGCGCCATCCTTTTCCCAGGAAGCCCTTGATGTGTTAACGCAAAAGAAAAACTTACGTCTGCTTAAAGTGGACATGGATAAGGAGAAAACATCTGACCAACAGCTTGCGACGGTTCGTGGTGGATTGCTCGTACAAGATGTGGACCAAGGTACGCTAGATGACGTGACGACGTCTGTTCCAACCGATCGTCAGCCAACCGAGCAAGAATGGGAAGACTTGAAGCTTGCTTGGAAAGTCGTAAAGCATGTGAAATCCAATGCGATTGTCGTCGCAAAAAGGAATCAAACAGTTGGCGTAGGCGCTGGACAAATGAACCGCGTAGGTGCTGCGAAAATCGCCTTTGAACAGGCGGGAGATCATTCTAATGGAGCGGCTCTTGCTAGTGACGCATTTTTCCCAATGCCAGATACAGTCGAAGAGGCAGCAAAAGCTGGCGTGACGACGATTATTCAGCCAGGTGGCTCTAAGCGTGATCAAGATTCCATTGATGCATGTAATCAGCACAGCATTGCCATGGTGTTTACTGGCATGCGTCACTTTAAACACTAAATAAAAGGGAGCGATTGGATGAATATACTCGTTGTTGGAGGCGGAGGCCGTGAGCATAGTATCGTGCAAGCCTTGTTGAAGAGTGACAAGGTGCAAACCGTTTACGCTGCTCCTGGTAACTATGGCATGACAGAAGCAGAGATTGTCCCCATTTCTGCGACGGACCCTGTGAATTTGATTGAGTTTGCAAGGGAGAAGGAGATGGACTTGACGATTGTTGGACCTGAGATCCCTCTTTTAGACGGAGTCGTCAACGCATTTCAAGAGGCTGGGCTTAAGGTATTCGGCCCTACACAAGAAGCAGCTCTCATTGAAGGAAGTAAGGCTTATGCGAAAACCTTGATGGAGCAATACGACATTCCAACTGCTTCCTATCAAACCTGTACCTCTACCGTTCAGGCGAAGGACTATGTAGTGGAAAAAGGCGCACCCATTGTAGTGAAGGCTGATGGCTTGGCTGCTGGAAAAGGTGTCACGGTAGCCATGACACAGGAAGAAGCCTTTCAAGCTATTGATTCCATTATGGAGGATGAACAATTTGGTTCGGCAGGTTCTCAAGTAGTGGTGGAAGAGTTTTTGGATGGAGAAGAATTTTCATTGATGGCATTTGTGAATGGGGAAGAGGTCTATCCGATGATTCCTGCTCAAGATCATAAACGAGCATTTGATGGGGATGAAGGTCCAAATACAGGCGGCATGGGTGCTTATGCGCCAGTTCCATCTCTATCGGAATCCTATATAGAGGAAGCGATAGTGACTATTTTAAAGCCTACAGCTAGGGCTCTCGTGCAGGAAGGTCGCCCATTTACGGGGATTTTATATGCAGGGTGTATTAAGACGGATAAAGGGCCTAAAGTCATCGAATTTAATGCACGCTTCGGAGATCCAGAAACACAAGTCGTGCTCCCATTGATGGAAAATGACCTCCTTCAGGTTGTCGAGGATGTCATGGTAGGAAAAGACCCACAGCTTAGCTGGAAAGAGGCCTACTGTGCAGGCGTTGTGCTAGCATCTGAAGGCTATCCTGGTTCGTATGAAAAAGGAAACCCTGTACCGGAATTACCTGATAATCAGCAAAACAAATTCACCATATATGCAGGCGTAAGTAAGCACGAAGACAGGCTAGTATCCAATGGGGGGAGAGTCCTGCTCGTCGGTGCACTGGCTCCTACATTGAAAGATGCTGTTGCAAACGTATATGACACATTTTCATCTGTAACGATCGATGAAGACGCATTCTTTTACAGAAAAGACATTGCTCATAAAGCCCTTAACTCTTCCGCTTCTTGTGAATATAAATAAAAGCTATAGCCACAATGCTCCCGATGATTGTAGCAAGTACAAAGGTCATATCTGTTAAATATTCCGTGATGTTCAATTCATTCAATGGTTGTTCCTCCTTATTGATGCGCCCGGTCCAGGACCGGGCGTGTTTTTAATTGGTGTGTTGCGGGTATCCGCTAGTATGGAGCGGAAATCCGTCAGCCTTGTGTGGATATCCGCTGTTATGGAGCGGGAATCCGCCACTATTTGGTGGTTATCCGCTGTTATGGAGCGGGAATCCGTCACTTTTGTGAGGATATCCGCTGGTATGGGGCGGAAATCCGCCACTATTTGGTGGTTATCCGCTAGTATGGAGCGGAAATCCGTCACTATTGAGAGGAAATCCGCTGGTAAGGAGCAGGAATCCGTCACTATTTGGTGGTTATCCGCTGGTATAGAGCGGAAATCCGTCACTATGATGGGGAATACCCTCTACCACAAAGTGGCCTCCCGCCACTACTGCTAAGACGGATTATAGTAACCGTCCTGCTGCTCTTCTTCATGATCCTCATCTTCACGATTCATCATATATTCACAAACCGCTGTTAGAGGGCAATACCTTACAATTCCCTCTGCCACTTTCATGGAAGAAATCATGATCATGAACCAGTGACCTTGGCGCCATGGTCTCCGCACCATTTTAGCTGTGCTGTAGCAAAGCATCGTTAAGCCTACGGTAATTCGGATCATGGCATTGATGATGCCGATATTTTGACGTACCATTTTTTCACATTCCCTTCAAAACGTTAATGCAGCAAACTTCTCTGATGTGTTAAACTAGAAAAAAAGCAATGGAGGACTACACGATGAACGAACACCGATATAGATGGCGCAACCGACAGCTACGTGAACATGTCGCTGTAGTAGACGGTCACGTGCTGCCAACAATCGTATTAACCAATGCAACGTATTTGAACGTATACATGAAACGATGGATGCAGGCTCATATTTGGATTTATGAGGATCGCATTGTGTATGTTGGAGACAAACTTCCTGAACAGAACGATACAACAGAGTTTGTGGATTGCTCTGACCAGTATTTGGTTCCAGGTTACATCGAACCTCATGTCCATCCATTTCAGTTATATAATCCCCATCGACTGGCTCAATATGCATCGCAAACAGGGACAACTACGTTAATCAATGACAACCTAGTGTTGCTTTTTTTATTGGAAACTAAGAAAGCGTTTTCTTTGTTAGAAGATCTAAATGAATTACCTGTTTCGCTGTATTGGTGGAGTCGATTTGATTCCCAATCTGCCTTGCAGGACGAGGATACATTTATAAAAGAAGAACAAGTCCTTCAATGGCTTGACCATGACGCTGTGTTACAAGGAGGCGAACTTACGTCATGGCCGAGTGTGTTAAAGGACGATGACCGCGTTTTACACTGGATGCAAGAAACGAAACGTGCCCGTAAACCGGTCGAAGGACATTTTCCGGGTGCTTCTGTGAAAACTTTAACGAAGATGAAACTCCTTGGAACAGATGGCGACCATGAAGCCATGACAGGGGAAGAAGTATTTAACAGGCTTAGCTTAGGATACAGCGTTGCTTTACGTTATTCTTCCATCAGGCCGGACCTTCCAAAGATCATTCAGGAAATGCATGAATTAGGCATTGATCGTTATGATGACATGATGATGACAACCGATGGCAGTACTCCTTCTTTTTATGAACAAGGAATTATGGACCGTTGTATCGAAATTGCATTAGAGAACGGCATCCCTGACGTGGAAGCATATAGTATGGCTTCCTATAATGCCGCCAAGTACTTTGGGATGGAGCATCGTATTGGTAGCATTGGTCCAGGCCGTGTAGCGCACATTAATTTTCTGAATGCTAAGGATGAACCAACGCCACATTCAGTTATCGCAAGAGGAAAATGGGTGAAGCGGGACGGAGAATCCGTAGATGGTAATGAGTCATTTGATTGGGACGAACACGAAATGGGTCCGTTACAGTTTGATTGGGAAATGGAGGACAAAGACTTCCAATTTTCCTTACCACTAGGGCTGGAAATGGTGAATGATGTTATTTTAAAACCATATCCTGTTCAAGTTGAATTGGCTTCGAATGAGGTGAGCACAGAGGATGAAGCGTTCTTGATGCTTGTCGACCGAGATGGAGAATGGAAAGTGAATACGATGTTAAAAGGCTTCACCACATCATTAGGAGGGTTGGTAAGCTCCTACTCCAATACTGGTGATTTCGTGTTAATTGGGAAACGTAAGCAGGATATGAAGCTGGCTTTTCAACGGATGAAAGAATTAGGGGGAGGAATTGTTCTCGCACATGAAGGAGAAATCATTTATGAGCTTCCACTACCTATTGCAGGAATGATGTCAGACGAACCGATGGATCGATTGATGGAACAAGAAAAAGAATTGAAACGCATCGTAGCAGAACATGGATTTCCTTTTGATGATCCAGTTTATACGTTGTTGTTTCTTTCTTCTACTCACTTACCGTTTATTCGAATCACACCAAAAGGAATTATGGATGTGAAAAAGAAAGAGGTACTCTTTCCTGCAATAATGCGTTAAAATATGAAATAGGTTAAAGAAATAGTTTTGAAAAAAAGGGTGTAGGTATGATGCAAAAACGTCTAATCTTACTATTTCTTCTAGCTTTTCCACTTATATTAGCTGCATGCGCAGATAATTCTTCTAGAGAAGCACAAAATGTAGAAACAATCGATCGAGATAAAACAACCGTGCAACAGGAAGAGGATGGGGGAAATACGAAAGAAGAAAAGCAAAAACAAAAGCCAGAATATGAAAATATGTACCCTCTAACAGGAGAACCTACAAATGAAGATGTGAATCACCGTATTGTGGCGGTTATGGTGAATAATCACTCTTTTGCCCAACCGCAAACAGGGTTAACGAAGGCAGATATGGTCTATGAAGTGTTAGCGGAAGGGCAAATCACTCGATTCGTCGCTTTTTATCATAGTGACATGCCTGAGGTAGTAGGTCCTGTCCGAAGTGCAAGGAAATATTATATCAATATTGCTGAAGGCTACAATGCACTATACCTGTATCATGGAGCGGCTACATATATTGAGAATCAACTCAAGCAAGGTTGGATTGACCGCCTGAATGGGATGTATTATGACAATAATGGCACGTTATTCAAACGAGACAACTCTCGAAAGCCACCACATAACTCCTATCTCCAGATGGATGGCGTATATAAGACAGCCGAATCGAAAGGAATTGAAGTCGAAACAGATCATAAACCACTTCCTTTCCTAAATACTCAAGAGGTAGAAGGGTTAAGTGGAGAAACAGCAACCGATGTAAAAATCACATACTCTACTACACCTCAAGAGACAGTCACCTATAGATATGACCAAGCTACTAAGAAATACGAGAGATACAGTGACGGCGATAAAACAGTCGACAGAGAGACGAACGAACCGATGACCGTTGATAACGTATTCATCGTTGAAACAGGCCATAAAATCATTGATAACGTTGGTCGCCGAGCAGTAGATTTAGACACCGGGGGTAACGGGTATCTACTACAAAGAGGGAAAATGCAAGAAGTTCAATGGAAAAATGTAAACGGACGAATTCTTCCATACAAGGATGGGAAGAAACTAGGGTTTGTCCCAGGAAAAACGTGGGTGAACATTGTCCCTGAAAGTCCTGGAATCCAACAATCCGTAAACATGAGTGCGCAATAGACAAAAGGAGTGTCAGAGATGCAAATTGATAAGTTACGTGGAAAGGAACTAGACCAACTATTTAAAGCAATTCTATCACTAGAAACAGTCGAAGAATGCTATGAATTTTTCGATGACCTAGCAACCATGAACGAAGTGCAATCGTTGGCCCAGCGCCTAGAAGTAGCGCGCATGCTCCGCGATGGCCATACGTACCATAAAATCGAGGAAGACACAGGCGCATCAACAGCAACTATCTCCCGTGTGAAGCGTTGCCTGAACTATGGAAATGACGCTTATGTCATGGCCCTAGACCGCGTTGCCGAAAATGAACAAGAATAAGGTAGACCCCTGCTCAGGTGAGTGGGGGTTTTTTAGTTTGCTGCGGTTGGGGTGCTGTTGCGGGGATGAGGGAGGTGCTGCGGGGATCGGGGATTAAGTCTATATAATTGTGTAAAAAAGTAAGACATAAAAAAAGGGC
>NZ_AVBF01000071.1 GCF_000770635.1 Pontibacillus yanchengensis Y32
AAACATCGCCATATGTTGAAAGCCAAACAGCTAGAAGCTCGTTACCAGGGTTGAAAAGATAGGTCATAAATCCAAGCAAAGCTATGTCATAACGCATTATTTATTCCTGCTTGTTAATTAATCCATATTTCCGTTCTTCCCAACAATAGCAAAGGTGGCCTGGGAACGACGAGACTCCCGCCGGAGAAAGAGGTAGGCAAGATCCCCTGAGGGCGTTCTTCCCGAAGGTAGCTTGCCGAAGGGGAGGTTCGACTAAAACCGTCACATCGTGTGACAACGTCGAACGACCCTACGTCGTGTAGGGCCGCCGGCAGGACGCGAGTTGTTCCCAGGCCAGCTTTATTCCATCTAAAGCAACGGAAAAATCTCTCCATCCCAAATTATCTCGAATCCAAGTCTTCAGATAATGCTTCTTATCCTGAATAAGGCCATTTTAATTAGTTGATTCCAAAATCAACAGCAAACTTCAAAAGAGCCTTTTTAATAAGAAGTGGAAGCGGTTTTAATTTCTATTGAGAAATTGATCTTTAATCAGCGTTAATTTGTATTTGGTAAACTCATTTCTCATACAACTTTTTTAATCAATCTCATAAGTAAACGTGGAAGGAATAATATAATATCTACAATTTTATGAAGCAACTTACTTATTGCACCCATTCTTGTTACCTCCTTTTTATAAGAGAGGTTCCACTAAGCAATCTAATTAAAACAGAGTAAATTTTACTATAGGTATATAAAATTCTCCTATAAAATTAACAACTATAACTTTTTTCGTCTTTCAATATGATATAAAGGGTATTATACTCTCAATCAAGGAAATATTTTCTGTAATTTGTCATTATTAGGTCCTGATTTTTATGAATATGGAGGATTTTTATGTGGGAGACGGTTCCTTTAGCAAAGACAACAGAAGTATCAAGCACCACTATTAGTTACTTACTTGCCGTGACTATTTCTTATTTATTCATACTTCATTCTATGTATAATGTGGAATTACAACCCTATTTCTTAATTCCAATAACAATGCTTAAATGCCTTGAAGTCATAGAAAAAGAATTACAAACACTAAGGGATTGGGATTATGCTTGGGATATTCTGTTAATTATTATTTTTCTATATATGTATTTTACATTTTAATTAGGAGTGGTTCGATGAGTTCATCTACAGTTAAATACTTGGAAGGAGAAAAAATTTACTTAAAGATACCTGAGGTTGAGGATGCTGAGTATTTGTATGAAGGTTTAAATCAAAATTCAGAATCAAGACGACTTCGAGGTCGCCAGACACCTGTTTCTTTTTATTCTGTTAAAGAGGCATTACAACAACCAAATCGTCAAGATACCTATGCATTTTTCATTTGTCTTCACGAAACGGATGACATTATTGGTGAACTTTCATTGTTGGGACTGGGAAATGAAATGAATCGGAGTGCTCAATTCCAAATTTCAATATATAATAGTCACTATTTTAGTGGTGGATTAGGAACAGAAGCCAGTGAGCTTGCTATGGTATTTGCTTTTGGAAAGCTGAATTTAAACCGAATTGAACTAGAAGTCTTCTCCACTAACACTAGAGCAATAGCTGCATATGAAAAACTTGGTTTCGTGCAGGAGGGATTAAAGCGACAGGCGTATTACTTGGATTTTGAATACAAGGATCTCATTATGATGAGCTTGTTGAGACAAGATTATTTAGAAATGCACAATATATAATCTGTCTTAAGGGGAAGAATTTAGATTATTCCCCTTTTTTATTGATTTCTAGACCCAAAGCGTTACTTAAGTGAGTCTTCTATATATTTTGAGGTGAAATTCAATATCCTAATGTATTATTTAAGCTATTCCGATGTGCAGCATATCTATATCACTCATAAGAAACGGCTCTCCTTTTTAAAGCCTTCCACGATTCAATAAAGGTATCTTTCTCAACTTTCGCACCTTTCTTCCCAGACAAAGGATCGTTAATGTATACGTTATTCTGATCATATCCAACTAAGACAACTGCATGTAAATCCAGTGGTGTCGTTATTTTTTCACCATTATGCCTCCATGACTCCCAACGATCCGGAAGCTTGTAATCTCCCGTAGTCCATACAATTACAGGCTTGCCATCACTAACATGATTGAGAATATCATTAAAATCCTTGCCGGTTAGATTCACCGTATTGTTTGGTAAGAATTGTTTCATTAGCGTCTCCATTGGCTTATCAAACATCGCATAGCCTGGTTTTTTACCAGTAACATCCCCAACAAACCCTTCATCAGGATTTCCCCATTCAATAATATCTCCCTGCTTTGTCTTTTTTACTTGATCATCATCCTTGGGCATTTTTTTTGCCACTTCCATCTTATCCACGCTAACACCCGCATGATTTAGAACCATGGTTAAACTCGTAACTTCGCATCCATATTTCAATTCAGGATTTTGTTTAATCAAAGGAACTTCAAGCATTGCTTCTTTATCGGTTTCATCTATTTCAATCTCTTTTTTCTCTTCTTTAGTTGGTTTGTATTCTTCATCGGTTAAGTTAGACGTAATCTTATTAAATTCAACCGGCTGTTCTTGACTGTTACTGTTAGAACCTTCTTCATTTCTTGCACAAGCTGATAATAAAACTATTACAAAACAGACGTTTATAAGGACTCGCATAACAAAACTCCTCAACTTTGAATATGTTACCTTTACTATTCCGAGATATAAGGGAAATATGTATGAGGAAAGATTGATATGACCTTAGTGTCTAACACAGCCTATAAAATGACAAGCTACCATGAGAAGGATTACAATGCATATAGACACGATAAAAAAGGAGTTGTTGTTGTGAAAGCTTTTGTTCATGAAGGAAGAAATGGGTTAGAAGGTACTAATTATCAAGAAATGCAAGAAACCTCACCTAATGCAGGTGAAGTGAAAGTGAAACTAAAGTATGCAGGTTTGAATCACCGGGATTTATTTGTATTGGAGCGTCATAAAGAAAGTGACCCTGCTCTTATCATTGGATCTGATGGTGCAGGTATTATAGAGGAAATTGGCGAAGGAGTAACTCGCGTTAACGTTGGTGATGAAGTAGTCATAGATGCTGCTCTTGGCTGGCATAATAAAACTGATGCCCCACCTGCAGGTTTCCAGTTAATTGGTCTTCCTGGTCATGGTACTTTTGCAGAGTACATTACGGTTCCAGCTGATAATGTTGAACCAAAGCCAGATCACCTTACTTGGGATGAGGCTGGTGTTTTACCTTTAGCAGGTCTTACTGCCTATCGTGCTTTGTTCACAAGAGCTAATGTGCAATCAGGAAATACAGTTCTTCTTCCTGGCATAGGCAGTGGTGCTGCTACGTACTTATTACTATTCGCCAAAGCAATTGGTGCGCGGGTCATTGTTACTTCACGATCAGAATACAAACGGAACAAAGCATTAGAGCTTGGTGCTGATTTGGCTTTAGATAGTAACCAAGATTGGGAAAAAGCCCTAGAGAACGAATCAATCGATATCGCAGTTGAAACTGTGGGCGCTGCTACATTTAATAAGACCCTGGACCAACTTCGAAAAGGTGGTACAATTGTAACCTTTGGTGCTTCTGCTGGAGATCAGGTGACCATCGACATCCGTAAGTTCTTCTACGGTCAGTACAATTTGTTAGGTACAACAATGGGAAGCCATGAAGAATTTAAAGAAATGCTGCAACTAGTAAACAAATACAACATTAAACCTGTAATGGATAACGTTTATCCTCTTAGCGAAACATCAAAAGCCATGCAACGATTAAGCGAGTCAGAACAATTTGGTAAGATTGGAATTGAAATTAACAGCTAAATTCCCTAATAGCATTTCAAAAGCGAGATGATAAAGTATCATCTCGCTTTTTCGTTACTATTGCGTTGAGTCATCTTCTACTTCCACTAAATATACCTTGTCATAAAAAGAACCACGTTGCTCGTACTTCTGGGTACGCCGTTGTTCCACTTCTTGGATAGAAGCCCCATGTACTTCTGCTAATACACTTATCACCTCAAGCACATCAGCTAATTCGTCCAAAGCTTCATCGCCATCAGTTTGCATGTATTCTGTTACTTCTTCTTGAAGCTTCTTCTTTAATTCAATACAATAGTCATTATCTGAAAGAATCTTAGTCTCAAATGCTTTTCCTTCTTGGTCAATTACATCTGGAATTAAATCTCTAACAAGTTTGTTATAAATCGTCATGGATATCCCCTATTTCTGTAAAAAAAGCGAAGATCTTTGCTAACCTCTGAAAGACTTAAACAAAGCCTCATTGTGGCGATTTTGCCATAGAGAGGTTCCGCTTAAGACCACGAGGTGCAGACGCTACAGCTAGAAACGTAAATGCCAGTATCTTATGTTGCTTTCTTTACTTCTAAAATATGTATTTCTCTTCATTCAATGATAAAGCAATATTCTCTCTAACCAAAGTTAAACAATCGTTTTACTACTATAATTTATTCTACAATATGAAAATGGTTACATTTGACCTATACCTTTTTCTTGACCATTGTGTTACAATAATGTTATGAATTTTGTTGGTTAAATTATACGGAAAAGACCTGTTCCCTTTTAGGAAGCAGGTCTTTTTATTGTACATCATATTTAAGCTTTTGTTTAAGCACTCGTAACACAAGTTCTTCAAATAGTTCCATCCATACAGCTAAACCCGTACCCTTTTGTAAACAATTGAAGTACGTACTTCCATATATAATAGAAAAACTAGATGGGATGAAATAGTGGTTATAATCATGCCATTTTTGCTGAATCCACATCCAAATTTCTAAATCATCTTTCTTCCAATCCATTTTCATGAATTCATATAAGGCAACAGCTTGAAGTGGATCTAACTCTTTTGGTTGCTGAAGTTCATCTGGATCTCCCCATTGGGCAAGCTCCATCAACTCTAAATCAAACTGCTCACTTAAATACTGAATAAAAGAGACCATCACTCTTCCTCCTCACCCAAAATCCCTTTATAAGGATTAAAGCATATTTTACCCAGATACGAAATGGTTCTATGCATTTTTTAAAACAGTATTAACAAAAAGTGGTCTAAGTCATCTTTGACTTGTCTAATTATTATATGCAAACGGATTATTTTTCGCTATTAAGTATTACTTTATAAATTCCGTAAACCAACAACAATCCTAGCATTACATTAAGTGTAACTTATTTTTCGATAAAAATTAAACATTTTCGACTTTTTCTGCAAAATTAATCCCTTCATGAAAAAATAGAAGCCCATGTACTCGTTTAGCGACGTATACGCTGCGGCCTACACGACGTAGGTTGGTTTGATGTTGCTGCACAAGGCAGCAATCTCAATCGAACCTCATTTAGTACAGAACCTCCCCTTAACCTGTATGAAATAAAGGAAACACGAAGAGCGATAGCGATTCGATGTTGACTTATCGTAAGGAGGTGCCCGAAGTTTGCTAGTCGCTGAGCGCTGGAGCTGGACGTAGCCAATTCACTATTTAGCTCTATACACAAGAATTGTATTTTATATTTACCTACACAAAAAAAGTCTGTCCCCGATTGGAGACAGAGTTAAGTAGGAGGATGAATATAGTAAAACCCATGACAATTCATTAGTGGGTTTCAGCTAACAACTGACATTTCACCTAGGTGACGAGTTGTGTAATGAGGTTTAAAACTTTCATCACCAGAGTCCGAATATTTCATAAGTAGTCCGTATAAAATGGTCCCAACGACTAAAGCACCAAGCACAATAAGCAACGCAATGGACAAGTTGCGCATGTCGTTCTCCCCTCTCATGATGTGTATCTTGCTGATTACCTCATCTTACTTTGAGTATATACGAATAGTCAGAAAATTATACATATTTAAGAAAGAAAAGCAAAAGGTCCATCCCATCATTAAGAAGCAAAACTTTTGAAAAGGTAAAGTTGCTACCAGAAAGATAAATTTTTTATAACTAAAAGCATACATAAACAACTGCAAAATCTCGGTAGGTATAGGGGAAAGTCAAACTTTATTTTAAAACGCAATAACCCCCTTGGCTAATTTTCCAAGGGGGGATCATTTAGAAATGGGGCATATTTTCCAAGTTGTTCGTTGGATCGCCGTCTGGTTGACTTCTTAAGTGCTCTTCCCCATCTTTTCCACGCGTTAAGTCAACATGCTCTATCTGTCCATCACGTGCCATTTGTTGAGCTTGCTTATAATCCACCACTTGCCCAGAGGTTAGCTTCATTTCTACAATACTTCCATTATCGTTTTTGCGTACAGCAATGATTCGTTCTGCCATATTAATCGCCTCCTCAATCATAGTGTGCGATGAGCTTCTCAAAATATGTATTTGGTTCTTAATTTCTAGGCTCTGTTAAAGTTCGGTGTTGATTTTGAATCAACTAATCAAACTAGCCTTATTCAAGATAAGAAGCATAATCTTGAAGACTTGGATTCGAGATAATTTGGGTTAGGTGGGTCCGATACTTAATGAGGTTTAGGGATGGGTGGGAAACGGCTCGCGTCCTGTGGGCGGCCCTACACGACGTAGGGTCGTTCGACGTTGTCACACGAGGTGACGGTTTTAGTCGAACCTCCCCTTCTCAAGCTACCTTCGGGAAAAGCACCCTCAGGGGATCTCGCCTACCTCTTTCTCCCGCGGGAGTCTCCCCGTTTCCCACCCATCCCTGCTGAAATGTTACGATCGGACACATCACTGCGTAGGAACTTTTTTGACGGACATATAATCTCTTATTTACTGTAAAAACCTTATTTTAGAGAGGCTTGCGGACATATGGTATCTTATTTGTGAAAAAACACACCACATTAAGGTGATTTAGGCAAAATAGCGAACTGAATGTCCGTTACGAATGCAAAATAGCCTTCAAATCGAAGAATAAGAGACTATATGTCCGCGAGCATAGCATCACTTTGTGTCCTAAACCATTCCTCGCTTCGTAAATACTACCATTAAGAAAACCTCCCCTTCTAATCAGGCCATGTTTCCGTTCATCTCAATAAAAGCAAAGGTGGCCGTGGAACAAGGAGACTCACGCCGGAGAAAGAGGTAGGCTAGACCCCGGAAAGCCCCGAACTTGGGCTTGAGGAGGCTTGCCAGCTCGCCGGCAGGACGCGAGTTGTTCCACGTCCACCTTTATTCTTACTAAAACCACGGAAACATCTCTCATCCACATAATATCTCGAATCCAAGTCTTCAATATTATGGTGCTTATATACAATAAACAAAAAACTATTTCATTATTATATCAACTTCAAACTTTAACAAAGCCTTTTTTTAAAGCCGTATGGTAAAATACTCCAAAAGGGGTGTAATAGCTTGAATATTCAAATTGATCGTCTTTTTTTCGAATACATAACTAATATCCAACCTGAAACAAACGAAGCTGGCCGGGTGATGGAATTCAAACCTCAAGAAATGTATGATAACGAGGTCGATAGACTGTTACATGGATATGGAGAAGGACCTTTCTGTGCTTTTTCTATTCCACATGTAAACTTAGAAGGTGTGTACGTCTTACTTGTAAATGATCGTGTATATTATGTTGGAGAGTGTAAAGACTTAGATGACCAATTCAATAACGGGTATGGAAGCATTTCTCCAGAGTATTGCTTCATAGGTGGGCAACCTACTTCTTGTAGAATTAACGCCCAATTATTACAAAAGCTTTATCAAGGTGCTGACATTAAGCTCTTATTTCACCATACGAATAATCGAAAACAGATAAAAGAATTTATAATAGAACGGTATAAACCTGAATGGAATCTTCATCAACATACGACAAATGGTAATTCAGATACACGCTCTCTAGAGCCATTTTTCATTAAAACCCAAGGAAAATACGGTCCTCTCTACGACTATCTGGAAGGCTATGGTCAACCTTATGAATATCTTACATTTGAAGAAATAAACCATTTACTACAAGCAACGCTACCCCATTCATCTACACAACACCACGCTTGGTGGGCTAATGATAGGAGCCATACCCAAGGAAGAGCTTGGTTAGATGCTGGTTACAGAGTTAAAGCGTCCTATTTAGGGGAGTATGTAGTTTTTGAAGCTTTATAAAAAAGAGGTCAAGCTCTATAATAGAAAAAGCAGCAGATATAGCCCTGCTGCTTTTTTAAGCTGTGTACACCTCATGAGTAGGTAGCTCAAGTAATGTTAACTTACCACCATAGGCTGCTCCAGTATCAATATCTATTTGGTCTTTATAATAAGCAATATTATGAACAGGAGTATGGCCATGAACAACTGTTTTACCAAGTCCAATCGTTTCTGTGTGGCGTGTCCATAGCATGGTATCTTCCTTCTGTTCATTAAGGGGAACATTAGGTTCTAAGCCTGCATGAACAAATATATACTGATCGGTCTCATAATAAAGACGGAGATGGTTCTCCAGCCACTCTCGATGTTCCTTCATTTCTTCACTTACTCCATTATAGGACTTGAGTGTACTTGAAGCACCATTCATCTCCCATAAGTCCATTGCTTCTTCATCGTCTTTTGAACGAATAAAAAGGTCATCATGATTACCTTTTATAGCAATAGCTCCTTGTTTTTCAACAAGTTCCTTTACTTTAGCCACCACTTCACGAGAATACGGCCCCCTATCTATATAATCACCTAACAAAATCAATTGGTCTTCTTTCGAATCAAAAGATGCCTCCTGTAGGACTTCTTCTAATTTGTAAAATTCACCATGTATATCTGAAACCACAAGATACCGCATTGACATCTCCTCCTTTGCTATCTTGTATTGGGCATCAATCGGTATCATTACCACTTGACTTCCTTGGTTCCCCTATTTCTTTTTTATACAAGTTTAAAACATTTTTTGTTACATTGATTAGCAAAACATGTGGATAAAATTTTTGCAACATCCTAAAACAACATATAGGAGACTACTAAATACACAACAACCATTATTATCGAAGGTGTAGCGTACACCAATGTATTCTGGTTTTTATTAGCTCTTAATAAGCTGTACATCACAACAAGTGTCATAAAAATACCAAGGCAAGCTGTGTATAGGTTGCTTGTTGCTACTGCTTTCAAGATAGGCTCTTTTCGATAAAATACATCCGTTAACGCTAGGATTTGAATATTAAATAGATTACTGCCCAGTATAGAGCCAATCGCTATACTATAGTTGGAATATCGAATTGCAGCTAATACAGCTACTAACTCAGGCAAGGAGGTGGCAGCTGCAATGAGAATACTCCCCACAAAGCTTGCGTTCATACCTGTAACTTGCGCAAGGCGATCACCTGAAATTGACAAAACACTTCCAGATATGAACACCACTACGGCAGCAATTATAAAGCCCACAACAGCACTTCGTTTGGAATAATCCTTCTCCGGTACGTCTTCCTCTTGTTCTCCACTTGAACTTGTAAAAAACACATACAAAAAATATAATACGAAGATAACAAGCATCTCAATTCCGATATTGAACAGTTCAATCGTTCCAGGGCGAAATAAGGCTACTATCAACGTAATCATAAATAGTAACCCTATACTTGCTGTGGGAATATTCGCTCGTGCACTGACAGCTTGGAACAACCTTTGTTTACGATATAGAACATCCATTACGGCAATAATCAAAAGATTGAAGACATTACTCCCAAGCATATTACCAACTGCAATATCAGCATTATCAATATATACAGCAGTAATACTCGTAGTTACTTCTGGTAAAGAGGTTGCTCCCGCAATGAGAAAGGTTCCTACCGCAGCACCACTTAAAGAAGTTTTTTTACTAATTACATCACCAAACTGGTTTAAATAAATGGCTCCAATGATAACGACAATTGCTGAGATACTAAAAGATAGAATAATCATATTTAACTCTCCTTGAATATAAGAAAGGCGCTACGTTTAAGCCCTAATCCAAACAAATTCCTAATTGCTCTTATTTCCTTTTAATATAGGAATCCAAACTTCCTAAAAGTGTAAGAAAGCATCAGCCATAAGACTGATGCTACCTACACTATTATAGATTACTTATCTAACAAAAACTACTGCTGTGTCTTTCTTCCTGACCTTTCCGATTTTTTCGTTTTTCGAAAAACCTCCAGGTAAAATAGATAATGTACCCACTTATGATAAAACAAGAGCAAATCCATTTTATTTCAGAAGGTAAAAGAAAAGTATTAAGATGAATATGATTAAAGACGGGATTCCGACTATGAATGCCATCTTTACGTATTTATTTGCTAAAATCAAATTTAAATTCTTCTGCCACCTTTCCTACTCCTTCATTTTTGCTTGTTATAAATCACGAAAGGCTTCACCAGAAGATAGCTTGATATTCACATGAGAAGCACTACCGTTTTCTATATGACTTTCCATTTGGGATACATCGATAGTTGTTGAAATAGATAGTTCTTTTTGTTCATGACCTTCTAACGTTACTTGATAAGGGCCCTTTTCATTCATGATAGAAACTGTTCTTCTCTCAAAGACATGGTCTTCATAAAAACCGATGGAAAAAGAAACCTGATCCCCACTATTATTTTTTAAAGGGAGCTCACATTCACCTTGGAGGGTATCCTCCTCAATCATATTGAAGTTACACGAACTAGCATCCCGATTATAGGATACAGCATAAATACCAGAAGCAAGTGTGTTTTGATATACATCAATACTAATAGCAGGGATAACTCCCGACAGTATGATGGCTAGTATAATCAAGCGTTTATGGTACCTAACTAATGAGTGACCTAAAAAAAAGAGACTAGTTATAAAAATAACCAATGTAGCAATACCTAAATATTGTACATCTTGCGTAGTTGCAAGTGGGATTCCAAAAATAGAGATAATCTGCTCCCCTAATGGATACTCATGAGGAAAAGGGAAATTTAATATGATTGAAATGAGATAGAATGTCACAAATAAATAGAAATAAGTCCATTGTTTAATCAAGGCTTCTTCTCTCATATTGAAAATCCTCCTTTTTCTGTATATAGCCACCACACACTTTAACATTTTATTCCACCCTATGAACACCTATAGATACATTCATGAATATAATGTAAACTTTTCTTAAATCCTTTCCAGCTTTTTAATGTTTTCGCTTTCATACAACGAAATGAATGATAAAATAGTAATGTATATACATAACAAGAGGTGATTTACATGAACCGCATCGTGATATTAGGCGGAGGATATGGGGGGGTAAAAATTGCCCAACAGCTTCTTTCCAACACAGATCGGGATACCACAATAACATTAATTGATCGCAATCCTTATCACTCAATGAAAACAGAGTTTTACGCATTAGCTGCAGGGACTATTGCTGAAAAGGATATCCGCTCCCCTTTTCCAAAACATGAGAACATGCGAGTTATAGCAGACGAGATCCTTCATCTGAATGTAGAACAACAATCTGTTTTTTTACGTCATACAGAGAAGGTATATTATGACTACCTTATTATTGGACTTGGTTCAGAAGATAACTTTCATGGTATTGATGGTGCTAGTGAATATACACATAAAATATCCACCATCAAAAAAACCCGCCAAACATATGAGGCCGTTAATAATATGAAGAACTATGGAACCGCTACCATTGTGGGTGGAGGATTAAGTGGAGTGGAAATGGCTTCAGAGCTACGTGAAAGCCGACCTGATATAAACATTCGTCTCCTTGATCGTGGAGATAGCATCCTAAAGGCTTTCCCAGAATCAATCCAAGGACATGCCATAGATTGGTTTAAAGAACATGACGTTGAACTAGTTTACAATTCAAAGGTTGACTACGTGGAACCAAACATTTTATGTAATGCTGGGACTTGCTTACTCAGTGATGTCACTATTTGGACAGCAGGCATTAAACCAAGCAAAGTCGTGGACAAGCTAGATGTTAAAAAGGACAATGCTGGTAGGGTCATTCTAAATGACTACCATCAAATCCCGGAACATCAAAATATTTATGTAACGGGAGATTGCGCAAGCCTAGAGCTACCGCCAAGTGCGCAACTAGCTGAACAACAAGGAAAACAAATTGCTGATGTCCTGAGTTCAATCCTAAAAGGTAAAGATCCTAAAAAACCATCCAAAATCACCGTAAAAGGGACATTAGGTTCCTTAGGTAAACAAGATGGCTTCGGATTAACCTTTTATTACCCTCTAAAGGGGATACTTCCTAGAGTTATTAAAACAGGAGTTCTTTGGTATCATAAGTTTCAGAACTAACTTTGTCGTCCTTTAGAAAACAGAAACAAGCTTTGCTATCAATAAAAGCGCATCCCTAAAAGGAATGCGCTTTTTGTAATTTATTATAGTTCACCTTATAAGGGATCGTACACATTCACAACTCGATTTATCTCTGATTCATCTTTATGGTTACTGTTAGATGCTTCCTTTTGTTGATGATTTTCATTTGGTTTTGTCGTGTTTTTTCCCTGTTTAGGGTCTCGTTTTTTCTCCATAAGGTATCCCTCCTATCAGTATCTACAACGTAGTATGGCTAAACAAAATTCAAATTATTTTGGAATCAATAGGTAATTCCTTTTGATTTAGCTATATCATCATTAATAATTCCTAGACCTTGGATTTTCTCATCTTCTATCTTAGGTTGGACAGAAGGGTTACTAGGATACGTTTCCCCATCAAATACAATCTCCCTATAACTAGGCTCAGCTCCTCCCCCAGCTACATACATAAGAATGTTGTTCCAACCATTTGTCATTTTCTCTCTGATTATAATCGGGTTCCTTACTAAAGAGAATTTAGAAATGACGTTGTATTGTTTATCAACTTTTTGCAGAATAAGAGCACTGCATCCACCTGTGCCACAAACATTAGGGCCCACTAGAAATACAAATGTCTCAGGATTATGATCATCATTTAAATCAATTCGATTATAGTAATACCGTACGTTATCTCCAGGTTTCACATCATATACTTCACTAAATGCTTTTTCAATATCCTCGTCTCTTTTCGTCTCTGAGTTCATGAAGGTGACATCACTAAAATCTAGGTTACCAGGTACTTTCTCAGGCATAGAATAACCAATCTCTGCACCCGTACCTAATATAAGTGAACATCCGACCATAATAATAAATACAGTTATAACCCTTTTCATCATTTAACCCCTCACTTCCTGCTCAGTTTTACATGGTTAGTATTTGCAGGTAAGTAGATTTTATGAAGTTTTAGAACCTTTTTAAAATCTACGTCAAACTATATTGTTGCTATACAGAAAAATAATTGATAAGAGTTGTCATTCCCTATTAGAGGAATGATACGAAAAACTTTTAACAACTATTTAGCTTAGCAAAAAAAGGAGATGTTCCCTTTGCTTTCGTGAGAATAACGTTGGGAAATACGGAAACATAACCAGGTTAGTATGGTACGTTTCTGAAATAGTGATATTCACGAAGCTTTAACAGGGCTAATCCATAAAAAAAGACAGCACAAAAACTTGAGCTGACTTAAACACAATCGTGTTATCCATATATTTTGGTATGCCACAGATCGACGATTTCCCTTGTTTTATTCATCGGCAATGAGCTTACTTGCTCAGACATTAACCGAAAGTACAAGGATTTCAAAAAGTTCATCACATTTGTCTTCTGTCGAAAAAAAGATATAGTATGTCCTTCTTGCTTTTCCAATTGTTGTAGTCTAATTGAAATTGTAGAAATCCAATCTGTTAGTACTTTCTCATCAAGACCTCTATCAATTAAGGCTTCCATCGCAATAAGCAAACGTTCATCTTCATCATCTATGTAGACCTTCCCTTTAAACAAACAAGCTTCAATGGATTCTAAACAAGACTCAGCTAATTCTAATTCAAATAAAGGATGTCGAATAGATGCTTCAAGTAAATCCGCCCCATGGGCTATACTATGTGCCCATCCTTTTTGATCGACATATCCTCGAACGTCTTGTTCTTTATACAAGTATTGAATACTCTGAAGAATAGCTCTATTAGCTAGCTGCCTTGGCAAGTAGTATGTAGCCCTATCCTTTTCTAAGATTAAGGCTATTACCAGAGAAGAAAATGACCGAGTAAAGACACCGTCCCCTTCGTTTTCACCTATACGAAAAAACAAAAAATCTTCACGTAAGCAAGTGTGCATAACATATTCAATTTGTTGAATCGTCAGCGCTTCTCCCATGATGAAGTTACCAAAAGTGCTATAGATGAGATTGTCTCTTAATTCTGCGTCTGTGCTTCCTATATGATGAAGCATTTGTTCGATAAGTGTATACATATTGGTTTCTTCACTATAACAACCTGAATTTGCATGAAACGAATATAGAGTGTCTTTTACATTTAATCTATCTTCCATTTCGTTCTCCTTCTCTACTCTAAGGCTTTTTCCTATATTGAAATTGCTCGAATTTAACCTAAACCCAGCGTCGAACTCTCTGTTTATATTTCATATATTCCTCACCAAATGTTTTTTCTAAATCTTGCTCCTCATAACGTATAAAAACTGTATTAATTACTATAAAAAATAAAATTGGACCAAGTAATGAAGTTAATGATCCTAGTAGTAAAGAAACTCCTACTAGCATAGAAAGAAATCCTAAATACATCGGATTACGAGAATAAACAAATGGACCTTCCTTTGTTAAGGAATTAGATTCCTCGAATGGGTTTACAGTAGTTTCATACTTTTTAAACAATTGATCTGCCCATATGTTAATACCAATACCGATGATAAGCAGAACAATACCTATTAAATTAAAAGGAAAGGTTATGAACATCATCACTGGTATTGTAAAGTGTAAGATTAAAGATAAAAGTAAATACATCAAAAAATAGGTTGGGGGCATTATTCTCCGGTTGCTCATGTAGAGTCTCCTTTTAGTAAATGTAAACCTTGCTTTTAAGATAACCAATTCTCACCATCTTTTTCAAATCATACGATTAATATAAGTGCTTTAGGCCTATTTACTATCTTTCTTCATTCTTATCGAATATGATAAAGGGAGAGACAAAAGTAAGGGGTTGAGGGAAATGAACGATGAATCAAAACGTAGAATTCAGCAAACCTTTTCGAAATATCCTGATAAGTACGTTACCAGTACAACACACTCCTCTGGGGAAGATTTACCCTTAATGGTGGAATGGGCTAAACCAGAAAAGCATTGGTCAGTACTAGATATTGCCACTGGTGGCGGTCATGTTGCTAAACAACTGGCACCCTATGTAAAGGAAGTATTCGCGACTGATCTAACAAAAGCAATGCTTAACAATACAGCAACTACACTACAAACAATTGATAACATACATTATGTCAAAGCCGATGCAGAAGACTTACCCTTCCTAGATAACACTTTCGATTTTGTCACATGCCGAATTGCCCCTCACCATTTTCCAAACCCAGAACATTTCATCCAAGAATCAGCAAGAGTACTAAAATCAAATGGTCTGTTTATTATGATTGATAACATTGCTGCTAATGAAGATGAATTAGATTATTTTTATAACACGTTCGAAGAAATGCGCGATCCTAGTCATAATAGAGCACTTCGTATAGCAGAATGGAAGCAATACCTATCAAATAGTTCGTTAACCGTTAAAAAAGAGACTACAAGAAAAAAGAAACTCCCCTTTGATGATTGGTTAACGAGAACGATGGATAATGAGCTTCAAATGGAAAAAGTACGCGCGTTTATGCAGTCAGCTCCACAAGAGATCAAAGATTACTTTTATATAATTGAGAATGAAGAATCTATAGAAGCTTTTGCAATTGATGAGTGGATGGTTCTATGCTACAAACAAACGTAAGAATAGTAAGGAACTTTCTTCAATAGAAAGTTCCTTTTGTTAAATTACTCTTCATATCTATGAAATCCCCACGGGTCTCTTCTACCTCTACGTCTGCCAGCTCTTCTACGGTCATCTCTTCTGTGATCATCCTCAATTACATCTACATTGTCTGCTTGAATAACAACCCGATCAGCTTTAATTACGATTTGACGGCGACGTTCTTCTCTTTCGTTAGACATGTTTACTCCTCCCTTCTATAAGCGTTAGATTATTCTATTCATATCTAGTTTAGATGTATAGACAACATTATTAGATTAAATAAAAGATAGGTATGTACCATTATTGCAAAATACATACATTTGGTTTGCAACTGTCCTCATGTATATCTGGCTATGTTAATGCAAGAATCATGCCTTAAAAACACAGGTACCCAATTAGCGAAGGGGGGGATGTGGCATGTCTATAACTATTTAAATTATGCAGATGCCCACCCTTACCATTTAAAAAGGCTGTGTTCCAGTTTGTTGTTGATATAATAATATGAAATAGTTTTATGTTCCTCCATAATAGCACCATTATATTGAATACTTGGATTCGAGATATTTTAAGGGTGAGGTCCGATACTTTATGAGGGTTAGGGTTGTATGGGAAACAACTCGCGTCCTGCTGCCCTACACGACGTAGGGTAGTTCAACGTTGTCACACGATGTGACGTTTTTAGTTGAACCTCCCCTGAATCATTGCTACCTTCAGGGAAAACGCCCTCAGGGGATCTTGCCTACCTCTTCCTCCCGCGGGAGTCTCCTTGTTTCCCACCCAACCCTGCCAATATGTTGCAATCGGACCTACGGCCTCAATTGCCATAAAATTGATCGAGTTTGCTATGCGTAGAAGCAACCTTTTGCCATAAATATGGGTTCTGGAGCGACTTTTGAAAATCAGGAGCCACAATCTAAAACTCCCTTTTCTGGCCATGTTTCCGTCCCTCCAAAAAAGCAAAGGTGGCCGTGGAACAAGGAGACTCCCGCCGGAGAAAGAGGTAGGCGAGACCCCGCAGACCCCCGCTCTTGGGCTCGAGGAGGCTTGCCAGCTCGCCGGCAGGACGCGAGTTGTTCCACGGCCATCTTTATTCTCACGAAAGCAACGGAAACATCCCTCTTTTTCGACCAGTTAGTAATGGTAATTATATAAATTATCTCAAATCCAAGTCTTCAACATTATGCTTCTTATCTTGAATAAAACTATTTAGATTAGTTGATTCCAAAATCAACACCAAACTTTAACATAGACTTAAAAAAAGATGCGGAGTCAATCTAAGGTGGACCCAATAGTCAAGACACAGATTTTGAATTATTAAGGTGG
>NZ_AVBF01000146.1 GCF_000770635.1 Pontibacillus yanchengensis Y32
AACAACAAAAGAATATGGTTAAAGAGAAGCTTTCGGACGAGAAAACGGGAGAAATCTACGGGAAACGTAAAACAGACGAAGAACCAGTTTTTGGATTCTTGAAGGCTAATTTGCATTTCACTCGAATGTCCGTTAGGGGCAACGAGAATGTTCATAATGAATTAGGATTTGCGTTCATGGCAGTGAACTTAAGAAAGTACAATGCCATGAACGGAAATAAACCCATAGATTATAGAAGTAAACCTAAGAAAAAAGGTTCCAATCATCAA
>NZ_AVBF01000072.1 GCF_000770635.1 Pontibacillus yanchengensis Y32
GCACATTAAAGGATATATGTATCTTCGTGAAGCTATCTCAATGGTATATAACGACATTGAGTTATTAGGTTCCATCACGAAAGTGCTTTACCCTGACATCGCTAAAAAATACAATACTACAGCATCTAGAGTAGAACGTGCCATTCGTCACGCTATTGAGGTGGCTTGGAGCCGTGGTAACATCGATTCCATATCATCCCTATTTGGTTACACTGTATCCATGACAAAAGCAAAGCCTACCAATTCTGAGTTTATTGCCATGGTGGCAGATAAACTTCGCTTGGAGCACATGGCTGTTTAAAACACGAAAAATGCTCATGAACTTATAATTTATTATGCTTACACTGGTTACAAACTACATCTTTTCCAAAACTTACTATACCAGTGCTTTATCTAAACCTCTTATGCCATTGGGTGTATTATTTAATCCACTCCATGCTTTGAGGTTTTTATTTTTTTGGCTGTGTTAAAGTTTGTTGTTGATATAATAATGAAAAAGTTTTATGTTCTTCAACAACATAACTGGTGAGGCTGGACTTGTTACGTTTGTGAGGGAGGGCCTGGGTTGAAATGGTTCGCTTTCCGCGGAGGAACATGCAAGCCTCCTCGTTCGGCTACGCCTCTCTGTGGGGTCTCGCATTGTCCCTTCTTCCTGAGGAGTCTCACCATTTCCCTCCGCCCATCGGTATGTAGGATAACAGATCCATCGTAGTTAGTGCCAAGTTGAGTATAATGATGTTAACAGATTAATCAATCTGTTTATAACCCTAAATTCCTTGATACAGCATGTTTTACCACCCGGAATATATGCGTTAATAGTGTTGAAACTTCCCCTTATTCCAATTGAAAGGCAAATACCTTCCTAGATAAGTACTCCAATACATGGCGTTGAATCGTTGGGAATTTGCGAGACTCCTGCGGAAAAACGATTGTGTGAAGACCCCGCAGAGAGGCGAATCCTGAACGAGGAGGCTTCACCGATTGTCCGCGGAAAGCGAGTGAATCCCCAACGATTCAACCACTCAGCACCAAAAATCTTATTCCAGATTATGTTTCTTATATGAATGAAACTATTTAGATTATTTGATTCCAAAATCAACACCAAACTTTAACATAACTATCTTTTTTGATGCGATATTACATAGTGTATATACAAATAAAAAGAACATGAACAATATATTATTCACGTTCTTTACTAAGCGCTATTGATTTGGATGTTTGGGCTTATCATAATAGATATATACTCCGTTCTGGTGATGGGATTAGTTGGGTGGAATAGCTATTCTTTTTTTTGTTTATCAAACATACGACTAAGACTGAACCAATGTCCTTTTGGTGCATCTTGTGAAGAAGATACTTCTTTTAAGGATTGTATGGTCTCATTCAGTTCATTCTCTAAAGATGAAAATCGCTCTTCATCGAAACGCCTGAGTTCGTTTTTTAATTGGCGAATTTCGTATAAAAGATGCTCATTGAATTGTCGTTGTTGTTCATTTTCACGTTGTTGTGATAGTAATAACCTTTTTATTTCTTTTACGTCATCACCCAGTTCTTTGTTCGAAGTATGTGGAGGTAGTTGATCCATAACTTGTGGGCCTTTAAATTTTGCATTAATGTCTTCTCTTTTGTAGCCATCATTATAAAGTTGCCTTATTGTTTTAACTGTGTCTAAGTCTGTAGCCTTTAATTTGTTTTGCCTACCTACCTTTTTTACTTCAATAAATTCTTGGTGGTTTATTAAATACCTTTTCAGAGTTGCCTTTGGTATTCCGGTCAGTTCCTGAACTTCGGTTAATCCTAGAAATGTATTGATTTCTCCGTCGTCATGCATTTAAATGCCCCCTTTATTAAACCTTTCACTAAATAATTCGACACATCCATATTCAATTTCCTGCATTTGCTTTATTGATTATGTTAATTTTCAGACATTTTAATAGAAAAACATCATAATTCTTTAATGATATAACGTGGTAACGAATTAAAAAATATTTGAAAAAAGTCTTACAACATTGGGGTATTCATGATAAGATTATGAATTATATGAAAAGTACAAGAAGTGGTGATCATACATGAAAGTAGCAAAATTTGGAGGTAGTTCAGTTGCAAGTGCAGCTCAACTACAAAAAGTAGCAAATATTATTATCTCTGATTCTGAGCGTAAATTCGTAGTCGTTTCTGCACCTGGAAAACGTCACTCAGAAGATCAAAAGGTAACAGACTTATTAATCGAGCTAGGTGAGCGTAGTGTGCGAAATGAAGATTATTCTTCCGTTCTAGAAGCGTTGCTTAGTCGGTTTAATGACATTTTAGATGAATTAGATCTAACGAAAGAAATTGTTGAGGAAGTGAAAGATAATCTACTCTCTATTTTGCAAGGAGAGACGGTATTCACTCACAAGATGGATGCTTTAAAAGCAACTGGCGAAGATACGTTAGCCAAAATACTTAGTCAATATTTAAACTCTTTAGGGTATAAAGCAACTTACGTTCACCCACAAGAAGCGGGTATAATTGTTAGTGATGAACCTGGAAGAGCTCAAGTATTAGATGAAAGCTTTGATCATTTGTACAACCTCCGAGGTAGAGAAGAAATACAAGTAATTCCTGGATTTTTTGGTTATACAAAAGACAATAAGTTAATGGCATTTCCAAGAGGTGGATCAGATATTACTGGTTCCATTGTTGCTGCTGGAGTTAAAGCAGATCTATACGAAAACTTCACGGATGTGGACTCTGTTTATTGTGTGAATCCAAAGATTGTCCAATCTCCACAGGAAATTAATGAATTAACCTATAAAGAAATGCGTGAACTTTCGTATGCAGGTTTTTCTGTCTTCCATGATGAAGCCCTTATCCCAGCATTTAAAGCGAAGATTCCAGTTTCTATTAAGAATACGAATCATCCTGATAAAAAAGGAACGATGATTTCGGCTACAAGAGATATAACAAATGGTCCTGTTGTAGGAATTGCTAGTGATAACGGATTTATAAGTATCTACGTTAGTAAATACCTAATGAACCGTGAAAAAGGTTTTGGCCGTCACTTATTGCAAATTTTAGAAGAAGAGGATATATCTTTTGAGCATGCACCTTCTGGAATTGATGATATGTCTGTCATATTAAGAGAAAATCAATTGACATCAGAAAAAGAAGAAATCGTTATCCAACGTATTAAGGATGAACTAAAGGTGGATACAGTTACGATTGATCGTGACTTAGCTATGATTATGATTGTAGGAGAAGGTATGAATAGTACAATCGGTGTTACAAGTAAAGCATCCACTGCTTTCTCTGATGCGGGTGTAAATATTGAAATGATTAACCAGGGATCATCTGAAGTGTCTATGATGTTTGGAGTGAAAGCTGAAGGTTTAGAACCAGCTGTTCAATCATTATATAAGGCATTTTTTGAAACAAAATAACGAAACAAAGCTGAAGAGGTCAAATTAGACTTCTTCAGCTTTTCTTTTGTGCATAGTTAATTAACTCACCTGGTGTTTGCATGCCTAAATCCATACAGTCCTGTAATAACTTCTGGAATAACTCAGCTGTCATCGTTGCATCATTCAGTGCATGGTGTCGTTCAAGTTTACTTATACCGAGGTCCGATATAATAGTATCAAGCTGAATTTTATTGTTTGGATATAATTGTTTGACCAGCGATTGAGCATCAACAGAGTATGGCGTTTTAACAGGGAGTTTCCATCTCTTGAGCATCGTTTGTAAAAAGTTCATATCAAATGCAGCAGGATATGCGACGAGAATAGTGTCCTTACTGAATTCAAGGAAGTTATAATAGGCATCACAAAATGAATGACCATTTTTTAAGTCTTCACGTGACATACCCGTAAGTTCAAGTGTTCGTTTGGGGACAGGTCTAATGGGATAAATATGCTGATGGAAACGTTCATACTGGATATGTTGTGTACCATATATGCGTATGGCTCCAATTGATATAATCTCATGTCCGACCTCTGGTAGTAGTCCAGTTGTTTCTAAATCAAAAATCGTGAACGGCGCTGTTGATAGATCCTTTGTAAGAAGGCTTTCGTCTCTTTGGTAGTTCTCTAAACGAATTTTTAACTCAGTGTAGTCTACTGTTCTTAAGTAAGGTCTGATTTTATAAGCATATAGTGGCTTCTCGAACAGGATATATTTTAAAATTTCTAAATCAATAGGTAGCACTATACCACCCGATTTCGATTATAGCTTAACTCAAGTACCTGTTGGAGTCTTTTAGCTATAAGGAGTGCATCCCTTAATTCTTTTCGTTCAGATTTATTCAAAGAGACTAAACTGATGTCATTAGACAATGGCTGATCATGACGAATTTCTTTCAAGTTTTGCTCTAGTCGAAATTTTAATAAACGATGCAAGGAAAGCTTTGCGTTTTCAGCATCTCTAGGGTGAAACCGTTCATGCTCTTCTAATATATCAAGGCGCTTAATGCTATTCACTTCTTCCACACCATATTTAATAGTATAAATTCGGACAGCATTAACAATTTGCATGATAGAGGATTTCTTTAAATTAAGCACTCTGGTTCTGCCTGTTGCGGTAATTCTGCCGAATGGTTGAATAGGAACACGGAAGCGAAGCGTATCCTTCATGAGTAATTGTTGAAGGTTTAAAGATCGCTGAACCCGCTTGGTTACATATTCTCTTAATTGATAAGCAAGGGAAAAGTCTCCAACAATTGGTCGAAAGTCCATGAAGATTGTGAAGTCCCTTATTTCTTCTGCGTCCATTTTATCTAACCAGGTATGAATGGAATTGAACCAAGATTGTAGTGATTTTCTCCATTTTGTTTCTTTTGCCATGATTCCACCTGAACATAGTGGAAAGCCACATGACTCTAGCATGTAATTGATTTTCTCAGTGAATATCTCGAAGAACTCTTCAATGTCTTTTTTGTTATCGAGGTGTTCATAGTTATCGATGATAATTCCATTGTCTTGGTCCGTACTAAAAGCTTGTTCTTTTCTTCCTTCACTTCCCATTACAATAAAACAATAGTTCATTGGTGGTGTGCCATATCCTTCTTTTAACATTGCTTGTTCGGCTAGATGTATCACTTGATTATGGAGTTCATCATTATAGCTTGAAATTAATTCACATACATCATAAGCAAACATTTGGTCTTTAAGTAACTGAGATACGAATTCTTGAAAGGATTGATTGTATCTTGGAGCTAAATTTTTTAATTCATCAAGGGTAGAAGATTTTTGGATTTGATAGCGTAAATCAAAATAGACAGAATCGTGCATTTTTAAGAAGGATGTCTGCCGTAACTGCCCAACTACCTTGTAACGGTGTAAAACCGGTATGATACTGGCTGGATTATGTTTCAAATATGAAATAGCATCATAAATAAAGTCACGTTCGGAAACGAAGTAAGGTTCCTCTTTTACATAATCCTTCACATAGCTATGGAAGTCATTTTTTAAATAAGCTTTAAAGATATCTTGATAATTTAATACACCAAGTAAACGTTGTTCTTCATCACACACAATTAAGCCACCAGCTTTTTGAGCCTCCATTTTTTCAACTGCCTCCACTAGTGTGTTCTCTGAACTGATTAGTGTGGGAGATTCGGAGTAGGTTAGGACACGTTGCTTAAATAAATCGCGATCATGTGAGTCATCATCTGTGTCCTTTGCTTTATGTTTTATCTCATGATAAAGACTTTTCATTAAATTACTGATACCTTCCATAACAACTTTTGAGAAGTCTTGATTTTCCGACATTACCTCTAAAAAGTTCGCTTTGTTAAAACGAAGCGTTTTTGTTTCTTCTAAAGCTTGAACAGAGAATTTCATTTCCCCGCTTGTAAGCATAATCATAATTCCAATAAGGTCATTAGGATAGTAGAACCGGACTGATATTTGCTTTCCGTTGTCTTTATGCATAATGTTCTTTGCAAGTCCTGTTAACACAAAGTAAATATCTATATCATCTTCATCTTCGTCCTCATGAAATATGAATTGATTTGTATGAAAAGATTGTAGAGAAGCACCAGTGAAAATTTTGTTCCATTGTTCTTCAGTCAGTAAATTAAATGGATGTTGGGTTTTGAAAATCTCTAAATATTTTTCCATGAAGGCTTCCCTCCTTATATGTAATTAATCTAGACCTTTAATCACTAATTTAGTATAACAAAAAATAACAACAAAATCTCAGCGATTAGTGGTGCTCATGGGTGTTGAGCGTTTTAATGCTGTTTTAGTGAATCTTCCTGAAACATAGTGAGGTGATTAAAAATAGAAAAGCATAGTGAAGAATATTAATGTGTCGAAGTTATGTAAAGGTTGCATAATACTAGTCGAATGAGACTTTTCACTGGAATTTATCGCTAAAACAAAAAAAGAGGACGATTAAGCGTCCTCTGGCATTCATTATGATTTAAAGCGTCCTTTCGTTTTTCCTAGCTTCCTATCTCTGTATAAAATGAAGCCTGCAATAAAAGCAAGACCTAATAGAAATAATAAAAAACCAACGATAAATTGAAACCATAATGTAAACAATATTGGGTATTCTATCCCAAATAAAGTATCCCGCATAATCTTGATTCCAAGAACAGCAGACGCACCAGGGATAACCAAGATAAAAAGGGCTATAATTCGAATCATAAACGGTCTCTCCCTCTTTGTAACTTCCAATTGTAGTATAGCAAACTACCTATATCATGAAAAGCACAATGACACTTGCTATATTGTGCAGGTTGGAGTATAGTTGAAGTATGCAAATAATTGCAAGGTGATGATGAATATGAAACGAGTACTTGTTGTAGGAGGAGGGAAAGGTGGCACAGCCCTTTTAACTCTGTTAAGCGGAACGGATATGATGGATATTGTGGCAGTTGTAGATATTCATGAGGATGCACCTGGGATTCAACTTGCAAAGCAAAAGAATATTCGCACAGGTCAAGATTGGAAACGCTGGATACATGAGAACATTGATATTGTAATAGAAGCCACAGGCGATGAGGAAGTCTTTGAAGAACTCCTCCAAGAACGATCGAAGAAAACGGTCGTAATACCCGGCTCCGTAGCATACATAACCTCTGAACTGTTAGAGGAAAAAAACAATTTATTATCTGAATTGAAACGGCAAACCAATAACCAAGAGCTTATCCTGAATTCTATTCATGATGGTATGGTAGTGATCGACGGTGAAGAAAAGGTAACCTTCATGAATCGAAGTGCAGAACGCATATTAGGGGTGAAGAAAGAAGAAGGTACCCTAAAGAATATTCAAGAGCTAATCCCAACAACAAGACTTCCACAAGTGCTAAAAGTTCGGCGCAAAGAAGTAAATCAGAAGTTATCATTAGAGAATGGCCGTAAGATTGTTACGACAAGAATCCCTTTAATTGGTCCTAATGATGAGTTAATGGGTGCTTTTTCTGTATTTAAAGATATTACGGAAGTAGTCGATTTAGCGGAAGAAATTACTGATTTAAAAGAAGTTAAAACAATGTTAGAGGCAATTATTCAATCCTCTGAAGAAGCTATATCTGTAGTAGATGAAAATGGCTTGGGAATCATGATTAATCCTGCTTATACAAGAATCACTGGTCTTACGGAAAAAGAAATTGTTGGTCAACCTGCAACGGCAGACATTTCAGAAGGAGAGAGTATGCACATGCGTGTGTTGCAAACTCGCCGACCAGTTCGCGGGGTACGAATGAGCGTAGGTCCTGCTAAGAAAGAAGTATTAGTCAATGTAGCTCCAGTCATAGTCGATGGAAAGTTAAAAGGAAGTGTAGGGGTTTTGCATGATGTATCTGAGATACAGTCCCTTACAAGTGAGTTGAAGAAAGCAAGACAGATTATTCGTAATCTCGAAGCGAAGTACACATTCGATGATATTATTGGTGATTCTTCGGAGATGACGCTGGCTTTAGAGCAGGCAAAAGTCGGAGCTAAAACACCTGCGACCGTCTTACTCCGTGGGGAATCAGGAACAGGGAAAGAGTTATTCGCCCATGCGATTCATAATGAAAGTAATCGACGTCACAATAAATTTATTCGTGTCAATTGTGCTTCCATTGCAGAGTCTATTCTAGAAAGCGAATTATTTGGATATGAAGAAGGTGCCTTTTCTGGAGCAAAACGCGGAGGGAAAAGAGGGCTTTTTGAGGAAGCGAATCATGGGAGTATCTTTTTAGATGAAATAGGAGAGCTTTCCCTTCATATGCAAGCCAAGCTGCTCCGTGTACTGCAAGAACATGAAATAGTTCGAGTAGGTGGAACAAAACCGATTAATATTGATGTGCGAGTAATCGCTGCAACGAATGTGAAAATGGAGAAAGCCATTGTGAACCACACATTCCGAGAAGACTTATATTACAGGTTAAATCGCTTGCCTATTTTCATTCCTCCATTACGCGAAAGACGATTAGATATACCGGGTCTCGTGTTACACCTTGTCCAAAAGTTAAATCAAGATTATGGGCGGAATGTAAGAGAAATAAACGAGGAAGCTTTACAGTACTTGAAAGCATATGATTGGCCTGGAAATGTTAGAGAACTAGAAAATATTATTGGGCGTGCCATGATTTATATGTCGATGAATGAAGAAGAGATACGTTTATCTCATATCCCGGAATTATGGCAACACCCTAAAAACTCCAACGTAGAAAGTGAAAATGTTACAGAGGGCTGGAATGGCAAAAACCTCCAAGAGACATTGGACTTATATGAAAAGAAAGTACTGAAAGAAGCATATCGTTCCAATCAGTTTAACAAAACGAAAACAGCTAAAGCATTAGGGGTCTCTATTCGAAACCTATACTATAAATTAGATAAATACCAAATTGACAGAGATAGCATGCAAGATTTTTCGTGATAAGCAATATTTTGCACGGTTATTCAACCGCCATAAAAGCGCTTTCAAACATTAGGCAGTTGGCACGGTTTTTGCATAAGGTTTATAGAGAAGGATGATTGATATGAAATTAAATTCTATAATGGAACAAGTAGACAAAACTCATCACAAGAAAGTGGCTGTTGCACAAGCTGCAGATGAAGGAATATTAAAAGCAGTTCAACTGGCTCTTGATTCTAACCTAGCTCACTTTCAATTATTTGGTGATGAAAGTACAATTACCAATCTTGCTCAAAGTATTTCTCTAGATATAAATAGAGAAGAGCTTGAAGTAATCCATGTCAGCGATGTAGAAGCAACTCCCACAGAAGCTGTTAAAGCTGTGTCTAGTGGGAATGCTGATGTTGTGATGAAAGGAAACATTGATACAAAAACTTTACTGAAAGCTGTTTTAAACAAAGAATATGGTCTTCGAACAAAGAATGTTTTATCTCACGTTGCGTTATTTGAGATACCGAACCAAGACCGGCTTATTCTGCTAACTGATTCTGGTATGAATCTCGAACCAAATCTCGAGGAAAAAGCTCAGATTATATCAAATGCTGTACAAGTAGCCCGAGCTATTGGAGTGGAACTACCTAAAGTAGCCCCTTTAGCTGCAGTTGAGGTAGTTAATCCTACTATGCAGCCTACGGTCGATGCTGCATCTCTAACCCAAATGCAACGAAGAGGTCAAATAAAGAATTGTGTTGTGGATGGGCCGTTAGCATTTGATAACGCAGTATCATTAGAGGCTGCTCAACAAAAAGGAATTGAGTCTGAAGTAGCTGGAAAGGCTGATATTTTACTTGCCCCTTCTATTGAAGTGGCGAATGCACTATATAAATCATTCATTTATTTCTCAAACGCCAAGGTTGCCGGTGTAATAAACGGCGCCAAATCTCCTATAGTATTAACTTCTCGTGCTGATTCAGCTGAGAGTAAATTATATTCACTAGCATTAGCCTTACTAACTTCGGAAAGATCATAGAGGAGGAATTAGGAATGGAAATTTTTAAGTATATGAAGGAATACGATTACGAGCAACTAGTATTTTGCCAAGACGAACAGTCAGGTCTAAAAGCAATTATCGCAATACATGATACGACACTTGGGCCAGCACTTGGCGGTACACGTATGTGGACATACGCATCTGAGGATGAAGCTATTGAGGATGCTTTACGACTAGCTAAAGGGATGACATATAAAAATGCTGCTGCTGGGTTGAATTTAGGTGGCGGTAAGACTGTTATTATTGGTGATCCGAAAACAGAGAAAAATGAAGAAATGTTCCGTGCATTTGGCCGATATATCCAAGGACTTAATGGACGTTACATTACAGCAGAAGATGTTGGAACTACTGTTCATGACATGGATACAATTCATGAAGAAACGGATTATGTAACAGGTATTTCACCAGCATTTGGCTCTTCAGGTAACCCATCCCCTGTGACGGCTTATGGAGTGTACAGAGGTATGAAGGCTGCAGCCATGGAAGCGTTTGGAACGGATTCTCTTGAAGGAAAAGTAATTGCTGTTCAAGGTGTTGGGAATGTAGCTTATAACCTATGTAAACACCTACACGAAGAAGGTGCTCAATTAATCGTAACAGACATTAATAAAGAGGCTGTTAATCGTGCTGTAGAAAACTTTGGGGCGAAAGCTGTGGAAACAGAAGAAATTTATTCTGTAGACTGTGATATTTATGCACCATGCGCGCTAGGTGCTGTAATCAATGATGAGACCATTCCACAAATTAAGGCAAAAGTGATTGCTGGAGCGGCAAACAACCAGTTAAAAGAATCTAGACATGGCGATCTCATTCATGAGATGGGCATTGTGTACACTCCTGACTATGTTATCAATGCTGGTGGTGTTATAAACGTAGCTGATGAATTATATGGCTATAATTATGACCGTGCCATGAAACGTGTAGAAGGACTTTATGATACTTGTACTCGTATTTTCGAGATTGCAAGACGCGACAATATTCCAACTTACATGGCAGCAGATCGCATGGCAGAAGAGAGAATTGAAAAAATGCGCAAAACAAAGAGTACGTTTTTGCAAAATGAACATCACATCTTAAGTCGTCGCTAATCACATCTATTGGAGGTCAATATCTTGCAACAAACATATAGAACACTTGTGATTAACCCAGGATCTACTTCTACAAAAATCGGTGTCTTTAATAACAATCAATGTATCTTTGAAGAAACCATTCGACATAAGGTTGAAGAGACATCCAAGTATCCAAGAATTGTAGAACAATTCGACTTCCGTAAAAAAACAATATTAGATGCCCTTGATCATGAGGGCATCAATATATCCAAGCTGGATGCTGTTTGCGGAAGAGGTGGGTTACTACGGCCGATAGAAGGTGGAACGTATAAAGTAAATGAAGCCATGTTACAAGACTTACAGGATGGTTATAACGGGGAACATGCTTCCAATTTAGGAGGCATGATAGCTAATGAGATTGCTAAAGGTTTAAATATTCCTGCATTTATCGTCGACCCTGTAGTTGTTGATGAACTGGCATCTGTTGCTCGATTTTCTGGTGTGCCAGAAATTCCTAGAAAGAGTATCTTTCACGCATTGAACCAAAAAGCAGTTGCCCGCAGAGTATCGAACGACTTAGAAAAATCCTATAATGAGCTAAATATGATTGTCGTCCATATGGGTGGAGGAATAACGGTTGGCGCCCATATGAATGGTAAAGTCGTGGATGTAAATAATGGTCTTCATGGAGATGGTCCATTTTCTCCTGAGCGTGCTGGTACTGTGCCAGCAGGTGACTTAGTGTCAATGTGTTTTTCTGGTGAATATTATCGCGAAGAAATTATGAAGAAATTAGTTGGTCAAGGTGGAATTATGGCTTATCTTGAAACCAATGATGCAATTGAAGTGGAAAAGCGAATTGAAGCTGGTGATGAAGTAGCTCGAGAAGTGTACGATGCTATGGCCTATCAAATAGCGAAAGAAATTGGCTCAATGAGTGCTGTTATGCTAGGAAAAGTTGATGCAATAGCATTAACAGGAGGTCTTGCATATGGTAAAGAGTTTGTCTCGATGATTACAGAACGAGTTAATTGGATAGCAGATTGTTTAGTTTATCCTGGTGAAAACGAATTACAAGCTTTAAATGAGGGTACATTACGTGTGCTCCGCAATGAAGAGCAACCTAAAACCTATCCCAATCCAGTTGGGTGAAAGGGGAGAGATCAATGGCAGAAGAATATGATTTAGTCGTTCTTGGTGGCGGAACAGGAGGATATGTAGCTGCTGTTCGAGCTTCACAATTAGGATTAAAAACAGCCATTGTCGAAAGTGGCAAATTAGGTGGGACATGCCTTCACAGAGGATGCATTCCATCTAAAGCATTACTGCGAAGTGCAGAGGTATTTAAACAAACAAAAGAAGCCGATACATATGGAATAGAAACGTCAGAACCAACGTTAAACTTCTTTAAAGTTCAAGAACGGAAACAATCCATTGTAGATACACTTCATAAAGGCGTACAAGGATTAATGAAACAAGGAAAGATTGATGTATTTGAAGGATTTGGACGAATTCTAGGTCCGAGTATTTTTTCACCATCAGCAGGTACGATTTCGGTAGAGATGAACAATGGCGAAGAAAACCAGATGCTTATTCCTAAAAATGTTCTCGTTGCAACAGGTTCAAGCCCTAGAACCTTACCTGGTCTGGAAGTAGATGAACAGTATGTCATGACTTCTGATGAAGCGCTAAGTATGGAAGAGTTACCAACATCTATTGTTATTGTTGGTGGAGGAGTCATTGGAATCGAATGGGCTTCCATGTTGGCAGATTTCGGAGTGGAAGTTACGGTACTAGAATATCTAGATCGCATTTTACCTACAGAGGATCACGAAGTCGCTAAAGAAATGACTCGTTTGATGAAGAAAAAAGGTGTAAAACTCATAACAGGCACAAAAGTTATGGGGGATACCTTGAAAAAAGAAAATGGTATTGAAATCCAAGCAGAACGAAATGGTGAAACAGAAACGTATAAAGCTGATCGCATGTTAGTTTCAGTTGGACGTACACCGAATGTTAAAAACATTGGCTTAGAGAATACAGATATACAAGTAGAGAATGGTGCCATTCAAACGAATAAGTTTTATCAAACAAAAGAATCTCACATTTATGCAATCGGAGATGTCATTGGAGGCATGCAACTAGCTCATGTTGCTTCACATGAAGGAATCATTGCAGTGGAACACATGGCTGAACAAAATCCTTTGCCTATGAATATGGAACAAGTGCCATCTTGCATATATTCGAACCCTGAGGTTGCAAGTGTAGGTCTTACAGAAGAACAAGCCAAAGAACAAGGATATGATGTGAAGACAGGTAAATTTTCCTTTAAAGCTATCGGTAAAGCTTTAGTGTTTGGGGATACAGATGGTTTTGTGAAGATTGTAGCTGACAAACAAACAGATGACTTGTTAGGGGTTCATATGTTGGGACCTCATGTAACGGATATGATTTCAGAAGCGGGACTTGCGAAAGTATTAGATGCAACCCCTTGGGAAATTGCCCATAGCATCCATCCTCATCCAACGCTTTCTGAGGTAATGGGTGAAGCAGCTCTTGCTGTAGACGGAAAACAAATTCACGGATAATAAGGAGGGATTCTTGTGGCTGAGAACCGCCATGAACAATTAGGCCTTTCAGATGAAAAAGTTTTAGAAATGTATCGAACAATGTTACTTGCTAGAAAAATAGATGAACGTATGTGGTTGTTAAACCGTTCAGGTAAAATTCCATTCGTCATCTCCTGTCAGGGACAAGAGGCTGCACAGGTAGGGGCATCGTTTGCTCTTGATTTAGAGAAGGATTATGTAGCACCGTATTATCGTGATATGGGTGTGGTACTGTCATTTGGAATGACTGCGCAGGAATTAATGCTTTCTGGTTTTGCAAAAGCAGAAGATCCTAACTCAGGTGGGCGTCAAATGCCTGGACACTTCGGTCAAAAGAAAAATCGTATTATCACAGGATCTTCACCTGTTACAACGCAAGTACCTCATGCAGTTGGCTTTGCGCTAGCAGCCAAAATGCAAAAAGAGGATTTTGTTGCTCTAACGACATTAGGAGAAGGTTCTTCTAACCAAGGTGATTTCCATGAAGCTTTAAACTTTGCCGGTGTTCATAAGCTACCTGTTATTACAATGGTAGAAAACAATAAATACGCAATTTCCGTACCAGTGGAAAAACAAATCGCATGTGAGAAAGTATCTGATCGTGCTCAAGGATATGGTATGCCTGGCTACACTGTTGATGGAAATGACCCACTTGCTGTCTATGAAGTTGTGAAAGAAGCAGCCGACCGTGCACGAAGTGGAAAAGGTCCTACCTTAATTGAAACGGTTTCCTATCGATTAACCGCTCACTCTAGTGACGATGATGATCGTACGTATCGTGAGCAGGAAGAAGTTGAAGAGGCGAAAAAGAAAGACTCTCTCATCACGTTTAAAGCTTACTTACAAGAAGTAGGAGTTTTAACGGAGGAAAGAGAACAGCAACTTGAAGATGAACTGAAGAAAATTATTAATGATGCGACAGATTATGCTGAAAACGCACCATATGCGGAACCAGAGAGTGCTCTGAAGTATGTATATGCCGAAAACGAGTAGGGAGGGGAAGAAACCATGCCAGTAATGTCATATATCCAAGCAGTGACTCAAGCGTTACATGAAGAAATGGGGCGCGATGAGAAAGTTTATGTGTTAGGGGAAGACGTTGGTAAGCGCGGTGGTGTATTCCGTGCTACAGATGGTCTTTATGATAAATTTGGAGAGGAACGTGTCATTGACACCCCTCTTGCTGAATCAGCTATTGCCGGGGTAGGGATTGGTACTGCAATGTATGGCTTGCGACCTGTAGCTGAGATGCAGTTCGCAGACTTTATCATGCCAGCTGTTAACCAAATTCTATCCGAAGCTTCCAAAATTAGATATCGTTCCAATAATGATTGGAGTTGTCCAATTACGATTCGTGCTCCATATGGTGGTGGCGTACACGGAGCGCTATATCACTCTCAATCTGTTGAATCTGTGTTTGCTAATGCGCCAGGATTGAAAATTGTCATGCCTTCTACACCCTATGATGTAAAGGGCCTATTAAAAGCAGCCATTCGTGACGATGATCCTGTCCTTTTCTTCGAGCATAAGCGTGCCTATCGTTTGATTAAAGGGGAAGTTCCTGAAGATGATTATACACTTCCAATTGGAAAAGCTGATGTGAAAAGGGAAGGATCTGACATCACGGTTATCACTTATGGTCTTTGTGTACACTTCGCACTACAAGCGGCAGAAAAGCTAGCAGAAGAAGGTATTGATGCACACATTCTTGACCTTCGTACTGTTTATCCTTTAGATAAAGAATCTATTATTGAAGCGGCTAAGAAGACAGGGAAGGTTCTTCTCATTACAGAGGACAATCTTGAAGGTAGTATTATTAGTGAAGTTTCTGCAATCGTATCAGAAAACTGTCTGTTCGATTTAGATGCACCAGTTCAACGTTTAGCTGGGCCTGATGTTCCATCAATGCCATATGCTCCATCTATGGAAAAATACTTTATGATGAATCCAGATAAAGTAGAAAAAGCAATGCGTGATTTAGCTGAATTCTAAAGTGATAAGGAGGGTTTGGATTGGCTAAAGAAAAAATCAATATGCCTCAGCTAGGGGAAAGTGTTACAGAGGGAACCATTAGTACATGGTTGGTCTCTGAAGGAGATACTATCGAAAAATATGACCCGATTGCTGAGGTTATGACGGATAAAGTAAATGCAGAGGTTCCTTCTTCTTTTTCAGGTAAGATTGTTGAATTTGTTGCTCAAGAAGGGGATACGCTAGCTGTTGGTGACCTTATGTGTTACATCGAAACAGAGGATGCAGGAGAAGAAACGAAACAAGCTGATTCTCAAGAAGACAAGCCAGAGGCACCTGTTGAAAAGGATGCTATCGGTGAAGAAGAAGCGGATGCGGATCAGCCTATGAAAAAGCGCTATTCTCCAGCTGTATTACGTATGGCTCAAGAAAATGATATTGATCTAAACCAGGTCAAAGGATCTGGTCGAGGTGGGAGAATCACTCGAAAAGACCTTGAGAAGATTATTGAATCTGGAGATATACCAAAAGAACAACCGAAACAAGCTGCTGCTTCACAAGAATCTGAAGAAAAACCAAAAGAAACAGCTCCATCTCAAGAAGCGCCAAAAGCAGCACAACCAGCACCTTCTGGACCACAACCTACTGCTCAAGAAGGCGATGTAGAAATCCCAGTTACAGGTGTTCGTAAGGCGATTGCACAAAATATGGTTAAATCTACACAAGAGATCCCACACGCATGGATGATGGTGGAAGTGGATGTAACCAATTTAGTAGAGCTTCGAAATTCACTTAAAAATGAATTCAAACAAAAAGAAGGCTTCAGCCTAACGTTCTTTGCTTTCTTCGTAAAAGCTGTTGCACAAGCATTGAAAGAATATCCTCAGCTAAATAGTACTTGGGCAGGGGACAAAATCATTCAACGAAAAGCAATTAATCTCAACATTGCAGTAGCAAAAGAAAACGAATTATTTGTTCCAGTCATAAAGAATGCGGATGAGAAGAGCATCAAAGGTATTGCAAAAGATATCACGGACCTTGCTGAGAAAGCTCGTAACGGCAAGCTAACCAACGATGATATGCAAGGTGGAACATTCACTGTAAACAATACTGGTTCCTTTGGATCAGTGCAGTCAATGGGAGTTATCAATCCACCACAATCTGCAATCTTGCAAGTAGAATCGATTGTTAAACGTCCAGTATTTATGAATGGAATGTTTGCAGCACGAGACATGGTTAACTTGTGTCTATCACTAGACCACCGTGTATTAGATGGACTTGTAGCAGGTAATTTCCTAGCACGAGTAAAAGAGTTGCTAGAGAAGATGACGAAAGAAAATACTTCTGTATATTAACAAACCAAAACACCTCAGGGATGTAGTAGTATCCTTGAGGTGTTTCTTTTAAAGTTCGGTGATTTTGAAATTAACTAATCAAAATGGGAGTATTCAAGATAAGAAGCATAATCTGGAAGACTTGGATTCGAGATAATTATTGGTTAAGGGGAGGGTCCTGGAG
>NZ_AVBF01000073.1 GCF_000770635.1 Pontibacillus yanchengensis Y32
GTGACACGTGCAGCTGACGGATACTAATAGATCGAGGACTTAACTAAAAGCAAAAAGCGCAGGCGACTGCTTCGGCAGTCGCTGGAGCTCGCACCTGAGAAGGCGCACCAACGATTCGATGTCCCATTCTTATCTAGTTTTGAAGGTACTACCTTCAACAAAATACAAAGTATGGCGGTTTTGGCGAAGAGGTCACACCTGTTCCCATGCCGAACACAGAAGTTAAGCTCTTCAGCGCCGATGGTAGTCGGGGTTTCACCCCCGCAAGAGTAGGACGCCGCCATGCACACACAACCCCCTCGGAAATTCGTTTCCGAGGGGGTTTCTATATAAATAAATGAAACGTTACGCATCTAATATCCGTATGATATACCCTAAAGGGGAATGAAGCGAGCAAAACACAATCCGAAACGAGCATAAGAGTAGGAGAGGATGGGTTCCCTCATATTAAACTCTGTTTGTTCGACGGAAAACTATATTAAGTGACTGAGCACAGCTTGCCTGTAGGCCTCTAAATCACTAAGGACTCCCTTTATAAACAACAATCTTTCTTCTTTAGATAAAGTATGTTTTGATTTTGTAATGTGAAAAAAAGTAATCTGAATAAACTGTAAAAAATAACCTCATCCATTCAAGCATAAATGCTTCCCTTATATCAGAATAATATTGTACACTTAAGGTTGGTGCGATTAAGAATACCACTCTTTTACATAGAGAAGTATTAAAATTTGCATAGTAAAATATAAATAAATGTTCGCAAGATTTTATAAAAGAAAGGGCAGATGATGTATGTCTAAACGAATTGTAGCGAGTATCATTGCTGCAGCATTACTTATTTTTGCAATACTAACACAAAGTATTGGTCTAGTGATGAGCGACTCTTTTTCTGAGTCTAGTTCTAACATGTTAGCTAGAGATGAAGCACCTAAAGAAAAAGTGATGGAGCGAGGTTCTGCACAAAAGCGAATTGCTCGTATCTCGGTAGAGGGTACGATTCTGAGTGGGCAAGGTACGAATCCTTTTAGTGATGCAGGCTACAATCACCAACGATTATTAGATCGCCTGGAAACAATCAAAAAGGATAACACGGTTAAGGGTGTTCTTTTGTATGTGAATTCTCCTGGTGGCGGTGTGTTTGAGAGTGCTGAAATTCATAAAGAACTGCTAGAGCTAAAAGAAGCAGGGAAAAAGCTTTATGTTTCCATGGGCTCAATGGCTGCATCTGGGGGATATTACATTTCCACGCCAGCAGATCAAATTTATGCTTCTAAACAAACACTAACAGGTTCGCTTGGTGTTATTATGCAAAGTGTGAACTATAAAGAATTAGCTAATGAATATGGCGTCAAATTCAACACGATTAAAAGTGGCGAGTTCAAGGACATTATGAGTCCGACTAGTGACATGACACAGGAAGATCGCGATATTCTTCAATCGTTAGTAGACGATTCTTATCAAGATTTTGTGAATGTGATTAAAAACGGACGGGATATGTCCGAAAGCAAGGTGAAGGACTTAGCTGATGGACGAATATACTCCGGTAAGCAGGCCTTGGATAACGGGTTGATTGATCAATTAGGTTTTGAGGAAGATGCTTTATCAGCATTGAAAGAAGAAATCGGTGGCGCCCCTCAAGTATTTGAGTTTAAGTCTGGCAATCCATATATGTTTGGACTTCCTTTTAACGTAAAAAGCTTCATGCCTAATAGTGAAGTGAAGTGGATTCAGGAAATGATTCAAGATCGCCAAGGACCAACCATGATGTACCTATATACGGATTAAGGAGGAAGAACGATGGATACTTTCGAACAAAATGAAACATCTCATCCATTACATGAAACAGTTTCCTCTCATATTGGTGCAATCCATAAGGTAGTCTATGCTGGGTTCTTCCCTCGTTTTATAGCCTACTTGATTGACTTAATTGTTATATGGAGTATCAATACCATTGTTACGAGGCCACTGTTGAATCTAATGAACTTGTCGGATGCAAAATTGTGGATCAATCTATTTAGTGCATCCAACATTACGACGTCTATCATATTCTTTGCTTATTTTATTCTATTGACCTATTTCTTCCGAGCAACGCTAGGAAAGATGATTATGGGGTTATCCGTTGAGTCCCTTATCGGTGAGAATCTGTCTACAAAACAAATCATTTTCAGAGAGTGCATCGGAAGGTATATTAGCATGGCTTTCTTAGGACTTCCTTATCTCGTTGTCTTGTTTACAAAGCGTTATCAAGGCATCCATGATTATTTTGCAGATACATCGGTAATTAAAAATAAAATGAAGCAGTTCAAAGATGAAGTTAAGACAGCTCTTACTTGATAATAAGGGCTGACTATACGAAGAAGACCAAATCACTTAATGATTTGGTCTTTTTTTATAGCAAAATATCGATAGGACAGGTTAGCAGTGTATGGGGGTCGGCAAACTAATTGTTGGATTATTAGAAGGTGTAGAAAGTTTCTAGACGTGGCTACGCATTTTTTTTACAGCTGTACATAAGTATTAATTTTTAAATAGATAAACGTATTGAGAAACATGCAGAAATTTGAAATAATTATCATCATATATATCTAGTATCGTAGTGCAAAAATAGCGCGCTAAGCATTAACAGGAAGGGGAGGGGTCGTGTGTTAATAAAGCCACAAAAGCTACAGCCAGGGGATAAAGTTGCTACAATTAGCCCATCTTGGGGAGGAGCAGGAGACGCTGAATTGAGGTGGAGGTATGATCAAGGAGTGAAGCGTCTAGAAGAGGTGTTTGATATTGAAGTTGTACCTATGCCAAATAGCCTGAAAGGAACAGAGTTCGTAGATGAAAATCCCCAGGCTCGTGCTGAGGACCTTATGATGGCATTTCAGGATAACAGTATTAAAGGGATTATTACCAATATAGGTGGAGACGATAGTATTCGGTTACTTCCTTATATCGATTTTAATGTTATAAGGAATAATCCAAAAGTGTTTATGGGGTATTCTGACGTTACGATTTCTCATTTGTTTTGCTATAAGGCTGGTCTTTCTTCTTTTTACGGACCTGCCATTATGACGGATTTTGCAGAAAATGTTGAGATGCATCCGTACACGGTTGATATGATTAATAGAACTCTGTTTTCGAATGAGGCGATTGGAACGATTCCACCTGCAGAGGAATGGACGAGTGAATTTCTCCCTTGGGAAGAGGGGAATAAGCATCAGCGACGGACTTTCCATCCTAATGCAGGTTATGAAGTACTTCAAGGAGAGGGAAAAGTACATGGTCACTTGCTTGGAGGTTGTATAGAGGTGTTGGAGTTTGCGAAAGCTACAGAGATTTGGCCATCATTGGAGGATTGGAAAGGGAGTATTCTCTTTTTTGAAACCTCTGAAGTTAAAACCCAACCTGAAATGATTACATATTATTTGAGGAATTATGCAGCCCAAGGCATTCTCCAAAAAGCCAATGGAATTATTTTTGGTAAACCCTATGATGACATGTATTACGAAGAATACAAGCAAGAGATTAAGAAAGTCATGAAAGAAAATAGTTTAGAGCATTTGCCAATCTTGTACAATGTCAGTTTTGGGCATACCGAACCGAAATGTATTTTACCGTACGGTGCAGATGCTGAAATTGATTGTGAGAATAAAACGTTTGCGACTTTGGAAAATGGAGTAACGTAAACAGAATGTTCCAATCAATGGTCAAACAACTAGTATATCTAATGTGTTGTATTCCGCTGACATTAATAGGCTGTACGAATGCTAATAAATCGGAAGAACCTCCTCCTGTTGTAGAGGTTGAACAGAACCAAGATAATGAAAAGAACAAGGACAAAGCTGATTATCAATTGCTTGAAATAATCAAATTAAAGGAAGCAAGTATTGTCATCTCTTCCAGAGAAATAGATTCCAATGCCTCATATGCAGCGTATGAAATTTGGGTGGATGAGGATACCAAGATTGAAGGAAATCGATCTACTTTTGAAGGCTTGAGTGTTGGTGATAACGTGGAGGTTTGGGTTCGGGATAAAGGGGCAGAGAAAGAGTTTGCTTCTAAAATAGTTGTTTATGCGATAGAAAGTTAGTGTGCTAGGAGGGAGAGGTATGAATCAAAAAACAGCGTCTATATCCATTGCTGTAGGAGCTACCTTGTGGGGCATCATTGGTTTATTTGTAACGTATTTATATGAAATGGGATTTACGCCTCTCCAGGTGGTTGCGATGCGAGTGCTTTCCTCTCTTTTATTTTTACTGGTGTACGTTTTATATAAAGATCGTCGGTTGCTCCACATCCGACTCTCTGACAGCAAGCTGTTTGTTGGAACAGGTGTCATCAGTATCGTTTTCTTTAATTGGTGCTTATTTAGTGCCATGGGGGAAACATCAATGTCGATTGCATTTATCCTGTTATATACGGCTCCAGCATTTGTGACGATTTTTTCAAGGTTACTATTTAAGGAATGGCTTACGAAACGAAAAATGATCGCTCTGGTAATGACGGTAGTGGGATGCGCGTTTGTGATTGGATTATTGCCGAATGCCATTGAACCAATCTCTATGTATGGTTTTCTATTAGGAATTGGTTCTGGAATCTTCTATGCGCTGTATAGCATCTTTGGGAAATTTGCTCTACAAAAATATGATTCGTTGACTGTTACATTCTACACGTTCTTATTCGCGACTGTCGCAGTATTGCCTTCTAGTGGGATTTGGTCGGAACTAGCTTTACTTCGAAACGCTGAAGTTTGGCTATATATTGTAGGACTTGGTTTCCTTTCAACGACATTGCCATTTCTATTTTATACAAAAGGGCTAAGCGCAGTGGAATCAAGCCGAGCTTCGATTATTGCAACAATCGAACCAGTGGTGGCATCACTTGTAGGATTATTGGTGTTCCAGGAAAGACTCACGTTATGGCAGTATGGTGGTATTGTGTTGGTTTTAGCTGCTGTCATGATTGTCCAAGAAACTAAACGGAATAAAGCTAAGGTACCGCGTCCAGATATACAACTTCAACATGAAAGAGGTTAACCTATGTATGCCACCTTCTTATCTCGTTTAAAGGCTTTTTTCATCGATTATCTTCTCATTTTAATGTATCTCGTTCTATTGATTCTAGTCAGTGTGTTCATTATTCCAGATGTACAAAAGCTATTCCAGGGCTCGCTTCTTCTAGCCCAAGGATTTGGCTTTTTACTAGTGACGCTACCCGTTTCGCTTTACTTTGCTATTGCTGATTCGGTGGTTGGTGGTGCTTCATTAGGAAAGAGGAAGGTTGGTATCCAAGTAGTAGGCAGGGAAGGAACAGCGGTGTCAGTTCTGCACTCCCTTTTCCGAACGGCATTAAAGTTTTTGCCATGGGAGTTGTCCCATTTTCTTGTGTATCGAATGATTGAAGTGGGGGATGGGGAAACGCCAGTCATGTATTTTGTGTTAGGTGGCTTGATTTATGCATGGATTTTCGCCAATGTAATAGCTGTGGTATTTACGAAACGGAAACAATCTATTTATGATCTTGTTGTGAGGACAAGGGTGCTCAAGGGGTGTAACCAATCTATCAGTAAATAATGTTGTATGAATAAGGTGATTCATCTAAAAAAAGCTTGGTATGCAAGCTTTTTAGTATAAAGATAGATTTAATTTAATTTTTTTTGCCTCTTCTGTCCGAATACTTATATAATAGCTATCTTTTTCACCTTGAAATTCAATTACACCAGTTTTAGAACCAGTAATCTGATCCTCCCATATAGTAGTATCCGACTGTTCAACAGACATAAAAAACTTTCCTTTTCCTACGGAAGCTTCATAAGGTATTGTTACTGTTCCTTCTTGTGTAATTTCATAAGTTTCAACAGTATGAGAACCTTGCAACGAACCTATAGATAACTTCACATCACCATTCGTGGTAGTTTTATTAAGATTTATTGCTACATTATCCGCAAAGAAAAATGATGTTGTAACAATTACTATTGTAATTAAACCAAATAGTACACTTAATAGTATTATTACTTTTTTATTCATACCTTTGAATGATTTATGTATGCGAGTATTTATATTATAAACTATCCTGAATAAAACTGGGAAAAATAGTGCAGTAAATAATAAAGAAAGCCATTCTCCGTATAAGACGGATGGAACCGCTGATAAAACGATTGCTAAAAAATAAAATCCAACTCCAAACCAATAGCTAAAATGAAAAAACTTACTTTCTGTGTATGGTTTTCCAAAAATGAAATAGATACCATTCTTCAAAAATATTCATCCTTTCAAAAGATTCTACAATTCTCAGTGTAAAGGAAACGCTCTAGAAAATGCGTAGGAAACTTGTGGTAAATAATTTAGATGTAGCTATTGAGGATTTATTTTCAGCTTTCGTTGAATTGTTATAACAAACGAATTATTACCAGCATTATGTATTTTAATTAATAATATTGAATAATTACGTGTATAAAAAAATAGCAGGCTAAAATCACAGTGTGATTTAGCCTGCTATTTTTATGGATTTTCTTCAAGGTAAATGAACTACTAAAAATTCGTGAGCTCCGGTTATTTTTCTATTGTTCTAGTAGTTCCACTAACTCTTCAGCATTCTTAACCTGGTTTAACTGGGCTCTAAACTCTTCATGTATCAGTTTACGAGAAAGGTTAGAAAGGATGCGTAAATGTTCGTTTCCGCTCTGCTCTAATGGGACTGCGATTAGAAAGGCATGCTTAACAGGTTCTCCATCAATGGATTGCCAATCAATTGGAGCTGATAAACGTGCATAAGCTAGACTAGGTGCTTGCACCCCTGCAGATTTGCCGTGAGGGATAGCAACAGCGAATCCTATGCCAGTTGATCCTTCTTCTTCTCGTTTGAGTACATCTCGAACATATTGGTCGATATCTACTACATCACCTGAATCAACCATATGTTGAGCTAGACGTTCTATACATTGAGTCTTAGAAGTGGTTTCTATATCAAGTAATATTTGATTTTCTTTTAAAAGGCTTGTGAGTAACATGAGCGTTCTCTCCTTATCCTGCAATATCATGCTTTTCTTGAATTGTTTGTTCTGGTTTGGCAGCTACACCTTTTTTCAATAAGACAATCATTACGGCGGTGACAGTCATTCCAATAGCTATTGCTAGAGCATATAAGAATACGTTGGTGACAGCATTAGGGATGAATAGTACAAAAATACCGCCATGTGGAGCTTGTAAAGCTGTGTTAAATAGCATTGCCAATCCGCCAGCTGTAGCTGAACCTACCATTAGGGAAGGAATAACGCGGAATGGGTCGGCTGCTGCGAATGGAATGGCACCTTCTGTAATAAAGGAAATTCCTAATACTCCTGCAGCTTTTCCAGCTTCTCGTTCTTCTGTTGAAAATTTCTTAGGAGATAGCAACGTTGCTAGCCATAAACCAAGTGGAGGAGTCATACCTGCTGCCATCACAGCTGCCATCGGCTCGTAAATATTGCTGCCAATTAATCCAACAGCGAATGTATAGGCTGCTTTATTAACAGGGCCACCCATATCAAAAGCCATCATCGCACCTAAGATTAGTCCTAAAGCAATTGCGTTTCCAGTGTTCAATCCTGCTAACCAATCACCAAGACCTTCCATAATCCAGGCAACCGGTTCCCCGATTACATACACCATCAATAAACCAGTGAAGAGAGTAGCACCTAGAGGGATGATAAGAACTGGCTTCAAGCCTTCAAAACTTCTTGGAAGCTTCACTTGATCTTTAATGAATTTGGCCGCGTAACCAGCAATAAAACCTGCGATAATCCCACCTAGAAAACCAGAACCATTCTGAGAAGCGAGCATTCCACCAACAAGGCCAGGAGCAAGACCAGGTTTGTCAGCGATAGAGAATGCAATGAATCCAGCTAAAATTGGCACCATTAAAGCAAAAGCAGCGCCTCCACCTATATCCATCAAAGCAGCAGCAAGTGTTCCTTCTTCCTCAAAAGCAGTGATTCCAAATATGAATGATAATGCAATAATAAGTCCGCCAGCCACAACTAGAGGAATCATGTTTGATACACCTGTCATCAGATGCTTGTAGAATCCTGATCGGCCTGCACTGCGTTCTTGTTTGCTTTGTTCAACTTGAGCAACATACCCTGTAGAAGCTTCTGCCTGAAGAGCCCGATCGATAGCAGTAGGTGCATCTTTGATTGCTTCTGCTAAGGAGACTTTAATAACGGTCTTTCCTTGGAAACGGCCTTCATCTACATCCGTAGCTGCCGCAATAATGATAGCGTGGGCTTCTTGAATATCTTGAGTGGTAAGCTCATTTTCAATACCAACGCCACCTCTTGTTTCCACTTTGAACGGTACTCCTTTTTCTTTTGCAGCTTTTTCTAAGGACTCCGCAGCCATGTACGTGTGGGCAATTCCTGTAGGACAAGCAGTTACAGCTAGAATCTTTTTCATGGTAAACCCTCCTTATTAAATTGTTTTATATGTTAGGAGCTCTTTAAGAGCTTTGTAACCTTATGAAACAGTGGGAATCGTATGGTGGCTATTAGCTACATGGATTTCCGTTCCGGCTTCGCTAAATTTTTGATAGATTTCCTTTGGAAGGTGGTCATCGGTTATCCACATATCAATATCAGCTACTGTTCCAAACTGACTAAAGCTAATCTTCTCTGCCTTGCTATGGTCTGCAAGTAGAATCGTCCGTTTTGCGCATTTCATCATGTATCGCTTCGTATTCGCTTCGATTAAATTAGGAGTGGTGAGTCCAGCAGATAGGCTAATTCCATTGGTAGCTATAAAGGCTGTGTCGACGTGTAGGGTTTGTAGGATTTGATCGGTTATAGGACCAACGATTGCTTGGGTTTCCTGTCTTAGAGAACCACCAAGCATGACGATATCTATATTGCTCTCGTTTTTTAGTTGCTCCATGAGAGTCATAGAGTTAGTGACAACTGTTAGATTTGAAAACGCTTTCAAAATTGGTGCAAGGTGTAAGGTGGTAGTCCCTGAATCAATGAGGATGATATCGCCTTCTTGAATAAATCCTCCAGAATAGAGAGCAATTCGTTCTTTTTCAGATTGATATCGTATCTCTTTTTCTCCAAAAGTAGGCTCGAAGTTTACACTTTCAAACGGAATGGCACCTCCGTGTGTTCGTTTAATCAACTTTTCATCTTCTAATTCTTTTAAGTCTCGACGGATAGTAGATTCAGATACTTTAAATGTCGTGCTTAACTCTAGGACGGATCCTCTACCATGCTCGATAATATATTTGCTGATCATCGACTTTCTTTCTTCGCCGAACATAGGCATCACCTCCTTTGTGATTGTATGTGATTGTTCCTGGTGGGAATATATGATTGTATGTGAATGTTTATGATTACTTTTGATTATAGACGGTTTCCTGGAAATTACAAGCACTTTTTGAAAACGGTAACAAAAGGTTCACAAATAGCATGTTGGAAGTTATATGAAAAGAAAAATTTTATATGAGCGTGTAATATGGAAGGTTTTTGTAGAGGGGAGGGAGAAGTAGGAGAGAACTGAACACCTTGGTGGAGGCATACCAAATGAAGAATAGTATTTATTTTCTTGCGCCTGCCTTCATGATCTTGGTGGGGCTTCATGTATTTAGTAATGTTGTGCTTACATTTATGTTGTTTTATGGCTGGCTACTAGCTATACCACTCTTTCAACAAAAAGGGGAAGGTGCTTTTCTGGGATGGAAATGGTCTACATCTAATGTAGTCATTGGGATTGGAACAGGGCTTTTGTTTTTTGTGTTCATTTTTGGTGGTATGTATTGGTTGCACTCCTATTTCATCGATTTGGAAAAGTTGAATCGCCTTTTGGAGGAGTGGGGATTTTCAGGCAGTGGGGTAATCGGATTAATTCTTGTTTTGCTCATCATTAACCCTGTATTGGAAGAGATGTATTGGAGAGGATTCATGCATGAACGATTGAACCGAAATTTTCGGGTATGGCAAACAATCCTGTTCACATCGTTCTTTTACACGCTCTATCATTTTCTTTCGATTCTACCTATGTTTGAATATCCTTTTAATATTATTGCTGTCTTGCCTGTGTTTATAGCTGGAGTTTTGTGGGGATATATTCGTGAATGGACTGGATCAATCGTAGCAGCTGTAGTGAGTCACGCGCTTGGGGATTTAGGAGTTATGTGTGTGTATTGGTTTATTGTGAGGTGATTATCGAGTTTTTTTACTTGGCTGATTATAAGTAAGGATGCGAAAATTATAAGAATAGGGTTGTCCGTTTTGATGAGATATCAAACGAGTTTATTTTCATCAACGTTTACCCAGAGAAAATCCTCTCTAGCTAGATTCCAGAGAGGATATGGATGCGTACTATTCTTCCAAATTACGGATATGGATACGTTGTTTATTGGTTTCTTGTTGAATTAAGCGATGAAGCTGAATAATGAGTAATCCATTGCGGTAAGTAGCGTTGATTTTGTCTCCGCGTACAGGATAAGGTAGTTCGATTTTTCGTTCAAAAGAGCCTTGAAGAATTTCTTCTTGAACCAATTGCTGATGTGGGGACTGTAAGGAAATAACGCCAGTGAGTTCAAGGGTGGTGTAGTCGACATATACATCAACCTTATCGATGTCGTCTAAACCGGGGACATTTACATAGCAAAGGATTTCGTTTTCTGATTTGTACACATTGACCTGTGGTATTTGTGGTTTTAGGATTCCTTCAAATTCACCCCAGAAGTCGTTTCCAAAAAATTGATCCAAATTCTTGCGCCAATCCTGCATGTTTTGAAACGGATCCATTTCTTTACCTCCTTATTAAATTCATTGTGAAAGAATAACAGATTGCGATATAGTATATGCACAGTGAAATTTTAGGTGAATGACCTAGTAATACAGGGAATACATATAGAATATTTCATTAGAAAGGAAGATAGGGTTGGAGAATTTAATAGATAATAGCTATGTAATGGTACTCATTATTTTGGTGGTTAATATTGTCTATGTATCGTTTTTAACCATTCGGACAATATTTACGTTAAAGGGCCAGAGGTATTGGGCTGCTTTTATTAGTGTCTTTGAGATTACCGTCTATATTCTTGGGCTAGGATTAGTATTGGAGAATCTTGACCAAGTACAGAACGTAGTTGCCTATGCATTAGGGTTTGGTTTAGGTGTTATCGTAGGGATGAAGATAGAAGAGAAGTTGGCGCTAGGTTACATAACGGTCAATGTAATCTCATCTAATCCAGATATCGAATTTACAAAGATGCTACGTGATAAAGGGTATGGGGTAACAAGTTGGTTTGCATATGGTATGGAAGGCGACCGTCTGAACATGCAAATTCTAACCCCTAGAAAATATGAACTAAACCTGTATGAAACGATTAAAACAATTGATGAAAAAGCATTTATTGTAGCATATGAGCCGAAGCAAATTCGCGGCGGTTTCTGGGTGAAACAAGTACGGAAAGGACGTATTAAGAAGGATGCCGAAGAACAACAAGAACAAAAAGAACAATAAGAAGCGATTTACAGTAGAAGAGGATCAATCCATTGAAGAAGTACTTGATCAAATGAAGCAAGAAGGGTATCAACCTGTAAGACGTGTAGAAGAACCCGTTTTCAAGGAAACGAAAGAAAATGGCGAGAAAAAGGTAGAACCCGTAGGAAGAAAAATCGTATTCGACGCGGTTAAAAGCGAATAATAGATTTTAATTAATGAAAATCGTTCGTGATTTGATTGATTTTTGATTTGCCTCTTGTTACGATTAAGATATTAATAGTGTAACGAGAGAGGCACTTAGCTTGTGGAAACGAAGCCTATTCACTTCTCTCTAAAATGAAGTGGGTAGGCTTTTTGTTATGAGTTACTTGAATATGAGGAGGCGCGGTATATGATTGAACGTTATACGAGACCGGAGATGGGTGCGATATGGACGGAAGAAAATAAGTATCAGGCTTGGCTAGAGGTAGAAATTCTTGCTTGTGAAGCATGGAGTGAGCTTGGGTACATACCGAAAGAAGACGTAGAAAAGATTCGGGAGAACGCATCGTTTGATATGAACCGCATCCATGAAATTGAGGAAGAAACACGCCATGATGTTGTAGCTTTTACAAGGGCGGTTTCGGAGACGCTTGGGGAAGAGCGTAAATGGGTTCATTATGGATTAACCTCAACAGATGTTGTTGATACAGCTCTTTCCTATCTTTTGAAGCAGGCGAATGAACATATTCGAAAAGGATTGCACGCATTTATTGATGTACTAGCTGAAAAAGCAAAAGAGCATAAATTCACAGTCATGATGGGCCGTACTCATGGCGTTCATGCGGAGCCGACAACCTTTGGCTTGAAGCTTGCTCTATGGTACGAAGAGATGAAGCGAAATCTAGAGCGTTTTGAAATGGCAGCTCATCAAATCGAGTTTGGTAAGCTATCTGGTGCAGTTGGAACATATGCCAATATTGATCCTTTTGTAGAAGATTACGTTTGTAAACAGCTAGGGTTAACACCAGCTCCAGTATCCACTCAAACATTACAACGTGATCGACATGCACACTATGTATCGACGCTTTCCTTAATTGCTACGTCCATCGAGAAGTTTGCCGTTGAAATTCGTGGATTACAAAAAACCGAAACGAGAGAGGTAGAAGAGTTCTTCGCGAAAGGGCAAAAAGGATCTTCGGCTATGCCGCATAAACGAAACCCAATCGGCTCCGAGAATATGACAGGGATGGCACGTGTGATTCGTGGGCATATGCTGACGGCTTATGAGAATGTTGCTCTATGGCATGAACGCGACATCTCCCATTCATCAGCTGAACGTGTCATTTTACCGGACGCTACCATAGCCCTTGATTATATGCTTCACCGTTTTGGCAAAATCGTCGACAACCTAACAGTATATGAAGGCAACATGCGCCAGAACATGGACAAGACGTACGGATTGATTTTCTCCCAGCGTGTCCTATTAACCTTGATTGATGAAGGCATGACAAGAGAAGAAGCGTATGACCTAGTCCAGCCAAAAGCAATGGAAGCATGGGAGCAAGGCATTTCCTTCAGAACACTAGTGGAACAGGATGAAACGATTCAAGGAACATTAAGTGAAGAGCAAATAGAATCTTGCTTTGACCATACCCATCACCTACAAAATGTAGAACGCGTATTTGAGCGTATTGGGTTGGCTTAAAAGGTGGAGAGCACTGTACGGAGATCCGTATGGTGCTTTTTTGTGCGCGCGGGGTGGGGTTGGAGCGACTTTTTCGAATTAGGAGCGGGAATCTGGAAATAGGGTCAACTTTTCGAAAACAGGAGCGAGAATGCGGAAATAGGAGCGACTTTTCCAAAATAGGAGCGAGCGCTCTCTCCAGCACCCGCCTGCAAGAATTTCGAATATCTCCAATAGCCTGTAACCTCCACCTCGATTCACACGACAAATTAAGTACATACAAATATTAGGGGGTTACGGTCGTGAGAAGGTATATGCTCTTCATTGCTTGCAGTTTTCTGCTGCTAGCTGGGTGTGGTTCGCAGCAGTCATCTGATTCAAATGGTGATCCTGATACTACGTCTATTAAATACAAGGAATTCAAGAAATATGAGACTGATTCTGCCGTAATAGTGGCGAACAATCAGTTTGGGTTTGATGCCTATCAACGTTTGGAAAGCGAAGAAGAAGACAAAAATATATTTATCTCGCCATTAAGTATTCAACAGGCATTGGCGATGACTTACAACGGAGCGGCAGGAGAAACGAAGCAGGAAATGGCCAAAGCCTTAAAGTGGACAGATGTTAAGCTAGAGTCCTTGAATGAGTCTAACGCAGCGTTGCTGTACCAACTAACCAATGCAGACCCTAGTGTTCAGCTCTCTATCGCAAACTCCATTTGGAAAGACGAAGGGGAGCCCTTTAAGCAACCATTCTTAGATACAAATAAACAGTATTATCAGGCAAAAGTAGAGACACTAGATTTTGATTCCGATGAGGCGTCTGAAACAATGAATGATTGGGTGAAGGAAAACACGAATGGGAAAATCAAAAAGATTGTTCCTAGTCAAATCAACCCACTTACAGTAATGTTCCTCATTAACGCGATTCATTTTAAAGGAGATTGGCAAACGAAGTTCCAAGAGAATAAAACATCCACAAACACGTTTCATCTTGCGGATGGGTCAACGAAACAACACCCTTTTATGAATCAGGAAGGTGACTATGCATATACAAAAATGAATGACATGCAAATGATACGATTACCTTATGGAGAAGAAGGGCGATTTGGTATGGTGGTGTTATTACCAGATAAAAACCATTCTCTTACCGAATTATTTAATTCGATCTCAGCAGAAAATGTAGGAAAGTGGACAGATGCTCTATCGGAACAAAAAGGGAAAATCTCTATACCTCGTTTTACGTTTGAATATGAGAAAAAGTTAAACAATCTACTTCAAAATATGGGGATGGAGCAAGCTTTTGATGAACGAGCTAATTTTGAAAACTTGGCACCGGTACCACCGGATCTTTATATCAGTAACGTGAAACATAAAAGCTTCATAGAAGTGAATGAGAAAGGAACAGAAGCTGCTGCTGCTACATCTGTTGAGGCCACAGCAGAGAGTGCTCCATCGTATGACTTCACTATGAACGTCGACCGTCCATTTATGTTTATGATTCAGGATCAGAAAACGGAAACTGTGTTATTTCTAGGAAGTGTGCAAGAACCTAAAGAAGAATAGTTGAATAATCCTAGCCACAGCTGGCTAGGATTATTGCTGTTTATGAGGGGTTGTCATTTCAGGGGAGTAGAAGATTTCGATTCTACTATTTCCAAACGTGTCGTATGCCTCGATTACCACTGGCTTGGCATTGGTGAATAGCGAGAAATCTCGTGTGTTTCCAGTAGAAAAGGATGTTCCAGTTAGGTAGTCAGGCTTTTCACCATTTATGAGCACATAATCTAGGTTAGGGTCCGTGACACGAATGTGAAGCTTGGTGGCGCTTACATCTATTTGGCTATTGAATTCGACTGTAGGAGCGGTCGTATCAATCTCGTAGGACAAATGGTGGTCTTGCCATTGCTCTCCGTTATGGAAGTGGATTCGGACGTCATGTTCTCCATCCTCAGCTGGTAGCATCACTGACTCCGTATCACCTGGATACGTTTTATAAAAGGTTCCATTGTCATGGATATATACTTTTTCAACGTTGAAGGAATCGATTTTTATACTAGGGGTAGAGGCATTATGTTGCTTCCATTCCAGGTCCGACATCCATAAATAGCTTTGCTCGCTTGCGATAGCTTTGAATTTTTGTATATCTAATGTTTTCAGTTCAATTTGCTTATCGCTTTTCGTATAGACGATGGACCGTGCGTATTGATTCACATATTGAATAAGTTCTTCGTTTGTTGCTTCAGGGTGCAGGTCTTTCACGTAAGCAAATACCCCCGTTGCATAGGCGCTTGCCATGCTCGTTCCACTTACAGTTGTGAAATTCCCTCCGATACCGGCACTTAAAATATCAATACCTGGTGAAATATAAGTAACGCCTTCTCCGTAATTCCCTGCTAATACGGAATTGCCATAATCCGTGGCTGCAACTGGGATAACAGTATCGTATTTAGCGGGATAGGTTAGCATATCTTTTCCATCGTTGCCGGAAGATGCAATGAACAATACACCTTTGTGCGTGCCGAAACGAATAAGTTGTTCTGTAATAGGGTTGTAAGGTTGGTGGAAGCTCATATTGACTACATCAGCGCCACTCACAATGGCTAAAAGAATCGATAGAGGAGTGTTAGCAGGGTATCCGAGCTTCTTGATGGGGAGTATCTTTATGTTGGAATCTTGGTTTAGATCCATAATAATTCCTGCCACTTGAGTGCCATGCCCGTGTTCATCGTCAGGAGCTAAGTCCCAATTGATTAAATCATATCCATTCAGCAATCGGTCTTCAAATAGAGGGTGCGATTCATATATCCCTGAATCTAGTATAGCCACTATGGTATCTTCCGTATCAAAATCATGGAGTATAATAAAAGCAATCAAACTTTGAAAGAACAATAGTATTGGTAGAAGGACTTTCATATGTTCACCCCGTTCCATTAGTAGAATCATAGAGCTGTGACAATAAAGGATATATGTATGTGAAAATAGGGGTTATTTTCATTATATGGTAAATTGATAGGCAATAGAACCACATTAGTAGATGTCTTAGTTGAAAAAAGGGAGAAAGTGTTGCAATAGTATATGATATACAAAGGAAATGAGTGTTTATTTTTTAGTGAAGAAAAGGTTGGGACTCCTGATTGAGGGAGCGCCAGAAGCTTTCTTAAAGTTTATTGTTGATATGATAATGAACTAGTATTATGTTCTTCTGTTTAAGCACCATTATGTTGAAGACTTTGATTCGAGATATATTAAGGGTGAGGTCCGATACTTTATGAGGGTTAGGGTTGGGTGGGAAACAACTCGCGTCCTGCTGCCCTACACGATGTAGGGTAGTTCAACGTTGTCACACGATGTGACGGTCTTAGTTGAACCTCCCCTGAAACGTTGCTACCTTCGGGGAAAACGCCCTCAGGGGATCTTGCCTACCTCTTCCTCCCGCGGGAGTCTCCTTGTTTCCCACCCAACCCTGACAATATGTTGCCATCGGACCTGCGGCCTAAATTGCCATAAAATTGATCGAGTTTGCTATGGGTAGTAGCGACCTTTTGCCATAATTATGGGCTCTGGAGCGACTTTTCCTACTTTCGGAGCAAGAATCGAAAAACAGGAGCAACTTTCGAAATTTAGGAGCGAGATTTAAGAAATAGGAGCTACTTTTGAAAATTAGGAGC
>NZ_AVBF01000074.1 GCF_000770635.1 Pontibacillus yanchengensis Y32
AACTAGTTAGATTAGTTGATTCCAAAATCAACACCAAACTTTAACATAGCCTACAAAAAAAAGAACCGACACAAGCATCAATTGCTGTGTTAGTTCTTTTGTTTCATTACTTGTAGAATTTTTTCAAAGGATTGTGATACCTGGTCTACTTCTGTTTCATTTAAACTTTTCGCAAACAAACTGTGTACATAATCTTCGTACCGTTTTAAGTCTTGGGCGTAATACTTCCCTTTTGGTCCTAATTCTAGATGTTGAACCCGTTTATCCTCTGGGTCTACAACTTTTTGTACAAAATCTCCGTCTTCTAGTTTTGTGATCATCTGGCTTACTGCACTTTTTGAAATATCCATTTCTTCAGCAAGCTGTGTCGTTGTAGGATGTTCTAAACGAATGATTACCATTAATAATGACTCTAGCGTCGGAGAAATCCCATACTCTTTAAAACGGTCTTCCTCTTCTGCTAAGTTCATCCACAAACGTTCAAAACGTTTATAAAGTTCCACAACCTTATCGTCTGATGTCATGATTTATCCCCAAATCTATGTTAGTGGGCAACTCTCGCCATATTCAGTACGAGTACGCCACCAATAATTAATAGTATTCCTGCTACCATCATACCATTTATTTGTTCCTTGAAAAGGATAGCGCCAACGCCAACAGTAAGCGCAGTTCCCCCACCAGCCCATAAGGCGTATGCGAGACTTAACGGGAGGTATTGAAGAGTGAGTTGTAAAAAATATAGAGCTGTCATAAAACCAGCAATCACGCCTACATTACCCCACATTTTAGAAATACCTTGAATCGAGGAGAGCTTCAGCATTGTACTTCCTACGACTTCACTGAATACTGCAGCCAAAAGAAAGATGTATCCCATGACACACTCACTCCTTTTCGTTTTAGTTTAGTTAACTTAACTAAACTAAATTGTACCTCTGTTTTTCATAGAAGTCAAATACATGCAGCATACTGTTCTCCTCCCCTAGCAAAAACCTCAAAAAACTGTTATTCCATTTAAAGTTTTGCTATAATTGGATATACTATATGATAAGAATTTAATGATAAAGCATACATAAGGAGGCAGACCTTTGAAATTAGTATTAGTGCTTGGCGTAATTGTAACGTTTATTGTTTCTATGTTTACTGCTGGATACGATGCGAAGTAAAATTAGATAAAAAAAGGGAGCATGGTCGACCATGCTCCCTTTTTTAATGGCTCTATTTAAGTTTAGGGTTGGGTGGGAAACGGCTCGCGTTCTGCCGGCGGCCCTACACAAGCTAGGGTCGTTCGACGTTGTCACACGATATAACGGTTTTAGTCGAACCTCCCCTTCTCAAGCTACCTTCGGGGGAGAACGCCCTCAGGGGATCTTGCCTATCTCTCTCCGGCGGGAGCCTTCCCGTTTTCCCACCCATCCCTGCTGAAATATTGTAATCGGACGCTCGAAAATACGTTGGACATCTTCTAACGGATATCTATTCTCTTATTTACTGTAAAAACCCTCTTTTGGAGCAGCTAACGGACATATGGTAGCTTATTTGTGAAAAAAACACACTATATTAAGGTGATTTTGGCTAAATAGCGTACTGAATGTCCGTTACTAATGCAAAATACCCTTCAAATCGAAGAATAAGAGACCATATGTCCGTTTGCATAGCATCACTTTGTGTAATAAACCATTCCTCGTTTCGTGAATAACATCATTCAGAAAACGTCCCCACTAAGCATTTATAAAACAAACAGAGACAATAACTGATAAGAGCTAGAGCCTCCGTTTAGTTACGTTACTTCAACCCCGGGAAACCTTGTTGACGCAACACTTCATAAATTAAAATAGCTGCCGTATTGGATAGGTTTAACGATCGCACTTTATTGTTCATATGAATACGCAAACAACGGTCTTCTTTCCCTTCTAACAAGGAAGTTGGAATACCATCTGTTTCCCTTCCAAATACAAAAAACAGCTCATCCTCTGGATTACTGTAATCAAAGTCTGTCCAATATCCAGTCCCAAAGTTCTCGATATAAAAGAAACTACCATCTGGATATGCCTCATACAGCTCATCCAAGGAATCATAGTATCGAATAGCGACGTCGTGCCAATAATCTAAACCGGCTCGTCGAAGCATTTTATCATCTGTTGAAAAACCTAACGGTCGAATAAGATGAAGAACGGTATTGGTTGCAAGGCATGTTCTTGCAATATTTCCTGTGTTTGCTGGAATTTCTGGTTGATATAACACTATATGAAGTGCCATGTTGTTCACCTCGTGTCTCACAATTTAACCTGTGTATTATATCATATTTTACTCCCCTATTCGGAAGAATTTATACTTAATTTGAGGTGTGTACGCTGTTGAGTCTTCATAATCCCAATAACGATGGTAGCTATTATACGTATGAGCATTTACGAGTGGCTCGCCAAAAGCATCTTTTTCCACCACAATGGTGTTATGATTCCAGCGACCATCTCCTTCAAAATCATAGCAAATAATATCTCCAGGTATTAAATCACGAGCCTGGCTAACTTCCTTGCCGTTCAACCCTTTCTTAGCCCCACTTAAATACCAGCGTAATGAATTCGCCACAGTCCAACTATAACTCCAGGAACTAGCACTATACCACCACCCCTTGGAACGGTTGTGCATCCCCCACATTGGAGCCCCTCCAGCACGTAAACATTGAGAGATAAAGTTCGTGCAATCATTCTCGAAATGCTTATATTGAGGGTTATAGCTGTTCCACCAGCGATTTGCATATTGGACCGCTTTTTGGCGATCATAGTTGAATCGTACCTCATGAACCTCAGACTCATTAACATTATCAAATTCCAGCCCTGGGGATGCATCAGTGATAGTATCTCTAACACCCAATGACCAATCCTCTACCATTTTATTCCCTTTAAAGATAGCCCGATGCTGCTCTTGCCCTTCCTCTATGTAAAAATGGTCCCCTTGCTTTATAAAGAAGGTCACATACAATTGATAATCAACATGCTGCTCTAAAGAGGAAATCATAGTCGAACGATAGGGCACTCCTTCTGCAGTAATACGAACAACTTTTGCACCGCGACGTTCATGCAACAACAGCTTCTTTGACACCCAAGACTGATGATTCTCTCTACTAAGGTTTGAACGAACGATTTCTTCCCAATATGCTTGTATTTTGTCCACTACCGCCATAACCACTCCCCCTTCCTGTACATGTTTATGAACAGAGAGGAAGGATTATTCTATTCCTTAACCGACTTGATTTCACTTCCTTTATTCTTCCCATTTGATTAATGATGAATCAAATTCAGAAAGGAATCGAGAGGGTTTTGTTTCTATTTCAACTTTTTCGCCTTCTTCATTTTTCTCTTGCTTTTTCTTAGGGTAACTCAAGTAAAGGAGCTCTCTGGCACGTGTAAAAGCAACGTAACAAATACGCCTCTCTTCCTCCATTGCGAATGAACTATATGCATATGGGGATGGAAAGCCTTCTTCCTTCATTCCCACTACAAATACAACGGGAAACTCCAGTCCTTTTGAGGCGTGAACCGTTAATAATTGGACTCGATCAAAATCTTCATCTCCCGTAAGCGTGGCATCCACGTCCGTACGCTTTAACCTATCTATAAATTGGTGCAGTGTCATCTCTTCATCTTGAGCCTCAAATTCACTTGCGAGCTCTATTAATTTATCAAGATGGATTTGCTTTTCTCGTCGTTGACCTTCCTCTAACTCTTCCAACATCACGTTGTATCCTGTAATCTTTAAGCAAGCTTTTAACCAACTAGCTACTCCTACTTTGTCCGTTCCACTTTGAAGCCTTTGTGCAAGCTCTCCGAACTCCTTAGCTCGCTCTAATGACTTTCCTTTCACACCAGGAAGCTTCCCGTTTATAAGTAAGGAAATATAGTCTATCTCTTCTGTCTTTGCCTCTACAATTCGATCAACAGAAGCCTTTCCTATACCTCGTTTTGGGGTATTGATGATTCTTCTAAGTGCAAATGTATCATGTGGATTAACCACTAAGGAGGCGTAGGCCATTATATCTTTGATTTCCTCACGCTCAAAAAAGCTTCCCTCTTTCACCACTGTGAAGGGGATATCTTCTTCAGGAAACATAACCTCAAATAAACTTCCATCAGCATGACTTCTGTAAAAAATCGCAATATCTCGATACTGAAACCCCAGTTCATTTACAAGCTTTTTAATTTCACCTGATACCCAAGTAGCTTCTGCTTGTACCGAATCTGCCTTGTAACCTGTAATCAGTTCACCTTCTTGTTGATTGGTAGTAAGGGTCTTTTCCCTCTGATCCTCATTATGGGAGATTAGTTGGTTTGCCGCTTCTAAAATCACAGGTGTGGATCGATAATTTTCCTCTAGTCGTACCGTGAAAGCATCTTTGTAATGGTTATCAAAGTCTAAGATATTTCTCATATCGCTTCCGCGGAAGGCATAGATAGACTGAAAATCATCTCCCACAATAGCTAAGTTTCGAGTGTGGTTTGAGATCATTTGCGCCAGGACATATTGAGCTCGGTTCGTATCTTGAAACTCATCAATCATAAAGTAACGGAATCTAGCTTGTAGTTTATGTAATATTTCTCCCTTATTTTCTACAAAGAACTCCACACTTTTTAACAAAATATCGTCCAAATCCATTTGGCTATGTTTATCCAACAATTGCTGATACGTATGGTAAATCGTTCGGAATAATGTAAGTCTATCTTTTGTACCTATATGTTGGCGAATAAGCTCCTTCACTCGACTACTATCAATAAAATCCTTTAAATATTGTCCATCATACAAGTAGGAAGGCAATACGAGTTCACTTTTAAACAAGGATATGAGTGATAGTAATTTCGCTGGTCTTACAAATTCCTTATTATCTTCTTTAATATCCATTTCTTCTGTAATCTTCTTTAACACCTGTCTCGACCCTGCAGGATGTAATGTAACAAGGGAAGGGTCCACTTCTCCTACTATATGAAGGCCTAGACGATGGAATGTAGAAATCCATACATGACTCGCAGATTCTTCCCCTATTTGCTTGGCAACTTGTTGCTCAAGTCCACGGACAGCTTTATTCGTAAATGTAAGCATCATAATCTGGTTAGGACTAATCCCGATATCTACCATATTCTTCGTCCGATGAGAAAGAACCGTCGTCTTACCACTGCCTGCTCCTGCAATAATGAGCATCGGCCCCTCTATATAATTGGCAGCTTCTGCTTGTTCAGCGTTTAATTGCATAACCACACGCTCCTTTCGCTTTTCCCCCTGTATAGATCTATCATTATTATAGACGCTCTGTCCATTTTATTCTCTGGATCAGATTGGATTTTTGGTGTAATTTTTCTTATTGAAGCAATTTACAATCCATTCTGAGAGACTTCCGCACTTTTACGAGCAACTTTTTCAAAAATTGGAGCGATTGGCCCTCACGAGCAAATTCCTAATGCCATACTACACGCCTGACCTTAAAAGTATAACAAAAAATAAGCACTCCATACTTAGGTTGGAGTGCTGCTTAGTCGCTCGATTCTTGTATCATTTATGAGGATACCGCTATAGCATGCTCATGTTGTAATAAATGTTCTTTCTTGTCTAAACCACCGGCGTAGCCTACTAAAGCTCCGTTACTTCCAATAACGCGATGACATGGAAAAACGATAGATAGTGGATTTTTATTAATGGCGCCGCCAACAGCTCTTATGGCCTTTGGTGCTTGGATAGCAAGGGATATATCTTTATATGAGCGCGTTTCGCCATATGGGATATCCGCTAAAGCCTTCCAGACTGTTTGCTGAAATGGAGTTCCATATAAATCCAAAGGTACATCAAACGTCTTTCGATTTTCAGAGAAATATTCGTTTAGTTGCTGCTTTATTACTTGGTGCTTCTGTTCATTTCGAATCCATTCAGACTTCAGAAAATATTTGCGTGACCAGCTTGTGAGCTTAGGTTCTGTATCACGTACACTTCCAAAATCAATGCGACATAACCCTTTTTCTGTTGAAATAAGCGTTAGAGGTCCTAATGGGCTATCCATTTCATCATAGTAAAGAAAGGAACGCTTTGTCATAATTACCCCTTCTTATTAAAGATTTTTTGAATATTGTACATGGTATTCACTTAGATAAAAGTTGTTTCGGACGTTTATCCTTAACTATCTTTTAACGTGATTACCTTACAAGCTAATCATACAAAAAATCCCTATTTATTTAAAGGGTGAAAATAACGTAAGCCTTTTTCCATTTCTTCTAAAACATCCTCATCTTCTTCCTTATCTCTGGCAAGAAGAATTTCATCGTATGAGGAAGGCACTCCTATTTTACCTAATGCCCATGCGGCAGTTCCACGAATAACAGGACGTGGGTCTTGTTTCATGACACGAACCAACTCTTCAACAGCCGTTTCATCCTTGTAATGAGCAAGAGCTAATATCGCATTTCGCTGTAAGGGTTTCTTCCCTCTCCAGGAGCCGGAAATATGTCCGAAGGTTTCCTTGAATTCTCGATTAGAGATGGATAGTAGTGGTTTTAACTTTGGTTTTACCACCTCTGGGTCTGGTTCCATCTCTGGATGTAAATGAAAGTCTTTTTTCTTATTTTTAGGACATACCGTTTGGCACGTATCACATCCATAGATACGATTGCCAATCACACCTCGGTATTCGTCAGGTAGAAATCCTTTTGTTTGGGTTAGAAATGCAATACACTTTTGAGCATTAAGTTGATTACCTTGAACAAGTGCCCCTGTAGGACATGCGTCCACACAGATATTACAATCCCCACAACTATCATCGACAGGATCGTCAGGAGTGAACGGAATATTCGTAATCATTTCACCTAGATATACATATGATCCATACTCAGGTGTAATTAGATTGGTATTCTTACCTGTAAAACCAATCCCCGCTCTTTCCGCAACAGCTCGGTCTGACAACTCTCCGGTATCTACCATCGATCTCCACGTAAAGCCTGGATATTTTTCCTTTAAATATGCCGCTAATTTTTCTAGACGGTCATTTAAAACATCATGATAATCCTGTCCCCAAGATGCTCTACAAAAGATTCCGCGTCTTTCTTCTTTGGTACTACGAGGGGCGTTTTTCAGCTTAGATGGATATGCCAGCGCTATCGAAATGATCGATTTAGCCTCTGTTACGTGACGTTTCGGTTCTGTTCGTTCTTCTAACGACCCCTTTTCAAATCCAGATTGATAGCCTAGCTCTTGTTGTGTTCGTAAACGTTCTTTCAATTCTGTGAACACGTCTGGTGAGGCGATTCCAATCTTATCAATCCCAATTTCTTTACTGTATGCAATCATATCTTCTTTAAAAGCATGAATGTCCATTCCTTTCCCTCCTTTCCTGTCAGGTTTGTACATAGTAATTTAAATATGCGTTACGTTAGCTGTACGTAGACGATTTAACGTTGCGGCAATTTCGTGTCTACGTGGTCTTGCCAAATCTCCAGGGTGCTGCTCTGGAAATGGGGTGAATGAAGAAAGTCCTTTTTCATCCATTTGATGTTCAATTTCGTCGAGCAATTCATGAAGACTACGCTGCTTCTTAAGCCAGCCTTTTTGCTCAAGATGAAGTAATACCTCAGCAATCATGCTTGTTTGAGAGGTATCTACAAGTTGCTCCACGTAGTGTAATGATACATCGGTTCCTCCCATTAAAATATGGGTTCGGCCCTTAGCCTGGATTTTCGATTTCTTTCCTTTTTTACTATTGATGCTTTGAGGAAGAAAATGGCGCTTCGGAATCTGCCCAAAATGCTCTCCACTCTCTTTTTCACGATGGAATGGATGTTGTTTAGCAATTTCCTTCGCTTTTTCTGTAACATTATAAGGAAGGTACTGATCAAGCATAATCACATCGTCAGCCGCATCAAAATAATCCCCCGAACCGCCCATTACAAGAATGGTGGAAACATCTAATTCATCTCTCATTTGTTTAATTTTATCAATAAATGGGGTAATTGGTTCTTTTTCTTTCACTACAAGTTCCTGCATACGCTCGTCACGAATCATAAAGTTGGTTGCACTTGTATCTTCATCGATAAGGATTGTCGATGCACCTGCTTCAATAGACTCCATAACGTTTGCAGCTTGTGAGGTACTTCCACTGGCGTTTTCTGTGGAGAACTGTATTGTGTCCTCTCCATGCGGTAAGTCATTAATAAATGGAGAAATGTTAACACTTGCTACAGATCGTCCGTCTTCCGCGCGTACTTTTACGGCATCGGGGTCGGTAATGACATACTCGCGACCGTCTCCTTTAATATGAGGATACACCCCACGCTCCATTGCTTTCAATAGGGTACTTTTTCCGTGGTAACCTCCACCAACAATAAGAACGATTCCTTTTTTCAATGCCATCCCTGTTACAGGCTCATCAGAATGTGGGATGTCAATCGAAACTCGATTCGCTTCAGGACTTTCAAACGGTACGGCCTTTTTCATTGGTTTGTTGCTGATCCCACTTTCACGAGGAAGAATTGCCCCATCTGCTACGAATGAAATCCAATCTTCTTCCTTCATCTTAGCGCGAATCGCATCATGTTGATCAGCAAGTTCACATGCTTGATCAAACGCTTCATCTTTAATTGAAAAGACAGATTGATTCATTATGTTTGGTAGAGCTGTCAGAAGAAGCTTCTCTGCTTCCTTACCATTGATACGTCGTCCATTTGCAGGTAGTCCAATGGATAAGCAGATAACTAGCTCTTGATTTGATATAGATACGGCAGTTCTGTCTACAATCTCTTGTCCTGGTGCATCAATAGCTACCATGCCACTTTTTCCAGTACCTTTAATGAAGGTATTATCTTTATGAATAGCCTTAGCGACTTCTCTCGCAAGGATGTCTTCTGAATAAATACGTCTTGATTTCGTTTCTTTCCATTTCGGTTCTATTGGTTTTGATTGGTTTGGGACGACCATGCGAATTTTTGATGGAGCCGCAAATGGATCCCCTTGAACATAATCTAGGATGAGGTCATAACCATTGAATGAATACCGACTTTGAATATCCTTGTATGCTTTATAACTTTTTCCGTCGATTTGCTTTAATTTCTGCTGTAAGTCTTTCATCCAATCACACCTTTCTTACAGATTTAATACTATTTGTTAACGTTCATTTACTTTATTTTTACATTGTAACCTTTTTTGGACATATAAAAAACGCAATGCTTCGTTTCCACACCTCTAAACGAAACACTGCGTTGGCAACTTTTTTATGGAGCGGGTGATGGGAATCGAACCCACGACATCAGCTTGGAAGGCTGAGGTTTTACCACTAAACTACACCCGCAAGGAATAAATACCAGTATCAGTTAACTTATTCTATTCATGAAATCAGGACTATGTCCTTTAATTTCAATGACAAATTCAATATTAACAAAGGCTTAACATTTATACAATAGAAAATTAAAATTTTTGTCGAAAAGACTCGATTTTTTGTTTTAAATCTATTTAATTCCTCATGATTGCTCTTATGCAGCGTTTTCAGCAATGCTCAATAGATTAGAAGTATGATAGTTGTTGCCCATAGTTTAACCGAGTTTTTTTCATTATAAACAATTTTTTTAGAAGTGTTCTATCTTTTTTTTAGTTGACATATGTTAGACTTATCTATATATTTTGCATAAGGGAAACTTTTATTGTTCACGTAAATTTTTTAAGAAACAGGCACAATTCTTATGTTATTACATATAGTTTTATAGTCTTTAACATTTAAAAATTTTTCTTGTAATTTTTGCATTAGGGAAACAAAATTAACATGTTCAAAAGGAGATGGAAGTATGAAAAAAGTATTCTTAATAATGCTAATGGCCCCTTTCTTGTTGTTAGCAGCTTGCGGCACTGGAAATGGGGAAACCGCTAACTCTGGTAGCAATGATGAAAAAATTAAAGTAGCGACGACCATCGCCCAGATTGGTGATATCGCACAAAACATAGGTGGAGAGCACGTTGAGGTAACGAGTCTTATGGGACCTGGAACAGACCCTCACTTATATAAAGCTGTCCAAAGTGACATTAAAACACTTAGTAATGCAGACATTATTTTCTACAACGGATTACATCTTGAAGGACAAATGAATGAGATATTTGAAAAAATGCGTAGTGAAAAGCCGACGTATGCTGTAGCTGAAAATATTCCTGAAGAAAAGTTAGCTGCAGACCCAACCAACCCTGAAATTTTTGACCCTCACGTATGGTTCGATATTAAGCTTTGGGAATATGCTGTAGAAGAAGTGAAAAATGGATTAGTAGAATTAGATCCTGATAACAAAGAAGATTATGAGCAAAATTTCAAAGAATACAAACAAAAACTTGATGATTTACAAGCGTATGCTAAGGAAAAAGTAAATGAAATACCTAAAGAAAGCCGAGTACTTGTGACTGCTCACGATGCCTTCCATTACTTCGGGGAAGCATACGGATTCGAAGTTATGGGACTTCAAGGGTTAAGCACGGAATCAGAATATGGATTAAATGATGTAAAAAGACTCGTAGATACGCTTGTGGACCGTAATATCAAGGCCGTATTTATAGAAAGTAGTGTATCGGAACGTTCCATTAATGCAGTTGTTGAGGGAGCAAAAGAACGAGGTCATAACGTTGAAATTGGTGGAGAGCTATACTCTGATGCTATGGGACCTGCAGACACAGAAGAAGGTACGTACATTGGAATGTTCCGCCACAATATTAATACCATTGTTGATTCACTGAAGTAATAGAAAGGGGTATTGTATGACACACGCACTTCAAATTCAAAATCTGGCTGTTACGTACGAAAAACAACCAGTACTAGAAGGAGTTAATTTTAATATACCTGAAGGAACACTAACGGGGATTATCGGGCCAAACGGCGCAGGTAAGTCTACCTTAATCAAAGCGATCCTTCATTTGATCCCGCGCCTTTCAGGTGACGTTACCGTTTACGGGAAACCATATAAAAAACAACGTAGTTTAATAGGATATGTACCTCAACGTAGTGAAGTCGATTGGGATTTCCCTACGAACGCACTAGATGTCGTTTTAATGGGACGATACGGACACATTGGTTGGATTAAACGCCCTGGAAAAAAAGAAGTAAACTTTGCATATGAGTGTTTAGATAAGGTAGGAATGAAAGACTTTGCACATCGACAAATTAGTCAACTATCCGGTGGTCAACAGCAACGCGTATTCCTCGCCCGTGCACTAGCTCAAGACTCTCAGATTTACTTCATGGATGAACCATTCGCTGGTGTAGATGCAGCAACAGAAAAAGCCATTATGAAGCTTCTACAAGAATGGAAACAGCAAGGTAAAACCGTTTTGGTTGTGCACCATGACCTTCAAACAGTAAGAGATTATTTTGATCATTGCTTGCTGTTAAACAAAACACCAATTGAATGCGGACCAACGGAGACCGTGTTCACGTTAAATAACTTAGAAAAAACGTATGGAGGAGCTATTTCCTTCCTAGGCAATGGTCCAGCACTTGTACAGGAAGGGTGATCCTTATGGAGAATATGTTAGAGCTTTTAACAAATGCAAATACACAATGGGTTTTACTAGGAGCATTGATATTAGGATTCGCTAGTGGCTTAATTGGCAGTTTCGTTTTATTAAAGAAACAAAGTCTAATTGGGGATGCGATGGCCCATGCTACTCTTCCAGGGGTATGCATGGCCTACCTCATCTTCGGGGTTAAATCAATTCCCCTTTTCCTCTTAGGAGCTGCATGTACTGGTTTATTAGCAACGTATTTCATTCAAGCTATCGTAAAACACTCTCGTATTAAAACAGATGCATCGATCGGAGTAGTACTGTCTGTATTTTTTGGATTAGGAATTGTTCTACTGACGTACATCTCAAAAAATACAACTGGTGATAAAAGCGGCTTGGATGATTTCATATTTGGGCAGGCAGCTGCAATGGTAAAAGGCGACATTCAAGTCATTGCAGTCGGTTCCCTTTTAATTATTCTCATCAGCTCTCTCTTCTTCAAGGAGTTAAAGATTTCTATTTTCGATCCCCTATTCGCAAAAGGAATCGGATTGCCTGTAGGTTTGTTTAACGGAATCTTGATGGGACTCGTCGTAGGAATTGTTGTAGTGGGTATTCAGATGGTTGGTGTTGTATTGATAGCAGCATTATTGATCACCCCTCCCTTGGCAGCACGGTATTGGACCGATCAGTTAGGACATATGAGTTTTTTATCAGGAATTATCGGAGCTATATCAGGTGTTGTTGGCACATTGATTAGTACAACAGGAGAAGGGCTACCTACTGGCCCCCTTATTGTCCTTTGTGCATCAGCTATATTCTTAATTTCTCTTCTCCTTGGTACACGTAAAGGATTAATTACAAAGGTGGTGAAGCAAGCATGAGTTATGATGCGTGGATTATACTGACAGGATGTCTCGTAGGGATTACATGTGGAATGACAGGAGCATTACTGATTCTTCGCAAAATGGCTATGCTAGCTGACGCCATTAGCCATACCGTTTTACTAGGTATTGTATTAGCATTCTTTGTGACACAGTCGTTAAACGGCTTACCAATGCTCATAGGAGCGGCAATTGTAGGCGTTCTAACAGCTGTCATGGTTCAAGCACTCGATTCAAGTGGTGTCCAATCTGATGCAGCGATTGGAGTCGTCTTCACCTCACTCTTTGCATTAGGTGTCGTCTTAATTTCATTTGTAGGTGACAGTGTTCACCTTGATGTGAATCACGCATTGATGGGGGAAATTGCATTTATTCCATGGGATACTCTAATGATCAATGGAGTCTCGTATGGACCGACAGCAGTTTGGATGTTAGGTGGCGTCTTCCTCCTAAATCTCCTACTCATTCTTGTATTCTATAAAGAGATTAAAATAAGCACATTCGATTCAGCGATGGCTATTTCTATCGGCGTACCAGTAGTCTTCATACACTATATGTTAATGACTATGGTATCTTTCTCAACTGTAGCATCTTTTGACAGTGTTGGAGCAATCCTTGTTGTTGCCATGCTGATTGTACCTGGAGCTACAGCTTATCTATTAACAGATGGTTTCGGTATGATGATTATTCTGAGCGCTGCGATAGGAGCTCTTTCATCTTTATTGGGGTATGGAATGTCTATTGTATTTGATGTATCCATTTCAGGTTCAATGGCCGTCTCAACAGGTATATTGTTCGCAGCAGCTTTCATGCTCAGCCCTAAACACGGAATGGTTGCCAAATGGATCAGACGTAAAAAAATGCAACAAGAACAAGAACAAAAAGCCAGTGCTTAACATGTAAGAAATAAAAACAATCCTCGCTATAGGTTATAGCGAGGATTGTTTTACTTTCTATAATTATTGCTGATAATAACCTTTAGCTATTTTGTTATGTTTCTCTTCATCGTCCCAACGTACAATAATACTTGAAATTGGGTCTTGAAAAATACCTAGAGGTAATTCTTCGTTAGAATCTAACTCAAAGTCCTCCTGGTCGGGGAGATCAAAGTGAGACGAGCCCATAACTACTGCACGAACATTTACAGCTTTACCTGCTCCCTCATTCTTCACGAATGCATACCAGCGTTGACCACGATCATAAAAGTAAGTAGTCACACATGCCGATGAACTTGACTCCTTATGGCTGGAATCCTTTTTCGTGATGTAAGGGAGAATATAGCTGGCAAGCAATAGAATCGTCAATACAACAAACATCAATCCATTTACAGTCAATATCCATTCCAAAACACCACCCCTTTATTTCTTTGATATTCTATACCAAGTAAAACGTATAAATAAAGGGATTGGCAAGCCCAAAATAGTGACACGATTCGACTATAAGATATTAATCCACTTGCATTAATACTTTACAAAGATAAGAATTCACTTGTTATGCTTGATTAATTCTAAAGTACTGAATATGTGATTTCAAAATAGTTATCTGATCTCCTAATTGTAGAGTTGGATCATTTGAAGATAGTTTCTTACAAAGCTTGTCATTCACTTCCCTACTACTCTCCCCCATCATGACGTGGTCAACCTCGCTATTAGTCAGCACAAAATTCACATCAAACTCATGCATATAAAGACCTCCAACCTAATTAAAATTGAGCACTCTATTATTCAAATATAATATAGAGAACCTTTAGTTAGCATGTACCCATTTTTCACCATATTTAAATCCAATTATTTGTTGAAGCCTTATTCTTGTAGTAGACAGACGGTTATTGTTTTGTACATAGACAAACATAAATAAATCGATCTTTCTCTTTGTTCCGCACCAATGTTACATGATCTTCTATAGTTAATAAGGATTCATATCTCTCCTCAATCGCTTCTATATTGGAAAAGGTTCTAACATGAGATTCATTATCGAAATTAGGCACAGAAATTATCACACGACTACCTTTAGGTAATGATGCAATTACCTCCCTATCCCTTTCTAAATGCTCAAGAACTTCAAGTATGATAAAGGTGCGGTAAGTCTGTATGATCTCCAATATATATCGGTCATACAAATCCCCCATCACAAACGTCGCTTCAGGGACATAGGCAGTAGCTTCCTGGATAGCATTTTTTGAAAAATCAATACCAAAGTAATCTGTATATCCATGATTAACTAACAACCTTGCTAGCCTCCCTGTACCACATCCAAGATCTATAATAGTACCCATATCCTCACTACTAGAAAGATAAGATAATACTTCTACATATAAATCCTTCCATGGACTTGTCTCCAAGGGAGCTAAAAAACGGTTAATGTGCTTATCATAATAATCAGCGCCTTTTTCTTCCCCCATTTACACTCCTCCTTTACAAGTAAGATGGGAGCTATCTTATTGTATTCATGGATAAGGGAAGGAGGAACGGGGGTTGTCTAGAAAGGAGACTTTTCTTATTCATTCAAAATAACCTATATAGGAAGCTATCATTTTGTGAGACTAAAAAAGATCATTAAAAAAGGATTTCTACATTAAAGTAGAAATCCTTTATATTTCATCGTTGTTATTTACAATTACAAGTTCTAACCAGTACCGGTGGCCGGGTTCGAACCGGCACTCCAGAAGGAACACGATTTTGAGTCGTGCGCGTCTGCCAATTCCGCCACACCGGCATAGGATTGGAGGCGGTAACCGGATTTGAACCGGTGATAAAGGTTTTGCAGACCTCTGCCTTACCACTTGGCTATACCGCCATCTTTGCATTTAATTATATTATATGACATCCTATGTTGGATGTTCAACATTTATACTTATATATAGAAAATGGAGCGGAAGACGGGATTCGAACCCGCGACCCCCACCTTGGCAAGGTGGTGTTCTACCACTGAACTACTTCCGCATCTTATATTGAATCTTGGCTGGGCCAGCTGGATTCGAACCAGCGCATCACGGTACCAAAAACCGATGCCTTACCGCTTGGCTATGGCCCAATGAATGAAAAATGGGGCGACTAATGGGACTCGAACCCATGCATGCCGGAGCCACAATCCGGTGTGTTAACCACTTCACCATAGCCGCCACAATAAAAATGGCAGGGGTAGTAGGAATCGAACCCACATTGGCGGTTTTGGAGACCGCTGTTCTGCCTTTGAACTATACCCCTACTTTAATGAAAATGTTAAATGGTGGAGGAGGCAGGACTCGAACCTGCGAACCCAGAGGGAGCGGATTTACAGTCCGCCGCGTTTGGCCAACTTCGCTACTCCTCCATCTTTTTTTAGAATGCAGGCCAGAGGACTTGAACCCCCAACCTACTGATTACAAGTCAGTTGCTCTACCAATTGAGCTAGGCCTGCGCTACAAAAATGGTGGCTCAGGACGGAATCGAACCGCCGACACACGGATTTTCAGTCCGTTGCTCTACCGACTGAGCTACTGAGCCAGTCTTTATGTATGCAATTTAAGGCATTTAATGGCGGTCCGGACGGGACTCGAACCCGCGACCTCCTGCGTGACAGGCAGGCATTCTAACCAACTGAACTACCGGACCATTTAATTGCACTATTGAGTGCTACTTTTATTTTCTATTGAATAAGTTAATTCGACTTAGTAAGAAAATAAATTTGGTTGCGGGGACAGGATTTGAACCTGCGACCTTCGGGTTATGAGCCCGACGAGCTACCAGACTGCTCCACCCCGCGACAATATTAAGTTACTATCATTGTATCATACTCACAATCGAGTAAGATGTGAAAGAAATGGTGGAGGATACTGGGCTCGAACCAGTGACCCCTTGCTTGTAAGGCAAGTGCTCTCCCAACTGAGCTAATCCTCCATATGAAAGTGGTGACCCGTACGGGATTCGAACCCGTGTTACTGCCGTGAAAGGGCAGTGTCTTAACCACTTGACCAACGGGCCTAAGTAAAAGTTGAACTGGCGGAGAGCGAGGGATTCGAACCCTCGAGACCCGGTAAGGGCCTACACGATTTCCAATCGTGCTCCTTCGACCACTCGGACAGCCCTCCATGGCTCCAACGGCAGGATTCGAACCTGCGACCGATCGGTTAACAGCCGATAGCTCTACCACTGAGCTACGTTGGAATATGAATAAAAGGAAATTGCCTGGCGGCGTCCTACTCTTGCGGGGGTGAAACCCCGACTACCATCGGCGCTGAAGAGCTTAACTTCTGTGTTCGGCATGGGAACAGGTGTGACCTCTTCGCCAAAACCGCCAGACTATTTAATTTGTTATTCCTTCAAATCAAGGACAGAAAATAGTATATCGTATTTTCTTTAATTTTTCAAGGATAAAATTAAAATTATACCTTCAAAACTAGATAAGAATGGGACATCGAATCGTTGGTGCGCCTT
>NZ_AVBF01000148.1 GCF_000770635.1 Pontibacillus yanchengensis Y32
TATATGTCCGTCAAAAAAAGTTCCTACGTAGTGACGAGTCCGATCGTAATATTTCAGAAGGGATGGGTGGGAAACGGGGAGACTCCCGCCGGAGAAAGAGGTAGGCGAGATCCCCTGAGGGCGCTTTTCCCGAAGGTAGCTTGAGAAGGGGAGGTTCGACTAAAACCGTCACATCGTGTGACAACGTCGAACGACCCTACGTCGTGTAGGGCCGCCGGCAGGACGCGAG
>NZ_AVBF01000077.1 GCF_000770635.1 Pontibacillus yanchengensis Y32
TCATTAAGTATCGGACCCTCCCCCTTAACCCAATAATTATCTCGATTTCAAGTCTTCCAGATTATGCTTCTTATCTGGAATAAAACTATTTAGATTAGTTGATTCCAGAATTAACACCAAACTTTAACAGAGCCTTTATTTAAGAAGGAATAGATGCAACTCATACCCTTTTAGCTAGCCTTTAGCAACGATTATTCATCCCTTATGCCTCTTGCTCGTCAGGCTTAATCGCCCACCAACTAATAAAGAAACTAATCAAACAGAGAATCGCAAATAAGTAATAGATCCATGTTGGGGTACTCTTCATCATAACAGCAATCACTGGCGGCCCTGCTGCAACCCCAACAAATCGCATGCTGCTATATAATGCTGTAATCGTTCCTCTCTCTTCTTTAGGAGTCCCTTCCGTTATATAAGCGTCCAAGCAAGGCAATGCTACCCCAATGCCTGTACCAGCAATAGATAATAATAATAAATATCGCAAAAGCATCTCCCCCTGCACAAAAACAAGGGCAATAGCAGCTACTACGTGTCCAATAAGGATAAGCTTTTTCATGGTTTGCTTATTTTGTCCCACTTTACTACCAGCAATATAGGAAGAAGCACATAGGAACAGTAACGGCACAGCTAATAATAGTCCTTTTACATATCCAAATTTCTTGAACTCATCCTCCAATAAATTTGAAAAATGAAACAAGAATCCAAACAACACAAACATGAAAATACCACCAGAGATGAAAATAGCGGACAGCCAGTGACTATTCTTTTTGAAAAGATCTTTTATAAGATGTAAGAATTCCTTGAATGTGTGTGTTTCTTCTTGTTGCCCCTCTTTAGGGACTTTCACTAACACCATAACTAATAAAATGGCAATAAGAGCTAGCACAGGAATAGCCACAAAAGGAATAAACCAGAGAATAACAGCTAACAAAGCACCAATTATCGGACTAAGTACCTTCCCAAACGTATTCGCTGTTTCAATTATTCCTAATCCTTTGCTTACCTCCTCTTCATCTTTGAACATATCTCCAACTGTTGGAATCACAACAGGGAACGCGCCGGATGCCCCTACACCTTGAATAAACCTCCCAATGAGGATGAGCATTAGTGGATTTTCTATCTTCCAAGCAGCAAAAGCAGCTAGCGCACCGCCTATTCCCACAATAATAAGGCAAGGGATGATTACTTTTTTACGCCCCCACTTATCCGATAAATATCCCGATATTGGTATAAGAGGAATGGCAATTACGGAGTATATCGTAATAATCAAACTAGATTGAAATGAGGTGATTCCAATTTCCTTTTCCATGATCGGCAGAACAGGGATTAACATCGAATTCCCAAGCGTCATTAATAGAGGAATAGAAGCTAACGCAAATAAGTCCCACTTTTTCTCTTTCATAATCATTCCTCCGAATTTGTAAAAATGCCTACAATCTAATTTGTGATAAAAAGGGGGCATTACATACAAAGAGAGGACTTGTAATATATGGTATTTAACTAAACACGTAAGTACCAGAACAGATTTTTTCTTTGCTCATTATAAAAGCAACCAATACTGGTTGCTTAATAAGGGTCTTCTGTTCTAGGTTTTGTAGGATCACACGATGGAAATTCTCCCGTAGTGGACTCCGCAAGCTTATATAAGTAATAGCACTCTTCCCGCACCATATGATCTGCCATCAGACCAGAAAAGGTTCCTAACAAGGATTCTGATAGTTCCAGTTCCTCTAACTCATTAAGAAAGGTTTTAAATAAATACATTTCGACTTCCACATCGTCGTTAAATTTGTTTAGTGCAGGGAAATTGTCTAAATTTGTCCGTAAATACCCCGTTAATTCAACTGCTTTTATATAAAACTGACTAAAGTGCTTAGTAAATTCTTCACTTTTGTTTCTCAATCGTTTTTCCACACCATCTAACTGATCGTGAATCGCTCCAGCATGGCCACTAGCATCCAACAACCAAAGCATATGATGGTGGAGTTCATGAAAAATAGGAGGCACTTCGCCTTTACCAAGATAAGCAATCACTAACAAATATTCCTCTAATTCATTAACCATATGATTGAAAAAAGTTGGGGATAAATGAACTCCTACTTCTCCCTGCAGATTACGCTCCAATAATGAAAGCTTAAACCGACGAAACGTTCGAACATGTTCCCCCACTTCGTTCGTAAACGCTTGGATATCCCCCATATTGTTGTCCCTGACTTTATCTAAATAGGAATCAAACAGCATCACATAGTCTTTTGCTTGTTGAATATCATTCGTTTCAGAAGGGTATAAAGCATCCCTAATAAACCTAGCGTGATCCCCTAAAACTTGCAACCAAAACTTATGTTCAAAAAGGGCACTCTCCTCATACTTCTTCACTGCTCTCCCCTCCTTTTTGTCCACACTTTACATGTATATGATTTGAGGAAGAAAGTAAGACATGGATGAGGTGGTTAAATAAAATTCAGGACAATAATCTACCTCTTTTCATGTTAGCCCCATTATATTGAAGACTTGGAGTCGAGATATATTGGGATAGGTCCGATACTTTAAAATCATTAGGGTTGGGTGGGAAACAACTCGCGTCCTGCGGGCGAGCTGGCAAGCTACCTTCGGGGAAATCACCCTCAGGGGATCTTGCCTACCTCTTTCTCCCGCGGGAGTCTCGTCGTTTCCCACCCAACCCTGCCAATATGTTGCGATCGGACCTACGGCTATAAGCAGTTCATCTTCAAATGGAGATATCAAATAGCGAACTCATGGCGGTTACGAATGGCCTTTACTCTCATTAAGAATATAGGCCATATTACCATCCCCACTCTAGACTGGCCATGTTTACGTTCATCCAAATAACAGCAAAGGTGGCCGTGGAACAAGGAGACTCCCGCCGGAGAAAGAGGTAGGCGAGACCCCGGAGAGCCCTGCTTTTGGGCTCGAGGAGGCTTGCCAGCTCGCCGGCAGGACGCGAGTTGTTCCACGGCCACCTTTTTTCCATCTAAAGCAACGGAAACATTCCACTTATTTTACGATTACTAATTTATCTCGAATCCAAGTCTTCAAGATTATGCCTCTTATATTAAAGACTGTTCACCAAAAAAGAAGCAATCCAATATAATTGGATTGCTTCCATGCTCTACCTAATACTTTATTCAACTCATTCCCCTTCAACAATAGAGGATAGCTCCTCCCATCGTTGCATGAGCTCTTCTAGTTTCGATTCAATTTCTTGTTGCTCTTCAAGTAGTTCTTGAGCTTTTACTGCATCACTGCCTGTTTCTGTGATTTCATTTTGGACTTCTTCATAGCGTAGCTCAAGCTCTTCAATGCGATCTTCAATCGTATTCCATTCCTGTTGCTCATGATAGGATAACTTTTTACGCTTTTGTTTATGCTTTGGAGACTCTTTTTTCTCTTCCTTTGCTTTCTCCCTTTGGGCAGCTAAGGCTTCTCCTTCTTCTTGCTTTTTCAACTCAAGGTATTCTGTATAATTTCCTTGAAAGCGGCGTGTTTTTCCGTTACCTTCAAAGGCTACTAAGTGGTCCACTACCCGGTCCAAGAAATAGCGGTCGTGAGAAACGGTTACGACCACTCCCGGAAAGTGTTCAAGATACTCCTCTAGAACGGTTAACGTTTGGGTGTCTAAATCATTCGTAGGCTCGTCTAAGAAGAGAACATTCGGTTCCTGCATTAGCACTCGAAGCAGATAGAGGCGTCGGCGTTCTCCACCAGAAAGTCTTGAAATGTAGTTCCATTGCATATAACGAGGGAACATAAACCGCTCGAGCATTTGCTCTGCTGTAACCTCATCCCCTTTGGCGGTGTACACTACTTCGGCTTCTTCCTTAATATATTCCACTACACGCAACGTCTCGTCCATTTCTTGGTGATCCTGCGTATAGTAACCGATTTTAACGGTCTGGCCCTGTTCTACAGTTCCATGGTCCGCTTCCATTCTTCCAGCCATAATGTTCAATAACGTCGTTTTTCCACTTCCATTTGGTCCAATAATGCCAAGACGTTCACCAGGTACAACGAGATAGGAGAAATCTTCAATGACCGGTACCCCCTCAAATGATTTCGTAATCGATTCAAGCTCTAACACATCATTTCCTAATCGCTTCGAACCTACAGAAATATTGACTTGATCATCTGGAGCATGAGATTTTTCATTCATGAGTTCTTCCGCACGATCTTTTCTCGCCTTTTGCTTAGTACCTCGCGCTTTTGGTCCTCTCTTTAACCAGGCAAGCTCTCGTCTTAGGATGTTTTGTCGCTTCTGCTCATATTGTTGTTCTTGTTCTTCACGTTCCGCTTTCTTTTCTAAAAAGGTTTCATAGTTTCCGTCATAAATAAACAATCGGCCTTTATCAAGTTCATAGATTCGATTCGTTACACGATTCAAGAAGTAACGATCGTGGGTAACAACAATTAAAGAACCTTGGTACTGAGCAAGGAACGATTCCAGCCACTCAATCGTTTCATTATCCAGATGGTTTGTAGGCTCGTCCAAAATAAGCAAGTCAGCAGGTTGTATTAACGCCTTCGCAATAGCCACACGTTTTTTCTGACCACCTGAAAGCTCACTAACAGGCTTCTCAAAATCTGAAATCCCAAGCTTTGTTAACACTGTTTTCGCAACAGTATTTGCTTCCCATGCATCATATTCGTCCATCTTTTGTTGAGCTTTGAATAATTTTTCTTGTTGTTTGGAGTCTTCTGGAGCTCTTTCTAATTCACGCAGCGCTTGCTCATAGCTTCTCATCGTTCTCATGATTTGCGAGTCGCCATAATATATTTGCTGAAGAACAGTAAGGGAATGGTCCAAGGAAGGCTCTTGAGCAAGGTATTCGATATGAAACTGATTAGCGTGACTTAAATGACCTTCTTCTGGAGAGTCGATCCCTGCTAGAACTTTTAATAGTGTTGATTTTCCGGTTCCGTTCACCCCTATCAAACCAATCCGCTCTCGCTCCCCTATAGAAAAGGAGATATGATTAAAAAGATCTTTCTCTCCATATGTCTTGTATAAATTCTCTACTGATAAAATACTCATAATTCATCCTTCCTTTATCTACGACCCTTATTCGTTAATGATTTGCTTTACACGCCCGACTTGACCATCCTGTAAACGTACTTTAATTCCATGTGGATGATTAGGTGACTTCGTTAATATATCCTTCACTGTACCACGAGTAGTCTTCCCGCTCCGCTGATCTTGTTTCAATACGATATCCACTTCCTGACCAGGGGAAATCTCATTTCTATTTTGTCCCGCCATTTTACTAGCTCCTTTTATTGTCATTTGATGTCGTTACTGTATTTCTAATTCCATTGTATCATTGTGAAAATTTACATAATCTTAACTATTTTTAGCTAAATCCCACTTAATTTTATAGGGGGTTTTATGGGATAATTATGATATGAATCAATAGTCCTACTCATTGAAGGGATGTTATCATGCTCACCTATATCGGAGAAATAGCAGAAGCAGTACCGTTTGTGCATCGTAACACCATCAGTTCTCACATTAATGAGATATTTGAACAAGACAAAAACCTAGAAGGTGTAGTCATTGGTGACAATGCGCATATAGATGGTTTAGTCATGAAAGGCGCATTTTATAAGAAAATTGCTGCGAAATTTGGATATGACTTGTTCATGGGCCGCTCCATTGAATTGATCATGGATGCTTCTCCATTAATTGTTGACTATTTTACTTCTATTACAGACGTTAGCTCTTTAGCTATGAACCGAGAGCAAGACCATTTATATGATTATGTCATTATCACAAAAGATGATCGCTTTTACGGTATTGTGAGTATTAAAGATTTGTTACAAACCTTCGCTGAAATCCAAGCATTTATGGCCCGATATTCAAATCCATTAACAGGATTACCTGGAAACAATCTTATAGAAGAAAATCTTACTAAAGCGTTAGATGCTCCTACGTATAGCATTTTCTACTTAGACTTGAATCATTTTAAGGCTTATAACGATTCCTATGGCTTTAAACAAGGGGATGTCGTCATAAGAGAAACCTCCATGCTACTTCAAGAAATATTCCGCAACCATTCCTCTAATAGCTTTCTGGGACATATTGGAGGAGATGATTTTATTGGTGTCATCTATAGTCATGAATACGAACCCATTTCAGAACAAATTATACAGGTTTTCGATCAAAAAGTACCCTCTTTTTATTCTGTAGAAGACTGGGATAGAGGATTTGTACATGTGCACGACCGAAATAACACCCTCGTGCAACTGCCCTTATTATCTATTGCTATAGCAATTGTAACGAATCAAAAGGCTCATTTCGAATCTACAGATCAAATTAGTGAATATGCAACGCAACTGAAGTCGTTATGCAAACGCACAAAAGGCAGTCACTGTGTAGCTGATAGTACGTTTTTATCATGCGTAAAAAAATAACCTTATCTTCCCCTAAATAAAGCTGGCATGCCCCACTATAGAGCATGCCATTTTCACTTGCTTTAGGTTTCCTCAGAGAGCTTGATTTCAAAAACAGCCCCACTATTTTCTTCATTAAAAACTTGAATGCTCCCACCACTTCTCTCAATGATAGCTCGTGAAATGGCTAATCCTAACCCAGTTTCTCCTTCTTTCCCTTTCACAAAGCGGTGAAATAATTGTGGTAAAAGATCCTCTGGGACTCCATTTCCGTCATCTTTTATTTGGATATGGTAGGCCCCCTCGTGAGTAAAGCCTTTGAGCACTACCTCTCCCTTAGCATGCCGTATTCCATTACTCACTATATTGATCATCGCCTGTAGCATTTTCTCTTCATCCATATATAACGTTTTGTCTTCTTCTAATTCTATATCTAATGCGATTCCCTTTTCTTGAGCTAATGGCAACACTCTCTCTTTTGTTTGATCTAGTACACTTGAGACGGATATGTGCTGCGGATGGTAGATTCCTTCTTCACTATCTAGTTTAGCTAACAGAATGATTTCATTGACGATTTTCTTTAAGCGCTCGCTTTCTTTCACAATAACATCTAGACTCCGATCGGCTGCATCTCCTTCAAAAATGCCATCTTTCACACCCTCTGCATAACCTTGAATGGTCATCAATGGTGTTTTCAATTCATGAGAAGCGTTTTGAAAGAAATGCTTTTGCGAATGGATATATCGATCCAGCTCATTAGCCATCTCTATTACACTTTGTTCTACTTCACCAATTTCTCCACTCGCTCCAATTGGTTGGATAGAGTCGAATTGACGATTTTCAATTTTCTTCACTTCTCGTTTCAGTTGACTTAATGGTGTAACCAACCGTTTTGTTAACAGATAACTAAACAACACAGCTATAAAAATACCAATGATAAAGATGGTAATCATCCTAGCAGCAAACACCGATTGAATACTTTGCAATTCCTCCAATGGTGTAGCCAATACTAGAAGAAACCTCTTCCCTTGGTAATTATACCTTAGCTTGGAGATCACATAATTCTCCCCATCACTTTTCCAAAGAGCCTTTTGCTGCTCTTCCCGTTCGAACTGTGAACTCCACGCTTCTGTAATACTATCTGGAAGGGAGGAGTATAGTACTTGATTTCGATCAGGGTCAAAAAACAGAACCTTAAAATCATTGTTCCGCATGATATTACTCAACAAGAGATCGCCTCTTGCTCCATATTCTTGTTCATATAATATGCTAAGTAGTATTTCGCCATTGTCTTGTAACTGATTCTGTTCATCTTGAATCAATATATCCAACAATAAGGAATATATGAAAAAAGCCGTCACGGACATAATGATGACAAGAAGGGCGGTGAAAGCTGCATTTAATTGATAGAGTAGCTTCATGCTTCCTCCTCTCGCTCACGTAATCGATACCCATATCCCCACACGGTTTCAATCGGAACATTCGGTAATTTTTTTCGTAGTCTTTTTACAAGGTCATCGACAGCCCGATCACTTCCGAAATAGTCTTCCCCCCATACACGTTGAAGGAGTTCTTCTCTAGAAAAAGCTCGATTGACTTGTGAAATCAATATTTCAAGTAGATTAAACTCTTTTGATGTAACCTCGACCTCTTCATTTTTCCATAACACTCTACGTTCTTTTATAGAAAGCGTTAAATCGCCATTATGTAGAGGTCCATCTTCCTGTTGAGGTTGCGCTTCTTCTGATCTGGTTTGAAACTTTTCCCACCGTTTCAATACACGATTGACTCTAGCGACTAATTCTCTCGGACTGAAAGGCTTTGTTAAATAGTCATCACTACCAAGCTCAAGCCCCATTACCTTATCTACTTCCTCATCTTTCGCGGAAATAATAATAATAGGCATATCAGATTCCTGCCTTATTCGACTGCAAAACTCGTATCCATTCATACCAGGTAGCATAATATCAAGAACCCATAAATCAGGCGGTGTCTCTCGCCATAAGTCCCACGCTGCTTCAGCCGTCTCGAGCAGCTTCGTATGATAGCCTTCCTTTTGTAAATATGCTTCCACAATCTCTTGAATATGCGGATCATCTTCCACAATTGCAATCGTAGATTTCATGTTCATCCCCTCCGTCAGAAGTCCTTTCTACTATTGTGCCATAACTAAACGACTACTTATAAATATTACATATTCAATTCCACATTTTTTACACATTTATGCCAAACGAATGCCAAACCTTTTCACTAGAATAAGAATTGCACATCGAGAACAACTCATTTCAGAGAACAAAAGCTCAGGGCGCCCGTTAAGCGACGTATATGCTGCGGCCCACACGACGTGGGTTGGTTCGATGTTGCTACGTGATGTAGCGGTTTTAATCGAACTTCCCCTGAACCTTAGGAGATAAAGGAAACACGAAGAGCGGAAGCGATTCGATGTTGACTTATCGTAAGGAGGGGCAGGAAGTTTGCTAGTCGCTGGGCGCTGGAGCTGGACGTGGCTACTTCACTTTTTCAGTTATAAACAAGCATTGAATTTTATAATTTCCTGGTAGACGATAAAAAAACTCAATAAAGTGGAAAGGAGTTTACCAAATGGATGAAAACAACATGGTAAAAAATGACGAAAAGCGCGCAAATGAAAATAGAAGTTATTTTAATTGGTTATTTCGATTTACTACAAGCGTTTTAGTCGTGACTGTGATGCTGTTATTAGGAGCATTCGGACTATTTAAAGCAAACGTATTCCCTTTTGGAACAAGTCAGGCACAATCAAACACGAATACGGTTGAACAAAGGGATCTTAACCTTACTCCTACCTCTACGACTAATTCAGCTGAAGATGCTTCGGTTGTGGAAGCCGTTGAACAAGTCTCTGATGCAGTAGTTGGTGTGGTTAACTATCAACAGTCCCAACTATTCTCAGAAGACAGTAACCAAGCAGGCACAGGTTCTGGGGTGATTTACAAGAAAGAAGACGGTTCTGCTTATGTGGTGACGAACCATCATGTCATTGAAGGTGCAAAGTCGATTGATGTCATTTTAAGCGGTGGCGAAAAAGTACAAGCCGAAATACTGGGAAGCGATCAACTTTCCGATCTGGCCGTACTAAAAATAGATGGATCGAGTGTAACTGAGGTCGCAGACTTTGGATCGTCGAAGGAACTTAAAGTTGGCGAAACGGCAATTGCAATAGGCAATCCACTTGGGATGGAATTCGCAGGTTCTGTTACAAAAGGCATTATTAGTGGCTTAGAACGTACGATGCCTGTTGACTTAAATCAAGACGGACAATCTGATTGGGAAACGGAAGTACTCCAAACAGATGCAGCTATCAACCCTGGTAACAGTGGTGGTGCACTCGTAAACCTGTCAGGTGAAGTAATTGGTATTAACTCTATGAAAATCGCGAAACAAGAAGTAGAAGGAATAGGTTTTGCCATTCCAACAGCAACCGCTAAACCAATTATTAAAGACCTTGAAGAAAATGGCGAGGTAACTCGACCTTATATGGGAGTACAAACAAGAGACCTATCTACCATCTCAACACAGCAGTTACAAAATACATTGAAACTTCCGCAAGAGGTTCAAGAAGGTGTCATTGTAGCAGCTACCCAAAACGGCTCCCCTGCTCAGGAAGCAGGCTTACAAAAGTATGACGTCATCGTCCAAGCAGATGGTCAAGATATTACCTCCCTCGTTGATTTAAGAAAGTTTATTTATGAAGAAAAAAACGTCGGGGACAGCATGGACATTACCTTCTATCGTAATGGAGAAAAGCAATCAACAACGTTAACCTTAGCCAAATAATATAGATAACAAGGAGAGTATCGAATGAAGAACAAATTAGCACCTATCGTAATGACTGTAGTAGCAGCTTTCACACTAACAGCATGTAGTAACGGCAGCGCTGAAGATGCTGAAGTAGTAGCATCCACTAAGAACGGAGATGTAAGCAAAGAGGAATTTTACAACAAACTCGTGGACCAGTATGGAGACGCAGTTCTAAAAGAAATGATTTATGAAAAAGTTCTATCCGAGAACTATTCTGTTAGTGAGAAAGAAGTTCAAGCTGAGATTGACAAAATGAAAGAATCCTACGGTGATCAGTTTCAATCCGTGTTGCAACAAAATGGTTTTTCTAGTGAAGATGATTTAAAAGACGTTATTCACGCTTCTATGCTTAAAGAAAAAGCTGCTACAGACGGTGTAGAGGTGTCAGAAGAAGAAGTGCAATCGTATTACGACAACATGAAACAAGAAGTACAAGCAAGCCACATTCTTGTTGATGACGAAAAAACTGCCAAAGATGTCATCCAAAAGCTTGAGGATGGTGGAGATTTTGCAGAATTAGCTAAAGAACACTCTACAGATACCACTTCCGCTGAAAATGGCGGTGACTTAGGTTACTTCTCTACAGGAGACATGGTGCTACCTTTCGAGGAAGCTGCTTATAACTTAGAGGTTGGCAAGGTCAGTAAACCTGTTGAATCCGAATATGGCTATCACATCATTAAAGTAACCGATAAACGCGAGAAAGAAGACACCTCATCTATTGGGTCTTTTGATGAAATGAAAGAACAGCTACAGAGAGAGCTTGAAACCCGTAAAGCCAATCCAGATCAATTAACAGAAATCATGAATGAAGCGAAGATTGATATTAAAAACGCTGACTTAAAAGAAAAGATTTCTTTCTAACGACAGTGTGTAGAGAATGAACTGCTAACAAAGAGAAGAGACCATTCCCTCTCTTCTCTTTGATGATATAAATGCAACCTGAACATTTGTCCCTTCCACATCAGAAGGGACACCCATTCCCATATGTGAACCTCTTACAAGAACAGAGGTACACCCAACGAAAACCTAGGTGTCGATAGGTTTTCTCCTCCTAAATTGAACCGCCAAGTAGCTTGGCGGTTCTTTTTTTCATCAATATAAGAGGCATAATTGAGTTCGAGACATTTATTGGGTAAGGAGTCGTACGATGTGTTGTTATCGGAATCGGCAATACGTAGGATAACTTTTTTGACGGACATATAGTCTCTTATTTACTGTAAAAACGCGCTTTTGAAGGAGTTTACGGACATATGATACCTTATTTGCAAAAAAACACAGCTCATTAAGGTGATTTTGGCTAAATAGCGAACTGTATGTCCGTTACGAATGGAAAATACCCTTCAAATCGAACAATAAGAGATTATATGTCCGTTAGCATAGCGTCACTTTGTATCCTAAAGCACCCTCGCTTTATGAATACCAACATTCAGAGAACGTCCCACTCTAACCTAGCCATATCCCCCCAACATCGCGGAAGGTGGTCGTGAAACGTGGCGAGACCCGGAAAACCCCGCTCTTGGGAAGGAGGACGCGCATTGGTTGCGTAGAAATATTAAAATTCATTTTAAGAATACGCACAGTTCTAATAATAAGAACCCTGTTTTTTTGTTTTGGATAGAAGTTAATGATTTAATTTTACCCGGTTTCACTTCTCTTTTTATCATTTCTTCTAATTAGAAAATATGATGAAAAGGCTCCAATAGAAGCGAAAATTATGGCCCAAGTAGGAATGAGATCTTCAGTAAATAAGCTAACTAACAGCACTAAAAGAAATATAAATGATAACAATCTAATAGTAATATTCATGCCCATTTGTATGTCCTCCTTTTTAATTTTGTAAACTCAAAAGCAAATTATACAATCTCCATCTAAATAAAAAAACCTTTAGTATATTTTTGGATTTTCATTCCATTTCTACGCAAAAAATCAATCATAACCACTACTTTCAATTGATTTTAGAGCGATTCGCCTATCTGGAGGAATGACATTTAGCAAACATTGCTATCATAAACAGACTTCTTTTACAAAAACTAATGTAGGAGGTCCATGATGATCTTCAAACTCACGATTTCGGGAGGAAACCATTTTGAATAACCTACGATGGTTAACATCAGCTTTTAACTTTGGACGAAGAACATCATTATTTGGAAGACGTAGCCGTTTCGCATTTTTTAATGGACGTAGAAATAGAAGAGGCGGAGGGATTCTTCTTACCCTTCTTGGTCTAGGTGGTTTCATTTATGGAATGACCCGTGACAACCGAGGTATGCTGCAAGGTATGAAGGGTATGATGAATAACCAGGAAGATCAAGATTCAAATCAAGTGTCAGATTATACGATGGCAGATGCAAAAGTTGCGTTTTCTGAAGAATTCACTCCAGATTTCAAAGACAACAAATAACGTTCCGAGACAATATACAGAAATCCTGCCCTTTTTTTCTGTGGCAGGATTTTCTGTACATATATTATATCTATATCATTGAAAAACTCTATTCCATAACTTTAAAAAAAGGATGCAATCTTATTCCCTGCTGCGATGCCAGACAAGTACGCACTTTCAAACCGTGTTCGACCTGATTTATCATTCTTCTCCAGAAAAGCTTCTCCGGCAACATAAAGCGGCAATGCCTCGTGAACATTAAGGTAAGGTTCATATACTACATTTTCAGCCTCTGCATACCGCCAACGTTTTAATTGCGAGCTCTCAAGCTTATTCCAAGGAAGGTGACGCTCTGTAATCTGTTCTATTCTGCTCAACACATGCTCGTCTGTATGGGAAAAATGATCATTGCTCCATTCTCCATCCATATACACACTCACTGTTGGGTTAGAGGATACACCCTTCTTCTGATGATCGACAATTTTTTCTACATGCAAAGGGAGTGATTCATCCATTATGCCTTCTGATGGCAGAGTGGTTTGGGTATTAAATTGGTAGAGCCCTACAATTGCTGCATTATAAGAAATACTGTCTAGTTTGCTTACTTCCTTTTCTTGCAACGATACATTCTTACTGGACAATAGCTTTCTCGTTTGTGGCACGGGAGCTGTTACTAATACTGCACCTGTTTTCCAGGATTGGCCGTCTTCTGTTTCTAGTTGAAATCCACCAGTTGTTTCTTCAATGGATTCCACCTTTGCATACAACGAGACTGGTAAATCTTCTGCTAATTGCTTCATAAGCGTATTCATTCCATTTACACTGGTATACCGTGGATAGGGATCGCCAAACCAATGTGTAATCCATCCACGTTGCAACCAATCCTCCACATCCTTTTCAAGTTGCTCTGAGCGGACAGTAAAAAATTGGGCTCCGTGATCCACTATGCCTTCTTCCAATCGACGAGTGGCTAATCGTCCACCAACGCTTTTGCTCTTATCGACAATTTTTATATCCTTAATGCCATTATTAAGGAGCGTCCTGGCAGCCATTATACCCGCTATTCCTGCACCGATTATGGTTACTTTTGTTTCTTCCATCTACACCACATCCTTGTATCATTTCTCCTCTTTACTTCATACCCGTTCACGACTCATAAATATGCTTAGAAAACACATTCAATCTTTTCCTTGGATAAGAAAATGGAATAGATACACGCTATACGTAAGGGGTGACATATGTAATGAATAAGAATATCAGTCAATCTAAAAGAGAAGATGCATCCATGACGTACAATGAAGTTAAACGTTACTTGGCTGAAACTAGCGGAGGACGTGACACAAAAAAATATAGTAATACGAATGTTGAAGACGTTCGAAGAGAAATTCACACTAGTAAACAGTAAAGAATGTAAGCATGCTGTATTACAGATAAAAGTATTTGCTTAAGAAAATTAAAGCTGAGCAATGGTTAGTTAGTGTAACTGCCATTTGGTAGTGAGACACCAAAACCAAATTAAACACCCCTTTAAGAAGCAGTACTTAGGTGAGTACACATCATCTTAAAGGGGCCTATTGATTTTAAATTATTCTAGATGTATTTATTCTTCAGAGTCTTCTTCAGAATCGGATCCGTCTTCGGATTCGGAATCACCTTCAGAGTTACCTGAATCTTCTTGTTCTTCCATGTTAGAATCAGAATCTTCCTCTTCACCAGAACCACCATTACAAGCACCTAGCACTAGAACCATACTCAACAACAATGCATAAAATAGGTTTTTCTTCATTTTCTTGGATCCCTCCTGAATTAGATTCAGAATAAATATACCACAGAAAATTCCAAAGAAAACCGTTTTTCCAATTTTTAACTCAATATACCCATGTTGATTTTGCCAAATGTAAATAATTGGGTGTATTGTCTCAATGGTTTCTTTTGAAAATGTAAAAATCACTCTATAACGTTTACCGTTACGGTGAATTAGCGGGATAATGGTCCTGATTATATTAGCATGACGTATTACTCCTCGCCCATATCTTTCACTTTATTGGAGCAACTTTCCATCGCAGCCATAATCGTCCCTCTGAAACGCTCTTGTTCTAGTTTAGTGACAGCAGCAATGGTCGCTCCACCAGGAGATGTCACTTCGTCCTTTAGTTCTCCTGGATGCTTACCAGTATCTAGCACCATTTTTGCTGCACCAAGAACTGCTTGGGCTGCAAGTCGATAGGATTGATCACGAGAAAGCCCCTGCGCTACACCCCCGTCAGCCATGGCTTCAATCATCATGTAGACATAAGCTGGTGAAGAACCACTTATAGATGGAATCGCACTCATCTGACTTTCCGTAATAACCTCTACTTTACCAAAGCTTTCAAATAGAGTTACAACTTTCGCTAAATCCTTGTCATCAATTTTACTGTTTGGGCATAGGGCGGACATCCCTGCCTCTACAAGAGATGGTGTATTTGGCATGGCTTGTATGACTTTCATTTCCCTCTCAAATGCACTTTCCATTTCTTCAAATGAAACGCCAGGAGCAATCGTTATGATAATAGCTTCGTCGGCAACAGATTGACGCACCTCATGAATAACTGCTTTGTAATCATATGGCTTCACAGCTAAAAAGAGCAAGTCTGCCTGTCCGGCAACAACTCGGTTGTCTAAATTCGTTTGTATCTCAAATTGTCGTCGTACCTCTTCTAAAGTCCCCTCTGATTGCGCACTGGCAATAATTTGATCTGGTGTGACGATTTTCGAATGAATCATACCTCCAATCATGGCCTGTGCCATCTTCCCACAACCGATAAATCCAACCGTCTGATTCATGAATCTTCACGTCCTTTTCTGTTGTAATTTATATGAACTTCCTGTTTCCTAATGAAAGTAGACTTAGTAGTTTTATGTAGTGTTCTCTTTTTACCATAACACTACTCTAGTTATAGCATACAAGAAAAGAAACAATGAATAAAACTTCTTCACCTTAGAAACTTATTGAACAAAAGCTCGAAGCGCCCGTTTAGCAACGTACAAACTCTCCTTATTATTCGGAAGTTCTGTGCGGGATGGAGGTTCGATTAAGACCGCTGCATCACGCAGCAACATCGAACCAACCCACGTCGTGTGGGCCGAAAGGAAACGCGAAGAGCTCAAGCGTTCGATGTTGACTTATCGTAAGGAAGGGCAGGAAGTTTGCTAGTCGCTGGGCGCTGGAGCTAGACATGGCAATTTCACTTTTTCAGTTATACATAAGTATTTTTTTATTATTTGGCTGTGTTAAAGTTTGTTATTGATATAATAATGAAATCGTTTTATGTTTCTCCATACTTAGCACCATAATGTTGAATAACTGGTGAGGCTGGACCCGTTACGTTTG
>NZ_AVBF01000076.1 GCF_000770635.1 Pontibacillus yanchengensis Y32
ATAATGTAAAATGGAATAAGGTTTAATTATTGGTTTTCAATTTATTTACAAGGAATTAATGTCTTTTTATGATTCATTAGTTGCTCTATACATACTTCTTTCTTACCGTAACTCATTATGGTTTATATACGTCTAATAAATGAATAAACAGATGTTTTAGGAGGCTTCTAGTTATGAAAAACTCTTATATTATCTTTACGCTGTTGCTAAGTCTAGTTCTAACAGCTTGTTCTGATGGAGATAAAGTAAGTTTAGGGGAACCAGGTTACAAAGGATATGTGATGGATAAGAGAGAAGGAAGTATCCTAGTGGTAGGGACAGAGCCGAAAGATTTTAGTGAAAATGGCGGTGACCCTGAGTATTATAGTGCGCTTTGGGGTTCCGATGCACCTGATCGGATAGAAGTAGGTCAACTAGTTGAAGTATGGGTAGATGGAGGTGTGCAAGAATCTTACCCTGCCCAAGCGAAGATAAGTGATGTTCGAGTTGTTTCACAAGAAAAAGGAGAGAATGCTGACCTATCGGAAGCAGAAGCATTAAGAAAAGCACTAAATCAAATGGAGAATGATAATGGGATACCTGTTGTGAAATCTACTAAGTTTAGCGAGAAAACAAATAGTTGGTCAATAGAGATACAAGTAGAGAATGCTGGAGAGAAATCCATCTTTACTATGTCGATTAACGATAATTAAGAAATGAAGTCTTCTCATATTTTTTTCTTATGTTTAGAATGATGGTACGACTTTGAATATAACTGATATTTGCTACTATTACTTATCCGTACTATTAAATAAATAGTTAAGCTCGTAAAAAAATCCCTTAGAGTAGTTTGAGCTCTAGGGGACTTTTATTAGGCTTTCTTTCTCTGACTTTACTATAATGGATCACTACTGTTAGGTGTTTTTCATTGAAGTAATTTTTAATGGACCAAATGTATAGGAAGAGTCAGTATGAGGATGATAAAGCTTTAACTCCATGACATCGCCTGATTGAATAGGACCTACTCCTTCAGGGGTTCCTGTGAAAATAATGTCTCCTTCGTTAAGACCAAGATGTGTATCTATGTATTCTAGTAATTCACGAATGGAGAAAATCATTTGCTCAGGTTTCCCTTCTTGAACAACGTCACCATTTTTAACAAGAGAGTATGACAGGTGAGGTATATCTGATTCATTTGGGACAGGAAGAAATTCAGTAAGAACAGCTGATCCTTTAAAACCTTTTGCCAGTAACCATGGTTGACCTTTTGCTTTAAGTGTTGTTTGTAGATCGCGTGCTGTCCAATCGATTCCTAATGCGATACTGTCTATTACCTTATCTAATGATTGGTTAGGATTGAAGGCGGACGCCATCTTGATGACGAGTTCTAATTCATAATGAATTTCCCCTAACTGGAAAGGGAGTTCTAGTTCCCCTTCTGCTGAATGTAGAGAATGGGTTGGTTTTGAAAAAATAACAGGGGATGATGGAACCTCATTTCCTAATTCTCTAGCATGCTTTGCATAATTTCGTCCTACGCAATAAATATTCTTAACGTCACGAAAATCTACCATAATGTCCTCCTTACTAAAATGATTCTAGTTTGAGTGTAGCATATTCGTTCATTAGTTGAGACAAAACTGTATAATCTCATCATTAGCATAATTCCTATAGATTTAATATGATTTAAGAAAGGAAGTCGAAGAGGTGAGGATATGAGAAATTTATATAATAATTTTATAAAAACAGATAGACAACGAGAATTATTTGATTTGGTGGATTCACTAGGTGAAAGTATCAAAGAACGAGCATTACATGCGGATGAGAAAGCAGATTTTCCAGAGGAAACGTTAAGAGATTTGAAGGAGATTGGCTATCCAGCTTTGCCTTTGCCTCATTCTAATGGAGGGAAGGATCTTTCCCTTTATGAGTTGCTACTCATCCAAGAGAGATTAGCAGTTGCGGACGGGTCAGTTGCTTTATCAATTGGTTGGCATATGGGCATTATTATGGAACTAAGAGATGAAGGTTTGTGGTCGGATGAGGATTTTGATGCCCTGGCACATGAAATCCAAAAAGAACAAAAAGTTGTAAATAGAGCAGCATCTGAACCTGCAACTGGTAGTCCAACGAGAGGTGGCCGTCCTGAAACTACGGCTAAGAAAAATGGAAATACGTATAACGTTACTGGAAGAAAAACATTCACTTCTATGGCAAGCGTTTTAGATTATTATATTGTCTCGGCGTATGTAGAAGAGAAAGACCAGGTAGGTTGGTTCTTGATCGATTCCAGACTAGATGGAGTATCCATTGATTATACATGGGACACAGTAGGGATGAGAGGAACAGGCAGTCATGACTTGGTGTTAAACAATGTCCAGTTGCCTGAAGAGAAATTAGTTGAAATGGCTACGAAATCTAAAACACCTAAAGGCTGGTTGTTACACATTCCGGCTTGTTATTTAGGGATTGCTATTGCTGCACGAAATGATGCCATTGATTTTGCGAAGAGCTTTCAACCTAATAGCCTTGATACACCTATTTCTGAAGTTCCCCACATACGACAGAAAATAGGCGAAATGGATTTGAAATTAATGAATGCTCGTCACTTTATGTATTCCATCGCAGACCAATGGGATCGTTATCCTGATGATAGGGAACAGCTAGGAGAAACACTTGGTGCAATTAAAACAGTGGCTACAAACGCAGCCAACGAAATTGTGGATCTTGCAATGCGAGTTGCTGGTGGTAGAGGTTTATCAAAAAATTACCTCTTCGAAAAGTATTATCGTGATGTAAGAGCTGGTTTACACAATCCACCTATGGATGATGCAGTTATTGAAAATTTAGCTAAACAGGCTATTCAAACTGCACCTAAGAAGAAGGATGAATAATATTCAGTATTCAAACAAAAAAGGAGGGAATCCCCTCCTTTTTTTGTTTTATATGAAATAATAAAATTCATTTTATTATTTTTATCAAGTGTTAGGTATCACTCTACCGATTGCTGCTTGGCAAGTGACTATCATTTTCTTCTTTCTAATAGAAAAAGTTGAACGGTTGTGAAAAGAGAAGCGTGTTTTAAGTTTGTTTCTTTTTTAAGAATAAGAGTCATATGCAGCATTTGAACCTGCTAATCTGCCAGTTACGAGCGCAGAGGTGATATTATAACCACCTGTATAGCCATGAATATCTAGGATTTCTCCACTAAAGTAAAGGCGATCCATTTTCTTAGAAGCCATTGTATTAGGAATGATTTCTTTTGTAGAAACACCACCTCCTGTTACGAATGCCTTTTCGATTGATTGTGAATCATGGACATTAAAGGTGAATTTCTTAAAATCATGAATTAGGTTTTGTAGCTTTTCCATTGAAGTGTTTGCTGCTTTATCTTCGGTGGTAATCCCATTCTTGTCCAATAACATTTCAAGATAACGCTCAGGAACCCATCCTTTTAAGAGGTTCTTGACTGTTCGTTTAGGATTGTCTTTAACTAGTTTCTTCATTTCATCAAGCAGTACATGTTCTTTTTGGTCAGGTATGGCATCTATTTGCATCGGAACAGGTCGATTCCCTTTTTTGAATTCTTTTACGACATATTGAGAACAGCGTAATACTGCAGGGCCACTAATACCAAAATGGGTGAAGAGCATATCCATTTGGTGTGTTTTTATGATTTTTCCTTTAGGATTAAGGACAGATAATGCTACATCTCGAAGGGATAAACCTTGTAACGTCTTCTCTTGTATAAATGTTTCCTGAGAAATCAAAGGGACTTCGGTTGGATAAAGGTCCGTTATGGTATGTCCAGCTTTTTCAGCCCAAGCATATCCATCTCCTGTTGAACCAGTATGAGGGACTGATTTTCCGCCAACAGAAATAACTAATGATTTCGTTTCGATTTGTTCTTTTGATTGCAGTTCAATCACATGCATCTCATCACCATAATGAATGGTTTCAACAGGTGTTTGCTTCATGACCGTAATATTAAGTTCATCCATTCGATTAAGCATTGCGTTCACAACATCTTTTGCTTTGTTACTTGCTGGGAACATTCTGCCATGATCCTCTTCTTTAAGAGCTACGCCTAGATTCTCAAAGAATTCAATGATATCGTAGTTATTAAAAACTGAAAATGCGCTATATAAAAAACGACCATTACCTGGAATATGCTTGATGATTTCTTCTTCAGGAAGGCGATTTGTCACATTGCATCTTCCGCCTCCTGAAATAGCTAATTTTGTTCCTAACTTTTTTCCTTTATCAATAAGCAGGGTATTGGCTCCGTTCTCTGCAGCTGCAATTGCAGCCATTAAACCAGAAGGGCCACCCCCAATAACTGTAACTTCATACATTGGTTAGACATTCCTTTCTATGAAAAGACAATTTTCGACTTAATTCAATCGTTATCCATCTTTTATATGATAAAATAGAATGGTTGTATTCTACAAATAAATGCAGGTGAAAAAATGGCAGTATCAAAAATATTAAAAGGAACGATGCTCTTAACAGGAGCCACATTCCTTTCTAAGTTCTTAGGGATGATCTATACGATCCCGTTTAATGAAATGGTTGGAGAAACAGGAGGGGCGTTACTTTATTACGCTTATACTCCTTATAATATCTTAATCAGTGTTTCTACTTTAGGAGTTCCGTTAGCTGTTTCCAAGTTTGTCTCCAAATATAATGCCATTGGAGATTATGAAACAGGGAGGAAAATGTATAAATCTGGCCTAAGTCTAATGGCAATAACAGGTGTAATTGCCTTTTTACTATTATACTTTAGTGCGGACTTAGTTGCACCTTGGATTAAAGGTGACAGTCAAAAAGGGAACTCCATTGAAGACATTGCAATGGTAATCCGAATGGTAAGTTTTGCGCTACTTATCATACCTGGAATGAGTCTCACAAGAGGGTTTTTCCAAGGGTATGAATCTATGGAGCCTACTGCTTTTTCACAAGTTATTGAACAGATTGTTCGTATAGCTTTTCTTTTAACAGGAACGTACATTGTAATGAGATACTATAACGACATGCCACTCGCTGTTGGCTTTGCATCCTTTGCGGCATTCATTGGTGCCATAGCAAGTGCGATTGTGCTTTATGTGTTCTGGAGAAGGAAAAAAGAAAGCTTGGATGAAATGTTAGCTCAACAACAAACAAGCTCGAACATACCTATGAAAGATTTGTATAAAGAATTATTAGCTTATGCAGGACCATTCGTGCTAGTAGGCGTAGCTACTCCCATCTATCAACTTGTTGACATGCTCACGTTTAACCGGGCTATGAGTTCAGCGGGGCTTGGTAGTATAAGTGAAGTATCTCTTTCCGCAATGAACTTATATGGACACAAGTTAGTTATTATACCTGTAACGCTTGCTACTGGGTTATCTCTTGCATTATTACCTGCTATTACGAAATCTTATACAAATGGATTCCAGAAACAATTATTCCACCAAATGAATCAATCACTCCAAATTATTATTCTAATTATTTTGCCAGCTGCAGTTGGAATGAGTCTATTATCAAATGCGGCTTACGCAACCTTTTATGGATTTGAAAATATGGAGATTACAGGTCCACTTCTAGCTTGGTATGCACCTGTGGGATTATTCTTTGCGTTATTTACAGTTACCTCTTCCATTCTACAAGGAATCAACAAACAACGATTTGCTGTGGTGAGTCTAGGAACGGGATTGTTCCTTAAAATAACACTTAACATTCCGCTTATATTATTGTTCGGTGCGAAAGGCGCAATATTTGGTACGGGATTAGCAGTAGTTACTGCGGTTATACTAAATTTAATTAAAATTAGTAGAGCTGCTGCATTCCCACTGAAGCAAATCATCAAGCGAAGTATGTTAATGGGGATATTAACAATTATTATGGTCTTAGTGGTCCTAATTGTACGTTGGATACTAGCTTTACTTGGCCTGCAATTCGATGACGGACGTATGGCAGCGGTAGCTGTGTTATTCATTAGTGCTGGAACAGGTGCGGTTGTGTATTTAGGTTTGGCTTATCAAACGACTTTATTAGAGCGTGTTCTAGGGAATCGCATAAAGGTATTGGATCGGTTTTTAAAACGAAGCTAACGTAAGGAGGTAGGACGTTTGAGAATAGATAAGATGTTAGCCAATATGGGATATGGTACAAGAAAAGAAGTTAAGAAGTTATTGAAGTCAGGTATTGTTCGTGTTGACGCCAAGCCCATTAAGGATGCTAAAACACATGTAAATCCAGAAACGCAAGAGGTTACAGTGTATGGGGAAGTAGTGGAATATCGAGAGTTTATTTATCTAATGATGAATAAACCTCAAGGTCTCATCTCTGCAACAGAAGATGCTCACGATACAACAGTCATTGATATATTGGAACCGGAAGATCATATATTTGAACCATTTCCTGTAGGTAGGTTAGATAAGGATACAGAAGGTCTCTTGCTAATCACAAATGATGGGAAACTAACGCACCAGCTATTATCTCCGAAAAAAGGGGTTGGAAAGCGTTATTTTGCTACGATCGAAGGGGAAGTAACCGAAGCGGATCAAGAAGCATTTCGAAATGGTATTGTATTGGATGATGGATATGAAACGAAGCCAGCAGAGCTTGAGATTATTCATTCTGGACCGACCTCAGAGATTGAGTTAGTTATTACAGAAGGAAAGTTTCATCAAGTAAAACGCATGTTTGAAAGTGTCGATAAACAAGTAACCTATTTGAAACGAATAAGTATGGCTGGTCTAGAACTAGATGAAGACTTAGAACCTGGAGAGTATCGAGAGTTAAATGATGACGAAATTGAACTTTTACATCAAAATAGCTCTCAGTTAAAAGAATAGGTTATTCTATAGAAGACCAAAAAAAGCCCGGATACTTGTTATCCGGGCTTTCTATTACAATATGTGGTTTTCGTTATGATTTAGTTGTCGAAATGACGAAAGGTGTATTATGTTTTTAGGAAAGGAAGTATTTGGAGGTTCTTTCATATCTCCAAAGCCAGAACATACCCCACGAAATCGGGAGTTAGCGCCTTTCTTTATATTATGATATTTTTACTTTTCTTTCAGTAATCGTCCACTGTCCACGATTCGGACTTGTTACCAGCCCATTGTATTGCAAAACATGTAGGTCCCTCTGAACGGTTCGATCTGTGATGCCAAACTCTTCGGCCAAGTCAGTGGTGCTCACCATTCCTTTCTCACGAATATAGAGATAAACAGCTTTTACACGACTTAGCATGCGAGTTGTTGAACGATTCAAAAAACCACTCCTTAAGGTTTGTTTGAGACGTGGTGCCTGGGAATCTTGGAAGTTAAGTTCATTCTACAATAATTCGTTGTATAATGGCTAGTGAATGGCCTAAAATTTACAGAGAATTCATGTTATTTACGATGCGTTATCATTATGTAAACAAAGGAGGATGTTATGATTTTATTACGAAAGCTTTTATTTAAGATGATCAAGATTAACAATACTGTATTATTCGTTAGTAGTATGCTACTTATTGGATTATCTACGGTATTAATTGTACTGGTGGAACCTGATACATTTCCCACTTTTTTCGATGGCTTTTGGTGGGTAATGACGACAGTGACTACTGTTGGATATGGTGACTTTTCACCAGTAACCGTAGCAGGTCGGATGATAGCGATAGTATTGTACATTTTAGGCATTGGCTTAATTGGTGTGGTAATAGGTAAAGTTGTCGAAGGCTTGTCATTATTTCGCAAAAGAAGAAGGGAAGGTAATATTGTGTACAAAGGGAAAAGTCATTACATTATTCTTGGTTGGTCTAAAAAGGCCCACTATGCAGTAAACGAAATGTTAGATACGATGGAAGATACAGAAATTGTCATTATAGATGATTTAGACACAGCACCTCTCTTAGAAGATACTATTCATTATATTAAAGGAAATGCCTCATCTAGAGAAACTTTAGAAAAAGCAAACGTGAGAGAAGCGAAAGCTGTGTTAATTTTTGCTGACGATACACTACAAGATGCTCAGTTAATTGATGGGAAAACATTGCTCATTGCGTCTACCGTTGAGTCCATGACAACCAATGTACATACCGTAGTGGAAGTTATGGAAGAACAGCATATTAAAAACTTTGAGCATGCTAGTGTAGATGAGTTTATATTCTCTAATGAAACGATATCCTCACTTGCTGTACGTTCTGCATTTACAAAAGGTGTCTCAGGGATATATGGGCAATTAATGCGACGTTCTCATGGTGATGACTTATTTCACGTTCCTGCACAGCAGCACTGGGATACATATCGAAAAGCATTTAATGAGTTGCTTGAATATGGTGCCACGTTAATTGCTGATCGTCAGAACCTAAGTATTAATCGCATGCTTGATGAACCTTTACCTAAGGAAGCTGAGCTATATGTCATATGTGACAAAGAAACCTATCAAACAATGAGAAAGGAGATGTCCAAATGAAGCCAGAGTTTACGCTACAAGCCATAAATGAATACCAACCATTTTTATTGGATCACCTAAAATCACTTCTGACTATTCCAAGCATGTATGATGAGTCAACTACTGGAAAAAACAAACCATTCGGACAAGGTATTCATGAAGCGCTGGAGTTTATGTTAGCTCTAGGAGAGAGTGAAGGATTCAACATCAAAAATGTCGATGGGTATGCAGGTCATATAGAATGGGGACAAGGTACAGACCTTATTGGTGTGTTAGGTCATCTTGATGTTGTTCCTCCAGGAGAAGGGTGGAGCGGAGACCCCTTTAGGCCGATAATTTCTGATGGGAAGTTATTTGCTAGAGGAGCTCAAGATGATAAAGGACCTGTAATGGCCGCATTTATAGCATTGAAGTGGTTGAAAGACTTAGGAGTACAACCAAATAAACGAGTGCGTTTTATTGTAGGGACAGATGAAGAGCGTCAATGGAAATGTATGAAGCATTATTTCGAACAAGAAGAGATGCCAAGTCTTGGTTTTTCACCTGATGCCAAGTTTCCTGTTATTCATGCGGAAAAGGGGCTCGTTGATGTTGAATTAACTAAATCGACTACAATGAAACAACCAGAAGAAGTGAAAGCTTCTGTACTCTCCCTTCGTGGTGGAGAAAGGCTGAACATGGTTCCGGAAAAAGCTACTGTTACGCTTAGCTGGAATAGTGCTGCTTTGCCCGAATTGTTTGAGTCCTTTTTGAAAGAAGACGCATGTGAAGGAGAAATCATTCAACAGCCAAGTCATTGGGAAATTACCATGAAAGGAAAGTCAGCTCATGCCATGGAACCAAATAATGGCGTGAATGCATTCGTAAGCATGGTCCGATTCCTTCAAACAATCCCAATTGCTGAGGAACTAAAACAGGACCTTAAATGGATATCTGAGACACTTGCTCCTACTAGAGGGGAACGAATAGGGATTGCATGTCAAGACGATGTATCCGGACCACTAACAGTGAATATCGGACAAGGTTCCATTGAAAATGATAAGATAACTCTTGGTCTGAATATGAGGTACCCTGTAACAGAGGATTTTGATAAGTTGTTTGCAATCTTTAAAGAGGAAGCGAATTCTCAAGGGTTTGAAGAAACGATTATTGAACATTTGGAATCTATTTTCTTAGAAAAGGACCATCCTTTTGTTCAACAATTACTAAATGTATATAAGAAGCATACACCAAATCAAGAGAATGTAGCTCCTATTGCAATAGGTGGAGCAACGTATGCAAGAGCTCTAGAACAGGGGGTTGCATACGGAGCCCTATTTGATGATAGTCCAGATACAGCCCACAATGCAGATGAACATGTTAGAATTGATGATCTTATGAAGGCAGCGTTAATTTATGCAGAAGCACTATACGATCTAGTAACAGACTAGCTTAATGACAGAAAGGGTCCTTACCAATGAATGTAACTAAACCACAAAAAACATATCGATTTTTTCAAACTTTTTATTTCTTTGCCTTTTTTGGATTTGGGGCGCTATTTCCATTATTATCGGTTTATTTAGAAACAGAAAAAGGGTTATCCCATACCCAGATTGGATTAGTAGTAGCTGCAATCCCTATTGTGACTATCTTTATTCAACCTTTATGGGGGATGATGAGTGATTACACAAGAAAACCGAGGCGATTACTCGTCATTGCAGCTGTAATGGCTAGTGTTATGTCATTTGCATACACCTGGTTAGACGGATTTATTCTATTATTACTAGGCATCGTTGGGATTGCTCTATTCCAATCTGCGGTTGTTCCTCTTTCAGATAGTCTGTCACTGAATTTCGTTCAAGTATTTAATAAAGAGTACGGGAACATTAGACTTTGGGGAGCGGTTGGATTTGCTGTTGCTGTCTTTGTAGTAGGTCAAATAACAGATCGTACAGGAGATTTATCATGGATTTTCTATGCATTTAGTCTGGGCCTACTTTTATCCGTGCTGGCTTTGTCTTCATTTCCAAAACAGGGGCAACAGGTACAAGTTGATTTTAGAACAGGGTTTAAGACGCTTGTTAAAGAAAAAACATTTATCGTTTTCTTAGTATCAAACTTCTTAATATTCGGTCCAGTTTTGGCGAACAATTATTATTTTGGTACATTCATTTTAACTACGGGTGGTACATTAACTGGTGTAGGTATTGCCTTCTTAATTGCAGCAGGTAGTGAAGCACCTTTTATGAATATTGCTCAAAAGGTTATTAATCGATTAGATGTTACATTCGTGATGCTGATTTGTGCATTTATATCTGGATCCCGTTGGTTATTTTATTTCTTTGAACCTAGTACAGCCCTTGTTTATGCTACAACCATTGTACAAGGGGTGTCAGTTGGCCTTTATATACCTGCAGCGTTGTTATTTGTGCGTAAAACTGCACCTAAAGCAGTACAAGCTACAGCCGTAGGCATTTATTCTGCAGTTGGAAATGGAATGGGGAATGCTTTCTTCACCTTTATTGGTGGTGTGTTATTGGATTATTGGAGTGTTTATGGAATGTATGGATTCTTTGCAGGCATGACATTTATTGGTATGTCACTCTTGATTTATATTAGAGGTGGTGTAACCATCCCATCTTCTCAAGTAAGCTATTCAGAATAAAGGAGGGTTCAGAATGGATGCTCATTATTTTATTGGGATTTCTTTACCCAAAGAAGTTTCTGCTCATTTATCTCGTTGGCAGAGGGAAATAAAACAACATGCGGAATATAAAAACTGGACCAATCCAGAAGACTTACATATTACGCTTAAGTTTTTAGGTGCAACATCCGAAAAGAAAGTAAAGCAGTTATGTAATGAGTTAGTAGCATGTGGGGATGTTTCTCCCTTCTCACTGAATATAGAAGGATTCGGATTTTTTGGGAACCCATCCTCGCCAAGGGTGATATGGGCTGGAGTCGAAAAAGCTCGGTCTTTACTTTTACTTCAAGAAAGAATAGAGCAAGTTTGTAGCAAGCTAGGGTTTGAAAAGGAAACAAGGACGTATAAGCCTCATATAACATTGGCAAAAAAGTGGCAGGATTCATCCTCTATACATCCAGAATTGGACGCTATTCTTAAGCAAAAAGACTGGTTAGAAACGTTTGAAGTGAATACGTTTACGTTGTTTAAGATACATCCAAAACAGACACCCAAATATGAAGTAGTCCAAAACATATCTTTATCTCCTGAGAACGTTTAGTGGTCAGGAGATAAAGAGCAACCATGAATAGAGTTGCGGTTCTAACAAATAAAAATGAGGGTTAAGTATGGCACAATTAATTAAGTTACAAGATTATGCATCAAGGTACACAGCGGACCCCTATCGTTACCCAAGTCGTTTTATTCGATTAAAGCAGCAGAATTGGAAGCGTATGAAACAGGCTTGGGACAAGTACAAACAGGATGGTCCAGAGTCTATGGATATGGAAATGAAAGAGTACATGTTTAACGGCGACATTCCTGAAACGGAACTCGAGTTAAAGCAGTATTATTTGAATGGCCTGTTACCATTTCAATTCAAATGGGCATCTAGAACGTTGACTGAAATGTCTTTTTTAGATAGATATTATGAAAAAGATTCAACATTAATTTATTTTCTTCAACGTTATCCGGATACGTTTCTATTTATGTATGAACCGATATTCAAGATAAAGAAAGCTCCTGTGGAAACCGATCATCTTCTCATCCATCCACAAGGAATTTATTGTATATCCTATATGGATTTACCTGATACGGACAAGCTCATTGCTGGTGATGATCGAACTTGGTATCAAGAGAATGATCGTATTCGTAGCAGGATGTTGAGTCCACTCATTTCCCTTAAGCGCTCTAGTCGTATCGTTCGCAGTATTCTACATGCATATGAGATAGATTTTCCTGTTAAGCAAATTGTACTCGCACCCAACCACCTTATATCATTTGAATATGAACCTTATCAAACGGAATATATTGGAATGGAAGAGTACGAGGATTGGTTTCATAAAATGCGAACATACTCTTCACCACTTAAGTCCATCCAACTAAAAGCAGTATCTGCTTTGCTAAGCTACACGCAAATCACTTCTGTTCGACGACCAGAATGGGAAGACGATTCAATGGATTCATTTATGCATGACTAAAAGATTGAATAGGAGAAGGGGAAGGTTTGCCGATATAATATCCTTGTCCATACTGAATACCATTATTCTGAAGCCAATAGTATTCTTCTATCGTTTCAATGCCCTCAGCCAATAGCTCCACTCCTAATTCATTCGCTGTGTTCATAACTCTTAAAAGGAAATCTTGTTTTTCTTTTTCTAAATGGCAATCTCGTATATATTCTCTATCAATTTTAACAATATGAGGTTTTAATAGATTCAAAACGTCGATTGTACTATAACCACTTCCGACATCGTCTAACGCAACATTCATCCCAGAAGCCTGATATGTTTCGAAAATATTTTTTAAATGATCCATATTTGTAATTTTCTCTGTTTCTACTACTTCAAAGACCAGGTCAGCTGGGTCAACATTATACCGTCTTACAATATTGAATGTATGTCGCAAACAATATTCTGGTACATAGATAGTCGAAGGTAAGAAATTGATAAAACATTTTTGACCCTTTGGAATATGTTCAGCTTTTGATTTTACGGCTTCTTCTCTTGCTTTTTGGTCCAGCATAGAATGAAGTCCAGCACGTTGGGCAAAGCCGAACAGTTCTCCAGGTGATATGGAGGAGTTTGTAGTTCTTAATAATGCTTCATATCCAAAAACCTCTTTACTTTTTAAATCAATTATAGGTTGAATATGAGACGAGAACTCTCCTTTATAAATAATAGAAGTTAACTCTGGTTGGATTGCTCTCTCATATAGGTGTTGGATGGTTATAGGCATTTGGTTATTGTGGTTGTCTAATAGCTCCACCCACTCATTATGTAAATCGTCTTTCAGCCAATCTTCTAATAGGGTGATCAGATGGTTAGGAGACTGAAAAGGGAAGTAGTATCTATTTTGTTTTTGATTGAAATCAGTTTCTAAAGCCATACTCACTGACAGTTTATTGTACTGTTTAGGGTGTATCGTAATTTGACCTTGTTCTGGAATATCCATTTGAATCCCACAATATTGACATGCGTTGGACAAAATAATCACTCCTTTTTTTACTAGTATAATAAATCTTTGTGATTTTTCCAGTGATTTGAAAAGAGGCGATAAATGATTATGTATATTTTGATAGTAAATCCTACAGCCGGTGATGGAAAGGCGCTACGAGTTTTTAAAAGCATACAGAATGAACCTTTATTTCATCAATTATCGTGTCGTACTTTTTTTACCAAGTATAAAGATCATGGGGAAGAATTAGCCCCACAATTGATTGAAATGTACCCTGACAAAATCATTTCCTTTATTGTGATAGGTGGGGACGGCACGTACCATGAAGTGCTAAATGGTTTGAAGAGCCATAATACAATTCCCTTGGCTTTTATACCAGCAGGCTCGGGAAATGATTTTGCTAGGGGTATCTCCTCTAAGCTAAAAGGTGTGCGGCTATTTAGGAAAATCGTTACCTCTTCTTATTATCGACCTTATTGGGGAGGAGTTTACCGCACAGATAGGCGAAAAACTAATCATAGTCGTCTGTTTGCAAACAGTATAGGCTTTGGTTTTGACGCCGAAATTGTGAGGCGTTCTAATAAAGCTCGTTATAAAAAATGGTTAAATAAAATACATATCGGTTCGCTTGCTTATGTAATCGCATTGCTTGAGTGTCTGTTTCGTTATCAACCAAAAACCCTTACCATTACACAAGATGGAGTTACAACTACCCACCATAACGTTTGGATGCTTACGATATGTATCCACGGATACTATGGAGGTGGCATGAAAATTATCCCTAACTCCAAAATGAATAAAGATAACTTCTCTGTCCTTCTATTAAAGAATATTTCAAGATGGAAGATACTTGGATTATTTTTAACAGTGTTTTGGGGTGGACACCAACACTTTAAAGAGGTATCTATAACGGAATCATCCCAAATTCATTTCTCTTCCTATCAGCCTGTTGCTTTTCAAGTTGATGGGCAATCGGGAATATGCGAAAGCTGTCATGTGAAGAAAGAAACGAAACCTAGAAGTGTCTTTCAATTCAATAAATAGAGAGTTAGGCTTGAATTTATACTATAAAATGCGTTAATCTATTGTCGTGTCTCTAAAAGAACGAAAAATCATCCATGGTAAAAAAGTACTATGAAGAAAATTATAACAAGTTTTAATGTGTTTTGTACAAAAATAAGGTATACTTAAATTTACCTTTTAGCATTTTCGAAACAAACCAACAAAGATTTGAGGAATTGAAGGTGAATTGGTTGGAACAAATACTCGGTCAAGATTGGACAATTACACCAGCAGGCGGATCAACGGGTGAAGCGTATTATGCACAGCGCGATGGCAAACGCCTATTTTTAAAGCGAAATTCCTCACCTTTTTTAGCCGTTCTGTCAGCTGAAGGCATCGTTCCCAAGCTCGTGTGGACTAAGCGTATGGAAAATGGAGATGTCATTACAGCACAACAATGGTTAGAGGGCAGAGAGTTATCCCCTGAAGAAATTCAGCATCCACGAGTTGCCCAACTATTAAGTAAGATTCACCATTCATCTGAGTTATTAGACTTACTTATGAGAATAGGGAAAAAGCCACTAGATCCTGAGAATTTACTACAGGACCTAAAAAATCATGAACAGGATTCAAGTTTTATTGACACTCAAATTGAAATCCACCAGGCACTACGTTACCTTGAGAATCAATTAAAATATGTAGAAAATCATAAGAAAGTCGTCTGTCATTGTGATATGAACCATAATAACTGGTTATTAACAAATTCAGATCAACTTTATTTAATTGATTGGGACAATGCCATGGTAGCCGATCCTGCAATGGATTTAGGGATGATTTTACACTGGTATATTCCAAGGGATGAGTGGAATGAATGGTTGGAAACCTACGGAGTTGAATTAGATGAAGACTTATTAAGTCGAATGCACTGGTATATTATTGCTCAGACCATATCATTCATACAATGGCATAAATACCGAAAAGAAGAAAAACAAGCCGCCCGTTGGTTAAATGATTTAAAGCGGCTTATGATCCAATTAGGAATTATTAATATTTAATATTTTGAATTGACGAAGCCCACTGCGAAAGTTGTGGTTGATTTGTCATGATGTACTCATTTAAATCTTGAGATGTTTCCGCTTGTAAACTGTACTCATATATCTCAGGAAGAATTCTAAGAACATCTTCATCATTAATGTTCTTTTTCGATAATAGTGAACGAACAAGCCTTTGGATCTGTTGGCACTCCGCTTGAGTACCACAACAGTCTTCCGATTGTTCGCTCAATAAATCATATAAAACATGTACTTGGTCTTTAGCTGTTAACATCAGCCATTCCCCCTTTCATCTATAGTTATCTTTTCACCTTAAGAAGGGAAATATGTATGTACAGCTTAACTGATACGAATAAATAACTTTTAAGAGCTTGGCAGCTAATGCCAAGCTTTTTTGATGCTATTCTTTTATAGCCCCATTATGTTGAAGACTTGGATTCGAGATATATTGGATTAGAGAAATGTTTCCGTTGTGTTAATTTAGAGAAAAGATGGGCC
>NZ_AVBF01000075.1 GCF_000770635.1 Pontibacillus yanchengensis Y32
TCCAACTCATACTATCTCGAATCCAAGTCTTCAAGATTATGCCTCTTATTCGGAATAACACTTTTAACCTAAACTTATTAACCAATAAAAAAACACAAGTAGCTCCCTCTTTGAGAATCTCCTTGTGTCTAAAGCTGGAATATTTAATTTAGTGCAGATAAAACTGTGTTACTTGCTATTTTCTATACTATTAACGATACTCCAATATAAGCTATAACTGTAACAAGAACAACTAACCATGCTGGCTTCTTCCAGTGATACAGTAGTGTAAATGAACCGATAGCTATAGCGATATCTTTGTTGGATTCAATGGCGCTGGTCCATATTGGATCATACAACGCTGCTAGTAGAATACCAACAACAGCTGCGTTTACTCCTAAAAGCCCTGCTCTGACATTGTTGTTTTTACGTAATTGATTCCAAAATGGTAGAACACCAACAAGTAAAAAGAATGATGGCAAAAACATTGCTAAGGTAGCTACTATCGCTCCTGGCACACTTGCAATAATCGTCCCTAGATAACTAGAGAACGTAAACATTGGTCCCGGAACGGCTTGTGTTGCACCGTACCCTGCTAAAAATAATTCTTTTGAAACCAACCCATTTGGTACAACCTCTGCTTGTAGAAGCGGAAGAACAACGTGACCTCCACCAAATACAATAGAACCTACACGATAAAATATATCAAATATGGTTATGTACACAGACGAAGCAGTAGACGCTAAAATCGGTGTTCCAATAAGAAAAGCTATAAAAAGAATCAGAGAAATAATGCCCGTTTTCTTCTTATAATGTAACTCAACATCTTGCCCTTCTGGAAGATCTTGCTTTCGAAATAAGTAAACTCCAATAAAAGCAGCTATAAGGATAATAGTAATTTGTGCGAGAGCTGTTTGATAAAACAATAATACAAGCGAAGCGAGAACAGCTATTGTAATCCTCGGTCGGTCAGGCGTTAGTTTCTTCCCCATGTTCATGATAGCGTGTGCTACAACTGCTACTGCAACAACCTTCAATGCAGAAATCCACACCGCATCTTGAATACCTGAACCATTAAGGAATAATGCAAATAAAACTAGGGCTATAACAGATGGAACTGTAAATCCGAACCATGCTATAATGCCTCCTAAAATTCCACCACGAACCATTCCGATTGAGATACCAACCTGACTACTTGCCGGACCTGGTAAGAACTGGCACAACGCAATTAAATCAGCATAACTTTTGTCATCCAACCATTTTCGTCTATTTACATATTCATCTTGAAAATAAGCCAGGTGTGCTACTGGTCCACCAAAAGATGTAAGTCCTAAACGAAATGATACCAATAATATTTCAATATAAGTACGGATTTTGTTCATGTTCACCTCTCCATTCTTAACTATTTTATCGAGAGAGTCTGGGTATGAACAATAGATTAGACTTAATTTTACTAAACTTTAATATTCCGTTCGTTGTAGTTGTTTCCCCATGATAATCATCTCTCCCCCATCTGCTAAGGGGCCCTCTTTTACAGGTTCCCAACCAAGGTTGGTGTAAAGTGTCCGAGCTTTAACATTTTCTATACCTGTTTTAAAAATAGACGTATCATGATCAGACTTATCAAGCAGTCTTTTTTCAAGCGTAGAAGCTATACCTTGTCCACTATAATGCGGAAGCACTGCAAGCTCTACAAACTCAAAGCAATTAGATAGCCACTCATTCTTTTCCTTCTCATTTAACAATTGGGTTAGGTCACTGTGATAAGATGAATCATTTATTGTCGTGTAACCATAAGCAAAGCCAACTACTTCTTCATTGCAAATGGCTCTGAGGCCAACAAAACCCGGATAAGAACTATGTTTCTCAAATCTATTCCTAACGAAGTGGTCATCTTTAGAGTGAGCATTTAAATATATCGAGACAATATGTTCTAGCTCCTCTTCTTTCATCTCTAACGGCTCATATGTTATAAGCATCATTCTCTCCCCTTTGTCTTATAAGAAGTTTCCCATTCTCTTCGCAAGATACTCATTTCAATCAACGACCAATATTCATCCCCAAACTTTCGAGCCTCGCGCAAAAGGCCTTCTTTCTGGTAACCTACTTTCTCATAGGTATGAAATGCAGATATATTAAAATCAAACACCCCTAAACTAACACGATGTAGTTGTAATATATCAAAAGCGATAGCTGTAGCCTTATGAACCATTTCCTTTCCTATACCTTTACCTAAGAAACGCTTATCACCAATTAACACGCGTCCGATACGGCCAGATTGATTATTCCAGTCAATTTTCGTAATAGATATATGACCAATTGTATGTCCTGTATTCTCTTCCACTGCTTTATAAATATATTTTGTAGCCCCGGGTTCATTTGCACCTTCTATATAGCCTTCCAATTGTTCACGTGTGAGAGGGTAAGTAAAATAATTCCCTGTCCATTGGTGCATAAAAGTCTTGGATTCAACCCATGACAGCAATAAGTCAAAATCCTGCTGAGTGAACCTCTCTAATCTAACCAATTTAAACGCTCCTAAAGTGTTTATTTATTTTATATATTAAATTGTTATACTATCAAAACATTAAGAAATTTTTGTTATCTTGTCAAATTATGTTTCATTTACAACAAGTCACCAAATCTCCGATTATTAAAATATATACTGTAATCACTTAGTAAGAAAAGAACAAAAGCTCAGAGCGCCCGGTTAGCGACGTATATGCTGCGGCCCACACGACGTGGGTTGGTTCGATGTTGCTACGTGATGTAGCGGTTTTAATCGAACTTCCCCTTTGATCTTTTTGAGATAAAGGCAACACGAAGAACGTAGTGATTCGATGTTGACTTACCTTAAGGAGGCGAGGGAAGCATACTAGTCGCTGGGCGCTGCAGCTAGACGTGGCCGTATCACTTTTTTAGTTACACACAAGCTTTATAGTATGCTAAACGATAAAAAAAAAGAATGCCACAAAGACATTCTTATCCATTAGCTCTGAAACTCTATTTCATCAGCTATCAACATTATGTTTTCTTTATTAGAAAAGAATTCTGTTAAATTCTTAACTGAATTACGTTTTAATTTATACGTGCTATCCTCACCTGGTAAAAGATATTGAATGTAACCATCGCCATCCTTTGTTAACCAAAGGTGATAGTTCTGATCATTGCTTCCTTCAAGGTCTAATTCAAAAGAAGCAATTGGTTTTGATTCAATTAATTTATGCGAGGTAAGCTTCTTCGCATTATTAATGGCTTTCATGAAAATTTTCATGTCTTGCTCTTTTATGTACGCTTCTTGAAATGATTGCTCTTGAACGTGCCTATACATGACTTCTACTTGTTTAATATCTTTTAAGGTTAGTGTAGAACATGACACCAACAGAAGTAAGGATAATGAACCGATTACCCTTTTTATATTCCCCTTCATCCATTAACCTCCCCCTTCCATCACCTCCAAAACTTAACATATTTTTTCATTTCACACCATTACAGGGTTTATTTTCTTCTCCTCTTTTATTATCAACGAAAAACATAAACACGCATTCTTCACTGCTATTCGAATAACAATATATCTGGTTCTTGTTTGTATGTGTGCACGAGGATAGCATGTAGCTGACCTCTATGGTGATAGAGATGAGTTAACATTTCCAGTAGCCATTCATATCGCGAATAAGTAACACCCCAGTGAGATGTCGTTTCCTCCCATATTTCATGCTCTCCATAGGATGCATACCGTTCTTTTAAGACGTTAACAGTTCTTATTAGCTGCTCTTTAACATCTTGTTTGGTCTTCACCTGTAAAGTAGTGTAATATGCCTCCATTTCTTCAACAGTTTTCTCATCTGCAATTAACAAGTCCGCTTCACAAATCGTTGATAGGTGCGCTAACAATTCACCAATGGAATGTTTTCCTTCTGTTGGTCTTCTTTTTAAGTCATATTCATCTAGTTGGTCTATAAGTGTAACCATCGTATCCACCAGAACATCAATCTGGTGAAATATACGTTTACAATATAAATTCATGTAATCCTCCTTAACTTAAAATGAGCGCTCAGAGATTACCTCTGAGCGCGTCCTAAACTAATAAAGTTATGCATTGTGTTCAGGCAACAACACAATCTTACCTAGCTTTCCTGCTTCCTTGAAGTATTTCTGAGCTTCTCTAGCTTCCTGCAATGGAAAAGTCCGTTCAATAACAGGTTTTATGTCACCTTTAGCAACGGAATCCATTAACCGTTTAAACTCTGCTCTCGTTCCTAACACGGAACCAATAAGTGTTATATGTTTAAGGTATAGAGTTCTAAAATCCAGCTCTGTTTTTTGACCACCTGCAGAACCGGACGTACAGAATCGACCACCTTTTTTCAATACTTGAAGGGACGTGTGAAATAATGCATCCCCTACGACATCTAGAACTGCATCAATTGGTCCTCCGTTGGCTTCTAGAATTTCCTCTGTTAATTGATTGGATTTATAGGAAAGCACATGGGTTGCTCCTAGTTCTTTCATTTTTTCTTCTAGAGATAAATCCCCTACTAAGGCAATGACATTGGCACCAAAGGCCTTTGAGGCAATCTGTACATTCAGAGATCCTACACCACCATTTGCTCCAGTGACCATAATAGTTTCACCAGGCTTCACCTTTGTTTGCTCCACCATATGCCATGCCGTCATTCCACTTACAGAAAAAACAGCACTCTCTTCATAACTAGAAAGAGGCATAGGATCACATAATTCCGCAGGCCACACTACATATTCTGCATAACCACCATCATATTCTGATCCTATGAAGGACATATCCTCTGAAATATGTTCCTTTCCTTCTTCACCGGTAGAGGTGAAAGGAAACAAGACAACATCCTCCCCAATTCTGCCTTCGTCGACATTCTTACCTACGACTGCAATTTTTCCCGTAATGTCTGAACCTGGCACTCGAGGAAATTGAACTCCCTCTGGACGCCATCCGGATTTACCTCCTGTACCATAAGCCCCTTCACGCATCCAAATTTCTGTGTTGTTAATCGCACAAGCCCTTACTTGGACAAGCACTTCATTCTCTTTTGGTTGTGGAATTTCTTTATCAACGACCTCTAGTTGCTCCAATCCCCCGTAACCAGTCACTTGTACAGCTTTCACACTGTCACACACCTTTCAACAAAATGGTTTTACTAATAATCTCACTCTACCTATTAGTATTACAGATAAGAAAGGTTTCATCCATTAAAGCGCACTAGTGTAATTCATTTATTGAAAAGCATGCATGTTAAAAGACGAGCATGAATATCTTTTCTTAGGAACAACTATAGAAAGGGGCTGCCTTATGATTCGTTTATTCGGAATCTTTATTTGTTTGATGTTCATTACTGCCTGTGGAGTAAGCGAGGTCTCCAAGAAAGGTTCTACTTTAACTTCTGAGAACTATGAACTTTGTGGGTATGGACCAATGATGATTATTGATGGGAAGGAATATATAAAGGTGAATAAGCAAGAGAAAGTGAAATTGGAGCAACAACTTGGCAGCATTATACTAAAAATTGATGAAACACTTCATCCTGTTGAAAATTTCACTTCAAATACATTACTTCCTGGTACAGCCATTTATAGTGTAGAAGACAACGCAGAAAAGTTGGTAGCCCAGACACATGAGAAAGAGTACTTATTATTCGAGTTAATTAAATAAGCCAGTATAAAAGATGTTTCTTTTATACTGGTTTCTTCTTTACAATACAAGTTGTTAAAGGAGAACTATAACCACTCTAACAATTCGATACGATTGCCGAACGGATCGTACACATAGATGCGATTTGCTCCAGGAAGACGATCATCCTCTATGTACTCCACATTTTTTTCTGTGAGGTGTTTCTTTAGAAGCTCAAGATTTTCTACTTCTAAAGCTGGATGAGCTTTTTTTGCAGGAGAAAATGGTTCCTCTATTCCTATATGAATTTCATTGTTCCCAAATGAAAACCAAACTCCACCATTCTTCTTTAACTCCGCTGGTTTTTCTACTTCTGTTAACCCTAATGCCTCCGTAAAGAAGGACCTTGCTTCATCTTCACCACCTTTTGGAGCAGCTAGTTGAACATGATCAATAGATTTAAATGCAAAAGACATATACATCCCCCTTTTTTTCATAATTAACATTATTCTACTTGAAACTTTTGCACTCCTTCCTTTCACTTTCCTTTTCCATATAAGAGGTTAATTCTAAGAACATTTCTACATCTTTGACACACAAGGACATTCCTTCTTCCCAAAACGATCTATCATGTATATTCTTACCTAAATGTTTCATAGCCAGGTCTTCTACAGACATACTTCCAGAGTCACGTAATAATTTTATATAATTTTCTTCAAATGTATCTCCTTCAGCCTTTCCCTTTGCATATATACTTTGAGCGAAGAGGTAACCAAAAGTGTAAGGGATATTATAAAAAGGTGTTGTAGTAATATAAAAATGCGGAGTGAACGCCCAAGCATGTTGAGGTGCACCTTCTAAGCTGCCTTCATAAGCCTCATCAAAAGCCTCTTGCATTAATTCATTTAACCTTGTTGCAGAGACCATTCCCTTCTTTCTCTCCTCATAAAATCTAGTTTCAAACAAAAACCTGGAGTGGATATTCATAAAATTCATCACACTTCTTTTTATTTTTTCGTCTAGTAAGAAGAGCTGCTCTTCTTTTGTATCAGCTCTCTCTATGGCTGCATCCAAGACCACCATCTCCGAAAAAGTTGAAGCTGTCTCTGCTATACACATAGGATAATGTTTATTTATTCCTTCAACTGAAGCCATAGCATGATTGTGAAAAGCATGTCCTAATTCATGAGCTAAGGTTAATACATCCGTGATCTTACCTCCATAGTTCATGAATACTCTAGATTCTCCTGTTAGAGGAAAGCCTGCACAAAAAGCTGTAGGATTCTTAGTACATTGATCTTGAGCTTCCACCCAATGATTTTGTATTGCCTGTCTTGAAAAACGTTCTAATTCCGTACCAAATTGACCTAAGTGCTGCAGTATAAAATCTACACCTTCTTCATAATCCATTGTTTGATTACTATGATTTATGGGAGCCCAAAAGTCATAAGCATACATAGAGTTTTTCCCAAGCAATGTTGCCTTTCTTTTTAAATAAGCTGCGAAAGGTTCTTTGTGATCACCAACGACATCCCACATAGTGTGCAAGGTTTGTTCACTTATACGGTTATGGCGTAATGGTTCTTCGAGAACGCTGGCAACACCTCTTTTTTTGTAAACTTGCAAACGAAAGCCAGCAATATGATTTAGTATAGAAGCTAATATATCTTCCTGGGATGTCCAGACATGTTCCAATGCTTTATATGATTTTTTACGAATATCTTCATTCTCATGAGATCGCAGATTCATGGCTTGCCCAATGGATAACTCATTCACTTCTCCATTAACCTCCAATTGAACTCCCAAATGACTAACAAGAGTTTGATACACCTTCCTCCATCCATGATATCCATCTACCTCAAGTGAAGAAATTATCTTCTCTTCGTGTTCCGTTAGTCTATTATGTTTACATTCACGCCAATCCCACAAAATGAATTGATACGGTTTTAACCTGTCTGTGGCCAACAACTCCTCCCAAACCGATCCATCAATGTAAAAAAGTATGGTTTGAAATTTATATAAGATACCCTCATATTTTGCTGATAGTTTAGCAATACTCCCTTGAATAACAGATGCTCCCTGATCTTTCGGATTTTCTGCAAGCAAGCAAGTGGTAAAGGAAGAAGCCTGAGTCAGTTTCAATCGAATATCATCAATATGGTTGATTAAATTATGTATGACATTAGCGTCTTCCTTCTTATTTGGTATGGCAAAAGCATCGATAATCTGATTAAAATCATTCACTTTTTTCTCGGTTAAGGCTATATGATTATGCAAGTCCTCTGAATCACTCTTCCCATCAAAAATTTCATTTAAGTCCCATACATCTTTATAACTGGCCACTTTTTTCTTCCTCCTTCTATGTTCCACCTCACAAAAACCAAACGTTTGTTCTTATTATATATGTTTTATAAGAAAATGTCACAAACTTCACAAAAAAAGTAATTTAAATGAATTCCTTTACACTACTTCCATTCATTTGGTTTTCTCAACATTCCACATATTACGGGCAAAAAATCTAACTAACTTTCATTAAACTTTCATATTCCTGTTGTACTATTTCATTACAGTTATTGAATAGGAGGAACTATCATGCCAAACGCATGGATGCTAGGCCCCTTGATTATACAGCGATCATTTGTATTTCTTGCGGTGAGCTTGCTATTAGGAGTTATCCTATTTCAAGTGTTAAGCCCATTTTCGAAATCATATGTAAAACAACTAACAAATGAATTAAGTTCCTTCTTTTTTGCATTTGTTGTTTCTATTTGGCTTGCAAAGATAGTAGTAAACATCGGGACATTTATGAATGATCCTCGTGCAGTACTAGCATATCCAAGCAATAGCAACGCTTTCTATTTAGCTTTTGTTTTCATCCTTCCGTATAGCATGTTGTATGTTTATCGTCGCAATTTGAATAGAAACCATATTGGCATAGCTTTATTCTATGTTTTTATATTGGCTTCCATTTTCTATGAATTCGCCAATATAGTTGTAGATCAAAATGTCGCTGTGCACGTAATCCAACTAGGTATTTTAGTAGTTACATTAATTGTACTTTTAAGTTCACAGTACTTCCTAACTCGATTATCTCTGTACATTAGCATCACAGTTTTTACGATTGGTTATCTTATAGTAGCATCCATTTTCGCTCAGACCCACATCCTACTATACACCGTCGACACTTGGTTTTGGATTATTAGTTTGATGGTCGTAAGCTTGCTGTGGTTACGCTTATACCTTGCAGACATAAAAACTAGCAATAGTAAACGCTGGATATAGATTTCAATGGCTATAATTATCATTTTTAATACATGAAAAGAGGGTGAAAATATGACAGCAGCATCTGACATAACAATATGGCTAGCACTAGGAGCCGGAATTCTTTCTTTCCTATCTCCTTGTACGCTCCCCATTTTCCCAGCCTACTTATCCTATATCACTGGGATGAGTGTGAAAGAGATTGAGTCAGAGTCATCTTTAAAGGTTCGCTCCAAACTATTATTGCATTCGATATTTTTCCTGTTTGGAATTTCTCTGATTTTTATCAGTTTAGGGGTTGGTGTTTCTTTCTTAGGAGAATGGATTCAAGGATTGTTAACAGGTACTTCAGGAGTTTTCCTCCAAAGGATTGCAGGTATTTTCATTGTGGTTATGGGGCTATTTGTTGCAGGCTGGTTGAATATCTCTTGGTTCATGCGAGAAAAACGTTTTCGATTTACTCAAAAACCAGTTGGATATATCGGAACTATTTTTGTTGGAATGGGGTTTGCAGCTGGATGGACACCATGTATCGGCCCCATTTTCGCTTCTATATTAGTTGTAGCTGGAAGTAATCCAGCTCAAGGCACCCTTTATACGATAGCCTACGTTATAGGGTTTGCTATTCCATTCCTTGTTTTGGCATTCTTTTTAGGATCAACAAAATGGATTGTACGTTATAGCGAGAAGATTATGAAAGCAGGTGGAGCAATTATGATTGTAATGGGAGTACTATTGTATTCAGGCCAAATGTCCAAACTATCAAATTTCTTGCTTCAACTTGTACAAGACACATGGTTCTCAAATTTAGGATAAAGAGCGGGGGGAAAGAAGATGAATATCAAAAAGATTCTCATTACAGTGGTAATAATCGGAATGTTTGGTTGGGCTGTATATGATTTAACTAGTTCTACCAGTTCATCTACTTCAGAAGATAATAATGAGGAAGGAAAGGAATTTAATGTTGCAGAAGGAAAGGGTTCTGATAGTAACACAACCAAAGTAGGATTAGAGGTCGGCAAGAAGGCTCCTGATTTTCAATTAACTACATTAAATGATAAAAAGATAAGCCTTTCTAACCTAAAAGGGGAAAAGGTTATGATTAATTTCTGGGCTACATGGTGTCCACCATGCCGAGCTGAAATGCCAGACATGGAAAAGTTTTATCAAAATAAAGATATTACCATTTTAGCAATCAACCTAACCTCAACAGAGAGTGGCTTAGGTGATGTAAGGGACTTTGTAAAAGAATTTGACCTTAGTTTCCCAATTCTTTTAGACAACCAAAACAATATTGCAACCTCCTATCAAATCCGTCCAATTCCAACGACATATATGGTAAATTCAAATGGTGTTATACAGCATAAAGCGCTTGGGGCAATGAACTACGAACAAATGATCAAGCAATATGAACAGATGAATTAACTGTCTATATGTCGTAAAATGAAGGTGGTGATGCTATTGAAACAAACTATACTTGTCGTTGAAGATGATAAGATGATTCGCGAACTTGTCAGCTTGTATCTTCAGAATGCAGGCTACAATGTCATAGAAGCTGAAGATGGTGAAGAAGCGAAAACATCCTTTCTTACCCATCATCCTTGTTTAGTAATACTAGATTTAATGCTTCCTAAACAAAGTGGTGAAGAGGTATGCGAGTGGATACGCCAGCAGGAGCGAAATGAAGCTTCCATTATTATGCTCTCAGCAAAAGCTCAGATAAGCGATAAAATTGCCGGCTTAAAGATGGGAGCAGATGATTATATCACAAAACCGTTTGATGCAGATGAACTTGTAGCTCATGTTGAAGCAGTATTACGTCGCACAGGCCAATTTTGTCAAAAAATCACCTATAATGGTTTATGCATCAAGCCTCGCAAAGGTGAAGTGCTATTGTACGACCATCCTATTACGCTTACAAAATATGAATTCAACCTTCTTTATTACTTTATGGAAAATCCAAATATCATTTTATCTCGGGAACAATTATTACGTCAGATCTACCCTCATGCTGAAACAAATGTGCTTGACCGAACGATTGATGCTCATATAAAAAAACTCCGAGAAAAAGTAGAAGAAGACACCTCTTGCCCTAAACGAATTCAAACAGTCAGAGGAATGGGGTATAAATTTGTGGATGCGTAAATGGCTAACCACTCTTGCTCCTAAAGGATTTTTATGGAAGCTTACGGCATTGAATGTAATGATCATTACACTTTTTATCGTCTTAAGTGGATTAGCTATGTATAATACTGCTTGCTTTCTAGTGGAGAGCATGGGAAGTCTGAACAATGAAAAACAAGTATATTTTAACTCTACTCTCTTACAATATTTATGGCTATTCAGCTTAATTGCGATACTAATTGGAAGTATTGTTCATTATCTATTAACAAAAAAGCTTGTGTCACCTATAAAGGAGTTAATAGAATCAACAAAGAGCTTGAAAGAAGGTTCTTATCCCGATCCTATCCAGGTGTCTTCCAAAGATGAAATGACCGAATTTGTGGAACATTTTAATGAGTTAATTCAGCAATTAAAAGTGAATGAATATCATCGGAAGAAATTTGTTTCTGATCTCTCTCATGAATTAAGAACACCGCTGTCCAACTTAAATGGATACTTGAATGCATTACAAAAAGGTGTGATAAATGGGGATTCCTCTCTTTATCATTCGTTATATAATGAATCTCAACGTCTTACGAAAATGATGAATCAATTAGAACAACTAAAAGAATGGGATTACGCTTCCTATAATACAGTGGCCGAAAAAGAATCTGTAGACATATCCTCTCTTATGAATCAATGTGTTTCCATGTTTCAATGGTCCTTAAATGAACAACAAATTGAGATAGAGGTAAATATGTCTTCCAGGGTACTCTCCCTTAATATAGAAGGCATTCAGCAGGTCCTGACCAATCTAATGGATAATGCCATTCGCTATTATGAAGGTAACAGCCCTATCTATATTTCAGGTACAGAAAAAAAGGATTCCTATTTCATATCCATTACAGGCCCAGGCAAGTCTATTTCCGAAGAACAGCAGCAAGCTATATTTGAGCGCTTCTTCCGAACAGACCCTTCAAGAAGTCGTGAAACAGGTGGATCCGGTCTAGGTTTGGCTATTACCAAAGAGATCATCGAACACCATAACGGAGAGATTGGCCTCCAAACTGATGGAGACGTTCACAGCTTTTGGATATCCTTACCGCTCCGGTAAGTCAGCCTAATCCACTTTAACAGCATACACTATGCAAACTCAGAGAAAGCCTTTCCTCTGAGCTCTAAGCATAGAGATGTTTTCTAATTAATGATTTAGACTAGACTTGTTCCTCACCGCTTCTTGCTCAACCCTATGCAAAAATTCATCCACGACCTTTTTGTTGTTTTTTTCATTACCGAGCTTAAGCATTGCTCTTCCTACAAAATTAACACCCTTGTTCTGACCCTCATAAATAAACTTCGTCTGATTTTCACCTTCTTTGAGCAACGTGAAAGAAAGGGAGATTTCAAAAGCCTTGCCTAAGACAAACGAAATTTGCTTATGTTTTTTATCCTCTTCATTTTCATAAGCTAGTGTTTCAACAATATAGGTCTCAACACGCTTTCCTTCACGATATGATTGACGATGCTTAGCTCCCACCTCATGCTCTTGCTTTTCAATAAGAGTATGCTCTTCTACCTTTGGCATAATAGTTTGTATGTTTCTATCGGCAAATAAGCTCCATACATCTTCAATAGGCGCATCGATCAGTATTTCTTCTTTCCATTTAATCATTATTCTTCTTCCCTCCCAGATGCTAAGAAATCATCAATCTCTTCTGTTTGAAGCTGAAGGTCCTTCATTTTCATTTGAATTTTTTCTCTCTTTTCCAAAAGCAACTCCTCTAGGTGTTCAAATGATTCGTCCTCCATGACAGAAATCATTTCCTGCACCGTAAACCCAAACCTTCTTAACTTCACAAGCAGAAGAGCTAAAAAATAACTTCCGTCATCATAATATCGATAGTTGTTGGTAGGATCCTTGTATGCTGGCTCAAGTAGTTTGACTTCAGCATAATAGCGTAATGTTTCTTTGCTCAATCCAGTCATATCAGCAAAGTCACTAATTTTATACATCCTTGTTGCCTCCTAAATTCATCATAAACTAAGGGGTGCACCACAGGGTCAACGTTTTTTTGAAAAATTCATATTTCATATGTAAAAGTCACATTTCTACATAGCTCATTGAAAATCTTCACCATTACGAGGAAACAACTTTTAGTGATTGGTGAAGATAAATGAACGAAGCCAGAGTGGATATGGCCCCTCCTACCCCAATAGTGATAGATGTACCCATATACTCAGCGAATACTCCTGCTAACAATGCAGTTATTGGCATTAACAGCCAAGTCATAAATCGACTAGTTGCTTGAACACGGCCCAGTAATCGTTCAGGTGTGAGATGCTGTCTAATGGTCACAATCGAAGGACTCATAATTGCGGCACACATAGTCCCTATAGCATTCATGCTGGCTAATAGTATAGTTGTTTGAACGAAGCTAAATAGAATGATTGAAGCACCACCAACTGTACCAGCCAAAAACAAGATTGCCCGATAGGAGAGCACTTTTTTAAGAGGATTTGAAAGTAAAGCTCCTCCTATCGCACCTAACCCTCCAACGGATAATACCCAGCCTATTTGTAAGGCATCTAAGTAAACAGATGTTTTAAGGTGGACGACCATCATTGTTAAGAACAGCGTCGTTCCTACAATGGAAAAAAGCATAGCAACATTCGTAATCATAATAGGCTTATTTTTCCAAACAAACTGAAAACCTTCTTTTATTTCATTTAGGAAACGTGAATGGTTAGGTTTCTTCATAGGAATGATTTTTAAGCTAAGTACAACAAAAAAGCCAATAAGAAAACTAATGCTATTAAGAATAAGAGCGATTCCTGGATTATATACACTAATTATTAACCCACCTAATCCTGGCGCGATAAAAACGGCCATATTTAGCATTCCGGTATTAAGTGAATTCACCAATTGCAAATCCTTTCGTGGCACCAACCTAGGGACAGAAGCGAACTGAGATGTGTTATACAATTGAGTTAGCCCCCCTACTAGCAGGGCCCCTAAACAGACAACTTCTATATGTAGCGCGTTTGTCAAAAATAGAACCCCCATCATACCAATGACCAGAAACCGTATAAAATCACAACTTAATAGAATTCTTTTTCGATCCCAACGATCTGCTACCACTCCACATAATGGTTGGATAAGAACAGGTAATCTTTCTAACCCTGCTACAATTCCCATACTTAACGGAGAGTTTGTGAGCTCTAAAACAATTAATGGCAAAGCAATTAAGTAAATTTGGTCTCCAAAAAAAGATACTAGGTTACCCGCAATAAAGCGGAGCACTTGAGTATTTTTCCTTAACTTAGGATACTCATTATTGGCATGAACTTTTGTTGTAGGTGTTTGCATCACCTTATACCAAGAAATAATTCTAATTCTTGTGGCATAGACGATAGGATTGTTTGATTTGCCTTATAACCAGATGAATCCGAGGAAACGAGTCGTGCTGATTTCAATAGCTTCATATGGTGATGGACAGTCGTCTTACTCATATTCAATTCTTCTGTTAATTCGTGCAACGTATAGCTTCGTTTTATTACCAGCTTTAACATTTTCAATCGATTTTCATCACCAAGTGCTTTATAGCGTTGTACAAGTATTTGATTCGGTATATCTTTTTTATCAGGATGCATACTCTCATTGGACACTGGATAATAAAAAACCTTTGCTCCAATTAAATCTGCCTCTACGTTCCATGGTCGATAAATTGTTTGGGGGATTAAGATCACCTTATGGACACTTGGTTCTGGCCGATATTGGATGCCTCCCGTAGCCCATTCTACAAACTGTTCAGAATCTACTCTCTCTTTCATGTGTTCCTTCGCTTCTACATCACGTAATAGGATAGATTGCAAACGTTTTTGTTGAGGTTCAATTACTGCTTGCAACCAACCTGATAACACTTCTATCAAATGAGTCTTCACTTCATCGATATCAACGCTGCAAATAAACTCAATGTAGGATGGAAAAAAAGGGTTGTCTTGCGTAACGGATTTTAGTTCTTCTATGGCTTCTTGTGACTGTTGAGAAGCTTTTTGTCTTCGTGCTTCATGTATTTTTCCTAGATAAGGTATAGCATAATATCTAAATTCCTCTGCTGATAATTTCCTTATATACATACTAAAAGAACGAAAATCCTCGAAATCATCCTGATGTAATAGCTGGAGAAGAGCCTTCCACGTATTATGATCTTCAACATACTGGAGATGCTCCAACATTCGGTTATTTAGAGAAATTTTGATGCTTTCCCACCCCGTAAATTCGAGCGTATCTTTTAAAGGAGTGTTTGTAATAGCTGCAATACCTAGCGCAGCTTCCCATAAAAGCGAGTGTTTCAACTCTACTTGATATGTTTCCCGTTGTTTATTACTAGTAGAATATATTTCCATATAATCACCTCTTGCTAGTATACTATATTAATAGAACTACAGATTCAACATTTTTCGAATATGAATCTAATACTATTACAATACCACAACTTACAAAGCTTTATCTTTCGAATAATAAACGTTTATAAATGGGCCTAATACGCTATACTAGTAATAGTGGAAGGAGTTGAGAGGTTTGGAGCTAAGACATGCTTCACTAAAAGATGAATCCACCATTGCAGAATGGCTGCAAAAGGAACAAGATTGTTTATTTACGACTGGTAAAAAAAGCTATTCTACAGATATGTTCAAAAGCTGGTATGAGGCTCACGATCAAATTGGCTTTATAGCAACGAATAATAATGAAACGCTAGCTTACGGGGAGATATGGATAGATGAAGAAGAACAGGATTTAGAATTAGCTCACTTGATTGTACATCCTTCTCAACGCGATAAAGGGGTTGGAAAAGAACTAATCGGTTTGTTATTGGAGGAATGCAGACATTCTCCATACGAATGGGTCTACGTAAGAATTGAGCCAGATAACAGTCGCGCCATACAATGCTATACAGGAGCGGGCTTTAAAGAAGATCCTTCCTTACGTGAAACCTTTAACTCAAAATGGACATGGATGAAAAAAAGAAACCACTAAATCATTCACCTCTTTTAATCAATAGGCTGTGTTAAAATTTATTGTTGATATACTAATGAAACATTTTTCTATCCTTCCATATAAGCGCCATTATATTGAAGACTTGGATTTGAGATATTTTGTGAAAGAGAGATGTTTCCGTTGTTTTAGTAAGAATAAAGGTGGCCGTGGAAC
>NZ_AVBF01000078.1 GCF_000770635.1 Pontibacillus yanchengensis Y32
TGTGTCATAATTCATTCCTCGCTTCGTGAATACCATGATTCCGAAACAGCCACACTCTAATCGGGCCATGTTTCCGTTCATCCCAACAACAGTAAAGGTGGCCGTGGAACAAGGAGACTCCCGCCGGAGAAAGAGGTAGGCGAGACCCCGGAAAGCCCCGACCTTGGGCTTGAGGAGGCTTGCCAGCTCGCCGGCAGGACGCGAGTTGTTCCACGGCCACCTTTATTCCATTTAAAGAAACGGAAACATCTCTCATCCCCAATATATCTCGAATCCAAGTCTTCAACATTATGGTGCTTATATGGAAGAACATAAAACTACTTCATTATCATATCAACAACAAACTTCAACAAAGCCAAACTAAAAAGAGCTAGCCTGTTCACTTAAAGGCTAGCTCTTGGTTTTATATTTCTTTGAAATAATCTTTCTTAAATCCACCCATTTTACCAGTGTTATCGACTATGAAAATAAACTCTTCTGTTTCATTTTTCACATCGTAAACTTTTCCTGGTGTTAATACATTTTCTACTACATATTTTTCAGCATTTGCGTGGACACATTCAACCTGTTTAATCGTGTCTGTTTCATACCAATGTTTATGAATCATGGTTATTCCTCCTTATTTTAACTGCTTTATCATTTGCCAAACTTACTCTGTTTTAAGGATTAGAAACAATTATAGTAGCTTCTCCATCTAATGTGAAGTCTCCGGTGTTGTTTGGAAGTATGAAATGGTCCCCTTTTGATATGGAATAAGTATCACTCCCAATTTGGAGAGTGGCTTCTCCATCTAAAACACTAAATAATTGAAAAAAGCCATCTTGCTCAAAAGAAGCCGCTCCAGCTAATTCATATTTATATACACTGAAGTACTGTTCTTGTACTAATGTTGTTATCGTTGCACCACTGCGCTGCTCCACCATAAAGTTTAAATCATTATCCTCATGAGGAACAGTGGTTACATCAATCGCTTGCTGCAAATGTAGTTCTCGTTGATTTCCTTCTTGATCTGTTCGATTATAATCAAATACACGATACGTAGTGTCAGAGCTTTGCTGTGTTTCAAGAACCAACGTTCCCTCACCTATTGCATGAATAGTTCCACTAGGTACATAATAAAAATCCCCAGGTTTTATAGAAACTCTTCTTAACAGATGGTCCCACTTTCCCTCTGAGATCATTTGTTCTAATTCTTGTCTACTATGAGCATGGTGACCAAAGATAAGCTCTGCATTTGGAGAACAATCAATTATGTACCAGCATTCTGTTTTTCCATATTCATTTTCACCCTCATGCTTATGTGCATATTCATCGTCAGGGTGAACTTGAACAGAAAGGTCCTTATTAGCATCTAATATTTTTGTGAGTAATGGAAAGACTTCTGAATTATAGTGACCAAATACATGAGGAGCATCCTCCCATACTTGATCTAGTGTCTTCCCTTTGAATTCCCCATTTTTCACTGTACTTTGTCCATTTTTATGAGCAGATATAGCCCAGCATTCCCCTGTGGTTGCAGAAGGAATATCATAACCAAATTTTTCTTTCAATGTAGTGCCACCCCATATTCTTTCTTTGAAAATGGGTTGCAAAAATAACGGTTCTGTCATGTTGTTACCTCCCTCAATCTCTTCTCATACTTTATCATGGACGTACCCTTCATTTCTATTCCTGCATACGATTTTCTGGAATAATTGTATCTGTCCTTATTTTTACTTCTCGACCTCTACTGGTATTGGGTGTGATAAATACATTCCTTCTAGTGTAATCTCACATGATCGGGCTTGGATTTTAACCCCATTTTCATAAGCCCTCCCCAAAGCTTTTGCAAAAGCTGGGTCAATCCAATCAGCAACCTTTACTTTTGAAATATCACGCCTTTGACAAACAAATAAAATGCTAGCATGCCAACCGTCTTCCTTTGCGATCTGAGCCAATTCATGAACATGCTTTCTTCCCCTATCTGTTACAGCATCTGGGAAATAACCTACTCCATCATACTGTAATGTTACACTTTTAACCTCAACCGCAAGTTTTTCATTTGATTGCCCTAATAAAAAGTCAAATCTAGAGCTTCCTTTTGTGAATTCCCGTTGTATGTAACTCCAATTCTCAAATTCTTCTAACTCATTAGCTTTTAAAGACCTATCTATCAGCTTATTTGGTAATGTAGTTTGCAGAGATACTAATTCGTGAGTATGTGGGTCTTCCACTAATACTGCGGACCAATTCGTCTTTCTCGAATGGGAATCATGAAAGCTTAGGTAAATGATAGTACCTGAGTGGAGAAGTTCCTTTAAGCGTCCTGGATCACCCATATGTACACGGACTGTTTCACCTGTATGGTTTAATGTACAATACAATATAAATCGGTTAGAACGTTTTACAAACCTGGCAGGATATAAGGGTTGTGGAAATGGTATAAAACAAGTTGGTTTCCTCATAATCATCCTACTTTCAACAAAATAATAATCCTTTATCGAGGAGATGCTAGTATCTAATTATAAGGAACATGTATTGATTAGCAAGTTCCAGTAACTTCGTTGCACTTTATTTTTCCCTTTTTTAAGATGTTCTGAAGTGCTAAAAAACCTGGCGCTACTATTTCTAGGCCAGGTTTTTAGTAATGTCATTAGAATTGATTATCATACCAATCTCTCGCTTGATCAATCTCAGGTTTGGTTAATTGATGACCACTGCTTTCCCAGTGTAAGGTAACATTTGCTCCCTGTTCTATTAGAATAGAATTCAATTCTTTGGTTTCTTCTGGAGAACAAATAGGATCATTTGTACCTGCTCCTATAAATACAGGTAAGCCTGTCATATCAGGAAGATTAATATTTCGAATTGGAACCATTGGATGCAGTAGAATTGCTCCCTTTAATATATCAGCATAATGGAATAAAAGACTCCCAGCAATGTTGGCTCCATTTGAATACCCTACTGCAATTACATTCGATCGGTCAAACTGGTGCTCTTGCGCTGCTTCATCAAGAAAATCCGCTAGCTCTTTTGTTCGAAATTGTAAATCTTCCTCATCAAATACGCCTTCTCGCAAACGTTTGAAGAAACGAGGCATGCCATTCTCGGAAATATTTCCTCTTACACTTAAAACAGAAGCGTTTGGGTCAATCATTTCAGCTAATGGCAATAAGTCACGTTCATTACCTCCTGTTCCATGTAGCAATAATAAGACTGGTGCATCCTGTGCTCCTTGTTGAAAGACATGCTCCATTATGATTCTCCTCTCTTTATCTCGGTTATAGTAGCTTCTATTTGAGGCCTTTGTGTTTCTAGCCACTCAGGTAATGTTAACGTTTGTCCTAGTACATCTATATCCTCATCTGTTACGAAGCCTGGTTCATCCGTAGTAATCTCAAATAATATACCCCCAGGTTCATGAAAGTAGACTGACTTAAAATATTGCCGATCCATTACTGGAGTAATACGTAGCCCTTGTTCGGATGTGAGAAATTCTTGCCATAATGCTTGATCAGATTCTTTTTCCGTCCGAAAAGCAATATGATGCACTGTACCTGCCCCACCTAATCCTCTTGGTACAGCAGAACGATTTAACCAAATATGAGATCCTATATCACCAGATCCTTTATACATCGAGTAATCATCTTTATCAGCCGAATGTTTGAAGCCCATTGCCTCTAATAAATTTCCCGTTTCAAATGGCTTTAGTGAGTTAAGGATTGCACCATAAAACCCTTGAATCGCAACATCTTCCTTCATCGTGGATTGTTCCCAATATACACTACTAGTAGAGTCCTCCTCTACTAATCCTAACTTTATACCATCTGGATCTGTAAACCAGATTCCATGGTTCGTTTCCTCAAAATCTATAGACTTAGATGAAAAATAGTCTTTCCAAGAACCACTTGCCCCGATAGGTATTTGGAATAATGTACGTTCTACTTGCCCAGAACCAATTCTTCCAGATGGCGCTGATTCTAATGGAAAGAATGTGATTATTGTTCCCGGTGTCCCAATTTTATCTCCAAAATAAAGATGATAAATTCCAGGATCATCGAAATTTACCGTTTTCTTCACTAACCTAAGTCCTAATGTATTCTCATAAAAATCGACATTCGTTTGCGGATCATTCACTAGAGCAGTTATGTGATGGATACCACTTGTCTCTAAATTCACTTAAGTCACTCCTTTATTTTCACATATATATACTTTATCTTGAATTCAAGATAATAGTAAGATGATACAACCTTTATTGTCAACTACGAGGTCTTACTTCTCAGTTCTTTTGAAAAACCATTGAAGGAAAATCGGCACAATCATTACGACAATCAAAAGCCGTACCATTTGTAATGAACTAACAATAGAAGGGTCGCCACCTACACTTTGTGCTGTTAAAGCCATTTCAATCAAACCTCCTGGGGCAATGCTTAAAATAGCTGTCGCTAAACTAATATCCACCATTTGACTGAACACATACCCTAGACCAAATGATAGTAATATTAACCAAACAGATAGACCGAAATAGATAAGACAATACTTTCCAGCCTTTATAAGGTCCTCGATATTAATGGAGTTACCGAGATATACTCCCAAAGTGATTTGTGCCCAAATAAATACTGAGTCTGGTAAAGAAATCATCGGAATCCCCATAACCTTAAGTACCCCAACCGTAAACATTGGAATCATTACGTATGCAGCAGGAATTCGTTTATTTAAAAACACAGCCGCTACATAAGCCAATATCAAAAAGATAATTGTGTACCAATCACCATTACTTGTTGATTGAGTAAGTCCAGCAGAGTTAGGATCTCCTTCATAAAAGAAATGAGTAGCAGAAAATGGGATAATAAATAGGACAGCAACTAAACGTATGGTATGAAAAATGGTTACCAAAACCGTGTTACTATGTAGGGAGTCACTTAACGCAATCGATGCAGATAAACCACCTGGAATACTACCTAACATAGAAGTATCCATATTTACACGAATCCACTTTGAAACGATAAAGCCATTAAACAAGCTGATTCCGATAATGAGACATGTAAATACTAAGTAAGGAATTATATATGGACCAATTTGTTGAAAAGTCCCCTCTGTAAAAGAGGAACCTAATTGAATACCTAACAATGCAAAACTTATATTTTTTAGTGGAATGGAAGATGTTGTATCTCTATTCCAAACCGTTTTATAGAAAAGAAGGGATGTTACGGCACCCAAAACCCAAGGTAAAGGCATATTTAACCAAACAAACAGACTCCCACCGATAGTTCCTATTATGTATGAATACACTAACGTTTTAATAAAATCCATTTCTATCAACCCTTATGCTTAGCTTACTCCATTCGTTTTACATTACTAATAGTAGCATTCCCTTCCAATGCTACGAGCAACGAAAGTATAAAAGAAGGAGCGCTGGTTGTTAAATCCAGGCTCCCTATATCCCATCACGTAAAAATATATTTCAAATAGCCGTATCCTTCTTCCTCTAAATTTTCTTTTGGTATGAATCGAAGCGCTGCTGAATTAATACAGTAACGTAGTCCACCTTCTTGTTTTGGTCCATCCTCAAAAACATGTCCAAGGTGAGAGTCTGCTTCTTTACTGCGCACTTCTGTTCGAATCATACCATGAGAGGAATCTGTATTTTCATCAACAAAATAATCATCGATTGGTCTTGTGAAGCTTGGCCATCCACATCCAGCATCATACTTATCTCTAGAGCTAAATAACGGTTCACCAGATACGATATCTACGTATATACCATCCTCTTCATGGTCATAATACTCATTTTGAAATGGAGCTTCCGTTCCATTTTCTTGCGTTACTTTGTATTGGATAGAGGATAGTGTTTTTTTTAATTGTTCTTGATCTTTATCCATTTTCCAGTTGTTTTCAATAAAGTCCTTACGACCAGAACCTTGCTTATATAATTTATAATGGAATGCTTGTTTTTTGTAGTAGTCTTGGTGCTTTTCTTCGGCCCTGTAAAATGGAGCAGCTGGTAATATTTTTGTCACTATTGGCTTATTAAACTTCCCACTTTCCTCTAACTGTTGTCTGGACTGTTCAGCCAATTGTTTTTGGTAATCGTTGTGATAGAAAATAGCTGTTGTATAGGATGTACCTCGATCAGCAAATTGTCCTCCTGCATCTGTAGGATCTATTTGTTGCCAAAATACTTGTAAAAGTCGCTCATAAGGAAATACTTCAGGGTCGTAGGTGATTTGTACCGCTTCTAAATGCCCTGTTTTTTCTGTAATAACATCTTCATAGGTTGGATTTTCCGTATGACCGCCTGTATAGCCTGAGACTACTTCATGGATGCCAGGTCGTTCATCAAAAGGTTCGACCATACACCAGAAGCAGCCTCCTGCAAATGTTGCTAATTCCAATTTTTCACTTGTCACGGTGCATTCCTCCTCAAACATTTAGACAAAAACACGACTCACCATCTAAGATCCTGTGAGTCGATGTATGTTATAGTTTGCTGTTATTTTAGTTTGTTATTACTTTAGCAAGCTTGTGTCCTTATTGTTTCTTGTCACCGTGTAAAAATCAAGTAAATTGCACCAAATTTTATATATACATTCTAGGCTGGGACTTTCCAGCGGGTTTCTTATTGGCTGAATTATTTTCTTTATTTATTTTTTGTTTTGGTTTATTTTGAGATTGGGATGTAGAAGATTGTTTTGATTTAGGTTTTTGTTTCGTTGAGGAAGATTTTCCTTTAGGTGCAGCGTTACTATTTTGGGAAGCTGGCTTCTCCTTACTCTCCTCTTCTTCAACTTTATCTTCTTCAACTTCTCCCTCATCAGGTTCCCTCATAATCTTCATTAATTTAAACATAGTTGGAAGGTTTTTAACCATAGGTCCATATTGTTGAACCATTGGAGCTGCAGTCTGAGCCATTTTCAAAACTTGCTGTACATTGTTAAGCATGCCTGTAGCACCACCACCTGCACTAGTTGCAGATTGGGCTAACCCGGCCAGTGGTGAAGCTCCACTTGCTCCTCCTCCAAATAATTTTGATAGAAGGCCTCCCCCACCAGCTCCTCTACTAGACATACCTGACAAACCTTGCATTCCTTGAGAAAGGCCTGGGAACCCTTGATTACCCGGCATACCTTGAAAACCGTTCATTCCTGAAAACCCGTTAAAACGCGTTGGACCTTGGGCATTAAACCCTGACATTGGCATGGATTGCGGTGGTCTTGCACCAACCTGAAACGGGGCTCCTCCGCCTTGAGGCATACGATTAACTGACATTGGTCTCATTCCTGGAGGCATATGCTCCCCTCCTTTATTGTCTTCACTACTGTTACTGTACGTAAGAAGAGGGAGATAGGTGTAGGCGGTTTTCATATATTTAAATTTTTATGAGTCGGAAGGATTCATTGGAAGTTGCCAATCTATTGCAGGTAACCCTTTTTCCTCTAAAAACTGGTTAGTCTTAGAGAATGGTTTACTTCCAAAAAATCCTTTATGTGCGGAAAATGGACTCGGATGTGGTGACGTTAATATTAGATGCTTTGAATCATCAAGCATCGATTGTTTCTGTTGAGCATGTCTTCCCCATAAGATAAATACTACAGGATCTTCTCGATCGTTGAGTGCTCTAATTACTTCATTCGTAAAATGTTCCCATCCTTGACCTTTATGGGAATTAGCTTCCTTAGCACGCACCGTAAGTACTGTATTCAATAACAGCACTCCTTCTTTTGCCCAATGTAGTAAATAACCATGATTGGGACTCGTAAACCCAATATCATCTTCTAGTTCTTTATAAATATTTCTAAGCGACGGGGGAATGGTAACTCCAGGCTTTACAGAGAAACTAAACCCATGTGCTTGATCATGGCCATGATATGGATCTTGTCCAATAATGACAACTCTAGTTCTATGGAAAGGTGTGTAGTGTAATGCATTAAATATGTCATTCATGTGAGGATATACTTTATGGTTTTGGTATTCTTTCTTAAGAAATTCTCGTAATTGTATGTAATATGTTTCATTGAATTGTTCTCCTACTATAGACTCCCAATCATTCGTAAGTATGGTCATAGTTCCATTATTCCCCCTAACAATAAATACAAAAGCGCAAGCGCCCGTTAAGCGACGTACAAACTGCTGCCCACACGACGTAGGTTGGTTCGATGTTGCTACGTGATGTAGCGAAATTAATCGAACTTCCTCTAAGTCTTTTGAGATAAAGGAAACACGAAGAGCGGTAGCGATTCGATGTTGACTTATCGTAAGGAGGTGCCGGAAGTTTGCTAGTCGCTGGGCGCTGGAGCTGGACGTGGCCACATCACTTTTTCAGTTATACACAAGCATTGAATTTTATAATCCCCTAAGCAATACAAAAAACAGATGCTTTATGCTTAGCATCTGTTTTAGAGTGTAGCAGGCTATTATTTTACCATCAATCAGTCGTTAAATCTCCAGCAATAATTAGTGCAATGGTTCCACTCAAAATAAGTCCAAACAACATAACCGTTAACATTGTTCATCCCTCTTTCATAAGTGTAGTTGGCTTTATACTATAAGTATAAAACCTAACCATCGCATAATGTTGGCTTATCTTTGTCAATTTAATGAATTGTGTTACCTATTCCCCTGGAACATTTCCCGGGTAAGCGCATATTTCTACAATTCTTTAAAAAATATGTCATTAATTGACGTTATAAAGGGAAATGAGTTCATAAGTAATCACTGTGGTACAAGAAAACCAGCTCATCTCAATCACTTTCGCCGTACCAATCTGTTCTGCTTGCTCTGTTCGTTTAATATCAATAAATTGATCGATTGGAAATAATTGATATCCATCTACCTTTAGTGTAAATGTATTTTCTTTTTCTTCTACTCTTACTTCTTCTCCATGGGTAATAATACACCATTCTAACGATAATGGCATCGACATACTATTTCCCTCCGTCTTATCTCTTTTCTTTCATCCTACGTTACCTCTGTAAAGATAGCAAGAGAAAAAATATACTTATGTAGGATCCAATAAGATAGTTACGTGTACAAGTGTGTTACTAAATAATTTAGAGAGTATTATTTATTATATAAGCCATTTATTCTCTGGTTGACTCATAAACAAATTATAATCAGTTGGATTTATCTTTTGGAAATCTTCACAACGAAAAGGGAAATGAATAAAATGCTTTTCTAATATTCTCTGGTTGTTTTGAAAGGCTTGTTTATATTCGAGTATATGGGCTCCATCTATCAAACACTCTAGAATAGACTGCAAGGTTTGAAGGGCTGCCGTTATTTCCATTATTTCTTTTAATGTGAAATCCTCAATATGTGTAACTTGAAGAACTTCTAGATTATGCAAATCATTGATATAGGATGAGGAGAAAAAGCATGGAAATAGATTATTATAGAAATAACGTACAGTAGATCGTACATATTCCTGCTGCTCTGGTGTTGAGGCTGTTACAATTTTCATCCTGAAAATGTCCTCCTTCGGGTCTTCACTGTTGCTCTTTACATTGTATAGTTTTTCTTCTCTATCTGTAAGGTCTAATTAAGAAAGAAAGCTATTTTACAGTATATCATGGGCTCTTTTTAAACTTTAAGCTGTAATTATTGGCAATCTACTACCTAACCTAAAGAAAATGCACATGTTGATCCTTTTGGAGAAGGTGTTATTTGTAATTTTGCAGGAATTTCTTGCTTTAACTTAGGGACATGAGAAATAATTCCGAGCATTCTGTTACCTTTTTGTAAGTCCTTTAGACAACTTATCGCTTGATCTAATGATTCCTCATCTAAGGTACCAAACCCTTCATCAATAAATAGTGTATCTAGTTGCACACCACCCGCATGGGCTTGTACAACATCTGCCATTCCTAAAGCAAGGCTTAGTGCAGCTTTAAATCCTTCACCTCCAGATAATGTTCTAACTGATCTCCTTAAACCAGTGTAATGGTCCAATACCTCTAAATCGAGACCACTTTGTGCGCCTCCCTTAGCCTTCTCCTGACTTCGTTCAAGATGATAGCGATGTTCCGTCATTTGATCTAACCGAATATTTGCTTGGATAATAATTTCATCCAGAAACGCAGACAAGACATATCTCTCAAATGATAATTTAAAAGCGTTGTCCCCTTTTGCTAGTTGTGCTAGTTCTCCAATATAATAATATTTCTCCTCTGATTCCTCTCGTAATTGAATCAATTCTTCTAATTGACCATAAATTCTAGCATGCTCTGTTTTTTTTAGATAAACTTGCTGATATTCTTCAGAGAGTTCTTCCAATTTATTTTCCATTTCATTTAACAACGTTTCCATATTCTCTAGATTAGGCATCTGTTTATCATGTAATTGTTCATGAAGCTTTGTATAGGAATCTTGTATGGATTGTTGCTTTTTTCTAAATTGACTAACTTTCTCTTTTTTATTCTGTAATTCTTCTTGTTCAAGTTTTGCTTGCTGATACGCATCTACTGATTCAAATCCTACTTCTTTACATTGAGCTACTAATTGTTCATTAGCTTTTTTCTCATTTTCTTTTGTTTCTTCAACATACGTATGTTGTTGGTTGATTTCAGCTTCTAATTTTTGTACTTGTTCTTTCTTTTGCTGATATTGTTCACTCAACTGCTGCAAGTGATATAGCCACTTTTCATAACGTTCCTCTTCTTTAGTTACAAAGGAAGCTAGTTTGTCTGGATCATCAATATATTCTCCTGTTAATCCAGATTGAATATGTTCTACCTTTGTTTTCATACTAACCCATTGATCATGCGTTTCTTGAAGTTTCGAGTTTTCTTTTTCTATCTTTTCGTCTAGTGATTGCATTTTCTCTTGATAAGCCTGAACATGCTTCATATTCTCTTCAAGTTGAGAGAGCTGTTTTGCTGTTAGTTTCTTTTGTTCTCTTGTTTCATTTCTCTCTTGCTCCCATGTTTCTTTTTGTTGTTGTCTTGAAGCATTTTGTAAAAATGCATTAGTGAGATGTGATTGTAAGGCCTCTTGTTGTTGATCAACAATATGTCGTTGAGATTGGCCTTCTGATTTAGCGCGAACATAGTCATCTTGCTGTTTTTGTAGGGTTTGCTCCAATTGCTCTAACGTTTGCTTTGCCTTATCTACAGCTTCGTCCGACACATAATCATTGGAAGAATATGCCTTATTCGGATGATCAGTAGAACCGCAAACAGGACATTCCTGCCCTCCAGCTAACTCATTTGCCATTAAGACAGCTTGATGTTGTTTTTGCTCCTCTTCTAATTTTTTCACTTCCTGAACTGCCGCTTCTCGTTGTTTTTTTACATTTTCATACTCCCGTTGCACTTGTTGATAGTGATGGCGCATTTTTTGAAGCTTTTCTTCCTCATTCATGAGCTTGTTAACTTGATCTATGATACTGTCAAGTTCACGCTCCTTTGATTCAAGCTCATAATAGCGTTTGTTTACATGCTGATATTCATAGTTGGATTTGGACAGCTCATGTACTTTTTGCTGCAATTCCTTTCGTTCGGCTTGGAACTTATTCACTTTTTCTTCCTGCTGTTGTTTAGACGTGAAAAGTGCTGATGCTTGTTTCTTAAGATGCGTGTATTCTCTTACTTGTTCTAGTTCTTGTTTATACTTTTCAATAGATTTCCTTAGTTCTTCTCGTTCTTCTGTTTTACCTTCTTCTTCTTTGTATTGTTCTTCTACATTAGAGAATTCTTTTTGAAGCACTTCATAATCCTGTCGCTTCTCAAGTAGACGTGTTTCTTGTTTTTTACTTTCTTCTTTTCTGCGTAATACTTGATTTTCATAAGATTTTACTAGATTCGCTTTCTCAGCTTCATGAATGATCCATTCTTTATTGGATATAGTGGTTTCTTGTTGCTTCATTGTTTCAAGTTCTTGTTTATATTGCTCATATTCATGGAACTGCTGCTTAAGTTGCTTTTGTGAATAGTATTCTTCTTGTTTTTTCTTTAATTGCTGGCGTTTATCCGTTAGTGACTCCATAAGATCTTTCAAGTAGTTATCATCCGTCTTCAGCTCATCCTCAAGTTTCTCAAGTGCTTTTGTACTTGATGTAAGGGATTCTTTGTCTTCAGTGCTCCAGTGTAATTTGTCAATTTCACTATGTTCTTTCTGAGCAAGGTGTTCTACAGTCTCTTTAAGCTTTTTTGATTCTTCCTTAAGCCGCTCTGTCATATGTTCATACACATATGTCTGAAAGATCTTCTGCAAAATTTCTTCACGTTCTTTGCTGTTTTCTGAAATAAGTCTACGAAATTCACCTTGAGGAATCATTATCATTTTTCGAAATTGTTCATAATCCAAACGAAGCATGCTTTCTATTGTTTCATTTACGTCTTTAATTTTTGATGCTAATAATTTCTTTTCTGTATCATGTATTTCATAAAGTTCTGCCTTAGGTGGTTGTTCCGTAAAGCCCTCACCACGTTCTTTCCTCTTTAACTGCTTTGGACTTCTTCTAACTTCATATTGTTTATCCTTCAAGTCAAATATGAAACAGACTTCAGTTGATTGACCTTCTTCTGCGAAGTGACTTCTAAGAGTATCTTGATCGCGCTCACTTCCGCTAGCTCGTCCGTACAGAGCATATACCATTGCATCAAAAATACTCGTTTTTCCAGCACCTGTAGGTCCCGTAATCAAAAATATGGTCTCATAACCTAATTGACTAAAATCAATTGTTTGCTTGTTTGAATAAGGACCAAACGCTTCCATTGTTAGCGTTATCGCTCGCATACTATTGATTCCTTTCTTCCTGAATTAATTCTTGTATGACTTGGGAGATGTGTGAGGTTCGTTTATCATCCAAGTCCTCCCCTTTTACTTCTTTATAAAATGATTGAAAAAGTTCTAAATGAGACATTTGTTTTCGCTCTTGTACATTTTGCAATTGTGTCTCTCTACTATCCCCTATCAAGCCAACTCTCTCAAGACTCAATACGTTTGGAAAAACTTTACGAAGCTTTCCCATTGGATCTAACAATTGACCTTTATCCAGCAACTTAATATGAAGATAGTCATAGACCCTTTCTTCGTCTGTATCCAGTAATTCCTGTAAATACCCTTCTTTGATTCTCATATCCCTTATTGGCATCAAAGGAATCTGCTTGATTTCTTTTACACCTTGGTCATTGAGTTCCACAATTGTAACGGATTTTTTATGATTAGCTTCAGAAAATGAGTATTTTAATATGGAACCTGAATAACGAATAGTATCTCTTTTCACCCTTTGAGGCTGATGCAAGTGACCTAAGGCTACGTAATCAAAATCATAAAATAAAGAAGCATCTATGTAAGGAGTGCCACCTATCATTGAAAGACGTTCTTCAGACTCGGATTCCATTCCACCCGCTAAGAAAGCATGACCTACAAATACATGTCTGTCACTATGATTCATGTTATCTTTTATCCACATCACTACAGCTTCCATGGCTTCTTGATGAGTATGAATAGATTCATCCTCAAATACAATCCTCGCATCAGCAGGTTCAATATAAGGAATAAGATAAAAATGAACATCCCCAAATTCATCTTGTAATGTTACAGGTTCTAATGCTCCTTCTAAATGAGCTTGTAGATAGAATTGTTGACGTTTAAACAACTGGCTACCAAAGTTCAAACGATCTGGACTATCATGATTTCCTGTATTGGCTAATACAGGAATTCCCATATCAAATATTAACGTTGTTAGTGTATTATTTAATAACTCTACAGCTTCTTTTGGCGGGACAGCTCGATCATACAAATCTCCAGCTATCACGACGACATCAGGCTGTTCTTCTTGAACGATTTGGATAATTTGATCAATAATATAGCTCTGATCTTCGGTCATATGTAATTGATGAACAAGCTTTCCTAAATGCCAATCAGCTGTGTGTAAAATTTTCATCATGAATCTCCTTCTATACGTATTTCCAATATATGAATGTTGAAAAGAAAGGAACAGCATCTCATTGCTGTTCCAACATTTCTTAACAAACATTACGTTCTAGGTAATTCTTATCTATGTTTTCTTTCGTGTAATTGGCTCAGACAATATCTTCATTTAATAAGCTTAGTTTAAAGAGAACTAGCTTGCATAAGGGACAACATTTATTACGAATCATATCAGAAAAGAAGAGTTGAGCCAAAGGAAATTACTGCATACCATCAGATACTAATTAGTGATACAACGTTGCTGGATGTGCTGCTAAAATATTTTCCTTATCAAAAGTTCGCATTTGTTTACGTAAAAAGCAATACGCAAACACATACTGTTCATCCCAGGAACTTATTTTTATTTTCCTTTTCGTAAACGTACCATTATGGGCTAAATACACTATTTCAACCATCTCATTGTGTTCCAATATGGAAAGGTTCATGTTATCAGCTCCTTTATTTGCATTATACACGAACAAATGTTCTTTTACCATTGTTAAACAAACATTTGTTCGGTTATACTAATAAAAAAGGAGGAATAAACATGACATTACGCGATAGAGGTACAATCAAATGGACTTCTCTGATGTTACCTGAACATGTTCAAATCCTAAAAGATATGTGGAATGAAGACGAACTACAAACAGCCCCCGAGTTAGATGAACAAGCATTACAAGAATTAAATGAAACAATCCAATATGCTTATAAAGAACAGATTACAATTACTTTGCATACCTTTTCAGATGGGTCATTCCATGACTATACCGGTAAAATTGAACACCTCATTCCTCATGAGCAACGAATTAAATTCAGAACAACAGAGAATCACCAACACTTATTCCACATTCATTCCATTGTAAATGTTGCCTAATGCACAATAATGCTTTCTGTTTTTCTGTGCATTCGCCCATACAAAACCTGTGAACTTCCCATATACTATCATACCTTACAAGAAAAGGAGGGATAGGTATGAGTTACGGTTGTGGTGGTTATGGCTACGGTTATGGTAACTTTGTATTGATTGTGGTTCTATTTATCTTGTTGATCATTGTAGGAGCTGCATTCGTGTACTAAAAAAAACACAATATACCGCCATTTAGGCGGTAGTTGTGTTTTGTCCTTTTTCCATATCCCATTCATATTAGAAATACAATAATAATCCTCTGTGAAGACTTAGGGCATTGATATTTAGTTGCCCAGTCTTTTTTTATCCGTTTACCTCTTCTAATTGATACCTTTCCCATAAATCATCGAAGACTTTTAAAGCTGAAGAGAAAGGTATGTTCCACTCTAAATACCTGCTAATTTCATCGTATGAGCGAGATTGTTTTGGAAAACTATGATCTTGAAACATCCAATCAGCTAAACGACTTTCTTCATCAGGATTCACTTTCCCTCTATATGTCATCATAAAATGGTAAAATGATCGCATTGTACTCCCCCTAAAACGGTGTTGTATTGTTAAGTTATAACATGGCCTTGCATTGTTAGCAACGGTAACACATATACGAATATGCTACCAAAAAGTGTATTTTGAATATGTATTTCAATTAAGTTGGGCTTCTGAAGCCATTGTTTATTAGATTATCTATAGTTAGTAGTTGCATATCAACTATTACGTTATTCATGATTAGAGGCATAATCTTGAAGACTTGGATTCGAGATATTATTGGGGAGGGAGT
>NZ_AVBF01000079.1 GCF_000770635.1 Pontibacillus yanchengensis Y32
TTCGAAATTTAGGAGCGACTACAGTTTTGGTGACTTGCGCCGTCCCAACAAAGGTCTGATTTGCGTCAGGGTGTATGAAGCCCTTTGTGAGCGAGTTTCTGAAAATAGGAGCGACTCTTACCACATTCAGATCAACTTTTTTAAAATTGGAGCGACAACCTAAAACACCCATTTTTGGCCATGTTTCCGTCCCTCCCAAAACAGCAAAGGTGGCCGTGGAACAAGGAGACTCCCGCCGGAGAAAGAGGTAGGCGAGACCCCGCAGAGCCCCGATCTTGGGCTCGAGGAGGCTTGCCAGCTCGCCGGCAGGACGCGAGTTGTTCCACGGCCACCTTTATTCTCACAAAAGCAACGGAAATATCCCTCTTTTTCGACCAGCTAGTAACGTTGATTCTATATAATATCTCGAATCCAAGTCTTCCAGACTATGCTTCTTATCTTAAATAAGGCCATTTTAATTAGTTGATTCCAAGGTCAACACTAAACATAAACCGAGCCTAAAAGTAAATAACACCCCTATTACGATAGGGGTGTTGTAAGTTACTACATATGCAGCGCAGCTAATTATTCTTGATCTGGCTCTGCTACTTTTACAAGTTGCTTACCTAAATTTTCACCTTGAAATAGTCCAAAAAATGCTTCTGGTATATTTTCAAACCCATCAATAATAGTCTCTTCATTTTTTAGCTTACCTTCTGCTAACCATTTAGCAAGTTCTTTTGCACCTTCGCTGAAACGTTCTGCGTAATCACCAACGATAAATGCTTGAATACCAGCGCGTGCTTTCAACAACTTCGTTTGCACTCGAGGACCTAAATCTGCATCTGTTCTATTATAAGAAGAGATCGCACCGCACAGGGGTACTCTTGCGAAAGAATTTAGTAGGTTTAAGACAGCATCGGAAATTTCGCCTCCAACATTATCAAAGTAAACATCTACTCCCTGAGGGCATAAACCTGCAAGAGCTTCTTGAACATCATCTACGGTTTTGTAGTTAATCGCAGCATCAAAGCCTAATCCTTCTACTAGATAGCGAACTTTTTCATCAGATCCTGCGATTCCGACAACATGTGCACCTTTAATTTTAGCAATTTGGCCAACAACCATACCTACTGCTCCAGCTGCACCAGAAACGACAACCGTTTCCCCTTCTTTAGGCTGACCAATATCTAGTAAACCAAAATATGCAGTTAATCCTGTTAGACCTAATACACTTAAATAAGCAGATAGTGGTGCCTGTTTACCATCTACTTTACGTACTTGACTAGATGGAACTACGTTAAAACGTCTCCACCCTAACATCCCAAATACTTTATCCCCTACTTCAAAGTCACTGTCTTGAGATTCAATAACCTCACCAACAACTCCACCAGAGATAACCTCATTCAATTGGAATGGTTCTACATAAGATTTTTGATCACTCATTCGACCACGCATATAAGGGTCTACTGAAATATATAAGCTTTTTACCACTACCTCCCCTTTTTGAGGCGGCTTCGTATCAATCGTTTCGTAAGTGAAATTTTCGTGCGTTGGCATCCCTTCTGGACGACTTGCTAATACGATTTGTTCATTTTCATGACTCATGGTAAATCCCCTTTCAATGAGTTTACAAGTTTACGTTAGCAAAGCAATACTTTATCTATCAACGAATAAGGCTTCATAGAAGCACATTTTGAAAATAATAGGACATTTGGAGTACATAGAAGGATTTCTACTACATACCTAGAACGTATAGAATAAGAGTAAAACAACCTTTTTTGAGGAGATGGTTACATGAGTATGACGAAAGATCAAGCCGGAATTCCACATAAGGAGTTAGCAGTATCTTGCTTTAATAATGTTTGGACATTACTAGAGAAACCACATCGAACATCTGAAGAGAATGAACAAATGGTGCACGTCTGTCATACATCACTATGGCACTGGACTCAGGTACCTACTCATACAAATCAAAACTTATCGATTGGATACTGGCAGTTATCTCGTGTGTATGCTGTTATTGGACAAGGGGAAAACGCACTCCATTATGCAGATCTTTGTTTAACATATAGTGAGGAACTTGATCCTTTTTTCATCGGCTGCGCTCATGAAGCTTTCTCTAGATCTTATTTAGTTCTAGGACAATTAGAAAATGCTGAGGCGTCAAAAGAACTAGCTTATACTTATGCCGTGGAAATTACTGATGAAAACAGTAAGCAAATACTTTTAAGTGATTTAGAGTCATTGTAGATAGACCTTAAGAGTAGTTATACACTCTAACTTTAAATATCTCCCCTATAATAAAAGTAGAGACAAGTCACAAAATCTTGTCTCTACTTTTAATATGTATTGTTTTCCTTATTTCTAGAGTATTAGGGAAAGGGAGATAAAACCTAGTTATATTTCTCAATAGTTTAGTATTGTGGGCTCAACTCACTCCAAACGTCAAAAGTGTTTCCGTTTAGATCATAAAATACAAAGTTGTTTCCCGAATGTCCCCTGTCTTCTATATCTCCAACAGATACCTCTTTTTTCTTAAGGTACTCATGAAATTTCTTAAGGTTATTCAATCCATCTACCTCAAAGGTTAAAGTAAAGTGATCATTCCCATAATAATCAAGGAACTGAGTACGTTGCCCTTCTTGAGATTTCACAAGAAAAAAACTTTGATTTGCGAATTCTAATATCGCTTTTTCATCATTTCGAAAATTTTCTATAGCACCTAATTTATCTCGATACCATTTAGAAGACAATTCAACATTACGGACCGGAATGTAAGCAGTACCAACACGTTTCAAAAAAGATACCAAGTTTTCTATCTCCTTATGTTAGATTTTCCTATATTCTATAGATAAAATCTTTTTTGTATCACCCATTATTTTTAGACTTGGTACATAAATGTTTACAGCTAATTTTAGTTATACTATTGAGTTGACCTCCAATAAGCTAGCAACCATTTACTTCCATCCTCAATTTTACAGACTTTTTTAAATCCGCATTTTTCATAGCACCTTATGGCTCGCATGTTATGAACTTCAGGGTCTAGTACAATTCCATCAGGATTTTTATGGATCATTACATCAACAACAAAGCGTTTGACCATTTGAGTACCTATACCCTTCCCCCATAATCTAGGTTCGCCAATAAATTGATCGATGCCAATATAAGTTTTATTCTCAGGTAATCCCCACGCTTTTGCATCTTCTTTTTTTACAGGATATGATTGCATAAACCCGATTGGATCAGTATCTCTCTCAACAATAAATGGAGGTACATCTTCCTCACCATTTAATCGAGGGCTATATTTTTCTAGTATGCGTTCATACGAGTATGGATCATCAGGATTTCCGTAGTATTGAAGAACTTCTTCGTCTTGAAGCCACTTCGTCATTAACAAGAAATCTGTAGGAGACATTGGGCGTATGGATACTTCGTGATAGGCCATATAGAACCACCCTTCTTTTAAAGTGATTATTATTCTGAAATTTCCCACACAATTGTTTATAAAAATTGTAACACAAACAAGGAAATATTTGGGTGTTCACTATTTTTAATGTATTTTAGAAATACTAGCATAACAACCTAATTAAGTGGATTCCCTTAAGTATTCTACATAAACTTTTTTTGTAAGACTCCATTGACTCTAACGTAACGTGATACTCTACTATAAAAAATAGGAGGTGAGCAAAGTTGTATAAAGTAAAAGAAGTCGCAAACTTAGTAGGCGTGAGCGTACGCACGCTGCATCATTATGATGAGATCGAACTACTACAACCTGAATCGATAACTCCGGCCGGTTATCGACTTTATACAAATCAAAACCTCAAGAGGCTTCAACAGATATTATTCTTCAAAGAAATGGGGATCTCCTTACAGCAAATTAAAAATATTCTAGACCGTCCAGACTTTGATCAATTGGAAGCGTTACGTATGCATGAAGAAATGTTGAAGAAGAAAAAATCACGAATCGATACCATGATACAGACTGTCCAACAATCAATACACGCTCTGGAACATGGAAATGAAATGGAGGAAACAGAAATGTTTAAAGGGTTTGATATGAAAGAAATAGAAGAGCACCAAAAAAGGTATGCCGAGGAAGTACGGCAAACGTATCCCAATGACCTTGTAAAACAATCTGAACAGAAGACTTCTCAGTACACTGCACAAGACTGGAAAAGAATTAAAGAAGAAACAAATGATATTTATCAAGCAATTGCTTCTCACATGAGTCAAGGGCCAGACGATCCTGAAGTACAGCGTAATGTAGCTAGATGGCACCAATTTATAACAAATAACTTCTATGATTGCTCAATTGACATCTTCAGAGGGTTGGCTGATTTGTATGTAGCAGATGAACGATTCACGAAAAACATTGATAAACACAAAGAAGGTCTAGCAGTCTTCTTAAGTGAAGCAATGATTATCTATTGTGATGAACAACAAAAGTAAACACAAAAGGACGCCGAGGCTTCTTATCCTCAGGCGTCCTTTTTCTATTTACCCATCAGCCATTGTACTTCTTTCTGGGTGAATTGCTTTTTCAAGCTCTTCTTTTGCCATTACATTCTTAGTACCTTCCGCTTCACTATGTGGTTTGCCTTTTTGACTACCATTATGATGTTCATGTTTTTTCTTTTTACTCATCTTTACCCCTCCTTATAATGGATAGTTTGTGCAGGGGCTGATTTTTTATCAACGGTAGTATGAAATTGTTTTATAACCTTAAGCCTCTGGAGCTCTTCCTATTCCTTTTAAAAAGTGAAGTGTCATAGTTATTCCCTGATTAATCTCTGGGTCTCTTAAAGCTTTAGCTAAATTCATAATGGAGGTTTTCTCTTCCATTTCACTTCCCTCTATTGCTCCTTCCATCCCTTGGTTCAAGCGTGTTGATAATTCTTGAACCTTAGAAACATCGATTTCCCCTAACAAGAACATAAATCCACTTAAATTTTCTAACACTTTAGTGTAGCGCTCTTTATTTGCCTCTGTAACGATGTTTTCTATGGCATCTTCTTTGTGTTTCACCAAAGCGGTAAGTGCTTCTAATATGCCAGCTTCATCTAATGCTTTAATTAATTCGATAGCTTTCTCTAGTGACTCACCATTATCTGCAATCTCGTTCTCAAGCTTTTGTACTTTTTTCGCACGTACCTGCTCCTGGCTCATTTCCATGCGTTTAATTTTAGTTATCGCTTTTGCCATGGTCACTCACCTTCTCTCCAGGAAAAATATAGTCATCACGTGCCCATTTCTTTTCAACCTTTACCCCCAGCTGAGGCTTTGGATTTCCCCTTCGATGGTTATTGTATGGAATCGGGCTTTTTCCTTTCTTCTTTAAAACGTCCATTTTCACTGCAATTTCCTTATAAGCAGGTGTATTGGTATCTTTGTCTACACTATTATCTGTTAAAAAATTCACTGCAGATTTACCATTATCGTTTAGTGGTAAATATAGTTCTTTTCCTTTTACTCGATCGGTAATATGCACCTCAGTTGTTGCTACACCTGCCGGAGAGGTTAAACGGACCAGAGCCCCTTCTTGCACTCCACGTTCTTCAGCTAGTTCAGGGGAAACTTCGACAAAAGCATTTGGTGTTTTTCTAGTGATTCCAGGTGATTTATAAGTCATATTCCCTTCATGAAAATGCTCAAGTAAACGCCCATTGTTCACGTGCAGATCGAATTCTTCATTGGTTGAATAGTCCATTTGGTAAGAAATCTCGAAGAAATTAGCCTTACTATCTTCAAATGGAAAACCATCTGTGAACAATAACGGAGTATCTGTTCCATCCGGAGCTACCGGCCATTGTAAACTTTTATATCCTTCTAGCCGATTGTATGTAACTCCTGCGAACAAAGGTGTTAAGAAGGCTGCTTCCTCCATAATTTGTTCTGGATGTTGGTATTCCCAGTCATACCCGAATCTTCGAGCAAGTAAGGTTAAAATTTCCCAATCTGGCTTTGTCTCCTCTAATGGCTCCATCGCACGGTATAAACGTTGGATCCTTCTTTCTGTGTTCGTAAATGTTCCTTCTTTTTCAAGACTGCTACAAGCAGGTAACACTACATCAGCATATTCAGCTGTTTTAGTTAGGAACAAATCTTGAACTACAAAGAAATCCAGTTTTTCAAATGCTTCCGTGACATAATTAATATTCGAATCTACGACACCTGTATCTTCTCCAAGTACAAACATCCCTTTCACATTACCGTCGTGTATTGCTTTGATCATTTGATGATTATCTTTCCCTATTTCGCGCGAAAGCTCGACTCCCCACAGATTTTCATAACGTCCCCTTGCATCATCATCTGTGATTAATTCATAACCAGGTAAAAAGTTCGGCATACTTCCAAAATCACTACATCCTTGCACATTGTTATGCCCACGTAACGGATAAGCACCTGCACCGTTTTTGCGGTAATTCCCTGTAGCAAGTAAAAGATTCGATATAGCTGTACTCGTATCACTTCCTTGCTGATGCTGTGTCACACCCATAGCCCAGCAAATAGAAACGGTCTCAGCTGAACTGATTGACTTAGCTATCTGTTTTAACGTATCTTCACTGAATCCAGTCACCCCTGATGCATATTTCAACGTAAAAGGCTCTAGACTTTGATAATAAGAACTAAAACCATTTACCCACTCATCAATAAACGTCCTATCATGCCATCCCTGGTCTATAATATATTTTGTTACTGCCGATATCCAAACTAAGTCTGAACCAGGATGGTTACTGAAAAATTCATCTGCACGTCTAGCCATTTCGTGCTTTCGAATATCAAAAACAAATAACTTCTGTCCATAAAGCTTCTGTGACCTTTTGATTCTAGAAGCTAATACGGGATGTGATTCAGCCGTATTTGAACCTATAGTTATAACTAGTTGCGCTGATGCAATATCATCGATAGATCCAGAGTCACCGCCATGACCTACAGTACGGAATAAACCTTTTGTTGCTGGAGTTTGGCAATAACGGGAACAATTATCGATATTATTTGTTCCGATAACCTGTCTGGCAAACTTTTGCATAACAAAAGATTCTTCATTTGTTGCTTTTGAGGAGGAAATAAAGGCCAAAGAATCAGGCCCATTTTCCACTTTAAGTTTGGTCATCTCCCTTTCGATAAATTCTAAGGCAGTATCCCAATCGACTTCTTTAAAGTGGTCCCCCTCTCTTACAAGTGGTTTTGTTAAACGTTCATCGCTATTCACGTAATCCCATCCGAATTTACCCTTTACACATGTAGAGATGTCATTAGCGGGAGAACCTGGTTGAGGTTCAATCTTTAACACTTCACGCCCTTTTGTCCAAACGTCAAATGAGCAACCAACTCCACAATAGGTACAAACTGTTTTGGTTTTATCAATCCGTTCCTTTCGCATAGCTGCTTCTGTATCAGAAACGGCTAATAGCGGTCCATATCCTGACTCAGCTTTTTTTGTTAACTCAATCATGGAACGTAATACACCAGGGTTGTGATCCGTCATGTACCCTGCTTTACCTTCCATATTTGTTTCCATAAGTGCATTACAAGGACATACGGTAGCGCATTGACCGCAATTTACGCAGGATGATTCATCTATTGGCACATCATTGTCCCAGATAACTCTAGGTTGCTGACGTTCCCAGTCTATTGTTAGCGTTTCATTCACTTGTACATCCTGGCAAACCTCTACACATCTACCACACAAAATACATTGGTCTGGATCATATCTGTAAAAGGAACCAGATCGATCTATCTCATAAGGTTTCGACTCAAAGGGTTTGCCTTGGTGTTCGACACCATATTGAGAAACAGTATTATGTATCTCGCATGAACCATTGTTGTAATCACATACTGTACAATACAATTCATGATTTTGCATAATACGGTCTAATGCTTCTTTTTGTGCTTTTAAAACTGTTTCTTCTTCAGTAGATATATTCATACCTGCTTCTACTTTTGTACTACACGCCCGCTTAATCTCTCCATCAATGGCTACTATACATGTATCACATGTCTCAATTGGACCTAGTGACTCGTGATAACAAATTTGTGGTAAGTCTATATTTGCTTCATTTAATAGTTTGATTAATGGCTGGTCAGGTTCAGCCAACAATTCTTGTCCATTAACATTCACAACAGTGTGATCCTTCATGCCTTTTCCTCCTTTACCGGGTGTCCAAAAGAGATGGTTTCTCTTGAATATAATCTTGACCGGTATACACGTTTAATCGATTTTGTCGAATGAACCCTACTGTCGTGATGTTTAAGTCTTCGGCTAGCCGTAAAGCTAGGTCTGTTGGTGCTGAGGGGGAAAGCAATGTACCTATTCCCATTTTTGAAACTTTCACCAGTACTTCTGATGATATGCGTCCACTAAAAACAATCTGTTTTTCACGCCTTGATATTTGATTTTTTAAGAGATAACCATACACTTTATCTAGAGCGTTATGTCTACCAATATCCACAGCTATATACTGTATGTTATGTCGAGTGGCAATCGCTGCTTGGTGAACGCCACCTGTCCTCTTAAAATCATTTGAATGTTGTTGAAAGGTATCCATCAAACTAAAAACTTCCTGTACAGAAAGGATATGTTTTTTCATAATCGTTTTTGCAGTTTTAACATCTTGATCAAAATAAAATTCACGACTTTTTCCACAGCAAGAACCGATAAATCGCTTTGTTCTACCATAAGACTTATTGGGCAAATCCGTTGATAGTTCCACATATGCAAAACCCGCTTCTAAGTCTAATTGGATAGAATTAATATCTTCATAGGATATGATGAGTGCTTCGGATGCTAAAAAACCTATTACTAACTCCTCCAATGCACAGGGTGAACATATCATCGTTGCATATTCTTCCCCTTGAACAACAACCGTTAAAGCGAATTCAATAGCAATATCATCTTCAAATTCCTTATATGCACCTCGATGATATCTATGTATATTCCAGGAACCAACAATATTCTCGTCCATATACCGCTCCCCCTTTCATAACAGCGTAACGGCGTATAAATCTATTCCTTTATTTGAAGTTTTGAAAACCTTTACAACAAAACTCAGACCTTTCTCCATTATTAGGTAGTAATCATAATTAAAATAATAGACTAAAAAAAGACTTCTGCATTAAGAAGCCTTTTTCCTTGTTGTTTATTTATTAGTATTTAATTCTAACTCAATAATGCGAAAAACGTCTTTACGAACGTCATCTCCTTCATTAAATAAATGATGCTTACCTTGATCGATTTGAATAATATCAGCATTGGGAAACTTTCTTTTCAAAAACTTTACATTGTAGTCCCAGTCTACAGTTTTGTCATGGTTACCTTGAATAACCGTTAAAGATTCATCACTGGGCTTTGCATGTTGAATACTTTTATTCCACTCTATTAATGCTTCAAACCATTTAAAAGGTATATGATCATGCTGTAGTGGATCTTGCTTAACAAACTTTAAATAACTTTTGTCGGATGAATTCTTCCGATACCGACGAAGTACTTTGTTCAGAAATGGGTTTAATACATAGTAACCAGCAACAGTTATCTTCCAATAATTCGATCGAATAAGTGGGGCTAACACGATTGCCTTTTCAAAAGGATGGGTTCGTTTTTTAAGAAGATAATTTACGATAATAGCTCCTCCAGTACTATGCCCAATCAAATAGTAAGGACGAGGTAGCTGATCTTTCATTTGATCTATTACAACTTTCAAGGTAATGCCATAGTTTGTAAATTCTTTCGTAGATAGCGTTTTACCACCAGATAGACCATGTCCTTGTAAATCGTACACAATCACACGTTTTTTCTGGTCTGTTAAATATTTTATTATCCGCTTTAAATGACCAGCGTGATCAAAGTAGCCATGTAGCAATAATACTGTTCCTTTCGCTTCTTTCGGGGCATGCATCTGAACCATGATTTTCTTACCATTTGCTTGTAAACTTCCAAAGTGAAAATCTACATTTTCGAAATCAAGACCGTAATACTCCAAATATTTTTTTATGTTCTTCGTTGGTTGTACAGGTGTAATGAAATCAATCGGAGTATTCCAATCCCCTAACGCCGCTAATATTTGTTTAAAATCGATATGCTCCATTTTCTTCACCTACAATACGAAATGGTTATGAATAGCATTACCAAATTTCTTAGACTACATCCTTTCGTTTGCATCTCCTTGTACAGACACTAAAAAACGCTCCACTTCGTTTTCTGTTGTCAAAACGAATACATTTTTTTCATGTCTAACCATAGCCAACTTTTCCTTGAGAGGTGCAAGTTTATCCTTAGGAAATCTCCATACATATTTCATGAATTCAGGATGTACTCGTTCTGGACAACCTTTTCCCATGTCAGAACGGATTGTATTTCGATACATTACTCTTCTTTTCAATACTCGATATAAGCAAATCCACCTTGACCGATCTAAAAGAATAACTGTATCTGCTGCCTCGATTCGAATATCGATTGTACTTCTAAAATTTCCATCTATAATCCACTTTTCGTGATTGATTAACTGAAATTGATTCTGTTTTAGTTCCTCTCTTGACGATTCGACCCATCCAGGCTTCCAAAATAGTGCATCTAAATGATAGACAGGTATGTCAAGCCTAGAAGCTAATTGCTTGGAAAACGTAGACTTCCCGGCCCCCGGTGAACCAATAACAATAATTTTTCTCATTTCTCTTTTCAAGTTGAAAACACCTCACTTTCTTTCCATCCCCCCATCTCCTATAATAGAGTTCATCATCAAAGGAAAGGTACAATACAATGGATATCCGACATTTACAATATTTTTTAGAAGTTGCACAACAACAAAGCTTCACAAAAGCTGCTCAACAACTCAATGTTTCTCAACCCGCGCTCAGTAAAATGATCCGAAATCTTGAAGAAGACCTTGAGGTTACACTTCTCGATCGCTCTAACAAACAAATTCAGCTTACAGATGCAGGCCAAGCAGTCTTAGAACAAGCCCAACGTGTACTAGGTATGATGGAAGATCTAACCACTTCCCTTTATGATACCATTCATCTCCAAAAAGGGGCTATTTCGTTTGGGCTTCCACCTCTAATTGGAACACTTTTCTTCCCAGGAATCATTGCAAACTTCCGTAAAACCTATCCAGGTATCTCTATACAAATCACAGAATATGGTGCCAAAAAGATGGAGCAAAGTTTGATAGAAGGACAGGTGGAACTAGCTATCGCTGTAGCACCAGTCGATCAATCTATTTTTGAATCGATACCCTTTACGGAAGAAAAGATGAAAGTGGTGATGCCAAACCACCACACTTTAGCAAATTTAGGACAAATTGAGCTTAAAGAACTGTCAAAAGAGAAATTCATCCTATTCCAAGAAGACTTCGCCATGCATGATTTAATACGTAATCATTGTCTGGAACAAGGATTCATACCTCATATTGAATTGGAAAGCTCTCAGTGGGATTTTATAGTAGAGATGGTCCGGGCGAACATGGGAATAGCAATTCTTCCTGAATCCATATGTGCCAAAATACATACGAATGATGTAAAAGCAATTCCACTATCTAACCCTTCTATACCTTGGAAACTGGAACTTATAATAAAAAAAGATAGATACTTATCATTTGCAACTCGAGAATTCATCCAGTTTGTAAAAGATTTCCGTTTATAACTTTCGGTTATGGAATAGATAATGAATATGTATTTTTATTATAATAATGGTTGTATTATAGTTAAGGTATCAGTTAAAAACTTTAATTTTGAAGTTCTTACGAAAAAAGTTTCTCATTAATAAATAGATATACCCGAAATAAAAGAGCCGTAATGCGGCTCTTTTCGTGTATTCAGGGGGTGTAAGCATTTACAAAAATATTATTACCTTACTCATCCAATTCAGTCTAATTAATGTCTTCTTCTTTATCGGGCTTGCACTTCAGGATGTAACTAACCTCCCTATTCCGGGGAGCATAATTGGATTAATTGTGTTGTTTATAGCATTGCAAACAGGTATCGTTAAGCTGCATTGGATCGAGAAAGCAGGTAAATGGTTGCTAGCGGAGCTGTTGCTTTTCTTTATCCCTGCAGCTGTAGGTATTATCCAATATCCTGACTTAGCAGGATGGAGTGGCTTCCAATTGTTGTTGATTATCTTTATTAGCACCACTCTAGTTATGTGGGTAACAGGGATTGTAGCTGATCAACTCGCTAAAAGAAGAAAGGAGGAAACAGATTGATATATTTAGTCATAACTATTCTTACCTATATAATTAGTAAAAAACTTTATCAAAAGTGGGAACACCCTTTATTAACACCATTATTTGTTTCCCCAACCCTGTTAATCATGATGTTGTTGGTTATGGACATACCATTTGAACAATATGAACAAGGTACCAATGTAATAAGTTATTTCCTTGGACCAGCTACTGTGGCTTTTGCAATTCCTATTTATAAACACTATGCATTAATTAAGAAATTCCTTTTAGAGATTATTACAAGTATCACAGCGGGGTCCACCTTTGCTGTTCTTTCTTCTTTCTTTTTAGGTTATCTCATTCATTTAAGTGGCACATTTATGACAAGTATCCTTCCAAGATCTATTACAACACCTATAGCTATTGAAGTGTCTGAAACGATCGGTGGCGTCCCAGCTTTAACTGCAGCTTTTGTAGTTTGTACAGGTATTGTCGGTTCAATTGTCGGTCCTTATGTCATTCGATTTTCTTCCATCCAATCCTCAATCGCTCGAGGGCTTTCATTTGGAATGGCTGCACATGGAGCAGGAACATCTAAGGCATTCGAATTCGGTGATCAAGAAGGGACATTTTCAAGCTTGGCCATGATTATCGCTGCTGGTATTACCCTTTTATGGGGAAACACCTGGATTCCATCTTTCCAGCACCTTTTTATGTAAATAAGTTATTCAAATGTTACTTCCCGCATTATTACGCCGGAACCTTGGGATTTCTTTACTTGTAAAAAAGGAGCTAGAAATATCTAGCTCCTTTTTTCACGCTTATAATTGGTTTAAGTTTGTATAAGCCCGTTTTCGTTCTGATTCACTTTTAAGTTGTACATCTTTCCATTCAGTTTCAGTATGCCATTCTTGAGTAGTTTCTCTAACTACTTCACTAATGAATTGTAGCATCCCAATTACATCTGCACGCCATGGTCCATCTTCTACCCAATCATTGTGTTCGCTACTATATAGTACCCTATGAATCCATTTATTATCTTGAGTAAACGTATTAGTTAGATAAAACCCATCTTTAGTGAAAGTTAGTAAGAACCAATTCGTAGTATCCGTTTCAATTACTTTCACAATCTTAGAAGGATTAATGGTAATTAGTTTATAAGTACCAGTCTGTTCATCAAATAGATGAAGGTTTAACTCTTTATCCTCCATAGTCTCTAAACTATAATCTCTCATTTTGTTAGAAGGTCTACTGAGATTCTTTACACCAAACAGATTCAGAAATTGTTTGATATACCCTATATTTTCAATCACAAAAAAAGTAGATGGTATAGTAGAATATACATCTTTCTTTTGATTTTCAATGTATGCAAGCTTTTCCTGTAACCCATTCAAATTCTTAAATAAGTCAATTGATTTCTTAACTATAATTCGAACCACTGACTCTTCACCGTGTTGATTCAAGTAAGATATGGATACCTTTTCTTCCTTAACTGTTTGCTCTTTCTCAACAGCTAAAAGAAAATAAAACGGAATATGTAAGTCTTTATTTATCTTAATTTGGTTGGTATTTTTATCCAATATAATTGATTTGCTAGCATTCACTATCTCGTCGAGCTGAATCTCATCTACATGATACGTAACACTACCTTTAAAGTCCGCACGGCGTTTACGTTTCTTTAAATATACAAACAAAGAAATAATCATTGCTGGTGTTGATATAAAAAGAAAACTAATAATAATCCATGTATCAATTCCAGTCAACAGACTGATTAATATGCTAAGGCCGTAAAACGTTATAAAGACAAAAATAAATCCAACTATCCCTGTACAACCTATCATGGTAAAACTCCCCATTCTCGTAAGTTTTACTACATACACCCTATTCACTTACTATGTAATACGAACAAGCGAGCAATCGGTTTCAACTTATCTAGCAAAAATAAAGTGGACTAGTCAACTTTCCCTTACTAATCGCCTCACTAAAGTATCTAATTCGCTAACTTCTGAGACTGGATAATGAATTATACTATTTAAAATCATGAAAAGGGAAATCAGAAGTGAAACCAACCCGATTATGTTAGGGTGATCTCTATCAAACAACCAATTTGACAGTCGAGGAAAATCAGATTTCATTTCTCGTGGCAATTCAGTTACTCTTTTTACATAGGTAGGAAAATCGTTTTCCAACTCTTCTTTCAACTCCCTAAATGATTCCTTTATAAAAGTCCTTGGAAGAAAGAGAAGAAAAATACTACCAAGGAGCATTCCTATAGAGGGAGCTAATTTACGGTACCAAGTCTGAATATCTGAAATTATACTTCTTGCCTCATATTTATCAACTATCTGTGAATTAGAGGAAGCTTCCTTAACCGATATTTCCCTTTCCACATGATTAATTGAGTTTAGATGTTGAATATAGAATTTTTCTTCAGAACTTTTATACGAGTATCCATTTGGGAAGAAGTCAAAAGAAACTACTATTATGTATGGAGCACTAAGAAGAATAAGAAAAAAACCTACAACAAAAAATCTTATGTATAACTCTCTTTTCATTATCACGACAACCTTTTTTGATGATGATTATCACCATTATTACATACTTCAGTTGTCTATTCACATAAAAATAATTTCAGTACAGAAGGGTAGTAAGGAGATTGCAGCTATATTTAGAAGTAGACGGAGTAATAAAGAAACTAAGGAATGGAGTTGATATTGGAGAACTAATAGAAGTAAATTTTAGAAATAAAGTAATGGAAAGTACCTTTGTGATCTGTAGTAAATAAAGCTTTGAACATCGCATCTAATCTATTTACAAATCTGGTACTTTCCCATTTCATGTCATAATAATATACTCGTGCTCCTTTATTTTTTAAATGGATTTCTTCTCAGCTTAGCTTGTGATTTGCTTGCTCTTGATTTTCCACCTTGCATAGAAGCATTGTAATGTTTAACCTCTTGACTAGTTTGGTAATCTTTTTCAAATAGTTCACGAGCTTTTATAAACATATTCATTTTAAAGACCTCCTTTAATATAGATATTGGGCGATACCCCGTGTATTTTTAAGTAAAACGTAGTAAGTTAACCTTAATTACGCCTTACCTTTTAATACGAATTTATTTTGCAATAAATCATATTTGATTTGATTCACACATTAGTGTGCATCAATTAATATAAGGCCCTGTTAAAGTTTGGTGTTGATTCTGGAATCAACTAATATAAATAGTTTTATTCCAGATAAGAAGCATAATCTGGAAGACTTGAATTCGAGATAATTTGGGATG
>NZ_AVBF01000007.1 GCF_000770635.1 Pontibacillus yanchengensis Y32
TAATTACTTGAGGCTAGTTATGTCCCAGCCCCTTCTTTTTTTATTGCTTAGGAAATTATAAAATTCAATGCATGTGTATAACTAAAAAAGTGATGTGGCCACGTCCAGCTCCAGCGCCCAGCGACTAGCAAACTTCCTGCTCCTCCTTACGATAAGTCAACATCGAATCGCTACCGCTCTTCGTGTTTCCTTTCGGCCTACAGGACGTAGGTTGGTTCGATGTTGCTACGTGATGTAGCGGTTTTAATCGAACTTCCATAGAGTTAGGACAGTTTGTACGTCGCTAGCAGGGCGCCCCGAGCTTTTGTTCTTAATGAATGTGTCAAGTTTAGTAGCTGTTATCTGAAATTCTGAAATTAAAATACTTTAGTAGTCCAATCTTCACAATTCCAAACATCCGTCACAATATCCTGATAAAAATCAGGTTCATGGGAGATGAGTAGGATGCTACCTTTATATGCTTGAAGAGCACGCTTAAGCTCAGCTTTCGCGTCGACATCCAAGTGGTTTGTAGGCTCATCCAATACAAGCAGGTTGGTTTCTTTGTTCATAAGCTTGCATAAGCGAACTTTTGCTTTTTCTCCTCCACTTAGCACCTGTACTTTACTCTCAATATGCTTAGGTGTTAACCCGCAACGCGCTAGTGCAGAACGTACTTCAGCTTGGTTGAAGTGTCTGAATTCATTCCAAACCTCTTCTAAGCACGTTTCATTATTTTCGAATTTCAATTCTTGTTCAAAGTAACCTATTTCGAGATGATCACCTAATTCCACCGTTCCAGAAACAGGTTGAATCTCACCTAGGATGGAACGAAGTAGTGTGGTTTTACCAATTCCATTGGCACCAGATAGTGCAATCTTTTGACCTCTTTCCATTTCAAGGTTAAGAGGTCTTGATAATGGTTCGTTATAGCCTATTACAAGATCTTTTGTTTCAAACAAGTATTTACCAGGAGTACGCGCTTGCTTGAAGTCGAATTTTGGCTTAGGTTTTTCACTAGAAAGCTCAATTTTATCCATTTTATCGAGCTTTTTCTGTCTGGACATAGCCATTTTACTTGTTGCAGCATTTGCTTTATTACGTGCGACGAAGTCTTTTAGTTGAGCAATTTCTTTTTGCTGCTTTTTATAGGCAGCTTCTAGCTGTTGTTGCTTCATTTCATAAACGCGAAGAAATTCATTATAATCTCCTGGATAACGAGTGATGGTTTGATTCTCCATGTGATAAATTAAATTTACTACGCTATTTAGGAAAGGTATATCGTGAGAAATGAGAATAAACGCGTTATCGTATTCTTGTAAATAACGCTTTAACCATTCTATATGCTCAACGTCCAAGTAGTTAGTTGGCTCATCAAGTAGTAAAATATCTGGTTTCTCAAGCAGTAGCTTAGCAAGCAATACTTTGGTACGTTGTCCACCACTTAGGTCATGGACATCGCGTTCAAGACCAATATCATCCAATCCTAGTCCTCTAGCTACTTCCTCAACTTTTGCATCAATAATATAGAAATCGTTGTTGGTTAGAGCATCTTGCAGTTTTCCCGTTTCTTCTAACAATGATTCTAGCTCTTCAGGCTCAACTTCCCCCATTTTAGCAAATAACTCATTCATTTCTGTTTCCATATCGAACAGGTATTGGAAAGCTGTTCTTAATACATCACGCATCGTCATACCAGGTTTAAGATCAGCATGTTGGTCTAAGTATCCGACACGGACGCGTTTAGACCAATCAACTTTTCCTTCATCTGGTTGAAGCTTGCCTGTAATGATATTCATAAAGGTTGATTTACCTTCTCCGTTTGCTCCAATGAGTCCGATGTGTTCTCCTTGTAGCAAGCGGAACGATACATCATCAAAGATGGCACGGTCCCCAAAACCATGACTCAAATTACTTACGGTTAATAAACTCATATATATACACCTTACCTCATTTTCTTAGTCATCCTTATCCATTATAAAGGTCTAAGCTAATAACCGATAGGGGGAGGGATACTTTTCTTCATGAAAGCCCATACAAAACCTACCATAAATTTACAAAAGTGATTTCGTATTTTTAGTAAACGCTACTAAAAGGGATGGAGGTAAATGTATTATGAGTGTGATAGAGGTACTAGTTAGAATTCTTCTTACATTTATTGTCTTACTTATACTTACCAGGGTGATGGGGAGGAAGCAAATTAGTCAATTAACATTCTTTAATTATGTTACTGGTATTAGTATTGGCACAATTGGAGGAAGTCTTACCATAGATGAAAATTTAGAAATGGTTACTGGATATACCGCATTAATTGGATGGAGTGCACTTACGGTGATTGCCGGACTTATTAGTATTAATTCCAAGAGCGTAAGAGATATAATGGATGGACAACCAGTAGTTGTGATTAAACAAGGCAAAATTATGGATGATGCGTTAAAAAGACTGCGTATGGACTTGGATGAAGTGGTGTTATTGTTGCGAAACAAGGATGTGTTTTCTATACAGGATGTAGATTATGCAATTATGGAAACGAATGGTAAACTTTCCGTACTAAAAAAAGAAGGGAAATTACCTGCAAGTAGAACTGATGTAAATGCTGCATCTACTCCACCACAGTTTCCTTTGCCAACATCCATTATTATGGGAGGCAATATTTTAGGGAAGAACCTGCGTGATTTAGGATTAAGTGAGGAATGGTTGTCCGCTCAATTACAACAGTTGGGAATAAAAACTCCTGAAAAGGTTTTTTATGCTGAACTCCAAAAAGATGGTTCCATATATATAGATGAATACAACGATGAGGAGAAAAAACGCCTTTTCTGAGATTATCAGAAGAGACGTTTTTTCTCCTTGTATTGTCCACTACATAAAGATAGGTAATGTGAAAATTACAGAGCGAAGTACAGTCTGCCGCAGTTTGTGCGTCGCTAGCAGGGCGCCCCGAGCTTTTGTTCTTGTCTAGGAAATTATAAATTTCAATGCTTGTGTATAACTAAAAAAGTGAAGTAGCCACGTCCAGCTTCAGCGCCCAGCGACTAGTATGCTTCCCTCGCCTCCGTACGATAAGTTAACATCGAATCACTTCGTTCTTCGTGTTGCCTTTATCTCCTACGGCTCAGTCCAGCATATACGTCGCTAGACGGGCGCTTGCGCTTTTCTTGTTACAAAAGCTTTTCCATCGTTTTTTTAAAATCTTTCATTTTTTCATCGGGTTGCAATTCAATTTGATGGTCCTTGCGGTTCCAATCTCCTTTTGATTCTTTAGCAATTCCTACCTCTTTTCCTGTTGAATCGTTAATTACGCCTTCTCTCTCTCCATCAGGATGAGGAGACGTCTGAGAATGAGTGTTTTGTTTTTGGTTTGGCATGTAATCGCCCTCCTTCTTTGTTAACTTAAGTAGTTTTAGTGAAGATATTCTATATCTAAAGAGAATTTTGTTAGGACTTATTTTTCACATCATCTCTAAAGAGAGGGAGACCTATGGACTGGTTATATTAAAAAATTCCAACTTAAGTTTTAATTGGAATTTTTTAAAAATTTCAAATAGTGATTCAAATTATGTGCACTTATCGTTATAATAAAGTTAAGTCTAAGCAAAAAGAAGGGGGTTTTGTAATGGAGCACACGATAGAAAAACCATGGAGTCGTCATTACCCTGAACAAATTCCAGCATCTCTAACGTATGATGAGAAGCCTTTGCAGTCATTTTTGGAGGAAAGCGCTCAAGCATATCCTGAAAAGAAAGCGCTTCATTTTCTAGGGAAAGAAATTACGTTTCATGAGTTATATGAGCAAGTTAAGGCTTTCGCCAGTTATCTTCAAAAGCTAGGTTTAGAAAAAGGTGATCGAGTAGCTATTATGCTTCCGAATACGCCACAGTCTGTTATTAGCTATTATGGTGTACTGATGGCTGGTGGAATAGTGGTTCAAACCAATCCTTTATACATGGAAAGGGAATTGGAGTATCAACTTAAAGATTCTGGTGCAAAGATGATTGTATGTTTAGATATTTTGTATCCAAAGGTTTCAAATGTGAAAGCACGTACGGATTTACAGCATGTTGTTGTAGCAAGTATTAAGGAATATCTGCCTTTTCCGAAAAACATGATTTATCCATTCATACAAAAAAGACAATATAAGCTAGTTGTAAATGTGGAACATAATAAAGATACACACGTATGGAGTCGTGCATTAGAAGAGGCGTCTGGTGAGGTAGCAGCTGTAGACATTGACCCTAAAGAAGATCTAGCACTACTTCAATATACAGGTGGAACCACAGGATATCCTAAAGGTGTTATGCTGACTCATTCTAATTTAGTATCAAATACTCAAATGTGTAAGGCTTGGTTGTATAAGGCAAAACAAGGAGAAGAAATCGTTTTAGGTATTCTCCCATTTTTCCATGTATATGGCATGACCGCAGTTATGAATCTTTCTATCATGTTTGCATCAAAAATGGTTTTATTACCTAAGTTTGAAGTGGAAGATGTATTAAAAACAATCCAAAAACAAAAGCCAACCTTATTTCCAGGAGCTCCAACAATTTATATAGCTCTATTAAATCATCCATCTTTATCTAAATACGACCTCTCTTCTATAGAAGCTTGTATAAGTGGTTCAGCGCCACTACCAGCTGAGGTACAGGAGCAATTCGAGAGAGTGACAAATGGAAAGCTAGTAGAGGGATACGGCTTAACAGAATCATCACCTGTTACCCATTCCAATTTTGTATGGTCGAATCGCGTTAGCGGTAGTATTGGCGTACCGTGGCCAGATACGGATGCTAAAATTTTTAAACCAGATACAACGGAGGAAGTGGAAGTAGGGGAAATAGGAGAAATTGCCGTGAAGGGTCCACAAATTATGAAAGGGTACTGGAACCGCCCAGAAGAGACTGACAATGTTTTGCGAGAAGGCTGGCTGTTAACTGGTGATTTAGGATACATGAATGAGAATGGTTATTTCTTTGTAGTAGATCGAAAAAAAGATATGATTATAGCAGGAGGATATAACATATATCCACGTGAAGTAGAAGAAGTTTTATATGAACACGAAGGTATTCAAGAAGTGGTTGTTGCAGGTATTCCAGATCCTTATCGAGGAGAAACGGTTAAGGCTTATGTTGTATTAAAACAAGACTACTCATTAACGGAAGAGGAATTGGATCAATTTTGTAGAAAGCATATGGCAGCCTATAAAGTACCTCGTATATATGAATTTAGAGAAGAATTACCGAAAACAGCAGTTGGGAAGATTCTAAGAAGAGCATTAGTAGATGAAGAGAAAAAGAAGCAATCTATAGACAATCAAAAGACTGTTTGAGCCTTTGGCTCTTTTTTCTTTGGTGATAAAAGGACAAGTCTAATACTCATGATTGACAGGAACAATGCAGTTTTGTAAAATATAGATGAATGATGATTCATTCATTTTTCAGAGGCATGAGGTTAGACAGAGTTAGGGGATCGATTATGAAAAAAAACAAACCAAAATACAAACAGATTATAGATGCAGCTGTAGAAGTCATTGCTGAAAATGGATATCATTCTTCACAAGTTTCTAAGATCGCCAAAAAAGCTGGCGTTGCAGATGGAACAATCTATTTATACTTTAAGAACAAGGAAGATATACTTGTGTCCCTATTTCAAGAAAAAATGGGGCAATTTATCGAAAAAATAGAGGAAGAAATACAAACAAAGTCGAATGCAAAAGAGAAGCTTCTTTCAATGGTAGAGATGCATTACAGTCAACTTGCTAAAAATCATCAATTAGCTATTGTTACTCAGCTAGAGTTGCGTCAGTCAAATAAAGAACTTCGACTAAAAATTAATGATGTATTAAAGCGGTATCTAGAAGTCATCGATCATATAGTGCAAGAAGGAATGGATGAGAAACATTTTGACCCATCCTTAGACATGCGACTCGTTCGACAGATGGTATTTGGAACCCTGGACGAGACTGTTACCAATTGGGTGATGAACGAGCAAAAGTATGATTTGATGCAACAGGCTAATGGTGTCCATCAACTTCTTATAAATGGATTATCACAATCAAGGGAATAAAGGAGGAACATTTAGTGGACCATCTTCAATTTGAAACAAAAGAACAGGTGGCTGTTCTTACAATTCAGAGCCCTCCTGCTAACGCACTAGCTACTTATATTTTAAAAGATTTAGCCCAGGCGTTAGATCACATTGAGCAGGATAGCACTATTAAAGCAGTAGTGCTTAAAGGAGAGGGAAAGTTCTTTTCTGCTGGTGCAGACATTAAAGAATTCACTTCATTGCAAGCAGAGAGTGAATATAGCAATCTAGCAAAACAAGGGCAACAATTGTTTAATCGTATTGAAAACTACCATGTCCCTGTTATTGCTGCAATACATGGTGCTGCGCTGGGTGGAGGCTTAGAGTTAGCAATGTCTTGTCATATGCGTATCGTTACAGAGAGTGCCAAGCTAGGTCTACCTGAATTATCTTTAGGGATTATTCCAGGCTTTGCTGGTACTCAACGCCTACCGCGATATGTCGGGCAAGCAAAAGCTTATGAAATGATTCTTTCAGGTGAACCAATTAGTGGAGTGGAAGCCGCTTCCTTAGGTTTAGCAAATCATGCTGTTGCTGATGAAGAATTGGAAAGCACAGTTATGACCCTTGCTGGAAAAATTACATCGAAGAGTGGACCATCTATCCATGCTGTTATGCGCTTATTGCCATACACGTTTACATCGAATTTTGAAAGCGGTTTATCAAGTGAAGCTGATGAATTTGGTAAAGTGTTTGGTAATGATGATGCCAAAGAAGGCGTTCAAGCTTTTATAGAAAAACGCAAGCCACAATTTAAAGACCAATAGAACTAGGGGGTAAGGTTATGAATATTTATGTTCTGATGAAACGTACATTTGATACTGAAGAGAAAATTGTGATTGAAGATAGTCGTATTGAAGAAGAAGGCGCTGAATTTATCATTAACCCTTATGATGAATACGCAATTGAAGAAGCAATTCAACTTCGTGATGAGCACGGTGGAGAAGTTACGGTTGTTACAATCGGAGGAGAAGATGCAGAAAAGCAACTGCGAACAGCACTTGCTATGGGAGCAGATAAATCCGTGTTGATTAACACAGAAGACGATGTGGAAGAGGGCGATCAGTACACAACTGTTAAAATTTTAGAAGCATTTTTTGCTGATAAAGATGCTGACTTAATCTTAGCTGGTAATGTTGCGATTGATGAGGCGAGCGGACAAGTTGGACCTCGCTTGGCTGAACGTATGGATATCCCGTATGTAACAACAATCACAAACATTGAAATCGATGGAGAAACGGTACACATTGAGCGTGATGTTGAAGGTGATGTAGAAAAAATTGATAGTTCATTACCGTTACTCGTTACATGTCAGCAAGGCTTAAATGAGCCTCGTTATCCGTCACTACCAGGAATTATGAAAGCGAAGAAAAAGCCTCTTGAAGAGCTCGAACTAGATGATCTTGACTTAGAGGAAGATGATGTAGAAATGAAAACAAAAACAATTGAAATTTATTTACCACCTGAAAAAGAAGCAGGAAGAGTTCTTGAAGGGGAAGTAGAGGACCAAGTAAAAGAACTTGTAACGCTTCTACGTGACGAAGCAAAAGTACTATAAACATCTTTCATACTGAACAGCTATTAAGAAAGGGGAATCTTTATGAGTCGAAAAATGCTTGTAATTGGGGAAGCTCGTGATGGAGCTCTACGTAATGTTACATTTGAGGCGATTGCTGCCGCTACGAAAGTAAGTGATGGCGGAGAAATTGTCGGAGTACTATGCGGTTCGGAAAACCTCGAAGAAATGGGTCAAGAAATGGTTTACTATGGTGCAGATCGAGTTGTAACCGTTCAAAATAATAAATTAACTACCTATACTTCAGATGGATTTGGTCAAGCTGTAATGGCCGTTATAGAGGAAGAAAAACCAGAAGGTATTATAATGGGGCATACAGCTATAGGAAAAGACCTGACTCCTAAGCTTGCTAGTAAGCTTGAAACAGGTTTGATTTCAGATGCAGTGGATATTGAGGAAACTGGGGAAAATATGGTGTTTACGCGCCCAATCTATTCTGGTAAAGCATTTGAGAAGAAAATCATAACAGATGGATTAATGTTTGCGACGATTCGTCCGAATAATATTAAAGCGCTTAATCGTGACGATAGCCGAAGCGGAAGTGTTTCTGCTAAAGAGGTGGATATCGCTGACTTACGCACGATTATTCAAGATATTATTCGAAAGACATCAGATGGAGTGGACTTATCTGAAGCGAATATTATCGTAGCTGGTGGTCGAGGTGTGAAAAGCGCAGAAGGCTTTAAACCACTAGAAGAATTGGCAGACGTATTAGGTGCAGCGTTAGGAGCCTCACGTGGAGCGTGTGACGCTGAATATTGCGATTACTCTCTACAAATTGGTCAAACTGGTAAAGTTGTAACACCTGATTTATATATTGCGTGTGGTATTTCAGGCGCTATTCAGCACTTAGCAGGCATGTCAAACTCCAAAGTCATAGTGGCCATAAATAAAGATCCAGAAGCAAATATCTTTAATGTAGCTGATTATGGCATTGTAGGAGATCTTTTTGACGTAGTTCCTAAGTTGACAGAGCAAATTAAAGAGATTAAAGTCAATTCTTAATCAACAATTTAAAGCACTGTAATATACTCTATTACAGTGCTTTTTACTTTTATATTTACGCAAAAAGCGAATCTGTGAGCAAGCTCTTTTCCATAACATAAGGAGAATGTTATTATTTGTTATGGGTAAGGTAATTATAAACAGATTATTAGCGTGTGGTATATGAAAGTGATATACTTTATAAAGAAAATCTAACAAACAGAAGTTATTTAGGAGGAATTCACATATGTCTATCGTACATGCAAGCGACCAAAATTTCCCTCAAGAAACAGGAGAAGGTCTAGTACTAGCAGACTTTTGGGCACCATGGTGCGGACCTTGTAAAATGATCGCTCCTGTACTTGAAGAACTAGATACAGAAATGAGCGACCAAGTTAAAATTGTAAAATTAGATGTAGATGAAAACCAAGAAACAGCAGGTAAATATGGCGTTATGAGTATCCCAACGCTACTGCTTTTCAAAGATGGTAAAGTAGTGGATCAAGTAATTGGTTTCCAACCAAAAGAATCACTAGTAGAACTAATTAACAAACATTCTTAATCCAAAATACACTTGATCTTGAAAAACAGCCTGGTCTCCAGGCTGTTTTTTGTATGTGAACTCTGCTTTTAATAAGAGTGTATTTTCTGCTTCAAGAATTTGTTGGTTAGAAAGGTGGAAACATACTAAACTGTAGAATAAGAACATCACCTTTCATGAGGTAGTGGAGATTCGTGCTATACTATTAGCATGGTGTTAAACGGGGGGAGAGTGATGACAGTGCATGAAAACATCAAAGAAAAACTCGCCGTTCTACCAGATCAACCAGGGTGCTATCTTTACAAAGACAAGCATGGCACTGTGATCTATGTCGGCAAGTCAAAAGTATTAAAAAATCGCGTTCGGTCCTATTTTACTGGTGCGAATGATGCTAAAACGCAGCGTTTAGTGCAGGAGATAGTAGATTTTGAATACATTGTCACTACTTCTGAACTAGAAGCGTTAATTTTAGAAATGAATCTAATAAAAAAATATGATCCTAAATACAATGTACTTCTAAAAGATGATAAAACGTATCCTTATCTAAAAATTACATCAGAGAAACATCCAAGACTTATCGTGACTCGTAATATAAAAAAAGATAAGGGAAAGTATTTTGGACCTTATCCAAACGTTATTGCAGCAAGGGAAACAAAAAGGTTGTTAGATCGTTTGTACCCTTTACGGAAGTGTAATACGATGCCTGATCGAGTATGCTTGTATTATCATATGAACCAATGTTTAGGACCTTGTGAATTTACAGTTACTCAAGAGCAAAATCAAGGTATCGTTAATGAGATTACGAAGTTCTTAAATGGTGGACACAAGGAAATCAAAGAGGACTTGAAAGGGAAAATGTATCAGGCATCAGAGGATATGGATTTTGAACGAGCGAAAGAACTTAGAGATCAAATGCAGCACATTGATTCTGTAATGGAACAGCAAAAAATGACGTTAAATGATCAAGTTAATCGTGATATATTTGGCTATTCATATAATAAAGGTTGGATGTGCGTTCAGGTATTCTTTGTTCGTCAGGGCAAGTTGATTGAGCGTGATGTCTCTATATTTCCTTTTTTCGATGATGCTGAAGAAACATTCCTTAGTTTTATCGGTAGGTTCTATCTTCATAAAAACCATCCAAAACCTAAACAGGTACTCGTGCCAGTAGGTGCAGATAAAGAAATGTTAAAAGAGTTGTTAGAGGTAGATGTTCACATTCCAATGAGGGGCAGAAAAAAAGAATTAGTTGAATTAGCCCAAAAGAATGCACAGATTGCATTGGATGAGAAGTTCTCATTAATTGAGCAAAATGAAGAGCGTACGATTAAAGCAGTGGAAGATCTAGGGGAACGACTGCATATTGAAGTACCACATCGTATTGAAGCATTTGATAACTCTAATATTCAAGGGGCGGACCCAGTTTCAGCAATGGTCGTTTTTACTGATGGTAAACCCGATAAGAAGGAATACCGAAAATATAAAATTAGAGATGTGCAAGGTCCTGATGATTATGACACGATGCGTGAAGTCATTCGCCGTCGATATAAACGAGTTATAAAGGAAGGATTGCCTCTTCCAGATTTAATTTTAGTTGATGGTGGTAAGGGGCAGATGACTGCTGCTCAAGAAGTATTGGAAAATGAGTTAGGCTTGGATATACCATTATGCGGGTTAGCAAAAGATGATAAGCACCGTACTAGTGAATTACTATATGGTGATCCACCCACAATGGTAGACATGGATCGTCAGTCTCAAGAATTCTATCTTATTCAACGTATTCAAGATGAAGTTCACCGTTTTGCTATTTCCTTTCACAGGCAATTACGAGGAAAAGGTGCTATTCAATCAGAATTGGATGAGATACCTGGGGTAGGGGAAAAAAGACGTCGTCTACTACTGAAGCACTTCCAGTCGATTGAGGGGATAAAAAATGCAGAGATTGCAGACTTCACAAAATTAGGAGTCCCTACCAATGTAGCACAAGTTATACTTGATCACTTAAACCAAGAGCCAGATCCACAACAAGAAGAAGAACTTTAAACAAAACACCCTGTCTCTCATAGAAGTGACTAGGGTGTTCATAGTTTATCAAGCCTTTATGTGACTACTTCAAAGCTTACAGTTTGGTTGCGTTGATCAGTTTCATAGGCACATTCTGCTTGTTTTTCTTTTAAAAGAGTGATTTGTTCTGCTAGGAACCCAGCTTCTAGCTTGTAAGAATAAGGCGGATTATAAGTTAAGCGCTTGGTAGTTAATTCTCCTTTTAGGGAAAAATGATACTCGTTCTTTTTTTCCTTTTCTAAGGTGATATGATCCCATCCCATAGTCGTAAAGAACGTTTCAATTTCATCTAAAGACGCACAAGGGTAATAACGTGCTAAGTTTTTGCCCATTATATAAAGAATGGTATCTGATTCTTTTCCCAATAAATCAGGAAGAAGCTGTGTTCTCAATACCTCATGCCCGATCAAAGAAGAAGGGATGTCTTGATATTGGTCGAATAGATTTGCGATTTGATCATTCATTTTGTTCATCCTCTCTATCTTCTTCTCATTATTACAGGCTGATAGGGGTATGCGCAATGGATAAAGATAGCATAATTAGAGAAGATAAACTATCTAGGAAATCCCATTCAAGTCTTTAGACGTATAGAGTGTCAGATGTTAAGATATAGAGTATTACGTTAAGTAACCCTGTTAACGTTTTCCATTCTAATCACCAATTTAGCAACAAGTTTTCTTGACGCTTACAGACTATAGAAGTACAATAAACGTGTCACAAATTGTACTTTTTTACAGGCAATGTGGGGGAGGAAAGCATTCCTCTATTTTTTTAATCGTTTGTAAAGCGCTTTATTGTCTGAAAAGTGTGCATACCAAAAATAGGATTTACTTATTTACTGAGGGGGGTAAACGTCACAAATGGCAGCGAACCGAGAGTTTTTGTATCGAAGATTACATTCATTACTAGGGGTAATACCAGTTGGACTATTTTTAATCCAACACTTAGTTGTTAACCATTTTGCAACACGTGGACCAGAAGCATTCAATAGTGCAGCACACTTTATGGAGAATCTTCCATTTAGGATTGTGTTAGAATTATTTGTTATTTTCATCCCATTGTATTTCCACGCTATTTACGGAGTGTACATAGCTTTTACCTCCAAGAATAACGTATCATCTTACGGATATTTCCGTAACTGGATGTTCTATCTGCAAAGGATATCAGGTATCATTACACTGATTTTCGTAACTTGGCACGTATGGGAGACTCGTATCCAAGCAGGGCTGGGAAATGTTGAAGTAAACTATGCATTAATGGAGAATATTTTGGAAAATCCATTTATGTTGGTTTTTTACATAATTGGTGTGATTTCGACAACGTTCCACTTTGCTAATGGTTTATGGTCATTCTTAGTGTCTTGGGGAATCACAATGTCTCCACGTTCACAGGTTATATCAACGTATGTAACACTAGGCGTATTTGTATTGCTTAGTTACGTAGGAATAGCTGCAATACTAGCATTCGCATTGTAATAAATAAAAAGATTATAAAGAAACGTTCTGTTTTAGAGTATAAAAGGGAGTGAGTAGTAACAATGAGTAATGAAAACATCGTCGTAGTAGGCGGAGGCCTAGCTGGTCTTATGGCTACAATCAAAGCCGCTGAAGCAGGTGTACATGTAGATTTATTATCTCTTGTACCTGTTAAACGTTCTCACTCTGTATGTGCGCAAGGTGGAATCAATGGTGCGGTTAATACCAAAGGGGAAGGTGACTCTCCTTGGGAACACTTTGATGATACAGTTTATGGTGGGGACTTCTTAGCGAACCAACCACCAGTTAAAGCAATGTGTGAGGCAGCACCAAGCATTATTCACATGTTAGACCGTATGGGAGTTATGTTTAACCGTACACCAGAAGGTCTCCTTGATTTCCGTCGCTTTGGTGGAACTCAACACCACCGTACTGCATATGCAGGAGCAACTACTGGGCAACAATTACTATATGCACTTGATGAACAAGTTCGCCGTCATGAAGTGGCAGGTCTTGTAACGAAATATGAAGGATGGGAATTCCTTTCTTCTGTAGTTGATGAATCTGGAGTAAGTCGTGGGGTTATGGCTCAGAACATGACGACACATGAAATTCGATCCTTCAGAGCTGATGCAACGATTATTGCTACAGGTGGCCCTGGAATTATCTTTGGTAAATCCACGAACTCTGTTATCAATACAGGTTCTGCGGCTTCATCCTTATACCAGCAAGGGGCTGTTTATGCAAACGGTGAGTTTATTCAAATCCACCCAACTGCCATTCCAGGAGATGACAAACTACGTCTTATGAGTGAATCAGCTCGTGGTGAAGGTGGACGAGTATGGACGTACAAGGATGGAGAACCTTGGTATTTCTTAGAGGAGAAGTATCCAGCGTATGGTAACCTTGTTCCTCGTGATATCGCAACACGTGAAATATTTGATGTTTGTGTTAACCAGAAGCTAGGTATTAACGGAGAAAACATGGTTTATCTTGACCTTTCTCATAAAGATTCCAAAGAGCTAGATGTTAAGCTAGGTGGAATTATTGAAATTTATGAAAAATTCGTAGGAGATGACCCGCGTAAAGTTCCTATGAAGATTTTCCCTGCTGTACACTATTCTATGGGTGGATTGTATGTAGATTATGATCAGATGACGACCATCCCTGGAGTATTTGCAGCTGGAGAATGTGATTTCACACAGCATGGTGGTAACCGTTTAGGTGCTAACTCTCTTCTTTCTTCTATTTATGGAGGAATGGTTTCTGGTCCGAATGCTGTGAAGTACATTCAAGGTTTAGATAAAGTTGCAGAAGACATGTCTTCTAAGCTGTTTGATGATAAGCTAAAAGAAGAACAAGACAAGTTCGAAGCTATCATGAACATGAACGGCTCGGAGAATGCTTATCAAATCCACAAAGAGCTTGGTGAGTGGATGACGGATAACGTTACTGTTGTTCGTAAAAATGATAAACTGCTTGAAACAGATAAGAAGATTCAAGAATTACAAGAACGTTTTAAAGATATCAATGTTAATGACACTACTCGTTGGAGTAACCAAGGCGCCATGTTTATTCGTCAATTAGAAAACATGTTGCACCTTGCAAGAGTTATAACAATTGGAGCTTATAACCGTAACGAAAGCCGTGGAGCTCACTTTAAACCAGACTATCCTGATCGTAATGACGAAGAATGGTTAAAGACAACAAAAGCATCTTACAATCCTGAAAAGAATGCACCAGAATTCAGTTATGAAGAAGTTGATACTTCCTTTATTGAGCCACGTAAGCGAGACTACTCTAAGAGCAAAGGGGGTAATTAATGATGAGTGAAGATAAACAAGTTACACTTATTGTGACACGACAAGACGATCCGGAATCAGCACCTTATGATGAAACATTTAAAATTCCATACCGTAACAATATGAACGTGATTTCAGCTCTGATGGAAGTTCGTCGTAACCCTGTCAATGCTAATGGAGAAGCAACCACCCCTGTGTACTGGGATATGGGTTGTTTGGAAGAAGTATGTGGTGCATGCTCTATGATTATCAATGGAAAACCTCGTCAATCATGTACAGCGTTAGTAGACCAACTAGAGCAACCAATCCGTCTAGCGCCAATGTCTACTTTCCCGGTTATGCGTGACCTTGGTGTGGACCGTAGTCGCATGTTTGATTCTTTGAAGAAGGTAAAAGCATGGGTACCAATCGATGGTACGTATGATCTTGGACCAGGACCTAAAATGGCTGAAAATAAGCGTCAATGGGCATATGAGCTTTCTAAATGTATGACATGTGGTGTATGTTTAGAAGCTTGTCCAAACGTAAATAGTAAATCCGATTTCATTGGCCCAGCAGCTATTTCTCAGGTTCGTTTATTTAACTCCCACCCTACAGGAGCAATGAATAAGAATGAACGTTTAGAAGCATTAATGGGTGAGGGTGGTTTAGCTGAATGCGGAAACTCTCAGAACTGTGTTCAATCTTGTCCTAAAGGTATTCCTTTGACAACATCCATTGCTTCTATGAACCGTGAGACTGCTTTACATTCCTTCAAGAGCTTCTTTGGAAGTGACCACGAAGTAGAATAAGAGTAACCTCAAATTCGGATATACTGGTAATAGTTAATTTCCAGGTTAGTAAGTAGATGAAGTTGGAAGGATCCTGACATGTCAGTTGATATGTCAGGATTTTTCTTTGTCGTAATGAGAATATTTATGTAAGGGTACATATTAGTAGGCTGCTGTAAAAAAATAACGTGTGAATCTAAGGGGTAGAGAATAATGAAGAGAACATCCTATATAGAAAGTCCAGAGAATTGGGTTAAGGAGTTTGTGTTTTATGTACCTGTGAAAGTTCGCTTCTCAGAAACTGATATGTTCGGACATATGAACAATACTGCTCCTTTTATTTATTTTGAGGAAGCTAGAATTGAATTTATGAAATCACTTGGAATTTTTGATATAGCTAAATCTGAATGGCAGAGCATTCCTGTTGTTGCAGATTTGCAATGTGACTTTCATCAACAAATCTATTTTGATGATCAACTTACACTTTATGTAAAGGTGAATTATATAGGTACAACTTCATACGATTTACACTACTTAGCACTCAATCAAAGTAATGAAGTTTGTTTAACGGGTAGAGGACGAGTTGTCCAAATCAATAAAGACACTGGGAAACCTGTCGAAATTCCCCAGGAAATAAAGGGACTACTTGTTCCAAAATAATCGGTTAGGATATGATAAGGTCAGGATAAGTTTACTAGCTTTTCAATTTCTATCTCTGTAAGGAAAGGAGTAATTATATTTATGAAGAAACTCAACACATTCATTCAATCGAATAAGATATATTTCATCCCCATTATATTCTTGCTTCTTTCTATTTATCTTATAACGGTTATATTAAAGTATCCTTATATTGGTATTGATGTTGACAGAAATTCAAATCATCAATGGGTTGTTTCTGATATAGCCCCTCATAGTTGGGCAGATAAAAATAATATCGAAGAAGGTACTGTAATTGAATTAATTGACGGTGTGAAACCAGGAGAATATACAACTGTCCAATTGTTTGAGACGGTTGAGAAAGCATCTACTATTACAATGCAGCTAGAAGAATCAAAAACATTTACTCAAATTGAGGAAGAAGTTAGTTTAGATCAATGGCTCTTTTATATTATTTTTCCTTCTGTATTTATGGTAATCATGTTCCTTCTCTCATTATTTATTCTTATACATAAAAAACACAGTCAGGCTGGACAGAAACTTATTCTTTTCTTTCTTGCCTTAGGTCTTGCTTATTTAGCTGGAAGTGGGACTGCTAGAGGAGAATACATTTCTTCTTTAATAAATACATTTATGTTTCTATCTACTCCTGCATTACTACTGCAGTTTATTGATTATTATTTTAAAGAGTTAAATAAAACTTGGTTTTCTAGTCGTATTTATCAGTTTATGATAGGGATTGTACTTATCATAACTGTTGTTGAAGCCATATTCTTCTTTGTTCACGCTTATCCTAACTGGTACGCAAGTTTTATTTCTGTTACTTTTGTTGTATTTGCACTAGTGGCATTTAGTGTGATTTTCAAAGGGTATTTTATCTATAAAGAATCAGAATACGCACCAATATTACAGTACTTGATTTTTGGCCTTGTTGCGTCCTTTGTTCCTTTTACATTTATATCACTCGTCCCTCAATATTTATTCGGAGTGAACCTATTATCAGCAGAAGTAGCGCTTCTATTTCTATTAACGTTACCTCTCACCTTCATTTATCTGATTAGTGCACAACGGTTATTTGATATTGATTTCGTTATAGGGAGAGTACGCTATTACGCATATGTGTCTATAATTCCTACCGTATTATTATTGTTAATAGTTATGATAGTGGTCGATTATGACTGGCATATTAAGCACGTATTTCAGCTATTCTTCTGCATTATAAGCGTTCTTATATTGTTCCTTTATATAAAAGAAATCTTCGACTTTCGAATTCAGAGAAATCTTTTCTCTGAAAAAAATAACTATCACCAAAGTTTGCAACGATTTGTCCAGGAAATGAAGAAGGAAACGAATGCTATAGACTTATTTAAACGATTAAAACGTGAGCTTATAGATGTAATTGGAGTAGACAATATCTATATATATTCAAAAAATACAATTTCTAATTATTATTGTGTGTATTACCCTATTGATGGGAATTTAATGGCAGAATGCGAACAAAGGGTAAGGGAAACGAATGCTGAAGCAGGTACGCTTGTCAATCTTAAAGAACATGAGGGGTATGTATTGATAATAGGGCATACCATTAGTAAGATTACCTATTTATATTGTTCTGAAAAACCCAATAAAACAGTTTTGAACATTGATGAGAAGGCCTACTTACAAACAATGGCGTATAACACCCATATAGCTTTAGAAAATCTTTTATTAATTGAGGATTTATTTCAAGAACTTCAACATATGAAAAGTGATGACCAACAGAAATATCCTGCATGGCTTTCACGGCTGCTGTTTTCATTATCAGATAATCAAAGGAAGCAAATAGCTGTTGACTTACATGATTCAGTATTACAGGAACAACTTTATATTTATAGACAAATGGATGACTTTATAAATCGCTATAATGCTCAATTGCATCCAGAGGTGTTGGACAAGCTGACCTTATTTAGGGAACAAATGCTAGATAACATACATTTAATACGTGAGACTTGTAATGAGCTTAGGCCTCCTTTTTTAGAAGAATTAGGACTTGTTCCTTCATTAGGAAATTTAATCAATCAATATCAACTCCGTTCTAACTTTACGGTTCAGTTTGATAGCAGTAAGTTTAAAGCAGAACTAGACAATGAGTATATTTTAGGTATATATCGTATTGTTCAAGAGCTACTAACAAATGCAATGAAGCATTCAAAGGCTGATAAAGTGTTGTTGATATTGAAGAATACAGAAGACAATGTGGAGCTTCAATATATGGATAATGGGGTTGGTATGGATATGGACAACAAGATCGAAACCTTTTCCCATATGGGTCTTTCTGGAATTGAGCAAAGGGTGAACGGTTTGAACGGTCAACTTTCAATAGAAACCCAGCCGAATCAGGGGTTTAGGTTAAATATTATATTTTATAGTGCGACTACAAACGATGGAAGGGGTTCTATATGATTCGTATCTTAATAGTAGATGATCACCCTGCTGTTGGTACAGGGACAAAGACTTTACTAGAACAAGAAGATGATATGGAAGTAGACGTCATATCTGATAGCTTACAAACGGAAAACAAATTATTTGAGAAGGCATATGATGTATTGTTGTTAGATTTATATATGCCAGGCTTAAATGGTATTGAGTTGGCCAAGCAAATTAAAACGACCTATCCAGATATGAAAGTTTTAATTTATACGGGTTTTGACTTAAGCACCCATTTTAATCTACTAGTTGAATCTAATATCTCCGGGTTCGTCAGTAAAACAGCTTCAAAGGAACAACTCGTAACAGCGATACAGTGTGCTCTTAGAGAAGAAGTAGTGGTTCCCTTGCATTTATTTAAGCAATTGCGTCGTGCTGAAGCAAAAGTTAATGATACCACATCAGATGGAGACGAAAAGGCGCTTGCAATTTCTCTTAATGAGAAGGAGCATAATATATTGAATGAAGTATCGAAAGGATTTACTAATAAACATATCGCGCAAAATCTTCATATGTCTCAGCGTAGTGTGGAATACACTTTAACAGGCATTTTTAACAAACTGGAAGTACGCTCAAGGACGGAAGCTTTAATGAAAGCGAAAGAACTTGGATTGATTTCAGAAATATAAAATTGGGATGCCTTTATTTGGAACGGCTGTGCTTTCACCTTCATAAGATGTAAAGACTAAATAATTACCCTCGTAACTGCAGCTCTATGTCAGCAAGGAGGGGTTAATGCTTGAAGGAGAAAGACTATAAGCCGAAGCAACTACTGACGAAAAGGGAAAAAGAAGTCTTTGAATTGCTTGTGCAAGACAAGACGACGAAAGATATTGCCCAGGAACTTTTTATTTCGGAAAAGACTGTGCGAAATCATATTTCAAACGCTATGCAGAAGCTGGGCGTTAAGGGGCGTTCTCAGGCTGTTGTTGAGCTCCTTCGCATGGGGGAACTCAAGCTATAGTGGAGGGCCGACTTTCTACGGGAAGTCGGTTTTTATTTCACTTAAAAAATTTGACCATTTAAAAGGGTCAAAGTATAAGTATAACTAAGCTTTGTAACTCCATAAAAAACTTGCTTCATGGCGAGCCTTCTTAATCATTCTTATTATTTATGAGTGTTTATTCCGATAAACAACAGGTAATTTACAATAGTATGTTCTTGCAATTTTCAGTGAAAACCGTAACAATTAATCTATTGAGTGATTTTTGAAGGAGGAAAGCCTTTTGAATCAGAGCACAATTACTGAAGAAAAAATTGCTGATATAGAGAAAAAATTACGACATATATCTGGAATTATTAAGCAAAAAGGAAGAGAAATATTAAATCACTATCCCATAACCCCACCACAATTTGTAGCATTACAATGGTTATCGGAATCAGGTGATATGACAATTGGAGAATTATCGAATCAAATACATCTTGCTTGCAGCACGACTACCGATTTAGTAGATCGGATGGAAAAGAATGCGCTAGTGGAGCGAGTCAGAGATCCTAAAGACCGCCGTGTTGTGAGAATTCACCTATTAGAAAAAGGTGAATCGATAATTCATGAAGTGATTGAAAAGCGACAGGCATATTTAGAAGATGTGTTACGAAGCTTCTCAGATGATCAAATTGATGTATTTCGTGGACTATTAAACACTATGCATGATGAGATGACAGTGATTCAACAGGAAAATCAGACGAACAACGAGAATTCATAAAAAGAGGCGATAGATGTTGGACCGACCTATAGGAGTTATTGATTCAGGAGTAGGCGGAATGACCGTAGCTAAAGAATTAATGAGGCAACTTCCAAATGAAGAGTTAATTTATTTAGGGGATACATTACGATGCCCTTATGGTCCTAGACCAAAGGATGAGGTTGTAAAATATACATGGGAAATGGTTCGTTTTTTACTCGATAGAAATATAAAAATGCTTGTTATTGCATGTAATACAGCTACTGCATTTACATTAGAAGAATTAAAGGATGAGTTGGACATTCCTGTTATTGGTGTTATACAGCCAGGTGCAAGAGCTGCTATTAAAACCTCTGAAAACCTACATATTGGAGTAATAGGTACAGAGGGGACAATAGAGAGCAAAGCTTATACGAATGCCCTTAAACATATAAATCCAAATATCTTTGTGAATGATCTAGCATGCCCTCCTTTTGTACCAATGGTTGAACAGGGGATTTTCAAAGGTCCAAGAGCAAAGCATGTTGTATCGGAAACGTTAGAACCCATGAAACAAGCCAATCATATCGATACATTGATATTAGGCTGTACACACTACCCGTTGTTGCAAGATACCATACAAGAGGTAATGGGAGAGGAGATAACCATTATTTGTTCGGGTGATGAAACAGCAAGAGAAGTCAGTGTTATTTTAGATTACTATCAAACTCTTTTTTACGGTGACCGCATTCCGCAGCATCAATTTTATGCAACAGGTGACCGAGAGCTTTTCGAGAAAATAGCAAATGAATGGTTTGAAGAACCGATAGGATTTATCGAAGTAATCGAATTATAAAATACTTACAATCTGCTACTCTAAAGTGGCAGGTTTTTTGTTGTTTAACGAAAGAGCTATATTATGGAAGACTTGGATTCGGGGCAATTTATTGGGTAGGGAGTGGGTCCGATACTTAAAAAGGATTAGGGATGGGTGTAGCATTCGAACTCTCGACAATACGTAGGGCATCTTCTAGCGGACATATATGCTCTTATTTACTGTAAAAACCCTTTTTTGGAGGAGCGAACGGACATATGATACCTTGTTTGGTAAAAAAACACACTCGATTAAGGTGATTTAGGCCAAATAGCGAACTGAATGTCCGTTGCAAATGGAAAATACCCTTGAAATCGAAGGATAAGAGACTATATGTCCGATAGCACAGCATCATTTTGCGTCATAAACTATTCCTTGCTTCGTAAATACCATTATTGAGAAAACGTCCCACTTTAATCGGGCCTCCTATCTTCTCGCGAAACTCTTTCCCCATAATATCTCAATCTCAAGTTTTCAACATAATGAGGCTTAATTGGAATAGATCAATATTATACGCTTGTTTTATCTAACCAACAGTTAACTTTAATAAAACCATTTTGAAACGTAGCATAACAATATCCGCCCATAAAATTTCCTCCATGCTGGTCTAATTTAAATTATGGCTCGTATATATGGTAGTACAAACCATCATAGGAGGCGAAAAACATGCGAAAGCGTGCTATGTTATTTATGGGTATGTTTGCAAGTGTCACACTGCTATCAGGGTGTGTTTTTCAAGGGGAACAATCATTAGAAGAGATGGACACTCCACCAGAAGAAGTGAATGAGCAAGCAGGAGAGAACACCGAGCAAGACGCTTCTTCTGATGAGAACGCTGAAAATAGTGAGCAAGATAAGCAAGAGGTTGTAGTTTCAGAAACAGTTGATCGTCAATTATACTTATTAGATGAGAATGGTATGGTCGTACCACAGACATTACCTTTACCTAAATCTGAGTCCAAAGAAGTTGCTCAGCAAGTTCTTGAATACTTAGTTAAAGGTGGACCAGTAACAGAGGTGCTTCCAAGTGGGTTCCAAGCTGTATTACCCGCTGGCACTCAAGTAAATTCATTGAATTTGAAAGATGATGGTACACTTGTAGTCGATGTGTCTAAAGAATTTACAGACTACCGTGCTGAGGATGAATTAAAAATTTTACAGTCATTAACTTACACCTTGACTCAATTCGATAGTGTGAACAAAATTAAATTACAAATTAATGGATACGAAACAGACGTAATGCCTGTGAACAGCACGCCGATATCTGATGGATATTCAAGAGCAAATGGTATAAACATTCATGTAGGCGATGTGGCTGATTTAACAAAAAGTGAGTCTGTTACAGTATATTATCCAGCACAACATGACGATCAGTATTATTATGTACCAGTAACAAAACGAATCGATGCTTCAGAAGATAATATGTATGAAGCTATTGTTCAATCATTGGTAGAAGGTCCTGATTACCAATTGAACTTGTTGAATGTGTTTAATCAAGATGTAGAGCTTATGGATGAGCCGTCCTATGAAGATGGAGTTCTTACATTGACGTTTAATGAAAATGTTCTTAGTAATTTTGAAGATCAATCAATATTATCAAATGAAGTAATGGATTCATTGGTTCTATCTCTTACTGAACAGCCTGGTGTAGAAGCAGTATCAGTAAAGGTTGAGAATTTTGACCAAGTATTTACAGAGGAAGGGTCAGTTATTGCAGAGCCTGTGTCACGACCTCAAATGGTCAACACAAGAAGTTTTTAAATTATCGGAATGGGTTATAATAAAATGAAGACGAAGAGGCTAAACTTTACTAGCCTCTTTTTTCATTCCTAATTATGTTCTATTTAAACTTTCACAGTAAAATATGTTACGATGAGCAAGGATAGATGAAGGAGGAGCAAGAAATGAGAACGGATGAACGAAAAGAAGATGAACTAAGACCAATACATATGGAAGCAGGTTATGTGAAACATCCTGAAGGGTCTATTTTAATAACCGTTGGTGAAACAAAAGTAATATGTAATGCAAGTATTGAAGATCGTGTCCCTCCTTTTATGAGAGGTCAAGGGAAAGGCTGGGTTACAGCAGAATATGCAATGTTACCTCGTGCTACTCAACAGCGAAATATTCGAGAATCCTCGAAAGGCAAAGTATCTGGTCGTACAATGGAGATTCAGCGTTTAATTGGACGTGCGCTACGAGCTGTAGTGGATCTTGAAAAGTTTGGTGAACGCACACTTTGGGTTGATTGTGATGTTATCCAAGCAGATGGTGGTACACGTACAGCATCCATAACAGGTGCATATGTGGCTATGGTCTTGGCATTCGGTAAGTTAGTTGAGAATGGCACGATTAAAGAACTTCCAATTAAAGATTATCTTGCAGCTACTTCTGTAGGGGTATTATCAAATGGGAGTGAGATATTAGATCTTTGCTATGAAGAAGATTCAGAAGCTCAGGTTGATATGAATGTAGTCATGACTGGAAATGGAGAATTTGTTGAATTGCAAGGTACAGGGGAAGAAGCTACTTTCTCTTATACACAACTTCAAAAAATGCTTGAATTAGCACAGTCAGGTGTAAAAGAATTATTTGATAAGCAAAAAGAAATTATGGGAGAATGGACAGCTCATATAGATCGTAACCGTAATCAATCTTCTTAAAAAGGATAATGTACAATGAAAAAATTGATTGTGGCCACTAAGAATCAAGGAAAAGTAAACGAGTTTCGTGATATGTTTTCTAAATATGGTATTGAGACGTATTCTCTGAATGATCTAGATACACCTATGCCAGATGTTGAGGAAACAGGAACGACATTTGAAGAAAATGCTCAATTAAAAGCTGAAACAATTGCCGACTTTCTTCAAGTACCAGTGCTAGCAGATGACTCTGGTTTGGAAGTTGATGCATTAAACAAACGACCTGGAGTATTCTCTGCAAGATTTGCAGGAGAGGAAAAGGATGATCAACGTAATCTTGAAAAGGTGCTGGATGAATTAAACGGAATAGAAAATCGTGAGGCTAGATTTGTATGTGCACTGGCTTTAGCAATACCAGGAAAAGAAACGATTTTTGAGCGAGGCACATGTGAGGGAAGGATAGCAACTAAATCATTTGGAGAAAGTGGATTTGGTTATGATCCTATATTTATCCCTAAAGGATACGAGGAAACGTTTGCGCAGCTCCCTTCAGAGGAAAAAAATCAAATGAGTCATCGCAGTAGAGCTATACAACAAATGGAGACCTCCATCCAGGACATTTTAACGTAAGGGGAGATCACCGTGCCAAAAGTATTAATTATCAGTGATAGTCATGGCTTGTCAGATGAAGTACAGAAAATTAAAGATCGCCACTCAGATGAAGTGGATGGTATGATCCACTGCGGCGATTCAGAATTACCTTTCGATGATAACGCCATGGACCAGTTTCAAAAGGTTCAAGGAAATTGTGATATGGACGAACGGTATCAAGAAGAATTAGATTTCACTATAGGGGACTTAACCTTTTTTGTGACGCATGGACATTTGTTCCGAGTGAAATCTACCCTCATGCCATTGTCATATCGTGCGGATGAACTTGGAGCTCAAGTCATTTGCTTTGGTCATTCTCATACTGCAGGAGTGGAAATGGTAGATGGAAAGTTATTTATTAATCCAGGTAGCATTCGCTTACCAAGAGGAATAACTGAGAAAACATATGCAACCCTGTATTGGGAAGATCCCTCTGTTGTAACGGTAGAATTCTTTACAGATCAAGGTGTAGTTATACCCGATTTGACCTATACTGCAGATTTTCAGACAGAAGAATAAAATTCTTCTGTCTGAACCCATTGACATTTCACGAATAAATTCATATAATTATTTTTGTTCGCTTCACACACGAAGTAATTGTAGAATACATAATATACATAAATAACATCTTTCTTGCGGGTGTAGTTTAGTGGTAAAACCTCAGCCTTCCAAGCTGATGTCGTGGGTTCGATTCCCATCACCCGCTCCATACATAAATACAAACTAATCTATGTCCCAGTAGCTCAGCAGGATAGAGCATGATCGATTAAGCTACTTGGAAAAGACCTCAACGCACCAAACGAGCAACATCTTGAAAAATCATCCCGAGTTTGGGGCGACGGAGTTACACTTAAGAAACATTGTTTTACTAACGAAATATTTTTACTATGTCCCAGTAGCTCAGCAGGATAGAGCAACGGCCTTCTAAGCCGTAGGTCGGGAGTTCGAATCTCTCCTGGGACACTTCGTTTAAGAATTGAAAGAAAGACATTAGGTGCTATACCTAATGTCTTTCTTTTTATTATGGCTAAGTAATCAATCTTTGCTATTTATTAGCTATCAGGTATTAAGTATAGATTGAAAAAATATTATTCAGTAGAAGAGGCATAATTTTGAAGACTAGGATTCGAGATAATTAGGTGGATCAGATGCGTAAGAAGAGCAGGGTTGGGGAGGAAGCAACTTGCTTTCCTGCTGCCTTAATGATTGGTATCACTAACCTTTTTTTCCGGGGGAGTCACGCTGTTTTCCTACCCAACCCTGATATGTTGTTAGTCTTCAAATCGAAGAAAAAGATACTTTATGTCCGTTAGCACTGCATCACTTTGCGTCCTAAACCAAGCCTTCAAGATAATGGGGCGATTAAGGAATATCACCTTGGTTGTGCTACGAATAAGTATTCTCAATATATATTTTCGTCAAAGAATGTTATGATGTTTTCAAGTGAAGATATTTAAACATTCATTTGGAAAAAGGAGTTTGTAACTTGATATCGAATGTATGTTTAGGAGTACGTGTATTTGGAGAATGATGAATACTAGGTTAAAGGATACATATGATATAAGAAAATCAAATAAAGAGGGGAGGGACAACATGACCAAAGAAAAAGCAGATGTCGTTATATTCCCGAAATGGAAAACATCTTTAGAAGAAAATGGCCTAGCAGCTTTGAAGGCAAAAAAATATGAAGAAGCACTTGAACATTTTGATCAATTGATACAATTTGAAGCTGCAAATTCTGAAGTGCTGACTGGTAAATTAATTGCTCTGATGGAGTTAGGTAGATACACAGAAGCAGAAATAATTTGCCGTGATTTAATGAAGTTAGATGACGGACATTACTTTCAATACTTACATATTTATTTAACTGTGTTATTTCAAACAAGCCAATATGAAGAATTGATCGATTTACTAGATGAAGTTTTCAAATCAGATGATATTCCACAGGAACTTAGACAACAATTCTGGCAATTATATGACATAACTGAAAAGCTGAAAGTAGATGAAACAAAAGCTGAACACATGGAAAGTTTAGATGAGTTTTTAGTTGCATTGGATACAGAAGATGTGAAAACACAGTGGCAACTTTTATCTAAACTTAGGAAAACAAGTATTCAGCCTTACTTAAATGATGTTGCTCCATACTTAAAAAAAGAACATATTCAACCTGTCATTAAAACTGCATTGCTACAATGGATGCAGGAACAACAAGTTGAAAGAAATGTTGAGGTCCAAAAACTTGGAGATTCAATTATAGTAAATCCCAGTGAGTTATCGGATATCCTCGCTCACCCTTCATCTATACATATATTGAACTTATTAAATGAAGTGGAACAAAATAATCCAACCTTATATGAGTTTATTCAACAGTTACTATTCAGGTATATGTACGTCAGATTTCCGATTATGCCAGAGGATAAAGATTTACCATCTATAGCTAAAGCATTGTTTGAGCTAAGTTCTACATATCTACAGCTTGAGAATGAGCCGTTTCCTATGTCATCCTCGATACCAGAAGATTCAGTGGATGTTTGGAAGCAACAAATTGAATACTATGAAGTTCATTATTTCTCTGTATTAGATGAATAATTTTGTATGTTTTTACGGGAATATCAATGTATTCCTATTAATCAAATCATCATATGGTTGATTGTTGAAAGCAGAAAGTATTATGTTATAATAAGGTGGTTGCAATTTATACACTGCCTTCTTTTGTATGTAGATTACGAAACAACCATTATACACAATGAATGTATTAATAGATTTTGGAGGGAAAATCATGTCAGCAAAATGGGAAAAGTTAGAAGGAAACGAAGGTCAATTAACAGTAGAAGTAGATGCGGAAGAATTTGACCAAGCCTTAAACCAAGCATTTAAAAAAGTAGTTAAAGACGTTCAGGTGCCAGGATTCCGTAAAGGTAAAGTACCTCGTCCAATTTTTGAACAACGTTTTGGTGTTGAGTCTCTTTATCAAGACGCTCTAGACATCATTCTTCCTGAAGCGTACTCAAACGCTCTTCAAGAAACAGGAATCAACCCAGTTGATCGCCCAGAAGTAGATGTAGAGCAAATCGAAAAAGGCAAAAACCTTATCTTTACAGCAAAAGTAACAGTTAAGCCTGAAGTAGAACTTGGCGAATACAAAGGTCTTGAAGTAGAAGAGCAAGACACTGAAGTAACAGATGAAGATGTAGAAAACGAACTACAACAACAACAAGAAAAGCAAGCTGAATTGGTTGTTAAAGAAGAAGGTACAATTGAGAATGGCGATACAGTAGTAATGGACTTTGAAGGGTTCGTAGATGGAGAAGCGTTTGAAGGCGGACAAGCAGACAACTATTCTCTAGAAATCGGTTCTGGCACGTTCATTCCTGGATTCGAAGAGCAGCTTGTAGGCAAATCTTCTGGAGAGGAAACAGAAGTAGAAGTTACATTCCCAGAAGAGTATCATGCTGAAGAATTAGCAGGAAAGACTGCAACATTCAAAGTTAAAGTACATGAAGTGAAAACAAAAGAACTTCCTGAACTTGATGATGAATTTGCTAAAGACGTAGACGAAGAAGTAGAAACTCTTGCTGAACTTAAAGAGAAAACAAAAGCTCGTCTACAAGAAGAAAAAGAGCGTGAAGCAGAGAACACGAAACGTGAAGAGCTTGTTAACAAGGCAACTGACAATGCTGAAATCAACGTACCAGATGCTATGGTAGACACAGAACTTGATCGTATGGTTAAAGAGTTCGAACAACGTCTACAAATGCAAGGTATGACGATGGACATGTATTTCCAATTCACAGGTCAAGATGAGAACGCGCTTAAAGAGCAGATGAAAGAAGATGCTAGTAAACGCGTGAAAACAAACCTTGTACTTGAAGCAATTTCTGAAGCAGAAAATGTTGTAGTTACAGAAGAAGATGTAAATGCAGAGCTAGAAAACATGGCTTCCATGTATCAAACAGATGTTGATAACTTGAAGCAAATGCTAGGTGGCAATACAGACGCAGTTGAAGAAGATCTTAAAATCAAAAAAGCGATCGACTTCCTTGTAGCAGAAAGCAAATCTGCATAGTCAACACTAGAAACAAGGCGCGACATGATCGTGCCTTGTTTTTTACTAAAAAAACAAAAAGTTGTCCTACTTTTACTGCCATTTCTTACATATACATATAGTATAGATTGTATTTGAAGCATTCCATAAAGGTGTTACCTGGATTTATGTCACAAGTTATTCTTCGTGAATTTTTGAAATGAAGTATGGAATGTTCTCTCTTATGGAAAAATACATATCACATATCGAACTTCTTCTACTATCTAATTATTACAAATGAGCATGTTGTTGTTTAGCTATTTAGTTCACCTTAAATGATTGACTTCTTTTCAGCACATGTACATAATGAATACAAATGACAGGAAAGATTGTTTTTCAGAGAGTTTTTTACTTTTAGTACTATATATAATTTGATATGATGACGTAAAGAAGCGTTTTTATATTCTATGTAATGTTAATATTAAGTTTATGTATAGATTTGTTGTGACTTATACTTTGAGAGGTGAAAAGCATGTTTAAATTTAACGAAGAGAAAGGGCAGTTGAAATGTTCTTTCTGCGGCAAGACTCAAGATCAAGTCCGTAAGCTTGTAGCTGGACCAGGAGTTTATATATGCGATGAATGTATTGAACTATGTACAGAAATTGTTGAGGAAGAGCTAGGTAATGAAGAAGAAGTAGAATTTAAAGAAGTACCTAAGCCTCAAGAGATTAACTCCATTCTTGATGATTACGTAATTGGTCAGGATTATGCTAAGAAGTCATTGTCTGTAGCTGTTTATAACCATTATAAACGTATCAATGCCGTGCAGAAGCAGGATGATGTGGAGCTTGCTAAAAGTAACATCCTAATGCTTGGTCCTACAGGTAGTGGTAAAACACTACTTGCACAAACATTAGCTCGTATTCTAAATGTACCGTTTGCTATGGCGGATGCTACTTCATTAACAGAAGCTGGTTATGTAGGTGAGGACGTAGAGAACATTCTTCTAAAGCTAATTCAAGCTGCTGATTATGATGTAGAAAAAGCAGAAAAAGGTATTATTTATATTGATGAAATTGATAAAGTTGCACGTAAGTCAGAAAACCCATCTATTACACGTGATGTGTCTGGCGAAGGTGTTCAACAAGCGCTACTAAAAATTCTAGAGGGTACCGTAGCAAGTGTTCCTCCTCAGGGTGGACGTAAGCATCCTCATCAAGAATTTATTCAAATCGACACAGCTAACGTTCTATTTATTGTCGGTGGAGCTTTTGATGGAATTGATCAAATTGTTAAACGCCGTCTTGGTAAAAAAGTAATTGGATTTGGTTCTGAAGATAAGAGTGCCGAAGATATGGATAAAGGAGAAGTACTTACAAAAGTACTACCAGAAGACCTATTACGTTATGGTTTAATTCCTGAGTTTATTGGTCGTCTTCCAGTTATTGGAGCACTAGAGCCACTTGATGAAGATGCCCTAGTAGAAATTCTTACTAAACCTAAGAATGCTCTTGTTAAGCAATATCAGAAGTTATTCCAAATCGATAACGTAGAATTAGAGTTTGAAGAAGAAGCACTTCGTGAAATAGCTCGTAAAGCCATTGAACGTAAAACAGGTGCTCGTGGTCTTCGTTCCATTATTGAAGGCATCATGTTAGATGTTATGTATGAGCTTCCTGGTCGTGAGGATATTGAGAAATGTATTATCACACCAGACACGGTTACAAAGGAAAATGGGCGTCCGAAGTTTGTACTAAGTGATGGCACAGTAAAAGATGAAAATGAAACTCCAAAAGAGAGTGCTTAATAATAAAACAGTAGCCTTAGGGCTACTGTTTTATTCTTGTCTAGGAAATTATAATCGGAGTTAGGTTGTGAATCACTTTATAAATTCATGATGTAAGATACAGTATCACAACGACTAGTTTGCTCCCATCGCCTCCTTACGCAGCATACTAGTCACTAGCCGTGCACTTGCGCTTATGTAATGAATAATCGTAACTCAACATATGGTGAAGTATGTGATGGCAGAATTTCATGCCTTCCCAAGGTTTAATGTGTTCATTTGCGGAGATACTAGCTGATAACATTAAAGATGAAATGCAGGAGGAATCTTTTATGACATTAGCTGGTATTGCTCTTTTCGTGCAACTTTTCTTTGGCATCGTAATTGGGTTGTATTTTTGGAACTTATTAAAAAATCAACGTTCTCAAAAAGTTACGATTGACCGCGAATCAAAAAAAGAGCTTGGTGAGCTTAGGAAAATGCGCCAAATCGCATTATCTGAGCCACTTTCTGAGAAAGTAAGACCGAAAACGTTTGATGACATTGTTGGCCAACAGGATGGTATAGAGGCATTGCGAGCAGCTATATGTGGTGCGAACCCTCAACATGTTATTATTTATGGACCTCCAGGAGTTGGGAAAACGGCAGCAGCAAGGTTAGTGTTAGAAGAAGCAAAACAAGTTACGGAGTCACCTTTTAGAACGGATGCTGTTTTCGTTGAATTAGACGCTACCACAGCTCGTTTTGATGAACGCGGGATAGCCGATCCATTAATCGGTTCTGTCCATGATCCAATTTATCAGGGGGCAGGAGCAATGGGGCAGGCTGGTATTCCACAGCCAAAGCCAGGAGCCGTGTCCAACGCACATGGTGGGGTATTATTCATCGATGAAATTGGTGAGTTACATCCCATTCAAATGAATAAATTATTAAAAGTACTGGAAGATCGAAAAGTGTACTTCGAAAGTGCTTATTATAGTGAAGAGAATCAGCAAATCCCTTTACATATTCATGAGATTTTTAAAAAAGGGTTGCCTGCTGATTTTAGGATGATTGGAGCTACAACAAGACGTCCTGAGGAAATCCCACCTGCGATACGATCTCGCTGCTTAGAGGTCTTTTTTAGAGAGCTTGAGCATGAGGAAGTTATCGAAATAGCTAGGAAAGCAGCAAATAAGATTCAGTTTACTGTTGAAGAAAAAGGTTTAACCACCCTTGCAGATTATGCGAGGAATGGTAGGGAAGCAGTGAACATGATTCAAATTGCTTCTGGAATTGCGAAGAAGGCTAATAAAGAATCAGTAAGTAGAGCGGAAATCGAATGGGTAGTCGATGCATCTCAGTTAGCTCCACGCTACGAAAAGAGAATATATGCTCAAGATCAGGTTGGTATAGTAAATGGATTGGCTGTTTATGGGCCGAACTCAGGATCCTTATTAGAGATAGAAGTAAGCGTTCTGCCAACCAACCAACAAGGAGCAATTAATATTACGGGGATTGCGGAAGAAGAGAGTATTGGTAGTCAAAGTAAGTCCATTCGAAGAAAAAGTATGGCCAAAGGTTCTATAGAGAATGTGATTACAGTTCTTCGTTCCCTAGGTGTTCCAGCGCATGAATACGACATCCATGTGAACTTTCCAGGTGGTATTCCTGTTGATGGCCCATCGGCCGGAATAGCAATGGCGGTAGGGATTTATTCAGCCATTCACAAAATCCCTGTGCGCCATGACCTTGCTCTGACCGGTGAAATAAGCATTCATGGCCACGTTAAGCCGGTTGGTGGTGTAATGTCTAAAATTAAAGCTGCTAAACGTGCAGGAGCGAATAAAGTCCTCATTCCTGCTGAAAATAATCAAGCAATGTTTGATAAAATTGAAGGCATACACATAATTCCGATTCATCACATCCAAGAAGCATTGACGTTATGCCTGGCAGGAGATATACAATCGTTACTAAAAGAGAAACGCCTATTACCTAATCCAAAGCGAAATACTCAATCTTCGTGAGTGAAGAAAATAGGCCAATCGTCTAGTTAGAATAGTTTACATTGATATAGCTTTTCTATATACTTTTAAAGAACCATATTGTTAAGTGAAAAGAGCGTTGTCTTGAGAATAAAAGGCATGCTCTCTTTCACTTATGAGAGAAAAAGAGAGCTTCACTCCTCTTCAGAATAGGGAAAGAGGATAAAGCGTACAAATTACGAATAATAAGAAGTAGTATATATATGGAGGTGTTAGCATTATGACTGATACAACTATTAAACAGATTCCCCTCCTTCCTTTACGTGGGTTATTAGTATATCCTTCAATGGTCATGCATTTAGATGTGGGCCGGGATAAATCAGTAAATGCAATTGAAAATGCAATGGTAGAGGACAACATCATCTTTCTTACTGCCCAAAAAGAAGTGAGTGTAGATGAACCGACAACCGATGACATTTATACGATTGGTACTGTAGCGAAAATTAAGCAAATGCTGAAATTGCCAAACGGGACGATACGTATATTAGTTGAAGGCTTATACCGTGGTAAAATTGATGAGCACATTGAAGATGATGAATATTTCAAAGTTAAGTTTAATGAAGTAGAAGAAGAACATGGCGATCAAAATGAAGAAGAAGCACTTATGCGTAATTTGCTGGAGCAATTTGAGCAATACATAAAAGTGTCGAAGAAAATTAGCGATGAAACACTAGCTTCTGTTAAAGATATTGATGTGCCAGGTCGACTAGCTGATATTGTTACTTCTCACTTATCGTTAAAGATTAAGGATAAACAAGAAGTGTTAGAAATAGCGAACGTCCCAGACCGTCTCAAACATATTATCGAACTAATAAATAATGAAAAAGAAGTAGTTCATTTAGAGAAAAAAATCGGACAACAAGTCAAGAAATCAATGGAACGTACCCAAAAAGAGTACTATCTTCGTGAACAAATGAAAGCCATCCAAAAAGAACTTGGTGAAAAAGATGGCAAATCCGGTGAAATTGCCGAGCTGAAAGAAAGAATCGAAAATGCTAACATGCCTGAGCGTATTGAAGCAGTAGCATATAAAGAGCTTGATCGATATGAAAAGATTCCAAGTAGTTCAGCTGAAAGTTCAGTAATTCGTAATTATATTGAATGGCTTGTAGTTCTACCGTGGACAGAAGAAACGGTCGATAACTTAGATATTCCACATGCTGAACAAATTTTAAACGAAGATCATTATGGGTTAGATAAAGTAAAAGAACGGATTTTAGAGTATTTAGCTGTTCAAAAGCTAACCGAGTCCATTAAAGGACCAATACTATGCTTAGTAGGACCACCGGGAGTTGGGAAGACATCGTTAGCTAAATCCATTGCTCGTTCGATGGACCGTAACTTTGTGCGTGCTTCTTTAGGTGGTGTCCGCGATGAAGCCGAAATTAGAGGTCATCGTCGTACGTACGTTGGTGCAATGCCGGGACGAATTATTCAAGGTATGAAGAAAGCAGAAACGGTTAATCCCGTCTTTTTATTAGATGAAATTGATAAAATGGCAAGTGATTTCAGAGGCGATCCTTCCTCAGCTATGCTTGAAGTATTAGATCCAGAACAAAACAGCAACTTTAGCGATCACTTTATTGAAGAGACTTATGACCTTTCCAATGTGATGTTCGTTGCAACAGCAAACAATATGGCGACAATCCCTGGACCTTTATTAGACCGTATGGAAGTTATTACGATAGCTGGTTATACAGAAGTAGAAAAACTTCATATCGCCAAAGAGCATCTACTTCCAAAGCAAATCAAAGAAAACGGATTAAAGAAAAGTCAACTTCAAGTACGTGAGGATGCATTACTAAAGCTGGTCCGCCAATACACAAGAGAAGCCGGTGTTCGTGGATTGGAACGTGAACTCGCAGCTGTATGTCGTAAGGCAGCCAAAATATTAGTGTCAGAAGATAAAAAGCGTGTTGTCGTAACTGAAAAGAAATTAGAAACCTTATTAGGTAGACCGAAATATCGATATGGACAAGCAGAAAAAGAGAATCAAGTTGGAACAGCTACAGGACTGGCATACACGTCAGCAGGTGGAGATACACTATCAATAGAAGTTTCATTATACCCTGGTAAAGGAAAACTTACCTTAACAGGTAAACTGGGTGACGTTATGAAGGAGTCAGCTCAAGCAGCATTCAGCTATATACGCTCTCGAGCTGAAGAATTGCAAATTGATCCTGAATTCCCTGATAAGAATGATATTCACATTCACGTACCTGAAGGAGCTACTCCAAAAGATGGGCCATCTGCTGGTATAACGATGGCTACAGCCCTTGTATCAGCACTAACAGGACGTCCAGTACGGAAAGAAGTAGGAATGACCGGGGAAATCACCTTACGTGGTAGAGTCCTTCCTATTGGTGGATTAAAAGAGAAATCACTAAGTGCTCATCGAGCTGGATTGACGACAGTAATTATGCCTGCTGATAACGAAAAGGACTTAGAGGATATACCTGAAAGTGTGCGAGATAGCTTAACATATATCCCAGTCCATCATCTTGATGAAGTGTTAGACAAAGCATTAGTGGAGGAGAAATAATGAAAATCAACCAAGCGGAACTTGTTATAAGTGCCGTAAGTCAAAAGCAATATCCAAATGAACCGTTACCGGAAATTGCCTTAGCCGGACGTTCAAACGTGGGGAAGTCCTCTTTTATTAATCAGCTTATACAAAGAAAAGCATTAGCTCGAACATCCTCAAAACCAGGAAAAACGCAGACATTGAACTTCTATAAATTAAATGAGGCGTTTTTCTTTGTGGATGTTCCTGGTTATGGATACGCCAAGGTATCTAAAACCGAAAGGGAAAAATGGGGAAAAATGATGGAAGAGTATTTTTCCAATCGTCAAAAATTAAAGATGGTCGTCATGATAGTAGATATTCGTCACGATCCATCTGAGGATGACAGGATGATGTATGATTTTCTAAAGCATTATCGTTTGCCCGTTACTGTAATCGCAACGAAGCTAGATAAGATTAAAAGAGGTCAGCGCGCTAAGCAGCTAAAACGTATAATTGAAGTGTTAGAGCTAGAAGATGAAGACACTCTCATTCCTTTCTCTGCCGAAACGGGGGAAGGGAAAGACGATGCTTGGCGAACAATTCGCTCATATATTGGTAAATAATAAAAAAGGTTCCATGCTATGGAACCTTTTTTATTTTATAGCGAAATTATAAAATTCAATGCTTGTGTATAACTGAAAAAGTGATGCGGCCACGTCCAGCTCCAGCGCCCAGCGACTAGCAAACTTCCTGCCCCTCCTTACGATAAGTCAACATCGAATCGCTTGCGCTCTTCGTGTTTCCTTTATCTCATACGTAGCCGTCCAGTTTGTACGTCGCTAAGCGGGCGCTTGCGCTTTTGTTCTGTGTACAGTAGTACGTTTTGCTATAACTTGTTCTTCTGATGGGCACTTAAGAAAATCTCAGTTGCGTCATGAATAATCTGTTTCTATAACTGTCCAAAAAATTAGATTACTAGAAAACATGAGCAAATTATAATTATTACAATCTGATATATGATATAATCATTATAGAAAATCAACTATAGACTTCATATATTATTTTTTCTTAATGAATAATATATATATGCCTATAAGAATCAATAACAGGGGCCAAAAGGTTTCAACAAAATTTGCTGCAATCGTAATCCACTGGAACCAACCCGGTTTGTTTGAAACAAAGATCGAAAATAAGGCAATCGCTACAAGGAGCAGGCCAGGGAGAAGACCTTGTTTGCTTTTCTGATAGCGTAATAAAAATGCAATTCCAACTATAAGGGGAAACATACCCCAGTGGTCAATCCAAAAGGAATATGTATATAGCCCATGAAAGTGGATGCCAAGCCCTAACAATATTGTTCCAGGCAGTATGGGTTCATAATCATTCGAGATATAGCTATTTAATAGCATGGCTACACCAATGATAATTAGAATCGTTGGCCACGAATAAAAGTGGGTAATAATAGGAATATTAAATTGTTGTAATAAGAAATATATACCTATACCAATTAAAAAAATACCTGGAAATGTGTTTTGTTTTTTCAATCAAATACCTCCTTCTAAATGGGAGAAAATAGTTGTGTTTCTTGCTTTAAATGCATGGTTATGTTAAGGTACATACGGTATTATACATGAATAATTCGAATAAATTGATAGTTCTATCGTATCATAACCTTTCAATAACTGTTCACATTTTACATAATTGTGAGCTTGATAACCATGTTATAATGGACGTAATTGATGATAATTGTTCGTTTATCAGTGTTTTGGGGGTGAAAGATGTGCATATTTTAGTAGTTGGCGTAAATTATAAAACGGCCCCTATTGAAATTAGAGAGAAGTTAACTTTTGCAGAGAATCAAACAGCAGAAGCAATGAAATCACTAAACCAGCAGAAGAGTGTGTTGGAAAGTGTGATTATTTCTACATGTAACCGCACAGAAATTTATGCGGTTGTTGATCAGCTTCATACTGGCCGTTATTATATAAAACAATTTTTAGCTGAATGGTTTAATATAGATAAAGATCAATTCTCGCCATTTCTATCTATGTACGAAGCGGATGGTGCGCTTGAACACTTATTCCGCGTAACATGTGGACTAGACTCAATGGTACTGGGTGAAACACAAATTCTTGGACAAATGAAACAAGCCTTTTTACAAGGCCAAGAAGCTGGGACGACTGGTACCATCTTCAATCAATTGTTTAAGCAAGCTGTTACACTAGCAAAACGGTCCCATAAAGAAACAGAAATTGGGGATAATGCTGTTTCTGTTAGCTATGCAGCAGTTGAATTAGCAAAGAAAATCTTTGGTGATTTAGTAAATAAGCATGTCGTCATTTACGGTGCAGGTAAAATGGGCGAACTAGCTGCTAAAAATCTTCACGGCTCTGGAGTGCGAGAAGTAACGGTTGTGAACCGGACTATGGAGAATGCAGAGCGTTTGGCTACCCAATTTAATGGCCAAGCTAAAACAGTTGAACAGCTAAATGAAGTATTAGAAAAAGCTGATATTCTTATTAGCTCTACAGGTGCAAGCGACTATGTGATTAACAAACAGACGATCGAAGCGGTTCATAAGAAGCGTAAAGGTCGCCCTCTATTCTTGGTAGATATTGCGGTGCCTCGTGACTTAGACCCAGCTATTGATGATTTAGAGAGCGTATTCCTTTATGATATTGATGACCTACAAGGTATCGTAGACGCTAATTTAGAAGCACGCAAAGAAGCAGCGGAACAAATCGAAATCATGGTGGAGGCTGATATAGTCGCATTTAAAGATTGGTTGCAAACCATTGGGGTTGTTCCAGTTATTTCTGCACTACGCAACAAGGCTTTATCGATACAAGCAGATACAATGGAAAGTATCGAGCGAAAAATGCCTGACTTAACAGAGCGAGAAAAGAAAGTTTTAAATAAGCATACCAAAAGTATTATTAATCAAATGCTAAAGCAACCAATTCTTCAGGCTAAAGAATATGCTGCACATCCAAACGCAGACCAGCAGTTGGATATGTTTAAGCAAATATTTGGTATCGAAGAAGAGGTTCAGCAGGAAATTGAAAAGCAGCAAGATAAAAATAAACAAGCTGTCTTAGATACCGATGGGAAATCATCCTTTCAACCGGCTTCGAACGTAGCTAATTCTTAAGAAAGGAATTTCCTTATGTTTGATTTCAAATGGCTGTATGAATTCATCATATTCATTTATTGCTTGAGTCTAATAGGATATTTTATAGATTTTATTCAATATAACCGGAAGGCGAATCGAATTGCCTTCTGGTTACTTTCTATGGTTTGGGTTTTACAGACCCTTTTTTTATTGGGGGAAATGCTAGCCTACTCAAACTTCCCAATCTCTACGATTTACGATGGACTCTATTTTTATGCCTGGATTCTCGTCACTTTCTCTCTTGTGATTAATCGACTGTTTCGTGTTGATTTCTTCATCTTCTTCACGAATGTATTAGGTTTCTTTTTAATGGTATTGCATATCTTCACAAGAGCTAATAGTGATGCAACAGAACAATCTATGCGACTTGTTAGTGAACTACTCGTTACACACATCACACTTGCGATGGTGTCATATGGTTTCTTTACATTCTCTTGTATATTCTCCTTTATGTATCTATTACAATATCGCTTATTAAAGGAGAAAAGATGGAATAAATGGCTACTCCGGTTAGGGGATTTAGGAAAGCTTGATAGTTTATCTTATATTGCTGTCGTTTTAGGGGTACCCTTACTCCTGATTGCGAATATTTTAGGGGTGATTTGGGGATACACCTCTACAGATGTGTTTTATATCTTTGATTCTAAGACGCTGGGTTCATTCGTTGTGCTAGGAGTGTATTTAACTTATCTAGCTTTAAGAGTAGTTCGTGGTTATCAAGGAAGAGCAATGGCCCTTTATAATACCTTAGCCTTCCTATTTCTACTAGTAAATTTCTTTCTATTTGGATCATTATCGAACTTTCACTTTTAGGAAATGTCAGGAGGAACAGATATGCGAAATATTGTAGTAGGCACTCGTAAAAGTAAGCTGGCCCTTACTCAAACAGATTGGGTTATCGATCAGCTTCAAAAGCTTGAGCTGCCGTATGAATTTGAAGTAAAAAAGATTGTGACAAAAGGTGACAAAATCCTTGATGTAACCTTATCAAAGGTAGGCGGCAAAGGATTATTTATCAAAGAAATTGAGGATGCTCTATATAGCGGTGAAATCGATATTGCTGTTCACAGTATGAAAGATATGCCTGCTGAAACACCTGAAGGTCTTACCATTGGTTGTATCCCAATTCGCGAGGATCACCGAGATGCCTATATCGCTAATGACAACGTACCTTTTCATGAATTACCTGAAGGAGCGGTAGTAGGAACAAGCAGTCTTCGTAGAGCTGCACAGGTGCTAGCTGCACGTCCTGACATTCATATAAAATCCATTCGTGGAAATATAGATACACGATTACGTAAGCTAAAAGAAGAAGATTTTGATGCTATTGTGTTGGCAACTGCAGGCTTGAAGCGGATGGGATGGACAGACGATTATATCACAGAGTATTTAGAGCCTGATGTATGCGTGCCAGCGGTTGGACAAGGTGCTCTAGCAATTGAATGTCGGGAAGAGGATAAAGAAATCCTTGATCTTCTTCAGCATCTTAATCATGAATATACGTATAAAACTGTCATTGCTGAGCGTACATTTCTTGATTTATTAGATGGAGGCTGTCAGGTCCCAATCGGAGGCTATGCTTACCTTGATGGAGAAGACGTGGTTCTAACTGCAATGGTAGGTAGTCCAGATGGAGAAACGATTTTAAAAGAGCAAGTACGTGGTACCGATTCTGTTGAAGTAGGTCGAGATGCAGCAGATCGTATAAAAGCACGTGGCGGGGCCGAGATTATCCAAAAGGCAAAAGAGGAGTTAGATCTATAATGCTACCTCTCTCTGGTAAGCGCATTTTGGTTACAAGAGAAGCCACTAAAGCTCATACAATCACGAGACTTATAGAACAACAGGGCGGAATTTCTATAGAAATTCCGCTTCTTCACTTTCAGGGTATTTATTCTGATGAAAATGAAAAAATAATGAAGCAGTTACCCTCTTATGATTGGGTTTTTTTCACGAGTACGAATGGAATTCATTTCTTCTTCGAACTAATGAAGCATTACAATAACACATATGAACAAGCAGCAAAGCTGAAATTTGCAGTCATCGGTGAAAAGACAGAAGAAGTGTTAAATGATTTTGGCTATGAAGCTCATTTTATTCCTAATACATATACAGGTGAACATCTTGGAAAAGAGTTTAATGAGTTCACAAGTAAGTGTTGTTCTATTTTAGTCGTGCAAGGTAACTTAGCGAAACAATCTGTGGTTCAAGAACTTTCAACTAGGGACCACGTTATTAGTACTGCTGAAATGTATGAGACACGAGTAAATGTTAGAATGAAAGAGGCGTTGAAAAAATCTCTTCAGGGTACTAGGTTAGATATCATTACATTTACAAGCCCTTCTACTGTACAGGCATTTGTGAAATTAGCAGAAGAGGAATGGAGAGAGGAACTCATGTCCATTCCATGTGTGTGTATTGGTCCATCTACACAAGCTGAAGCGATAAAAAAAGGTTTTAACTATACGATGATTCCGGAATATTACACAGTAGAAGGTATGATAGAGGTTGCTTCTGCTTACTTTAACAAGAAAGGATAAGAAGACTATGGATAACATTCAATTTAATCGACACAGACGCTTACGTACAACTGAATCAATGCGTTCACTTGTGCGAGAAACACATCTTCAAAAAACAGACCTTATTTATCCGATATTCGTTGTAGAAGGAGAACAAATTAAAAAAGAAGTACCTTCCATGCCAGGTGTGTATCATGTGTCTCTAGATTACTTAACAGAAGAGATGAACGAGTTAGTAAGCTTGGGCGTTCGTTCTGTTATTGTCTTTGGTGTTCCTGCACATAAAGATGAAAAAGGAACACAAGCCTACTGCGAAACTGGTATTGTACAAAAAGCGATTCGTCAAATTAAAGAGGAGGTTCCTTCGTTAACGGTAATTGCTGACACTTGCTTATGCCAATATACAGATCATGGGCATTGTGGCATCGTACAAGATGGAGAAATCCTCAATGATGAATCACTAGAACTACTTACCGAAACAGCTGTAAGTCAGGCCAAAGCTGGAGCAGATATTATCGCACCTTCAAATATGATGGACGGTTTCGTTGCTGCTATTCGTAAAGGTCTGGATGAAGCCGGATTTAAGAATACACCTATTATGTCTTATGCTGTAAAATATGCTTCTTCTTTCTATGGACCATTCCGTGACGCAGCTCATAGCTCTCCGCAATTTGGAGATCGACGTGCTTATCAAATGGATCCAGCCAATCGTTTAGAAGCGATTCGTGAAGCACAGTCGGACGTGGAAGAAGGGGCAGATTTTCTCATTGTAAAACCCGGGCTATCTTATTTGGACATTATGCGAGAAGTAAAGGATCGATTTAATTCTCCTGTAGTGGCTTACAATGTAAGCGGTGAGTATTCTATGATAAAAGCTGCTGCTCAAAATGGCTGGGTAAACGAACAAGAAATTGTCTTAGAGAAATTAACATCTATGAAGCGAGCAGGAGCAGACTTAATTATTACGTATTTTGCAAAAGATGTAGCACGATATCTAAGTGAATAATTGTAAGGAGTGAGGAATAGAATGCGTGATTTTAATCGTTCTCAAGAAGCATTTAAAGAAGCGGTAGAGTATATGCCAGGTGGAGTGAATTCACCGGTACGAGCATCTAAATCTGTTGGAATGGATCCTATATTCATGGAGAGAGGTCAAGGTTCAAAGATATATGATATCGATGGCAATGAATACATTGATTATGTATTAAGCTATGGACCACTGATTTTAGGACATGCTGATGAAAATGTTGTCAGCCACGTGAATGAAGTAGCTATGAAGGGGACGAGTTTTGGTACACCGACTATTCTAGAAAATGAACTAGCGAAGGTTGTCATTGATCGAGTACCTTCTATCGAAATGGTTCGCATGGTAAACTCAGGTACTGAGGCTACGATGAGTGCACTACGATTAGCACGTGGTTATACTGGGAAAAATAAGATTCTTAAATTCGAAGGAAACTATCATGGACATGGTGATTCCTTGCTTATTAAAGCTGGGTCAGGTGTTGCAACACTAGGTTTACCTGATTCTCCTGGAGTCCCAGAGGGAATTGCGATGAACACGATTACGGTGCCTTACAATGACTTAGAAAGTCTTCGCTATGCGTTTAATGAATATGGTGATGATATTGCCGGTGTCATTGTCGAGCCTGTTTCAGGAAATATGGGGGTTGTGCCTCCATCAGACAATTTCTTACCTGAACTTCGTAAGATTACTGAAGACCATGGTTCCTTGCTCATCTTTGATGAAGTAATGACTGGATTTCGTGTAGGGTACAATTGTGCTCAAGGATACTATGGTGTAACTCCTGATCTTACCTGCCTAGGAAAAGTAATCGGCGGTGGACTTCCGGTAGGAGCGTATGGTGGTAAACGCGAAATTATGGAGATGATTGCTCCAACTGGACCTATTTATCAAGCAGGTACGCTATCAGGAAATCCATTAGCAATGGCAGCGGGTCTAGAAACACTACAAGCGTTAACACCTGAATCCTATGATGCTATTAATCAAAAAGTTGATCGTCTTGTTGAAGGGTTTACGGAAGCAGCGGAAACATATAATATTCCTCTCACTGTAAATCGAGCTGGTTCAATGGTTGCTTTCTTCTTTACAAATGAAGAAGTCTATAATTATGAAACTGCGAAAAAAGCAGATACTGACATGTTTGCTAAATTTTATCGCGTTATGATTGAGGAAGGCATTTATATTGCTCCTTCTCAATATGAAGGATTGTTCTTATCTACGAAGCATACTGACCAAGATATTGAAAAAACAATCGAAGCAGCTCAATGTGCTTTTGCTTCTATTCAATCTTAAATAAATTGGAGCCCTTATCAAATTCTGATAAGGGCTTTATTATTCTATAATTGCCCCATTGTCTTGAAGACTTGGGGGCGAGATATATTGGGATAGGTCCGATACTTTAAAATGATTAGGGTTGGGTGGGAAACAACTCGCGTCCTGCGGGCGAGCTGGCAAGCTACCTTCGGGGAAAACACCCTCAGGGGATCTTGCCTACCTCTTTCTCCCGCGGGAGTCTCGTCGTTTCCCGCCCAACCCTGCCAATATGTTGCGATCAGACCTACGGCTATAAGTAGTTCATCTTCTAATGTATATACCAAATAGCGAACTCATGTCGGTCACGAATGCCCATTACTCTCATTAAGAAAATAGGCCACATTACCCCCCACTCTAGACTTACCATGTTTCCGTTCATCCAGATAACAGCAAATGTAGCCGTGGAACAAGGAGACTCCCGCCGGAGAAAGAGGTAGGCGAGCCCCTCGGAGAGCCCCGCTTTTTGGGCTCGAGGAGGCTTGGAAGAGGAGGTTCGACTAAAACCGTCACATCGTGTGACAACGTTGATCGAACATACATGGTGTAGGGCCGCCGGCAGGACGCGAGTTGTTCCACGGCCATCTTTATTCTCACAAAAGCAACGGAAACATCCCTCTTTTTTTTGCCTATTATTTGCTAAATAACTTAATTTATCTCGAATCCAAGTCTCCAAGATTATGCCTCTAATACTGAAAAAATTTTTAAACTACCCATCAATACAGCAAAAGGTTTTAAATAATCCTATCAAGATATGAAAAAACAGATTATATGTATAGCTCTCTCAAGCATTGAGTATCTATATGGTACTAGGTACTCACTCTTTTCAATTATCATCAGTTCTAAATCACTCCACAGTCATAAATCGTCCTACAAGGACATATACCTGTAATGACATAAGAGATCGAGAGGTCATGTGTGTATTTGAAGGGAGGAGAAAGGTTTGTCATATGATGAACAAAATGTGTTTTCTTTTCATTTAAATGAGTCACTTTGGTTTCAAAGAGGACAGGAAGTAGATGAATTCATGGGGATTTCACTTGAACCAGATATCTCCATTCAAGAGTTTGATGATACAGTTTCCATTAGAGGTGTGATTGAATTAACGGGAGAGTACTATCAGTCGAGAGAAGAGCTTGAAGAAGAGCCGCAAGTATTATCTCTTCGCGATCATGCTTCTAAAAGATTAATTGAAGAAGTGGAAACCCATGAGGACGGAGTGAGCGAATGCTATCACCGTTTTCCGGTAGAAATCTCGATTCCTAAAAGTAGAATCGAAAACTTACATGATGTCACTGTTAGTATTGATTCATTTGATTATGAACTACCGGAACGAGGTCAGTTAAAGTTAAATGCTACCGTCGCTATTCACGGGGTTAATCATGAAGAGGTTTCCTATGTACAAGAAGAACAAAGGGATGCTTTTCAAGATCAGGATGAGTATGAGGAAGTTCATTATGATGAGCTAGAAAGTCGGTTTAGTTTTGATGTGAAGTATGAAGAAGATGAGGACCAAGAAGACCCAGTCGTAGCAGATTCATTTGATCATCAAACCATTGAACAAGAAGATGATTCATCGTTAACAGAGGACGAAGGTGGAAGATGGAAATATAAGCAAGTCCAATCTTTTTCTGAGTTCTTTGGGAATGAAGCAGAAGCCCCTCCATCTGAAGAAGAAACAGATGAAGACGAGGATACCATGGAATACGAAGACAGTTATGAATACGAGGAAGATGATCGTGATGAAGAAGAACATTATCCTCAAGATGCACGTTATTTAACTTCTATGTTCCAGCGCGAAGAAGAGCCTTATGCAAAAATGCGGATGTGTATAGTGCAGGAAAGCGATACGTTAGGGTCTATTGCACAAAAATATAAGGTTCCACCTACTCAACTAAGTCGTATAAACGATTTAGGAGATGAAGATGTTTCAGCCGGACAAATTTTATATATTCCTTCAAAGTAAGAAATCAGGGGCTGACTCTAAGTGATGGAGTCAGCCTAATTTCTTGTATTAACCTTATATAAAAAGGAGGTATGGGCATGAGTGAGTTTTTATCTGAAGTGCTTGCTCACTATGGCTTGTATCCTTTAGAGGTGTACCAGCAGACGGAACATGTATATAAAGTCTACACCAATCATGGGTCAGTTGCAGTTAAACGTTCAGATATGAGTGCTCAACAAATAGAACAATGGATTGCAGCTTATCGACAAGCAAATGAATCTCAACTTTCATCTCTAATGCCATTATATATGACCTCAAGTCAAGAGCTATACGTTCAGCAGCAAGACCATACGTGGTATGTCATGCCATGGGTTGAAACCCCTCATCGAGATACACCACCTTATCCTTTTGATCTTTTTTACTCTTCTCTTGCTGATATTCATAGACGTACTTCTAAGACTCAAGTAGTAAAACGAGAAGATTTTGAAGAGAGAATGGAGTCTAAGAAGAATCAAATTAGAGCTGACAAAGATAAGTTAGAGGGGTATGTAGAAGCATTTGAGAAACGTCATTATATGGCACCGTTTGAGTTACAAGTGTGTACTCATTTCCGTGATTTATTATATGTGTTTGAAACCTCGGAAGGATGGTGCGATCGCTTTTTAGAGGACATTGAGGAAGATAAGAAGATTCGCCTAACGTTATGTCATGGAGACTTAAAACCGAGTCATTTCATTTATGATGAAAATAAACCGTACTTTTTGAATTGGGAACGAGCTTCTTGGAATTATCCGGTATTTGATTTAACGTCTTATTATTGGAACATAATTAAATATCATGATGCTCCTGTAGAACAATTGGTTACCACTTTTTCTTCCTATGAAGAAAGGTTTAACTTAATGAATAGTGAGCGTTGTTTGTTTGCTCTTTATTTACTAAGTCCTGATCATTACATTGATCAAATAGATGCTTATGTAAGTGGTGCCCGAGATAGTGGGCAACCTTTTTTAGTGCAAAAGCTCGAACGCTCCTATTATGTTCTACAGCACTCTTTGCAGATTCAAGCTCAGCTTGAAAAAGCAAGGGAGTATATTCAAGAGCAAGCACAAGAGAAAGAGCAAGAAGAGGAAGGTTAAATCCATTTCAAATAAAAAGCAAAATATAACCCTATTAATAATCCTAACAAGAATACATCAAAAGTGGTCGGGAATAAAAGGGTACGAATTAATTGGAACACCGCTATAGGTAAGGTGCATTTTTCAATAATAAAAATCCATTGGCGACACCATGGAGGAAGTTTATACCGATAAAATTGTCCCATTTAGCTATGCCTCCTTTATTAGCTTTTGTTTTATCTTATGTAAGGATTAGCCTAATTGGTGAATACAAAAGTTTTTAAGGTAAGGATTGACTTAACATAGGATAAATGGATAAAATAACAATACAATCAATTTATCGAAATGCCGTGAAGGGGAAGAGTATGCGTTTCAATCTTTTTCAGAGAGAGAATCATTTGCTGAGAGATTCTTAAGCTCTTGAATGCAGAAGTCACCCCAGATGCAGCTTCTTTGAAACGTGGAGTAGGAGAAGCCGGAGTCCATCCGTTACATGTTGAAGTGTACAGTTTAGATAGGTGAAGTCTATCTAATAGCTGTAAATTAAGGTGGTACCGCGAATCCTTTTCGTCCTTTTTATAGGATGAAAAGGATTTTTTTATTGCATCATATTCGTAATCACGGTGGTTAGAAGGAGGAAGTTTAATGGAAAATGAAAACCAAGAAATATCTTTACCGACAAAATACGATCCGAATGCAATTGAAAAAGGTCGATATGACTTTTGGGTGAATGGTAAGTTTTTTGAAGCAAAAGATGACGAGAATAAAGATCCGTTTACTGTGGTTATCCCACCACCAAACGTAACGGGTCGCCTTCACTTAGGGCATGCATGGGATACGACACTACAAGATATCATAACTCGAGTGAAGCGTATGCAAGGATACGATGTACTGTGGCTACCTGGAATGGACCATGCTGGTATTGCTACACAAGCTAAAGTGGAAGCAAAGTTAAAAGAACAGGGTACATCTCGATATGACCTTGGGCGTGAAGGATTCCTTCAACAAGCATGGGATTGGAAAGAAGAATATGCTGATTTCATTCGTCAACAATGGGAAAAGCTTGGATTAGGATTAGACTATTCTCGTGAACGTTTTACTCTAGATAACGGATTATCCAATGCCGTACGCGAAGTATTTGTTACATTATATGAAAAAGGGCTAATCTATCGTGGTGAATACATTATCAACTGGGATCCGGCAACGCAGACAGCTCTATCTGATATTGAAGTAATCTATGATGATGTTCAAGGTCATTTCTATCACATGAAGTATCCGTTAGTGGATGGATCTGATGAGATTCAGATAGCGACAACTCGTCCAGAGACGATGCTTGGTGATACAGCTGTAGCAGTTCATCCAGAAGATGATCGTTACAAACACCTTATTGGCAAGAAGGTGAAGCTTCCTATCGTTGGACGTGAAATTGAAATTGTAGCCGATGATTATGTTGATATGGAGTTTGGAAGTGGTGCTGTGAAGATTACACCAGCTCATGACCCGAATGATTTTGAAATCGGAAATCGCCATAATTTAGAGCGTGTACTTGTTATGAACGAAGATGGCTCAATGAATGAGAATGCTGGTAAATATCAAGGCATGGATCGCTTTGCTTGTCGTAAACAATTGGTTAAGGATCTTCAAGAAGAAGGTGTTCTATTTAACATTGAAGAACACATGCACTCGGTAGGCCACTCTGAGAGAAGTGGAGCGGTTGTTGAACCATACCTTTCTACACAATGGTTTGTAAATATGCAGCCATTAGCCGATGCTTCTATTGAGTTACAAAAAGGGGACGACAAAGTTAACTTTGTTCCAGACCGTTTTGAGAAAACTTATTTAAACTGGATGGAGAATATTCGCGACTGGTGTATTTCTAGACAGCTTTGGTGGGGCCATCGTATCCCAGCTTGGTACCATAAAGAAACAGGTGAATTATATGTAGGTCGTGATGAACCAGCTGATCCTGAAAACTGGGTACAGGATGAGGATGTGCTAGATACTTGGTTCTCCTCTGCATTATGGCCTTTCTCTACAATGGGCTGGCCAGATGAAAACAATAAGGATTACAATCGTTATTTCCCTACCGATGTATTGGTAACAGGCTATGATATCATCTTCTTCTGGGTATCCCGTATGATTTTCCAATCGATTGAATTTACTGACCGTCGTCCATTTGAAGATGTGCTCATTCACGGGCTTGTACGAGATGCTGATGGACGTAAGATGAGTAAATCTTTAGGTAACGGTGTAGATCCAATGGACGTAATTGATAAGTATGGAGCAGACTCGTTACGTTACTTCCTTGCTACAGGCTCTACTCCTGGTCAGGATTTGAGGTTCCAATGGGAGAAAGTGGAGGCAACATGGAACTTTGCTAATAAAATTTGGAATGCTTCTCGTTTTGCTCTAATGAATATGGACGGCATAAAATATGAGGAAATTGATTTATCAGGGAAGAAATCACTTGCTGATCAGTGGATCTTGACTCGTTTAAACGAAACCATTGAGCATGTAACGCGGAATGTTGATAAATACGAATTCGGAGAAGCCGGACGTCATTTATACAACTTCATTTGGGATGAATTCTGTGATTGGTATATTGAAATGGCGAAATTACCGTTATATGGAGAAGATGAGGCAGAGAAGAAGACAACACGTTCTATCTTGGCTTATGTATTAGATCAGACAATGCGAATGCTTCATCCTTTTATGCCATTTATTACAGAAGAGATTTGGCAAGCTCTTCCTACTAAAGGTGAATCCATTACCGTTGCAAAATGGCCGGAAGTGCGAAATGATCTTCATAATGAACAGGCATCAGAAGAAATGAAGCGACTTGTTGATATTATTCGATCTGTACGAAACATTCGTGCTGAAGTTGATACACCAATGTCTAAACAAATTCAGCTGATGATCAAAGCGAAAGATGACGAGGTAGCTGAACAGTTAAATAACAATCGTCATTATTTAGAACGTTTCTGTAATCCAAGCGAACTAACAATTGATCCAAATCTTCAGGCCCCAGAAAAGGCAATGTCTTCTGTTATTACAGGAGCTGAACTTTACCTTCCGCTTGAAGGGTTGATTGATATTCAAGAAGAAGTAGCCCGCCTTGAAAAAGTATGGAAGAAATGGGACGACGAAGTGAAGCTTGTTCAAAAGAAACTTTCCAATGATAAATTTGTTAATAAAGCTCCAGAACACATTGTTCAGGCTGAACGAGACAAAGAGCAAGATTATTTAGATAAACGTGATAAGGTAGAGACACGAATCAACGAACTAAAATCTTAAAAAGTTTATGGAAAAAGACGGACCTGTATTGGGTTCGTCTTTATTCCAATAAAGGAAATATCGCTAGTAGGAAGGAGTTATTGTATTAAGCACAATGCTCCGTGGAAGAAAAATGTACTTATATGCAAGGAAGAAACGAGGAAAATGGTAATGAACTATCAAGATGCAATGGAATGGATTCATAATCGACATAAATTTGGTATCAAGCCTGGTTTGCAACGTATGGAATGGTTAATGTCCCGCCTTGGTAATCCAGAACAACACCTTCAAGCTATTCATGTTGCAGGAACGAATGGAAAAGGGTCGACCATTTCGTTTATCCGTAATATGTTACAAGCTCATGGATATACGGTGGGCACGTTCACTTCTCCTTATGTTGTCACGTTTAATGAACGTATCAGTATAAATGGAAAGCCACTAGCTGATGAGGAATGGGCAGAGCTGGTAGACAAAATCAAGCCACTCGCTGAAGAATTAGAAACTTTACCACTAGGTGGACCTACAGAGTTTGAAGTTATCACTGCATTAGCTATATTATACTTTTCAGAACACCCACAAGATATTGTTCTAATGGAAACAGGATTGGGTGGGCGTTTGGACTCAACCAATGTTATATCTCCTATCTTATCTGTTATTACAAGCATAGGAAAAGATCATACTGCTATTCTAGGCGAGACAATGGAGGAAATAGCATCAGAAAAAGCAGGTATAATCAAACCTGGTGTACCTGTAATAACTGGAGTAGAAAACCCGAATGCTTTAAATGTGATAAAACAAAAAGCAATCATAGAGGATGCAAAGCTAGATACTCTAGGGGATCAATTTCAAATTATAGATGTTTCCACTACACCTATTGGAGAACAATTCAACTTTACGAATGAAATGATTAATTGGGACGAGCTTGTGATTCATATGAAGGGAAAACATCAGATGAAGAATGCAGCTTTAGCTATTCAAGCTGTAACGCAATGTCTTACACATGTAAGCGAAGAGAAAGTTCGTGAAGGACTTCTAACAACAAGTTGGGTGGGGCGGTTTGAACAAGTTTTTGATCATCCTCCTATCATTCTTGATGGAGCTCATAATGAAGAGGGTATTCAAGCGATGACTCAGACTGTTCGTGACCATTACCATGATAAGAAAAAGCATTTACTATTTGCAGCTTTGCACGATAAACCTTTAGATAAGATGGTGCCCTTGTTTACGAATACATTTGATACAGTTACTTTTACCTCGTTCTCCTTTCCAAGGGCTACTAATCCAGAAGAACTATATTCATTATCCTCACATCCACGTAAGGATAAGACATATGATTGGAAAGAATTCGTAATGGAGAGCATGAAAACATTATCAAAAGAGGAAGTACTGATTATATCTGGTTCCTTATATTTCATTTCAGAAGTGAGAAAATTTTTTGAAAATATAGGATGATTGTGCTACTATGTTAGTAATATTTATTTACAAAAACTGCAAGAAAAATATAAGAAAATATAGCTGGTTTCACTATGACAAGCTTGCTAGGTTAGAGATTGATTCGGTAGGGAGATGCATGACATGCTAACGAAGCAAAAAACAGTGGCCCTTTGGGTAGTTTGGGCTCTATTGTGGCCCAGCATATTTGTATTGATTTATCAGCTCCAACCCCCAACATTTCAAGGTCACGAAATTGATCTCCTCTCTTTTGCTATGTTAATGGGAATTGTGGCGTTATTTCCAATCATCGTGAATGGTACGCCAATATTTTTCATTCATGGAATTGGTCTAACCGTGTTTATTTATTTTGGTTTGTTTGTGGAAATCATGCTAACCCAAATGGCTTATATCATTCTGTTTGCTAAATTGCGGTTACCTAGAAATGATTTATATAAAATTCCATTAAACTTTCTTATGTTTATGTTTGTTTCCATCGGTGCAGCTGGTGTGTATTACTTATTTGGTGGAAGACATGGGGCACTAGATATCAGTTCACCTATAGATATTTTGCCTATTTTAGCTTATTCCCTTGCAATCATTCTTATTAATCAACTACTCCTGAATGTTATTCGAACTCTTATAATGGGCTTACCTTCAAAATTCTTTAATAGTAGTTTGCTGTGGGAGGGTGTTAGTAACCTAATTATTCTACCAGTAGCACTCGTACTTTATATTTTATATATAGAAATTGGACTAGGGGCTATATATTATGTAGGTGTCCCATTTGTTAGTTTATCTATCATCCTCATGCTTTTTTATAGAAGTCGCCGCATTAATGATTATTTACAACGGACAAGCGATATTGGACATGAGTTAACGGAAAAATTAGAAGTTAGTGAAGTGTTAGATCGTTTTGTTGAGAACATCTCAACGCTGTTGGATGTGAATTATGCGTATATCTACGATGTTGATGAGGAACAGAATAGGCTAACTTTAATTCGCTTCTATGATGCAATGCAAGATCGCGAATTACCTATAAATCATCTACATAAATTTGAAGGAGTTAGTGGAAAGGTATGGGGTAATGCTCAGGGGCTCTATTATCATTCTCGTAAACAATGGGAACAGGGCAACGCAAAGTTTATGTCTAAAGAAGTTGAGAGCATAATTTCCATTCCTATCGAACGCCACAAACAAGTTGTTGGTGTGTTAACACTTACATCCAAAAAGAAACGAGCATATGAAAAATATCAGTATATGATTGTAGACATACTGACAAATTACTTAGCTGTTGCCATCGAAAATGCCCGAAATTATGAAGAAACAAAACGGCAGAGTGAAATATGTCTACTTACAAATCTATATAACTATCGCTATTTTGAAAAACACTTACAAGCATATTATGACCATTTACAGAGTCATAATATCCAGGAAGAAATTGCGCTTATTTTACTAGATTTAGACCATTTTAAAGAGATTAATGATCAATACGGACATGAAAGTGGAAATGAAGCATTATGCGAACTCGCTAATCGTTTAAGAAATATTATTTCCGATAAGGGAACAGTAGCCAGGTATGGTGGAGAAGAATTTGTTATATTATTACCAAATGTTAACCAAGAGCATGCTCTCCATATCGCAGAGCACGTCCGACGAAAAATTGCAAACACTCCCTTTACTCTATATGAGCACATACTAGAAGATGAAAATCCAGTTCAGGTAAATATAACAGCAAGTATTGGGAGTGCAACATACCCTGATAATTGCGAAGACCCTATGGAGCTAGTTCGCCATGCAGACCGAGCCATGTATATGGGAGCTAAACGCCAAGGTCGCAATAAAGTAGCCAGTTATGAGAAGGTAGTGGAAACAGCAGAGTAATGACTCTGCTGTTTTTTTTATTTCTAATGGAATGGCTGCGTTAAAGTTTGATGTTGATATAATAATTAGTTTTATGTTCCTCCATAATAGCACCATAATCTTGAATAACTGGTGAGGCTGGACCCGTTACGTGGGGCTGCGGTGAAATGGTTCGCTTTCCGCGGAGGAACATGCAAGCCTCCTCGTTTGGCTACGCCTCTCTGTGGGGTCTAGCATTGTCCCTTCTTCCGCAGGAGTCTCACCATTTCCCTCCGCCCATCGGTATGAGAGATAACGGATTCATCGTAGTTAGTGCTAGGTAAGTATAATGATTTTAACAGATTGGTCAAACTGTTTATAATAATAATTTCCTTGATATCAAAGGGGTTTAAGTATGTTTTACTTCCTTGAATATATGCGTTAATAGTGTTGAAACTTTCCCTTAATCCAATAAAAAGGTAAATACCTTCCTAAATAAGTACTCCAATACATGGCGTTGAATCGTTGGGAATTTGCGAGACTCCTGCGGGAAAACGATCGTGTGAAGACCCCGCAGAGAGGCGAATGCCGAACGAGGAGGCTTCACCGATTGTCCGCGGAAAGCGAGTGAATTCCCAACGATTCAACAACTCAGCACCAAAAATGCTTATTCCAGATTATGCTTCTTAACTTGTATAAAACTATTTAGATTAGTTGATTCCAAAATCAACACTAAACTTTAACATAGCCATTGGAAAGATGAGATGTTTCATATATGGAGAATCCAAATATACATTAGAATTTCACTAGTGTCTATTAACCTAAAAAAACGCCACGCTATATCTCTTACATGTATATAATGTGAATGAAGTGGTTCATAGGGACTAATGATTCGGGGAATTTGTGGTAATGACTAGGTCCAATATAGCAATAAATTCTTTTAAATATACCAACTTTATTATACAATTACGATATAGTCGAACGTTGTCAAAATTCGGTGAAAAAGGAAAGAGGTGAGGTTTTGGACATTCTATTTGCCCTTGTTGGGGGAGTTATCTTATTATTGATTTTTTACATAATACCTGTAGGGTACAATAGAAGAGGAAAACTATTAGTAGTAGGATCTGCACTTTTAATTGCATTATCGACCTATTATTCCAACTTTGTATTTCAATGGTGGGAAAGTTTACTCATACTTCTATTATTATCTTTTTTAATGACAATTCTTATAAGTCGATACTTATATAAAAATAACCAAGAAAAGCATTTAAATGAACGTGAAAACGATGATGAAGTAAAGGATATAATACAACAACCTAACGGTGAACTTTATAAAAAGAATATAGATACCAATATTTCAAAAGAATTTACTGAAGAACTAATAGATAAAAAAAATGAATTCAAATCTTCAACATCTAATGACAATTCACCTTTGACTCACACTTCTAATGAAGAACAGACCTATAATACTCTAGCAAATATCGAACCAATTCAGTTTGTTGATACAACCGAAGATTATCAAAGCTATCATCAAGATTCTAAAATAGAAGATAAGGAACTAACAAATAATATAGAAACAAGTAAAGAAGAGGAAGGTTTGAGCCCTGAAGAAGAACTAATTACGAATCGATTTAATCAATTATCTAAGACCAATAAATCTATGGAATATGATGACTTTCAATCAGAGGGGATTCAACAAGAGGAAACTTATCAAGAAAACGATAATAGTGACTATTTTAGTGATGAAAACTACACCAAACCACATGCCGAAGATTATATAGAGCCAATAGGAAGATTATCTAGGCTTGAATATGAAGAAGACATCCGTGAATAATACTATTATTTATGAAAGAGATTTTGAAAAATGAATTTATATAATACAAGTAATATCTTTAAGATATCTACAACAAGGGGAAGGTAATGTGGGAAAACAGCTGGATATAAAACTTTTTATTTTACTAACTACTATGGCAGTTTTCTTAATAGCTATGTCAGTAAGTGGAAATTTTATTTATCAAACAGTATTAGCTGAACCAGAAACCTATGATGAAGGCACTAGTGTAAGCGGCGTACAGCTAAGTGGGTTAACAAAAGCGGAAGCAAAGATTAAGCTGCAAAATGCTGCTTCTGAATGGATTAAGAAGCATCCGGTTCTCATAAATATGAAACAGAATCAATTGACTTTCCCCCCCTCTTTATTTGATTTTAATATTGAGAAAACTCTTAAGAATATAAAATATGGAGAGTCTACTAAAATATCTATTAATATTAATGTCAAGGAATTTTCTAGTATAGAGAATGAATTAGGGCCCAATTTGTATGACAAATTACTTTTGCAAAGTTTAAATACTGATTTAAAAAATACAGTAGAATCCCTACCATCTAAACCCATTGAGTTTTCTATATATGATTATGTTGAAAAAGGTACTGTTGAGCTTTATGAAACAGTTAGTAAATACTCTATTCCAATTCCGAATGGTATTGATCCCTCCTATTATATACGAGTGTTAGATGGGGTGACCGTCAATGCAAAAGAAACATTCTCATTGTTGAAATATACGAATGATGCATCTTTTCAAAGTTCCGAAGCGTTAAACTTAGTTGCATCTGCAATACTTGGATCTTCATTAAAAACTAATTTTTCTATTAAGGAACGACACATAAGTCAGCATCGACCTGAATACATCCCAAGAGGACGAGAAGCAAGCATAAATCCTGAAGAAAATCAAGGTTTTGAATTCGTGAATATAAATGAGAGTAATTATAAACTTACAATCTATGTTCAAGATGGCAACTTAATAGCAAAATGGAAAGGTTATCCTCTTCCTAGTAATTATAAAGTAGCTATAAAAGGAGTACAGGAGATTCAACCTAAAACTATTGTGAATTTTTCTAATAAAGTAGTAGGTACTGAAATTATTAAGGAGGGTTCTAAAGGTGAAGTTTATGAATTACATAGACTTACCGTAAATCAGAATAACCAAGTAATTTCAAACGAATTTATTGCTGAGGATTATTATTCTCCATTACATAGGGTGGAGCTACATTATAAAAAGAAGGATTATAATGATAATGATGAAGATATTACTCAAGAAGGTGATACAGATTCTAATATCCCTACCTCTAGCTCATCATTAGATTCACAATCAAGTTCAGAACACTCTTCAAATAGTGAAGAAGATCAAAACAACCAATCTAGTCCTAATGATTCTAAAAGCGAGCAAACAAATCAAAGTGAAAAACAAGGAGTAGTAACAAATCCAGAGGATATGTGGGATCAGACTGATGAACCATCTAAAGGTGAATAAAATAATTGTACGTAAGAATCCACTTTGGACTTGCTCTTCTAACTTTACTAGTGAGGTGGTAAAATGGCTCAGCGCAAAAGACTTGGAGATTTATTAAAGGAAGCAGGGCTTATTTCGGAAAATCAAATAAATGAGACAATTACTACGAAAAGAGAAGAGCAAAAATTAGGGGATGCTCTGCTAGAAAAAGGATATATTACAGAGCAACAATTAATTGAAGTTCTAGAATTTCAATTAGGTATTCCTCATATATCTATATATCAGTATCCAATAGATCCTAGTATTATTAATATAGTACCAAAAGAATTTGCACAACGTAATACTTTAATGCCATTAAATAAAGAAGATGATCATTTAATTGTTGCCATGAATGATCCAATGGATTACTATGCTATTGATGATTTAAAGATATCAACTGGCTTTCAAATATCACCAGTTATTGCAACGAAAGATGAAATTTTGCAAACAATTAACAAACAATATAATTTGAAGGATGAAAATTTAGAAGATGATATAACTGATGATCCGAACGATGCACCAGCTATTCGTTTGATTAATCAAATACTACAAGCAGGAGTACAATTAAAAGCTAGTGATATACATATTGATCCACAGGAAACAAAAGTGATTATACGCTATCGTATTGACGGAGTTCTTCGAACAGAGAGGACTTTGCCTAAATCCTTTCAGAATTCTATCATAGCTAGAGTGAAAATAATGGCAAATTTGAATATTACGGAAGCAAGATTGCCTCAAGATGGTCGTACCAAAACTACTTTTGATAGAAAACCAATTGATTTACGTATTTCTACTCTTCCTACAGTTTATGGTGAAAAAATTGTTATTCGAATATTGGATTTAGGAAGTGCACTTACGAAAATATCTGAGTTAGGCTTTAATAAAATAAATGATAAAAGTTATCAAGATTTACTGAATCAATCTTCTGGTCTGATTTTAATAACAGGTCCGACGGGTTCTGGTAAATCTTCAACATTATATGCATCTTTAAATTATTTGAATACAGATGATGTGAATATTATCACTATTGAAGATCCGGTGGAATATCAAATTGAAGGTATTAATCAAATGCAGGTTAACAACGGAGTAGGATTAACATTCTCAAAAGGGCTTAGATCTATTCTTCGACAAGATCCAAATATAGTAATGGTTGGAGAGATTAGAGATTCTGAAACAGCTGAAATTGCAATTAGAGCTTCGTTGACAGGACATTTAGTATTCAGTACATTGCATACGAATAGTGCAATTGCAACCATTCCTAGACTATTTGACATGGAGGTTGAACCATATTTGGTGGTATCTTCCCTTTCTGGAATTGTTGCTCAAAGATTAGTAAGGAAAATTTGTAGAGACTGTAAAACTGAATATACCCCTACTGATATGGAACATCAACATTTTAATAAGCGTGGTTTAAAAGTAGACAAGATATATAAAGGAAAAGGCTGCAACAGTTGTCAAGGAACGGGATATAAAGGTCGGATGGCAATTCAAGAAATATTGGTAATTGATGATACGATCAGAACAATGATGATGAATTACAACTCCATTAATGATATTCAAAGTTACGCATGGAAAAATGGTATGATTTTTCTAGTTGATGATGGTCTCTTGAAGGTGAAGCAAGGGCATACATCAATTGAAGAAGTATTAAGAGTTGCCCAAAGTAGTTAGGAGGTCAAGAAGATTATGAAAGAACGTTTCGATATGTTATTACAACACGCGTTTGAGTTAGAAGCTTCTGATGTTCATTTAACTGTAGGGATGCCTCCTGTTCTTAGAGTACATGGAGATTTAAAGCAATATGGAAAAGAGAACCTAACCCCTGCAATTACAAAAGGAATGGCAGAAGCTATATTATCAGATTCGTTATTTGAAAAATTTGAGAAGAATGGTGAGATTGATTTTTCATATGGTATTTCAGGTGTTTCACGATTTAGAATTAACGCGTATCACCAACGTAACTGCATATCTTTAGCAGTAAGGGTGGTTCCAACTAGTATTCCTACAATAGATGAGTTACAAATGCCAGAGGTAGTTAAAAACATTTCAAAAAAACCCCAAGGATTGGTGCTAGTAACTGGTCCAACAGGTAGTGGAAAATCAACCACATTAGCTTCAATGATTGACTACATGAATCAAACAGAGCGTAAACACATTATCACCCTCGAGGATCCTATTGAGTATTTACATTCGCACAGATACTGTATTATCGATCAACGGGAGATTGGATTAGATACAAAGAACTTTTCGAATGGTTTAAGAGCCTGTCTTCGACAAGATCCAGATGTCATTTTGGTAGGTGAAATGCGAGACTTAGAGACCATATCTACTGCCATAACTGCAGCTGAAACTGGTCACTTAGTTTTAGGTACTTTACATACAACGGATGCAGCAGCGACTATTGATAGAATTATAGACGTTTTTCCTCCTAATCAACAGCCTCAAGTTCGAATCCAACTTGCTAGTGTTTTACAGGCTATTATCTCGCAACGATTATTTCAAAAATCTGATAGAAAGGGAAGGAGAGCAGCTACAGAAATACTAATAAATAATTCTGCAATTAAAAATTTAATTCGAAATGAGAAAATACACCAGGTACCTAATATAATGCAAACCTCTAAGGCACAAGGAATGCACACATTAGAAATGTCTGTTAGAAATCTTCTAGAAGCAGAAGTTATAACAGAAGAATTTGCTGCTCCTTACATAGAAAAGAGGAATTTGTAGCATGGCTTATTACCGTTACAAGGCAAGAAACAAGAAGGGGCTGCACAAGGAAGGAAAGTTAAAGGCTGAATCAAAACGTGACGCTATAGAGCAACTTAAAGTGGACGGTTTATCAGTTATTTCTATTAAAGAATTAAATAGCATCCTTTATAAAGAAATTCAAATAGGTAATGCAGTAAAGTCAAAAGACTTTGTAATCTATTTGAGGCAGTTTTCTACACTTATTGAGTCAGGAGTCTCAATAGTTCAATCCACATCTATCTTAGCTCAACAATCAACCAATAAAGCATTAAAAAGTGCATTAAATGATATTTTTAAAAGATTAGAGAGTGGGCAGCCATTTTCTGATTCAGCTGAGCAACATTCTAAAATATTCCCTCCATTATTTATTAATATGGTTCGTGCAGGTGAAGCAGGAGGAAATATTGATGAAGTTCTAGACCAAATGGCTGAATATTATGAGAAACAAAACGAGACTCGTCAAAAAGTGATTTCAGCATTAACTTATCCATGTATAGTTTTATTTATAGCAGTAGGAATTATCATTTTTCTATTGAGTTCTGTGGTACCTCAATTCAAACAAATGTTTGAATCAATGGGAGGGGAATTACCTGTTATAACAAAATTTATCTTTACATTAGGGCAATTAACTCAATCTGTATGGTGGCTTTTGATATTAATTCCTTTGATTCTAATATTAACTTTGAATTATATTAAACAAGTTGACACTATTGCATACCGAATGGATTTTTTGAAGTTAAAGATACCAATTTTTGGATCTTTAATTCAAAAGGCTGCATTAGTTAGAATGACGAGAACATTAAGCTCGTTATTTCATAGTTCAGTTCCAATTTTAGATTCTGTACGTATTACTGAACGTGTAGTAGAAAATAAAATTATTGAGAAAGTTCTAATTCAGTCTAGGAGTGAATTAGAAAAAGGGGAGTCAATGGCAAAACCTTTTGAAAGTCATTGGATTTTCCCGCCTCTTGTTACACAGATGATAGCTTTAGGAGAACAAACTGGTTCACTAGATAAGATGTTAAAAAAAATTGCTGATTTCTATGAACAAGAATTAGATCATACAACAGATCGATTAAAAACACTTCTTGAACCGGTGATGATAACATTTCTAGCTGTCATCGTAGGTACAATAGTAGCATCGATAGCTATTCCTATGTTTTCAATCTTTGAGCAGATTCAATAAATGAGCCTAAAATACTACAATAAATGAAGTCGAATTAATGAAGAATTTGTAAAATGATATATATTATGGTTGGTATATACGATAAAATGAAATATAATGGTGTTGGGTCATGAGCAATAAGTTTCATAGTGGTTGTAATTTACAACTATTGAATAATCCTAATGACCTTGTACCGATATAATTAAAAAGGGGAGAAAATTAGATGTTTAATAACTTTAGGAAAAGATTATCTAATGAAAAAGGTTTTACACTCGTAGAACTATTAGCTGTTATTGTTATTTTAGGTATAATCGCTGCGATTGCTGTACCTGCTATTGGTAATATAATCGGAGATACCAAAAAAGAAGCACATGTCTCTAATGCTCAAAGTATGATTGAAGCAGCTCGTTTAGCTCATACAACTGATGATCCTGATCTTAGCTCACCATATACACTTAGTGAATTGGTTGAACAAGGTTACTTAGATAGTATGCCAGGACATCCTGATAGTGGAAGCTATGATGGAGAAACGAGCACAGTTACGGTTACCGAGAATACTTCTAGTGGTGGTATAACATATTCAGTTTCTCTTAATGATGGAGAAGGTGAGGTTGCTTCTGGTGAAAAGGGTGAGGTAAGCGCTCAATAATACTATAAATCAGGAGATACAAAATGATACAAATAATACCAATTCATCTGTTTATTTTAGGTTTAATACTTGGCTCCTTTTATAATGTGATTGGCCTTCGGGTTCCTAAATCCGAAGGCTTCTTTACTTCTAGATCAAGTTGCCCTTATTGTGGAAAAAGTTTAAAATGGTTTGAATTAATCCCTGTTGTATCTTTCTTTTTGCAGAGAGGTGAATGCAGGTCTTGTAATAAATCAATATCTATATTATATCCTTTTGTTGAAGTGTGTACGTCTTTCTTATTTGTTAGTAGTTTATATGTGTTCGGATGGTCAATTGAATTGATTGTTTCTCTTCTCTTTATTTCTTTAAGTATGATTATATTTGTATCAGACATAAAGTATATGGTGATTCCAGATAGTGTACTACTCTTTTTTCTTCCTTTCTTCTTAGTACTCCGTATTTTCAACCCTCTCCAACCCTGGTATGACTCGATTTTAGGAGCTATCGTAGGTGTAGTATTACTTGCTATCATAATTATTATTAGTAAAGGTGGAATGGGTGCTGGGGATATGAAATTTTTTGGATTAATCGGTATTGTATTAGGAGTTAAAAAAACATTATTATCTTTTTTTCTCTCTACTCTTACAGGAGCCGTTGTAAGTGGTATATTATTAGGTGTAGGAATAATTGAGAGGAATAACCCAATTCCCTTTGGACCATATATTATTGTAGGAGCTATTATGGCTCATTTTTTTGGTGATGAGATAATTCATTGGTATATAAGTATTGTTATTAGGTGAGGGATAAGATGCGCTTTTCATTAAAACCTGGTAAACATCGAGTGAATTTAGTTATTAAAGACCATGTGATTCGATTTAGTTATACAAATAGTCCAGCAGAGTTAGATGACTTGGATTATTTTGGGGTTCAGACACTCCCAAAAGGTGTAATAAAAGAGGGGAAAATACTAGATTCTCAAACGTTAATGTCTATTATTGAACAATTAGTAGACACCTATAATTGGAAAAAAGACAAATTATATTTTTGTCTTCCTGATGCTTCTGTTGTTATAAGAACCTATCAGATTCCTGTTGATATAGAAAAAGATGAGATTAAGGGTTACTTATATATGAAGTTAGGGGATGATCTTCATCTCCCTTTCGACGACCCTATTTTTGACTATCAATTTTTACATAAAGATGAAAACATGAATCATATCTTATTATTTGCATATCCAGAGCAACAAATTCGAATTTATGAATCTATTTTTGAAGAAACAAAATTAAGAGCAAAAGTAGCTGATCTATCTTCATTGTCTATCTACCGTTTATATAATCAAAGTAATCCAAATAAGGAAGATGAACACCTTTTATCATTGCAATGGAATGTAGACGGATGCGTCTTGACAGTTTTTCGAAAAGGTAGGCCAGAATTTATTCGACATATGAAGAACCCTCTAGATATAGAATCATTTAAAAAAGCTACTGTTGATTCATTCAGATTCGAATGGTATGGACCACAGGAAGATTTAAATGCTTATATCCAAGATCAGTTGATGGAAGTTCAACGCGTTATGGACTTTTATCGGTATTCTGTCATGAAGGGGGATGCAGGAATAACAAAGATATTACTGAGTGGTGATTTTTCAGAACTTACTTATGTATATTCAGAGTGTACAGAAAGGTTCTCCATCCCCATTGAGCTTTTAAGGTTGCATGATATTCATACTAAAAGTGGGGAGCGACTCCCAGATCAATTTGCAGAAGTAGCAGGGCTCTCACTCAAAGAGTAAAAAGCTCCTTCAATTTATATGAGGAGAATTAAACTATGGTAGAGATAAATCTTTTAGAAGAAAAAGAAAAAAGGAATATCGTTCCCTACCTTCTCGCTATACTTAGTTTATTATTATTAATTGGAGTATTAAGTCAAGTATATTTTAAGCAACAACACCTTTTAGAGAAAAAAACAATATCTGAGAATAAAATTACAAATCTCAAAGAACAACAACAAACATTGCAGCAAACCAACAAAAATAATATTCAAGTTGCAAGAGAAGAGTTGACTAAAAAAGCCTCTCAACTAGAAAATCAACTATTTCCCTCTGTAGATTTGTTAAAAAGACTAATTACTTTATTACCAAAAGAAGGCTATTTTGTTACATATTCATATATAGGTGATGGTACTGTAAATGTAAAGATTCAATTTGAAAGTATGCAACAAATTGCAAACTATACAAATGCATTAGAAGAAGAGAGTTATATAGAAGGTTTGCTTATAAATATGAATGCTGAAGAAGTTACAGCAAGCCAAAATAATACTAATATTTTACCTCGTTATTTTGCGACTTTTGAGTTTCTAGTTATTGAAGATAAGTGGGAGAAGGAGTTTGGTGAGAGTGAAATTTGAATGGAAGAGACAGCATATCATTATACTAACACTTCTTTTATTATTAACTATCGTCTCCTATACATTCACTCATAGACATTTTATAAACCCCATTGAGGAAGAAGTTAAACAAGTGAAAGATTCATTAGAATCTGAAAAGAAAATCCTAACAGCATTAAGAGATAAAAAAGTGAAGGGAAATTCATTTAATACCTCCCAAGACACCCAAAGTAAATTACCAGTTCTTCCTGTGATAGATCAATTTTTTATGGCATTAGAAAGAGCTGAGAATATATCCAATAGCGTAGTTATGGGTTTTACGCAACAAGGTACGAGTGAATTCGACTTATCATCCAATGAGGATAGTGATATGACTGATGACGAAAATGATTCTGATGATATAGTTAAAGAAAATGACTCAGAAGTAGTAAAGAGTAAAGACACTCCTTCGGTTGATGAAGCTATACAAGTAAATCAAATGGCTTTTCAAATTAATGTTCAATCTCCCCAATTCGGTGATTTGTTAACTTTTTTAGAGGAACTAAAAAATATACCGCGCATTATAGATGTAAATACCATTGAATTTGAGGATGAAATGACCTCCGATGAAGAAACAGATATGCTAAAATACACTATAGTTGTTTCTACCTTTTATGATGAAGGTAATTCAATTCTAAAAGATGAAATACCACAGTATCATTATGAGCCTTCTGCAGATAAAAAAAACCCTTTATTACCAGATTAAACTGAATATAGCATTAAATAATTTAAATAAACTCTACTCTTATTAAATAAGAGTAGAGTTTATTTACGTAAATGTATGTATGGATTTTATGCCATTCCTTGCCGAAAAGAGAAGAATGGTAGATGACAAAACTCGTCTTTCTTTTCTCGGAGGTTGTGATAGGGTTAAACAAACCTAGTGAGAAAAGAGGGAAAGGCGTGGACAAATCCAAAAAGATATCCATTCGCATCAATGGTGAACATACGTACCTCGATCGCGATGAGTTAGATAAGGACGAGCAAGTTCACGAGGAAATACAAGTTGCCCATGATGAACAGGCTTCTGCCATTGAAGATTGGATGGAGGAACAAGAGAAGAAAAAGCAGAAACAAGAAAAAAAGCAGAATCGTAAACCTTTATCTGGGATGAATTTATCAGTACTAGAGAGGGCATATCCCTTAAAGCGTAAAAAACTTTCATTTCCTAGTACGTGGAAGCATTTGGTTATGGCTGGTTTGTCAGCTGTTTTTGTTGGAATCATTTTAGGCTTTGTTATGTTGCGGTTATTCTCTGGCTTAGAGGCACAACAAACACCAAATAGTGAGGCTACTCCAGCTTCGACATCAGTAACAGGTAACCAAGCTACAACAAATTCAAAGCCAGCTGCGAGCGTTCAAAAGCAAATGTATTCTCTTCCAACCATGAAGGCGTTTGTGGTACAGGCGGGGATTTTCTCAACGAAGGATAAAGCAACTGCTTGGCAAAGCGATTTAGCTGGTAAGGGAATTACAAGTTATATATGGGAGCGCGAAAACCAGTTTTATTTATTTGCGGGTGTAGCACCTTCTAAACAAGAAGGGGAAAAAATCGCTACATATTTAAAAGCGCAAGGATTTGATACGTTTGTCAAAGATTGGAGTGTGACCGGTCAGGAAGTGAAGGTGGCTCAAAGTGAAGGGCAGTGGATTGAAAAAGGTATGAAACATTGGTCTACCTTTTTAGCTCCGGTTGCTTCACAAATTGATAGCGGCAAGGGCGACACAGGCAATATAGTTACACAAATTACAGATTGGAAAAAATCAATACCTGGGGAAGCGACGGAAAAAACAGCGGTGTTATCTAATAGCATGGATCAGTTGCATACATCTAGCCAGCGTTTTCAGTCATCCAAAAGCACCTCATCATTGTGGGAAATGCAACGAGATTTACTAAAAATATGGTTTAGTTATGAACAGTTTATGAAGAACGCTTCCTCATAGAAAAAAGAAAGAAGGACAAGTTATCCAATAGCTTGTCTTTCTGTTTTTGACCGTTTTATGAAGGTGGTTTTATGATAACGCTTTAACAATAATGCAGTTTTAAAATAATGTAAATTATGTAATTTTTCCTTATAAGGCTTTGCAGTTGGAAACAATTGAGCGTTATGATGTATATACCCTGTTTCCCTACACAACTTAGTTAATAAAGGATGGTTAGTATGACACAATTAATTTTAGCTTCTTCTTCTCCTAGAAGAAGAGACTTACTAGAGCAAGTGAACATTTCTTATGAAACGCGCAAGCAACATGTAGATGAATCGAAGATGACGTGTCGCAGTCCACGTGCTTATGTTCAAGCGTTAGCCGAGTTGAAAGCTCGTTCAGTCCCATTTTCGGTTGATAACGAAGTGATTATAAGTGCGGATACAGTTGTCAGTTTTGAAGAACAAGTTTTAGGTAAGCCTAAATCGCGCAAGGAAGCCTTTGACATGTTGTCCATGCTAAGTGGTAATATTCACAAGGTTTATACAGGCGTAACGATTCGCTCTGCAGAGCAAGAGACCAGTTTTGTTGAAAAAACAACAGTAGAATTCTGGCCATTAACAAAGGATGAAATTAACGAGTATTTAGATTCCGAAGAGCCATATGATAAAGCTGGAGCATACGGTATTCAATCTAGTGGTGCTATCTTCGTAAAAGAAATAAAAGGTGACTATTACAATGTTGTAGGTCTACCACTATCTCGTGTAGTCCGTTCTCTACGTTCATACGGTATTTTTCCAAACCTTTCTCAACCAGAACATAAGGTAACAGGGAATTAAGCGCCAAGGAGGCGATGGTTTGTCTGAAACCTCTGTACTAATTAAACATGTCCCCCGGGAGGATCGCCCACGTGAAAGGATGATCCAACTGGGGGCTAAGCATCTATCAAATCAAGAGTTGCTAGCCATTTTATTAGGCAGTGGGATGAAAAATGAGTCTGTTATTTCTTTATCACAACGTGTATTGATTCACTTTGAAGGCTTAATGCTATTACGAGATGCAACAATTGAGGAACTAACAGCCATACGAGGTATCGGAACTGCTAAGGCTGTGGTGATTTTAGCTGCATTAGAATTAGCAAAGCGCCTCCATAACCATAAGCCTAATGAACGATACATTATTAAGAGTCCAGAAGATGGTGCAGACTTCGTTATGGAAGAAATGCGTGATCTTCACCAGGAACATTTCGTATGTATTTTCCTCAATACAAAAAATCAAGTCATACACCGCCAAACGATTTTCATCGGTAGTTTAAACGCCTCGATTGTCCATCCCAGAGAAGTATTCAAAGAAGCGGTCAAACGCTCCGCAGCCTCCATCATTTGTGCTCACAACCACCCCTCAGGTGATCCCACCCCATCTCAAGAAGATATCCATGTAACCAGAAGATTAACTGAATGTGGCAAGATGTTAGGCATTGAGGTGCTTGACCATATAGTTATTGGTGATCGGAAGTTTGTTTCTCTGAAAGAAAAAGGGTATTTGTAATTTATAAATTTCTTGCATGGTTTTAGCTCTCACTTACAATAAGTGAGGGCTTTTTATGTAATGTTCACATAAATAAACTCTCTTTACCAACATAGACAATGAAAAAGAAAAATGATAGGTTGTTTGGTAAATGAATGGAAAATCAAAGAATCATACTATCTATCATTGAAGTAAGGAGGATAAAAAAGATGAAAAGACTAATAATAGGAGTCATCCTCTTTACACTTGTTGCATGTCATAGTGTTAATAACGAAAAGTTGAAAATTAATAATTTAGATAAAGTAAATACAGCAAAAAATGATACTGTAACCATGTATGAAGCTTCCTCAATGAAAGAAGCACTGATTGCGATTCCATTTGAATTACACCTTCCTAAGGAAATTCCGAAACGATTTGGTACGTTTGATGAATTCACAATAATTGATTTTAAAGATAAAAATGATCAAAAGGACATTGGTATAAGAATAGGAGCTAAGGATATAAGGGAAGGAGCTGCGCCAGATTATAATTTGATAATATTTGCTCGGGATTTTGAGGCTTCTTTTGTGGATAGGTTTAAAGATAATAGTGAGCTTCATGAATTAGGTGATAACCAAAGTGTATATGTGCATTTTCCATCTATTGTAGATGCTAATTTTGCAAATCTATTCTGGAGAGATAATGGGATCTTATTTGAAATAAAATATGATTATGAAAAAGGCAAGGATAAAAGAAAAGTAAGAGAAACTTTGTTACATTTAGCGGAGCAAATGCAGTAATCAAATACTAAAAATGAATGAGAACGCAATAGTATAAAAACTTTAGTTATTGATTGTATATCTCAAGATAGAATTCGCCACCTTCTAACAAGGTAGTATGTCATTTGAGTTTATAAAAAAGGAGGTCGTTAAGATAACTTATAAACCAATGTATGTCCTTTTATTATGTGTACTTGGAGTATGTTTAGTGTTTGCTGCTTATAACGTATTTAAGGAAGAGAAGACAGGGAAAAACCAAATAAGTCTTAGCTCCGAAGATGAAGAGGTCAACCATGGTGAAAGGGAAGTAAAACAAATTCATGCTCAAGTCAAAGGATATAGTTTTGAGGAATCTGTAAGTAATGCAGATGTAATTGCTAAAGTAACGATTGAAGCAGTTGCAGGAGAGGTTGGGGGAAATCTGCCAAAAACAAAATTTGATTCTACTTTGCTAGATATATATAAAGATGAAAATTCACTTAATGAAACAGATTTCATTAAAATCTTACAAGCTGGTACGGATGAAGTGGTTGTTAATAATATTGAACCTTTCCAAAAGGGAGATAAATTAATTTTATTCTTAAGTGAAACTAGGAACAAAGATAATACTTACTGGATCCTAGGAGAATATTCAAATTACTATGAAGTTAAAGGAGAAGAGATTGTAAAAAAGAATTTCGTCTCAGAGAGTTTAAAAGATATATCTACACAAGTGAAAAAGAAAGATATTTCATTACCAGGACTTAATAAAGAAGTTGAAAAGGTACAGCAACATTTCGAGAAGGATGTATTTGTTAATAAGCTAAAAAACGAAATCAATAATCAACAATGAAAATTAGGCTCTTCTTTTTGTTAATAAAGTAGAAGTTCATGAACTATATTAATCTGCTACCAAGTTGCTTTTGATTTTATATTATAGAAAGGGCCTTTTAATATAAAATTTCCTCTACCAAAATCTAACCACAAGCTTCTTCCAACCCAAATTTTTGAAAAGTTCCATTAAAAATACCTCTCCATAACACTATCTATTTTATCTATTTTTTCGTATAATTGAATTGACAAAATAGCTATGTAAGCGCCATTCGTTAAGATATTTTCTACGTTTGGCGCTTCTTAACGTGATTTTTGTAAAAAAATGTTGGGTAATACATACATTCGGGAACAAGAAAGATAGTTATCTTAACATTTCATTGAATAGTATAGAATAGGTTGTTTGTACAAAAGAAAGGAAGATGAACGTGGTTGGATTTGGATTTTCCCAAGACCTTGGAATCGATTTAGGTACTGCAAATACATTAGTTTTTTTGAAAGGTAAGGGTGTCGTTGTACGCGAACCATCCGTTGTTGCCAAAAATAAAAATACAGGAACAATAGAAGCTGTCGGAAATTCAGCAAAGAATATGGTAGGTAGAACACCGTCAAACATTTCCGTCATTCGCCCAATGAAGGACGGCGTAATTGCAGATTATGACACGACTGCAGCAATGATGAAGTATTACATTAAGAAAGCGCAAAAAACACGATCATCATTTGCTAGAAAACCAAATGTTATGGTGTGTGTTCCTTCAGGTATTACGATGGTAGAAGAACGCGCCGTGATCGACGCCACAAAACAAGCTGGGGCGCGGGATGCTTTCCCGATTGCAGAACCATTTGCTGCTGCCATAGGTGCAGGATTGCCAGTGTGGGAGCCTACTGGTAGTATGGTAGTAGATATTGGCGGAGGTACGACGGAGGTAGCGATTATTTCTCTCGGTGGAATTGTAACTAGCCAATCAATACGTGTAGCCGGTGATGAGATGGATGAATCGATTACACAGTATATACGTAAACAATATAACCTGATGATTGGGGAGCGCTCTGCTGAAACGCTTAAGATGGAAATTGGTACAGCAGGTAAGCCTGAAGAAAATGACGAATTAGATATCCGTGGTCGTGATTTAGTTACAGGACTACCAAAAACCATTACGATTACGGCAGAAGAGATTTCTCGCTCCTTACAAGATACGGTTGATCAAATCGTCGATGCTGTTAAAGTAACGTTAGAAAAAACACCTCCAGAGCTTGCAGCAGATATTATGGATAGAGGGATTGTCTTAACAGGTGGCGGCGCCCTGCTTAAGAAACTAGATGATGTAATCAGTCATGAAACCCAAATGCCAGTATTTGTAGCAGAGGAGCCATTAGATTGTGTTGCGATTGGGACAGGTAAATCACTAGAGTACATCCATCACTTTAGATCGCAACCAAATGTAGCTACAAGAACTAACATGGAGTAAGTAGGTGTAACTATGCCATCGTTTTTCAGGAACAAGCGTTTAATCCTAATTCTTATTAGCATCATTCTTTTGGTGGCATTAATCGGCTTTACGATGAGAGATCGTGATAACTTAACATGGCCAGAAGAGTTTTTACAGGATACGATTGGTGGGGTGCAGACGGTTTTTCATACCCCTGTCCAATTCGTTACTGGAATGTATGATAATATAAAAGATATACGACAAACATATGAACAAAATCAAATGTTAAAAGCTAGAGTATCTGAATTTAAGGATTTACTCATTGATGTGAAGGAATTAAAGAAGGATAACGAAGAATTACGTAAGCTGCTTGATAAACAAGAGAATATGAGTGACTATGAAGAAATCCCTGCCACAGTCATAGCCCGAAGCCCAGAGCCTCGTTGGTTTAAGCAATTAACAATAAATAAAGGGAAACGACACGGCGTGAAAGCCAATATGGCTGTGATTACCGGTGATGGATTAGTAGGAAAAATACAATCCACATCTGCTGTTACCTCTAAGGTTCAGTTATTAAGCGGGTTTGACCGTTCTAATGTCATCCATGGGGTCATTTTAGGCGGAGAAGATGGAAAAGATCAATATGGTCTAATCGAAGCACCCGATGATAAACAGAAGGACTCCTTACTTTTAAAGAAGATACCTTATGAAGCAAAAATAGAAAAAGGTCAGACGGTTGTTAGCTCAGGTATGGGAGGCGTATTCCCTAAAGGCTTGTTGATAGGGAAGATTGAAAAAGTCGTTATTGATGAATACGGATTGACTCAGACAGCTTACGTTGAACCAGCAGCAGATTTATATGATATTAATCATGTGTCTGTTGTAGATCGTGCAAGTTATTCGCCATCATTAGACGAGCCACCATCAACAGAAGAGGAGGAAGATAGTGAATGAAGCGTTTACTCCTTCCTCTTACCCTATTGCTTTTTCTCGTATTAGAAGGCACTGCTATGGACTTTCTACCTAAAGAATGGCTGCTTGCAAATTACTATATCATTCCTCACTGGGTACTCGTTGTGTTAACCTACATAGCGATATTTTATGATTTCGATTCCACCTATTATTGTGTGTTATACGGGATTATATTTGGACTTCTAATTGATTTAATCTATACGGATATGCTAGGCGTCTATATGTTTACGTACGGGTTAGTCATTTACATTACCCATGGTTTTAAAAAGATGCTCCATTCTAATGTATTTGTGACTTTACTCTTAACGATTGTAGCGATTGTATTAGCAGATGCAATTATTTATGTATTGTATTCCTTTATTCAAGCTACCGAAATGGTATGGGAAACCTATACACTTATGAGTTTACTACCTACATTAGCTGCAAATGTATTATTCGCAGTGTTATTGTATCCATTATTGCCGGGGAAATTGCAAGAATGGTCAGAGTCACAATTGAAAAGGTCGAATGCTATTTAAAAGCATGCTGGAGTAATGGAATGACACATTCTAAAGGATTGTCTTGTTGAAATCTAAAAATGTACATCCTAGGCCTTTAATTGCGTATTATTTGGTAAGGAAATGTTCCTCGGCTTTGAATATTTCCTTTAAACAGGATTTCACAATGCTTTAGTCGAATATATTGTTTGAGGTGAAGCTTCCGTGAGTAACAAGAAGCAAATTGTAACCATAAAAGGAACAAAAGACGGACTGACGTTGCATGTTGATGATACTTGCTCCTTCGATGAAGTATTAAAAGAATTAGACCATAAATTATTGCGAAACTATGTGGATGATGATCAGCCAATGATTACGGTAAGTATTCAATTAGGAAATCGATATTTGAATGAAGAACAATTAGAGCAACTTCGCGAAGTCGTTCGTGGTCATAATAAACTCGTCATTCATTCGATTGAATCTGATGTCATTACAAAAGAAGATGCAATGGAATGGATGAAAGATAGTGAAATTACATCTATGTTTAAAGTTGTAAGAAGTGGACAAGTAATCGATGTTCGTGGTGATGTCTTACTCGTTGGCGATGTAAACCCAGGTGGTAAGATTGCTGCGACTGGTAATATTTATGTGATGGGTCATCTTAGAGGAATAGCTCATGCCGGAATTAATGGTGATACGAATGCTATTATTGCAGCCTCCTACATGAAGCCCAGTCAATTGCGTATCGCCAATTACATAAGTCGTTCTCCAGACTATGATACCGAAGGCGTTTACATGGAATGTGGATACATCGATCTAAATCAAGAAAAAATTATTATTGATCGCTTGCAACTTCTCAATCAGAAACGACCTGATTTAAGTGGGTTAGAAAGGAGAATGCTGAATGGGTGAATCGATTGTAATAACATCAGGAAAAGGTGGCGTCGGAAAGACGACAACAACAGCAAACGTTGGAACAGCATTAGCCTTAATGGGCAAGAAAGTGTGTTTAGTAGACACGGATATCGGCTTGAGAAATCTTGACGTGGTAATGGGATTAGAGAACCGAATTATCTACGATATTGTCGATGTCATTCAAGAACGTTGCAAGCTTAAGCAAGCGTTAATCAAAGATAAACGATTTGAAGCCTTATCATTACTACCTGCTGCTCAAACCAGTGATAAATCGGATTTAACACCAGAAGGCATGGTAAAGATTGTTCAGGAGTTAAAGCAAGACTTTGACTACATAATCATTGATTGCCCAGCCGGGATTGAGCAAGGTTATAAGAATGCGGTTGCTGGGGCGGATAAAGCGATTGTGGTCACAACCCCTGAGAAATCTTCTGTTAGAGATGCAGACCGTATTATTGGCTTGTTGGAACAAGAAGATATTGAATCCCCGCGCTTAATTGTGAACCGTATTCGTAATCATATGGTAGAACAGGGAGATATGCTAGACGTAGATGAGATTGTGAATATTTTATCTATTGATCTCTTAGGGATTGTTGCAGACGATGATGAAGTGATTAAAGCATCAAACCATGGAGAGCCAATTGCTTTTCAGCCGAATACGAAAGCTTCCTTAGCTTATCGAAATATATCTCGTCGAATTTTGGGCGAATCTGTCCCACTTCTCTCTTTACAAGAAGACAAAGGAATGTTTGCAAAGGTGAAGAAGTTCTTTGGCATTCGTTCTTAATTATGTAAAAGAAAGTTCTGCTGTTTATCAGTAGGACTTTTTTATTTCTCTAACTCTATAACAAATCTAACTAAGACATTATGCAATGAATTTCCATATTGTTATAGGACAATTGAGGTTTTCTAGCTGTCGGAGTGAATAAGGTGCCCTTTGCTTTTCTTTTTGCAAGAAAAGTTTTTGTTTTTGTGGGCGTAGTTTCATATCTTGTCCACTCTTCTCATAGACTTTTACAAAGTATGCAGAAAGAAATGAGGAGAGGCTATGAACAAAGATGCGCGCGATATTCGCAAATCAATTGCTCAACGGAAGAAACAAAGGGAACTAGGAGGAGATCGTAATCGATCAACCTCAGTGCCTATTTCTAACGTACAAGAAGAAGAAAAGCATGGGTATTTACCTTTTTTCTCAGGTGATGAAAAGCAGAGTGCAACCTCGCAGATTTTTTCCGCGTTTGTATTTAAAGCCATCATAGCAGCTATTTTATTTTTTTCCGTTGCTATCGTATATCGAGTCGATAGTCAATTGTTCGAGACACCAAAACAATGGGTGAATCAAGCGATTACACAGGAGTTTCAATTTGCATCAGTAAATAAATGGTATCAAGAAAAATTCGGTGAACCATTTGCTTTTCTCCCTCAAAATCCTCCTGACAATGGGGGTACTCAACCTGCAATGACGGAACAATTCGCTCTACCTGTAAACGGCACTATTAGTGAATCTTTTCAAAAAAATGGTCAAGGAATCGTGATCTCTACTGATGATGCAGCGCAAGTGCACGCTTCGGACGGGGGTACCGTTGAGTTTGTTGGTAAAAAAGCAGACACACAGAATACAGTAATCATTCAACATGCTGATGGATCGAAATCCTACTATGGTTTTTTGGAAAGCATGGATGTCACACAATATGAACAAGTTACTCATGGCCAAGTCATTGGAACAACTTCTTCAACAACCGAGGGACAGGGGCAGTCATTTTATTTTGCTATTCAACAAGGGAATCAATTCGTAGATCCTATAAAGGTGATTCAAGTTGATGAGCAGCCTTAATATATTACGCCACTTCCATGTCCATCCTGTTTTATGGGTTATGGTAGGGATTGGGATTCTTACGGGTTCCTTTTTACAGCTTTTATCAATCTTTTTAATCGTGTTAGCGCATGAATTGGGTCATTATGGGATGGCCCTTTTTTTTAGGTGGCGTATCCGGACCGTTATGCTGTGGCCGTTTGGAGGTGTGATGGAAACGGATGAACATCATACTCGTCCATTCAAGGAAGAAGTGGCTGTCATATTAGCAGGCCCCTTTCAGCATATCTGGATATTTGGAGCTATTGCTATATTGGACACTTTTTCAATCTTATCTAGTGGTTTTATAGAGCTATTATACACGTATAATATTGTAATATTGTTGTTTAATTTGTTACCGATATGGCCATTAGATGGCGGTAAGTTAATGTTCTTACTACTCTCGCACCAGTTTCCTTTTGTGAAAGCCCAAGTTTACTCTCTCTATTGTTCTTTAGTAACAATAGTGCTTGCCTTTGGTCTCAGCTTATTCTTCCTCCCTTTTTCGTTAAGTACGGTTATGTTAGGTTGTTTTCTATTATGGGAAAATCGTCTAGAATGGAAACAACGACAGTATGCCTTTCTGCGTTATTTATTAAGAAGATATGAAGAGAAGCGCCTCCCTGTAAATGCGATTCATTCCATACATGTAACAGAAGACTTACCTATCCATCAAATTTTCAAGCAATTTAAACGGGGGACGCATCATCAAATCTTTGTGAATTTTAAAAATAACACGCGAGCGATTATCGATGAAGGTGAGTGTTTATACTATTACTTCACGTTAAAACAATCTTCCGCATCGGCAAAAGAGCTTGCAGATTGGTGTGCAACATAAAGCGAGGCTAGAATATGAAACGTATATACTTACAAACTCTCCCTACTGAAGAGTGGGGAGTCGTAATGGAAGGAGGTTCCATTGAACAAGTTGTTGTGGAACGTCCTGATTCAAAAAGCTTAGTAGGGAACCTATATAAAGCACGCATTGTAAATATTGAAACAAGTCTTCAGGCTGCCTTTGTCGATTTTGGGCAGTCTAAACTTGGTTTCTTAAAGAAAAATGAGTGTCCAGAGTCAAGGAGGAATCCCTCTTTACCTATTGAAAAATTAGTTCATGAAGGACAAGCGATTTGGGTTCAAGTAACGAAGGATGCATTTGATGAAAAAGGAGCTCAACTTACAGCGAACATAACATTACCAGGGATGCATCTAGTCTACTTACCTTTTGGTAATTACCATGCTGTTTCGAAAAAGGTGGATGATGAGAAGCGAAATCGTCTAAAAGAATGGGCGAAAGAGAACACAACAGATGAGGAAGGGATAATTTTTCGCACAAGTTCTGCTACTCTGGAGGATTCTCATTTAATCGAGGAACTGAGTACCTTACAAAAGCAATGGACTACGTTACAAGCTAAATTCGAATCTAATAAGCCTCCTGTCCTTGTGTGGGAGGACCGTGATATTCCTCAACGCCTACTTAGGAGATTTCCTGATCAAGCAGTTGAAGAAGTTGTAGTTGATGATACAAAGCTTGTAACGTCTATTCAAAAACAATTTCCCCATCTGAGAGAAAAATGTAGATGGTCCAAGCAAATAGAAGAAGAATTACCAGTTACGATTCCACAATTAACAGAAACGATAGCTCAGCCTCTTGTAAAGCTAGATGGTGGCGCTGAAATTCGCATTGACCAAACCGAAGCAATGGTGGTAGTGGACGTAAATACAGCGAAGAATACCAAACGATCGGATAAAGGACGATCGGTTGTCGGAACGAATATCCAAGCTGCCTCCGAAATCGCCAAACAATTGAAACTGCGTAACTTGTCAGGGATGATTATCATTGATTTTATTGGAATGAGAAATGATAAGGATCATCAGCAAGTACTAGAAAAACTTAAGAAATCCTTATATGACGACCCTGTTCGTACGGAAGTGTATGGTTTCACAAAGCTTGGATTAGTGGAGATGACGAGAAAAAGAGAAGGAAGGTCTTTACTATCAACGTTAACAGAGAGGTGTGACTCCTGTAATGGGCATGGTTATGTACCTTCAGCTCATTCATATGCCTATCAACTAGAGCGGGAATTGCTTTCCTATAGCAATTATGATCAGGATGTCATTGTAATGGAAGTAAGACCTGATGTAGCTCAAGCCTTTCGCCAGAAAATCGATGTAAATGTGTTGAAATCTACTCTTTACAAAGATCTTTACTTCCTGAATAATAGGGTAAGTGATGTGCCATATAAAATTCGTTTCATTGGAGACGAAGAGACACTGCAGAAAAGAGACTTTTATCAACAAGGCTCTATTGACAGGTTATAGTAAACATGGTAACATCAATACGTTATGTCTCGTAGCACCCGATGCTACAACCGCTCAAAACAGGTCTTAAAGCCCGCGAGGCACCTGCATGGCGAGTCTGAGTAAACAAGGAGGTGCAAGTATGTACGCAATTATTGAAACTGGCGGTAAACAACTGAAAGTAGAAGAAGGCCAATCCATCTACGTTGAGAAAGTAGATGCGGCTGATGGTGAAAACGTAACGTTCGACAAGGTACTTGTAGTAGGTGGCGACGAAACAAAAGTAGGCGCTCCTTACGTTGATGGTGCAACTGTTACGGCTTCTGTTGACAAACAAGGTCGTCAACAAAAAATCACTGTTTTCAAATACAAGCCAAAGAAGAACTACAAGCGTAAACAAGGTCATCGTCAACCTTATACAAAACTTACTGTTGATAAAATCAACGCGTAAGCTTTGGTAGATCGATGATACAAGTGCTTGTAACTCGTAACTCACAATCTCAAATAGTTGATTTTGAAATAAGTGGACATGCTGAAAGTGGTCCTTACGGCTATGATCTAGTATGCGCTGCTGTTTCGGCTGTCTCATTTGGGGCAGTAAACTCAATTATGGAGCTTTGTGCATTTGAACCCATCATCGAGCAAGGTGGAGAAGGTGGATATCTGAGAGTGGAACTCCCAGAGAACCTATCCCCAGAAGCATTTGATAAAGCGAATGTGTTGCTTGAAGGTATGATGGTCTCGTTGAAAACCATTGAACATGATTATAGTGAATATATAAAAATTTCTGAACTATAAGGAGGTGCAGCCCAATGCTACGTCTTGACTTACAGTTTTTCGCGCAGAAGAAGGGTACAGGTAGTACTAAGAACGGTCGTGACTCAATTTCTAAGCGTCTTGGAGCTAAACGCGCAGATGGTCAAATTGCTACAGCTGGTTCTATTCTTTACCGTCAACGCGGTACAAAAGTTTACCCAGGTGAGAACGTTGGAATCGGCGGAGATGACACACTTTTCTCTAAAATTGATGGTGTTGTTAAATTCGAACGCTACGGACGTAACCGTAAAAAGGTTAGCGTTTACCCAGTAGCACAAGAAGCGTAAACGTTACAAAAACTCTAACCTTCGGGTTAGAGTTTTTTAATACGTTAAAACTATGACAGTTCCATAAGCAATCCAAAAGAAGAGAGGTTGTTGGTCATCCTCTCTTTTTTCATCGTCTAGGAAAGTATAAAATTCAAGGCTTGTGTATAACTGAAAAAAAGTGATGCGGCCACGTCCAGCTCCAGCGCCCAGCGACTAGCAAACTTCCGGCACCTCCTTACGATAAGTCAACATCGGATCGCTGTCGCTCTCCGTGTTTCCTTTATCTCATACGGATTCCGTGGAAGTTCGATTAAGGTCGCTGCATCGTGCAGCAACATCGAACCAACCCACATCGTGTGGGCAGCAGTTTGTACGTCGCTAGCAGGGCGCTTTCGCTTTTGTTCTTCTTTCCGCTATTCTTGAAGTCTGCTATACTTTTACTATTATGGATAAAGGAGCGGGGATGATGAAAGTAGATGAGGTAGCCAATCTCTTACGGCATTACCGACATGACTGGATGAATCAACTTCAACTGGTCCATGGGTATGCTTCGATGGATAAGATGGAAAAAGTAAAAGAAAAACTTCAGGAGATTATCGATTTCTCGAGAGAGGAATCGAAACTCATGAATTTAAAAGCTCCTCATTTTGCCGTTTGGATGGTTCGGTTTAATGCAGAGTATAATCAGTTTCGTATGTCTTATCAGATTGATACGCAGGCTGATTTTTCTGCATTTGATCAGAGTCTTGTGCAAACGTGCTCCACAATCATTCAACAATTAGAAGAATACACGAACCCATTACAGCTATATGAATGTATGATAACTCTCTGGGGGGAAGAGTATCCCCAGTTACGAATGTGCATTTATGGGCAAGTTTCAAATGATGAACAGTTTAGAAGTCGAATAGATCAACTTCAAAGTGTTCAAAATTTAATTAGGCATGAAGAAGAACAAAGTACAAGCTATGAGATATTTTTAGATATGAATGAGAGGTGAAGGTCATGTTTGTCGATGCAGTTCGGATATATGTAAAAGCTGGTGATGGCGGCGATGGTATTGTTGCTTTTCGCCGTGAGAAGTATGTACCTAAAGGTGGACCTGCTGGTGGTGACGGTGGAAATGGTGGTAACATCGTTTTCGAAGTTGATGAAGGATTGAATACACTGATGGACTTCAGATACCAGCGTCATTTCAAAGCTAAGCGCGGTGAAAATGGCATGGGTAAAGGTGCACATGGTAAAAATGCTGATCCTTACGTTATTCCTGTACCACCAGGAACAACCGTAAAGGACGATGATACAGGAGAAGTTATTGCTGACCTTATTGAGCACAAGCAAAGAGCCGTTATTGCAAAAGCTGGCCGTGGTGGCCGAGGTAACCTAAGGTTTGCTGGTCCGAGAGACCCTGCTCCAGAGTTGGCAGAAAAAGGAGAGCCAGGTCAGGAAAGGAATATTTCCCTTGAGTTAAAATTAATGGCTGATGTAGGGCTTGTTGGGTATCCAAGTGTAGGGAAATCCACCTTGCTTTCTGTTGTGAGTGCTGCGAAGCCAAAGGTAGCCGACTATCATTTTACAACTCTTTCTCCAAATTTAGGGGTTGTGGAAACACAGGATCATAGAAGCTTCGTTATGGCTGATTTACCAGGATTAATTGAAGGAGCTCATGAAGGTGTAGGGTTAGGCTATCAATTCTTGCGTCACATCGAGCGGACCCGAGTTATTGTGCATGTAGTCGATATGGCAAGTATGGAAGGAAGAGATCCGTACGAAGATTTCACCACAATTAATCAAGAACTACAACAATACGATGAACGCCTGATGAAACGTCCGCAGCTAATTGTGGCAACAAAGATGGACATGCCAGAAGCTCAAGAAAAACTAGATGAGTTTAAATCACAATTAACAGAAGATATTCCTGTGTACCCGGTTTCTGCAATTACACGTGATGGTGTAAATGAGGTGTTGTTCGCTATTGCAGACCTTCTTGAGACAATTCCAAAGGAAGAAACACCTATCGAAGAAAAAGACGAACGTGTACTATACAAATATAAAGAAGAAGAACAACCGTTTACGATTACACGAGAATCTGATGGTGCCTTTGTCCTTAAAGGTGATAAAATTGAAAAATTATTCAAGATGACAGACTTCTCCCGTGATGAAACGATTAATCGATTCTCTCGCCAGCTTCGAGGAATGGGTGTAGATGATGCTCTTAGAGAACGTGGGGCAAAAGATGGCGATACCATTCGTCTATTGGATTACGAATTTGAATTTGTCGAATAGACTATTCAATAAGGAGGATCAGCAATGGTCCAAAGAGATGAGCAATTTTATTTAGTAAGACACGATGTATTACCAGAGTCTATGCAAAAAACGTTAGAAGCCAAAGCATTACTTGAGAGAGGGAAAGTAGATTCTGTCCATGAAGCTGTTCAAAAGGTGGATTTAAGCAGAAGTGCGTTTTATAAATATCGGGATGCGGTTTTCCCTTTCCAGGCAATGGTGAAGGAAAGAATGATTACGCTATTCTTTCATTTGGAAGACCGATCTGGAACCCTTTCTCACCTACTGGCGATGGTCGCAAAGTCTGGTTGTAATGTTCTCACCATTCACCAGACGATTCCATTGCAAGGAAAGGCAAACGTAACGCTTTCTTTAAATACGTCAGGTATGACTCAATCTATTGAACAAATGATTCAAGACTTTAAACGGCTTGATTTTATTGATCGAGTAGAAATTTTGAGTAGCGGAGCTTAGTAGGGGGGAATGAAATTGTCAACTGTAGGCTATCTAGGACCAAAAGGAACGTTTACCAATGTTGCGGTAGATGCCATATTTGATTCAGTAGATACAAAAGGTTATCGCACAATACCGGAGTGCTTGGATGCTGTGAACAATGATGAGGTAGCATTAGCTGTAGTACCTATGGAGAATGCCATAGAAGGGACAGTGCATCTGACTGTTGATTATTTAATTCACCAAGTGGATGTGCCAATCATTGCAGAAGTTGTTATTCCTATTGAACAGCATTTACTTGTACATCCAGGCTTCACTGGGGATTTAAAGGATATCGAGACAATCCACTCGCACACCCAAGCGATTGCCCAATGTCACCAATTTATTCATAAGGAAATGAATAATGCGGAGATAGAATACACTTCATCTACCGGTGAAGCGGCTTCAATTGTACAACAGAAGAAAGGTAGCCATGCTGCAATTGGTAATATACTTTCAGCTGAAGAATATGGTCTGAAAGTGTTGCGCACATCGATTCACGATTATGAAAACAATCATACTCGCTTCGCTGTCTTGCAAAAGAATCAAAAACCCGTCCAAATGAAAGAATTAACAGCTAACACATACAAAACGACCATCATGGTTACGTTGCCTAGTGATTATTCGGGTGCTCTTCATCAAGTATTATCTGCGTTCGCTTGGAGAAAAATGAACTTATCCAAGATTGAATCAAGGCCAATGAAAACAGGGCTTGGGAATTATTTCTTTATTATAGATGTAAATCAACCTTATGATGCTGTTTTGTTCCCTGCAGTTCAAGCAGAGTTAGCTGCACTTGGTTGTCAGATCAAAGTACTTGGGACGTATCCATGTTTTCATGTAGAGGCTCCAAGCTTATCTACAGAAAAAACAGCAGAATAAAAAAGTGTTCAAGTTCTCTATATTGTAGATAATACCGTTAATCTCATATGAACAAGTTTGGCAATGAGCGTCTAGGATTTCCCTAGGCGTTTTTTTAATGGTGTATTATTTTGAAAGCATCATGTGTTGCTTAATAAGATATTGGTCATTCCCTCCCATAAACAAGTAGTGTACGTCACTTTGTGATAGGATGCTAGGTATTTGTTAGAAAAAAATTTGGGCTTTTTCATCAACCTTTTAAAGGTTGTCGCATATGTTGTAATGAGTTTATCTGTTATTTACTAACTGCCTTGATTCAAATAACAGAAAGAAGGGAGTAACAGCGGTGAAAATACATGTTGTTCAAAAAGGAGATACACTGTGGAAAATCGCTAAGAAGTATGGTGTGAATTTTGAAGAAGTAAAGGCGATGAATACTCAGTTAAGTAATCCAGATATGATTATGCCGGGTATGAAGATAAAAGTGCCTTCCAATTCAAAGCCTGTGAAGAAGGAACAACCGAAGTCTAAGTATCCATCTGAACACCCTTATAAAGATGAATCACCTAAGCCTATCCCTGTCATCCAAGAGGAAAAAAAGCCTAAGGAGATGCCTAAAAAGGAAATGCCTAAAAAAGAGATGCCAAAACCAAAAGAAATGCCTATGAAAGAAATGCCAAAACCAAAAGAAATGCCTATGAAAGAAATGCCAAAACCTAAGGAAAAGCCTGTCAAGCCTGCCGTTCAAGAGAAACCAATGATGCCTATGCAACCACAACCTATTAATATGCCAATTCAAATGCAATTTCCAACAATGGAACAAGAAATGCAAAATTACTATACAACTGTAAATATACCTCAAATGCCTCAATATCAGGCGCCAAAAAAGGAAAAGAAAAAAGATGTCAAACCAGCAAAAGATGTGAAACCAGCAAAGGATGTAAAACCAGCTAAAGCAGTAAACCCACAACCCCAGCCGCAACAACAACCACAACAACAAATGTACTATCCAATGATGTATATGCACTGTCCACCTGGATATTATCCATGTCAAGTTCACCCATGTATGCCAGTACCACATATGCCAATGCAATATGGTTACGAATGGATGCCTCAGCAGGTTAGTCCGGCTATGCAAGATGGTATGGGGGATTATATGATGGAATCCTCTGATATGGATATGCCACAAATGCCTGGTCAATATGGCGGAGATGATTGTGGATGTGACGATGGTTATGGATATAGCAGTTCTTACGGAGACATGCAACAAGGTGGTTATGGAATGCCGATGCAAGGATACGGCATGCCACAAGGCTATGGAATGCCACAACAAGGTGGAATGCCACAACAAGGAGGTATGCCACAACAAGGTGGAATGCCACAACAAGGAGGTATGCCACAACAGGGTGGAATGCCACAACAGGGTGGAATGCCGCAACAAGGTGGAATGCCGCAACAAGGTGGAATGCCGCAACAAGGAGGTATGCCACAACAGGGTGGAATGTTCCAACCAGGTTCAGGTATGATGTCTGGTGAGGATTACCCAATGCCATTTATGGGTCCTGGTGGTAACCAACCTTTTGGATCGTTTGAAATGCCACGTTTTGATGACGAGGAATAATTATGGATTATACTCATTTAGGGAAAGGGAATGTCTATCAGGACCTTCCCTTTTCTTTTTTTAAAGAAAAAGGCAATCTTGATATTTATCAAGTAAAGTGGATTACTCCGCATGTTTGTAAACTCTTCACTCATCAAGGTAACTACGTAGCAAAGCGGTATCCTTCCATGCAAGTAATTCGTCAGCAAGCGGAGTTTTTTAGAGCGGCATCTTATGCTGGTATCATTCCCTTCGTTCCATTTCCAAGTGGCCGATTAACACTATATGATGGTGCACGTTACATATGGACCATAAGTACTTGGCAAGAAGGAACTACGCTTACTTTTAAGGATGAAAAAGATAGGTATGATGCTCAAAGAGCGTTACTTTTATTTCATAATCATGCACGTGGCATTCCAATTAATACCGTTCAACACCGCTCACCATTATATATCAAATGGCAAAAAAGATATTATCAATTCACATTAAGTGAACGTATGTACACAAGGTATGAAGACAAAGGCCTGTTCAATGAGCTATCTTTTTATAGTTCTGAAGCGCTGAAGCAATTTAAATCTATAGATTGGGATACGCTTATTAAACAAAGTAATAATAAATGGGAATGGAATCATGGTGATGTTGCTTCGCATAATTTTCTGAGAACCACAGATAATCATATCAAGCTCATTGATTTTGATTTATTAACATTAGGTCCGCAGTGTTATGATCGTATCCAACTTGCTCATCGATTTATTTCTCAAGGTATAAGTGTAAACGAGTTTATCCTTTTAGATTTGTTTCACCCACATCTGAAAGAAGAATCTTTTTATAAAGGTATATGCTTCCCAAGTTGGATTCTTAGAGAATGGAATGTGCTGTTGCAAAGAAAACCCTCGAGTGAACAGATTGTGCAGGGGATAGAAAAAGTTCATAAATGGTGGCATCTTCACCAATCATTTGTAGCGCAACTAACTAGTGTGCTAACATGAAATGACAAGAAACTTAACATAATTATGATGTGAAAGGGAGTCGTACATTTATGCAAGAGAACGTAAACAAATTAGTAGAATGGTTGCAACAACAAGTCCGAGATGCTGGGTTAGACGGATTGTTAGTTGGTGTTAGTGGTGGAGTTGATTCAGCAGTTGTAGCACATCTAATTAAGAAAGCCTTCCCCGAAAACTCATTAGCAGTAATTTTACCATGTAAAAGCAATCCTGGTGATCAAGACGCCGCTCAAAAAGTAATAGACAGCTGTGGTATTGAAGCTGTTACGGTGGATTTAACCGAGACACATAATGTATTATTCTCAACCATCAAAGATCAACTTCAAAGCAAGAATGAATACAACGAAGACCAAGAGCGTTTAGCTGATGCCAATTTACGTGCTAGGCTCCGTATGAGTACACTTTATACACTTGGGACTAACTATAAATATCTGGTGGTTGGAACAGATAATGCTGCTGAATGGTACACCGGCTATTTTACTAAGTACGGTGATGGTGGAGTCGATCTTGTTCCTTTATTACATTTCACAAAAGGAGAAGTACGAGAATTAGCTCGCGAGTTAGGCGTTCCTTCTGAAATCGTTGAAAAAGCACCAAGTGCAGGCTTATGGGAAGGTCAGACAGATGAAAAAGAGTTAGGGGTTTCCTACGATACAATTGATAAGCATCTAAAAGGGGAAGAAATACCAGAGGATGATAAAAAAGTTATAGAAGATCTTCACAAAAAGACAGAACATAAACGTGATATAGCATCAGCTCCCCCTAAGTTTTAAACATAAGAAAAAATTACCTAAAAGTAACTCGGTTATTCAAAACCTCTCTCATCCATCCTAAGAAGGAAAGAGAGGTTTTTTATAATGAAAAACAAATTTATGCTGTTATCTGTGCTAGTCTTAGCGATATTAGTAGGTTGTGCTGCACAAGAGGAGTCTGAATCAGATATCCAACCTGAGCTAGAACCTGAATCTCTCTCCCTCGAAAGAGATCGCATGAACAAAGAGGCGATTGATAATGATGGAAAAGATCAGCCTAGCGAAAAGCATCAAGAATATATCGATCGTTCTGTTCCTCAAAATGAATATCCTAAAAAGAACACGCCAAAGAGTGATCCCGACGCGATGTCCACAAATAATAAGGAATATGATAAGCAGTCTAGAGAAATTGGCAAACGGTTAAGTGAATCTAGATATGTAAAAACAGCTCAAGTAGTCGTAACCAATGAAAAGGTTGTTGTAGCTGTTGAAGAGCCAGACAGAACCACATATACAAGAGTAAATGTTGCCGAAAAGGTAAGGGCAGTATTGAAAGAAATGCCAGAAACTAAAGGGAAAGAAATCGTGGTGTACACAGATGAGCGATATTGGGATCGTATGAAGGATTTAAAAAGCCGACTGCACCAAGATGAAGAAATGCCAAATGGTGTTGACCAATTTAGAGAACAAACGTATCGATAAGGAGTGCCAACCAGCGCTCCTTTTTTTATACATATTTAAAAGGACATATGCGTAAAGGTATCTGTGCAATAATACTTTTTTGACGGACATATAATCTCTTATTTTCAGTAAAAACCCTCTTTTGGAGAGGTTTGCGGACATATGGTATCTTATTTGTGAAAAACACACTACATTAAGGTGATTTAGGCCAAATAGCGAACTGTATGTCCGTTCCGAATGCAAAATAGCCTTCAAATCGGGGAATAAGATACTATATGTCCACTAGCAGCATCACCTCGTGTCACAATTCATTCCTTGCTTCGTGAATACCATGATTCCGAAACAGTCCCACTCTAATCGGGCCATCTTTATTCCATTTAAAGCAACGGAAACATCTCTTTCCCCATAATATCTAGAATCCATGTCTTCAACATAATGGTGCTTATACGAAGTAAGTAAATGACTCTCTAGATAGAGAAAAGCTCACCTTCCACACTGACTGTGCTGAGTACCGTGAACCTTTTGTATTATAGGTGATTGTGTTATATTATATAAGGATTTCGAATTATGGAATTAGGAGAGAGGAGAATGTCCCATGGCAGGTCATTCGAAATGGTCCAATATTAAGCATCGGAAAGGTGCGCAAGATAAAAAACGCGGGAAAATATTTATGAAACTTGCAAAGGACCTCTATGTAGCTGCAAAAGAAGGTGGAGGGGATCCTGAAACGAACCCTGCTCTTCGTAAGGCAATAGATAAGGCAAAAGCAAATAATGTACCAAATGAAAATATTGATCGAGCAATCAATAAAGCCACTGGAAACCTTGATGGTGCAAACTTTGAGGAAACTACTTATGAAGGGTATGGACCAGCGGGAGTTGCAGTGATGGTTGAGGTGCTTACGGATAATCGTAATCGTACAGCTTCTGAAGTTCGTCACGCCTTTAATAAACACAATGGCAACCTTGGGGAAAATGGTTGTGTATCCTTTATGTTTGATCGTAAAGGTTATATTGTGATTAGTCGAACGGAACATAATGTGGATGAAGAAGAACTTATGCTAGAGGTTATTGAAGCAGGTGCCGAGGAAATGGAAACGAATGAGGAGTCATTTGAGATTTATACTGATCCTGAGTCGTTTCAAGATGTACGCACTGCGTTAGAAGCACAAGGTTACACATTAGAAAATGCAGAGGTTACATTCTTCCCGCAAACCTATTCACACGTTGAAGGAGAAGAAGCTGAGCAAATGGAAAAGCTGATTGATATGCTCGAAGACCTTGAAGACGTGCAAGAGATTTATCACAACCAAAAATAATGATTCTACCTCAATGGAGGGATGAAACTTCTAATTTCAGGACATACTGAGATTAGAAGTTTTTTTATTTGATTAAAAGGAAGTTTAATCTGTCGAGAAACGTCTTCTCAGTTTGTGAAAAGAAATCCTTGATAGGAGGGGACATACATGAATGCGTTTCGTTTGCTAGTACTAACCATATTTGTCGTGTTGGTAGCTGGAAGTATATCAGTATTTAATAGTGAGGCGTCTGAAGGTGACACTACCAATCAGAGCAAAAGTGATGAGAAAAAATCATGGGAGCAGGATCCCTTGGAATTGGAGATTGTACTCCGTCGATCTTATGTTGATGGTCAGGTTAGTGAGGAAACATTTACAGAAACAATATGGTCCCTGGAGGATTTCTGGTCAACGTATGAAGACTGGAATCTTGTAGAGCAAATAGAAGGAAAAGTGGTATTTCAAAAAGAAGTAGATGAACTATCTCCAGCAATGAAGCATGATGGATACTTTGGTATTAATCAAAAAGGAGAGCTTACGATTTTTGAAGGAACGCCTAATCATCAAAAGGCCATACAATCCTTCTTCTATATTAATACAGAGAAATTAGAGAGTCATCAAACGGAGGAATTGAAGAAGGGGATAAAGATACATTCCAAAGATCAATACTTAAGTTTGCTTAAGACATATGAGCAATATGCTACCCAACATATTAAATAGCAAAAAACCTTCCTGAAATCAGGAAGGTTTTTGTTATTTAGGCGTATATGGAAGCTCGTTTCTTTCCTATGTATATAACCATTTCGCTTATGAGTTTATCTGGAACTCTTCGGTTGTTTGGTTACTTTTTCTGCGTTTACGCCCAGTGATTTTAAGTATTTGATGATGCGGTCGATGGTTTTCATGTACGGAGGCACCTCATTACCTTTCAGACTTATCTAACTTCTATAGTAGATTTTAATGACCAGTCAGTCAACCATTATTTTCGAAAAATTATATGTGTTAGGAAAATAAAGCAGGCGAACATACGTCCGAAACAATCTTCGAGTACACAGCCATCTTGTGTTAAAATAAATAGAGGTTAAGTACGAGTAAGGGAGTTACGGAAATGATTGCTTATATACAAGGTGTGTTAACATCTATTGATGCGGAAAGTGTTATTGTCGAAGCAAATGGAGTAGGATATGATATTTGTTGTGCAAATCCGTTTGCTTATCAGGCTAATAAAAATAAAGAGGTACGTATTTATACATATCACTATGTGAGAGAAGATACACAAATGCTTTACGGTTTTAAAACCCCTGAAGAAAAATCTTTATTTGCAAAGTTGTTGAATGTTTCAGGAATAGGCCCTAAAGGGGCTTTAGCTATACTTGCCTCTACATCAGTTGGCGAAGTTGTATCAGCTATTGAGCGTGAGGACGAGACGTTCCTTACGAAGTTCCCTGGTGTAGGTAAGAAAACAGCTCGCCAAATGATTCTTGACTTAAAAGGTAAATTGACAGAATGGTTACCAGTGGAGCAAGAAGAAGGTACAATTTTCTTTGAGGGTGAAACAAAAGAAGAGCAGTCCAAACAGCTCGAGGAAGCCATCGAAGCTATGAAAGCTTTAGGATATTCTGAGAAAGAATTAAAATCCATTCGTCCACGGCTACAGGAAGAAACAACTACAAGTACTGATGACCTAGTTAGAAAAGGGTTATCTCTTATGATGCAAAAATAATAAAGGAGGAGGTGTACAATGGACGATCGCATGGTAAGTGGTGATGTTCAACCTGATGAAGAATCGGTTGAATATAGCCTTAGACCTCAAAGCCTTGCCCAATATATTGGGCAAGGAAAGACAAAAGAAAATTTAAAGATTTTTATAGAAGCAGCCAGAATGAGAAACGAACCACTTGATCACGTCCTTTTATATGGACCTCCTGGATTAGGAAAAACTACACTTGCTTCTATTATTTCCAATGAGATGGGAGGCCAATTTCGAACAACAGCCGGTCCTGCAATCGAAAGAGCAGGGGACTTAGCTGCTATCCTTTCATCACTTGAAGCTGGTGATGTGTTATTCATTGATGAAATCCACCGACTTCCTCGTTCTGTGGAAGAGGTGCTATATCCAGCAATGGAGGACTTCTGTTTAGATATTGTGATTGGTTCAGGTTCGGAAGCGCGTTCCATTCGTTTAGATTTACCTCCTTTCACCTTGGTTGGTGCGACTACTCGAGCAGGTCTTTTATCTGCTCCATTACGTGATCGGTTTGGCGTTTTAAGTCGCTTAGATTATTACACCACAGAAGACTTATGTGCTATTGTGGAGCGGACTTCAGACATTTTTCATGTAGATATAAGTGAAGAAGCCGCAGTGGAAATCGCTAGGAGATCAAGAGGTACCCCTAGAATTGCTAATCGTTTATTGAAGCGTGTTCGTGATATTGCTCAAGTAAAAGGGGAAGCAGTTATTTCTAAAGATACAACTCAACATGCATTAACGATGCTTCAGGTCGATCAGGAAGGACTTGACCACGTTGACCATAAATTACTTACAAGTATCATGGATCACTTCAAAGGTGGACCAGTAGGCTTAGATACAATTGCAGCTACGATTGGAGAAGAATCACAAACAATTGAAGAGGTGTACGAGCCATTTCTTTTGCAGATGGGGTTTATACAACGTACCCCTAGGGGAAGACTGGTTACCAATAAAACTTACGAGCATTTTAATCGGGAGGTGCCAGGGGCTTGACCGATTTACCTAAATTGTTCATTATTATTGGGGTCGTCTTTATTGTCATTGGGTTAATATGGACGATGTTTGGCAAGCTACCAGGTGATATTTCTTTCAAGAAAGGGAATGTGACGTTTTATTTCCCGATTGTTACCTCCATAGTGGTCAGCATCGTTTTATCATTAATCTTTTATTTTATAGGAAAAATTCGTTGAAATAGAGTAGGGAGAGCGTTATGAACATTAAGGATTTTGATTTTGATTTACCAGAAGAACTTATTGCACAAACTCCTTTGCTAAATAGAACCCATTCCAAAATGCTTGTATTAGATAGAGAAAGCGAGACTATTGATCATAAACACTTTTATGATTTACCTTCCTATCTTAATTCAGGGGATTGCCTTGTTTTGAATAATACTCGTGTACTTCCTGCACGATTATATGGTGTGAAGGAAGATACAGGTGGAAAAGTAGAAGTATTATTACTTCATCAACAAGAAGGGGACGAATGGGAAGTTCTGGTTAAGCCTGCTAAAAAAGTAAAAGAAGGTACCAGAATATCATTTGGTGACGGTAAGTTGATTGCTGAATGTACAGCATTAAAAGATCACGGTGGTCGTATTGTTAAGCTACACTATGATGGAATCTTTTTAGAAGTCCTAGAATCACTAGGAGAGATGCCGCTACCTCCATATATTAAGGAACAACTGCCAGATCAAGAGAGATATCAAACGGTATATTCAAAGGAAGAAGGGTCTGCCGCAGCCCCAACCGCAGGTCTTCATTTTACCAATGAGCTTCTAGAAGAGATTCAAGAACAGGGTGTGGAAATTGCCTATATAACGTTACACGTTGGACTAGGAACGTTTCGCCCAGTAAGTGCAGAGACTGTGGAAGAACATGAGATGCATGCAGAATTTTATGATATGGATCAACAAACGGCTGAGCAGCTGAAACGGATAAAAGCGAATGGTGGACGTATTATTCCAGTTGGTACAACTTCAACGCGAACATTAGAAACGATTGTGCGCGATTATGGTGGCTTTACGGAGGCGCGAGGATGGACGGATATCTTCATTTACCCTCCATATACTTTCAAGGCTGTTGATGGATTAATTACAAACTTCCACTTACCGATGTCGACGCTCATTATGATGGTGAGTGCACTGGCTGGTAAGGATGTTGTAATGAAAGCCTATCATGAAGCCATTGAGCAAAGGTATCGCTTCTTTAGTTTCGGAGATGCAATGTTTATTAAATAAAAGTTTAACAAGGAAAGGGTTTCGTTCATGCCAGCAATACGATATGAATTAATCAAAACGTGTAAGCAAACCGGAGCACGTTTAGGACGTGTCCATACACCTCATGGCTCATTTGAAACACCAATGTTTATGCCTGTAGGGACATTGGCTACTGTGAAAACAATGGCTCCAGAGGAATTAAAACAAATGGGAGCAGACATAATACTTTCAAACACCTATCATTTGTGGCTTCGACCTGGTGAAGACATTGTCGAGGAAGCTGGTGGTCTTCACAAGTTTATGAATTGGGATGGCTCTATCCTCACCGATTCAGGTGGTTTTCAGGTGTTTAGTTTAAGTGACTTACGAGATATTAAAGAGGAAGGGGTACATTTTCGAAACCATATAAGTGGCGAGAAACTTTTCCTTTCACCAGAGAAAGCAATGCATATTCAAAACTCACTCGGTGCCGATATTATGATGGCATTTGATGAATGTCCTCCATATCCAGCTAGTCATGAATATATGAAGAGTTCTGTAGAGCGCACGAGTCGCTGGGCTGAGCGCTGTTTGGAAGCACATCAGCGTCCGCACGATCAAGGATTGTTTGGTATCATTCAAGGAGGAGAATATGAGGATCTTCGTAGACAAAGTGCGAAGGATCTAATTTCTTTAGACTTCCCAGGCTATGCTATTGGTGGTTTGTCTGTTGGAGAACCAAAGGATGTCATGAATCGTGTACTTGATTTTACGACTCCGTTGCTTCCAAATGACAAAGCTCGTTATTTAATGGGAGTGGGTTCACCAGATTCACTTATTGATGGATCCATCAGAGGCGTTGATATGTTTGACTGTGTACTACCAACTCGAATTGCTCGTAATGGAACATGTATGACCTCTCAAGGTAGATTGGTTGTTCGAAATGCTAAATTTGCACGTGACTTCCGACCTATTGATGAGAATTGTGACTGCCATACGTGCCGAAATTACTCTAGAGCATATATCCGTCACTTAGTAAAAGCTAATGAGACATTTGGTTTCAGACTTACAACTTATCATAACCTGTATTTTCTGTTAAAATTAATGGAGCAAGTGCGACAAGCCATTCGAGAAGACCGTCTTGGCGATTTTCGTGAAGAATTTTTCGAGCAGTATGGCTTAAATAAACCAAATGCTAAGAATTTTTAAATAAAGAAAGGAGGAATTTATAATGGGTGGAGGTACTTTAGCATCGATTATTCCATTAATCTTGATGTTTGTGATCTTCTATTTCCTACTTATTCGCCCTCAACAAAAGAAGCAGAAGAAAGTGCAGCAAATGCAAGCTGAGCTTCAAAAGGGTGATAAAATCATTACCATTGGCGGTTTACATGGAACCGTTCATGCATTGGATGAAGGAACTCTTGTAGTCGAAGGCCAGGATGGCACAAAGCTTACATATGATCGTTCATCAGTAAGAGAAGTAGTGAATAAAGACTAAACCATAGGAAAAGCGCCTATTCATAATGAATGGCGCTTTTTTATTGTCTAGCGTACTATAAAATTTAATGCTTGTGTATAACTGAAAAAGTGAAGTAGCCACGTCCAGCTCCAGCGCCCAGCGACTAACAAACTTCCTGCACCTCCTTACGATAAGTCAACATCCAATCGCTATCGCTCCTCGTGTTTCCTTTCGGCCTACACGACGTAGGTTGGTTCGATGTTGCTGCGTGATGCAGCGGTTTTAATCGAACTTCCGCATAAACAGGACAGTTTGTACGTCGCTACCCGGGCGCTTGCGCTTTTGTTCTTGTTATAATGCTTCCTTTTGCGCTTTTGTTTCTTTTTATGTTGATTTTCCACCTACGTTAACACCAATCATTCCTCCAAGTAGAGCCATGAGTATATATCCACCGTGGTAGAACAACTGTGTCATGCCCATTCCTTCTTGAAAGCCAAGGTATTGAAATAACAATACGATAAGCGAAAAGCCTAATCCTGTAAAGATACCTAGCATCCAGCCTTTTTCATTTCCTTTTGCTCCAGAAATAAAGCCTCCTATAAATAGGATTAATAGCCCGAGTATAAGTGTTGCCCATTGAAGTGTTGTTTCTGTCATGGACGTAAACTTTAATATTAAAGCTAGAATAAGGCTACTAAGAATCATCATAGTAAATATAGTTCCCCATCCATAGGCCAGTGCGGTCATACGGTTTTTTGTCATTGGATTTCCCCCTGTTCGTCCCACTTTTTATTAGCTTATTCTCGAAGAAATTAAAATAGAATAAAATATTTTCCCTACCTACTTGAATACATTAGTAAAAATGGACAAGAAGAGGGGAACGTATATATATGGAAACCACCTTAGCGATTGCGGTATTTATCGTTAGTTACATATTCATAATGACTGAAAAAATAAATAGAGCCCTGATTGCTGTAACTGGTGGTTTCTTAATGCTTGTCACGGGTATATACAAGTGGAATGACGCCTTTACGGACTATATTGATTGGGGAACGATAACACTGTTATTTTCCATGATGGTTCTAGTATCCATTACGAAGAAGACAGGTTTCTTTGAGTATGTTGCTATTGTATTAGCTCAGAGGGTGAAAGGGGCACCAATACCATTACTTATTGTATCTGGTGTGCTAACAGCTATCGGTTCGGCTTTATTAGATAATGTGACTACAGTTTTATTATTCGTACCAATCTTGCTCACTTTAACAAAGTTATTAAGCTTACCTGTATTCCCATATTTATTAACCGTTATCCTTTGCGCCAATATTGGTGGAACAGCTACATTGATTGGGGATCCACCAAATATAATGATTGGGCAAGCTGTAGAACATTTAACTTTTGTTTCTTTTATCGTGCATCTTGGGCCGGTTGTACTGTTGATTTTTGCAAGTACTTTGTTCTTTTTAGTGATACTTTTTAGAAAGAGACTGCAAACGAAACAAGGGAATCACGTGGATGAGCTAATGAATATGACAGCTAGTACCTACTTAAAGAAAACACCGATGCTATATCAATCCATTACAGTTCTGTCATTAACAATTTTAGGGTTTCTATTACATGCCTTTGTTCATGTGGAACTAACGACTGTGGCTGTATGCGGGGCCTTATTATTGCTATTATTAACAGATAAGGAAGCTAATGCTGAAAAAGTATTTGAAGAGGTAGAATGGGTTACACTGTTCTTTTTTATAGGTTTGTTTATGCTTGTGGGAGGACTTGAACAAGTAGGTGTAATTGATGAAATGGCTAGAGGGATGATGTGGTTAACTCAAGGTGATTTACCATTAACTGCTCTTCTTATCTTGTGGATGTCAGGGTTGTTCTCTGGAATTGTCGACAATATTCCGTTTGTAGCGGCGATGATCCCAGTTATACAAGAATTCCAATCTTACGGAATGGCAAACCTCGATCCATTGTGGTGGTCGTTGGCATTAGGGGCTTGTCTAGGTGGGAATGGTACACTAATAGGAGCATCTGCTAATGTTGTAGTAGCAGGACTAGCTGCTAGTGCCAAACACCCCATAGGCTTTTTGAAATTTATGCTGTATGGTATGCCAGTGGTGCTTTTTTCACTGATAGTCTCAACTATTTATGTATATTTCCGTTACTTACTACCATTTATTCAAAGCTCACTATAGGCATAATGAACGTAAATTGGTTCATTCTATAAAATGGTGACATTTTATAGAAAGTAGGGAGTTCTCTTGCCAATTAACGAAATGATTATTGTTATTGCTCGTACATTTGCAACATACTTTGCCATATTAATTATCTTCCGTCTAATGGGAAAGCGTGAGATTGGAGAATTGAGTATTCTCGATTTGGTTGTTTTTATTATGTTAGCGGAAATTGGAGTATTCTCCATTGAGTCCCCTCAAGATGAATTTATTCACGCTATTATACCAATGATTGTCTTACTGTTTATTCAGCGCGCTACAGCTTGGCTATCATTGAAAAGCCAAATGTTTCGTGTTCTACTGGATGGAAAGCCTTCTGTTATTATACGTGAAGGGAAAATTAACGAAAATGAAATGCGAAAACAGCGATATAACTTTGATGATCTTATGCAACAATTAAGGGAAAATGGTACAAGAAGTATTGCAGATGTTGATTTTGCAGTGCTTGAGCCATCAGGTAAGTTATCTATTTATGATAAAAGTGAAAAAGGTTCTAATGATTTCTCTGGTTTTATTATGCCATTGATTGCAGATGGTAAAATTCAATATGAAAACCTTAAACAAAATGATAAAGATGAAGAGTGGCTCAGGAAAGAAATCCGCAAAAGAGGATATGAGCACCCGGAACAAATATCATTTTTATCTGTAGATCAGAAAGACAAATGGTACATTGACACATACGAATCAGAAACGAAGGATTAAATGTTGATACTATCGAATAGATAATAGATGAATAAATAGGGGATGGGAGAGATGATTTTGACAACATCATTTAATTGGCACAAAGAGGTAGAGAAAAAATGGGACCAAAATGTAACATTCTGGTCTGAGAAAAGTCGAGCGATGTGGGACCATGGCAGTCGATCATCGATTGTTCCATTTATTGAAAAGCATGTAGGAAAAGGGAGTTACATAGGGGATATAGGATGCGGAGATGGTTATGGCTCCTATAAATTAAAAGAAGCGGGATATGATGTGATAGGTGTTGACCTCTCTCCTAAAATGGTTGAACATGCGAACAAAGTCTGTGATGAGAATTTATGCTTTAAATTAGGTGATTTAGCTTCACTACCATTTGAAGATAATACATTTGATGCTTTGATTGCAATTAATTCCATCGAATGGACAGAGGAACCTTATCTAGCACTAAAGGAGTTAAAACGAGTACTAAAGCCAGGCGGTTTATTATGTGTAGGACTCCTAGGCCCAACTGCAGGGCCTAGACAAAACAGCTTTAGAAGACTTTTAGGGGAAAGTGTTATCTGTAATACAATGATGCCTTGGGAGTTTGAACAATTGGCCTTAGAAAGTAGCTGGAGCGTCATAGATGGCCAAGGAGTGTATAAAGAGGGTGTAAAACCAGAACACTATGAAACCCTTCCTAAACAGCTTAAACAAGCACTGACATTCATGTGGCTTTTTATGTTTCAAAAGGAGTAAGCTAGATATAATAGTTGATACGAGACTTATATGCGTGAGAAAAAAAGAGCTTGGATTATAAGAAATCCAAGCTCTTTTTAATTTAAGGCTGTGTTAAAGTTTGTTGTTGATATAATTGAAGTATTATGTTCTTCTATATAAGCACCATTAAATTGAAGACTTGGAATCGAGATATTATGGATTAGAGAAATGTTTCCGTTGTGTTAATTTAGAGAAAAGATGGGCCGGGAAATAGCTCGCTTTCCTGTGGACGAACGGTCAAGCCTCCTCGGGCAAAAATCGCCCTGCGGGGTCTTGACACATCCGTTTTTCCACGGGAGTCTCGCCATTTCCCGGCCCATCTTTGCGTTCGTGTGGTATAACGGAAACATAGCCAGGCTAGAGATTACATGACACAAAAATGAGGCTATGCGGACATATAGTCTCTTATTCTTCAATTTGAAGGCTATTTTGCATTCGTAACGGACATTCAGTTCGCTATTTGGCCTAAATCACCTTAATGTAATGTGTTCTTTCACAAATAAGATACCATATGTCCGAAAGCCTCTCCAAAATAGGTTTTTTACAGTAAATAAGAGATTATATGTCCGTCAAAAAAAGTTCGTACTTAGTGACTAGTCCGATCGTAACATTTCAGTAGGGATGGGTGGGAAACGGGGAGACTCCCGCCGGAGAAAGAGGTAGGCAAGATCCCCTGAGGGCGCTTTCCCCGAAGGTAGCTTGCCAGCTCGCCGGCAGGACGCGAGCCGTTTCCCACCCATCCCTAACCCTCATTAAGCATTGGGTCCACCTAACCCAAATTATCTCGAAACCAAGTCTTTCAGATTATGCTTCTTATCTTGAATAAAACTATTTAGATTAGTTGATTCCAAAATCAACACCAAACTTTAACAAAGCCTAATTTAAAAGTAAAGAAAGCATAAATTACTGGCGCATAAGTGTCTAGCTCCAGCGCACAGCAACTAGTATGCTTCCCTCGCCTCCGTACGATAAGTTAACATCGAATCACTTCGTTCTTCGTGTTTCCTTTCGGCCCACACGAGGTGGGTTGGTTCGATGTTGCTGCGTGACGCAGCGGTTTTAATCGAACTTCCGCATAAGCAGGACAGTTTGTACGTCACTAACCGGGCGCTTGCGCTTTTGTTCCTGTGGTTAAACAGTTAAGAGATTGTCTAATGGGAGTTGATTTATACCTAGCAGGAAAAACTGCCACTTGGATGGTGTTTCAGAAAATAACTCGAGATCAGTAGCAACAATCGAGGGAAAGTGTGGTTTGCACTACAATAGTTAGAGTACTAACAAAAAGCAAGGGATGTTGACTATGTAGCCCCCTTGCTCTATTTATACTATTTTCTTTTGAAAAACGGGAGTTGCTTAATTTCTTCAGCGGTGATAAAACGGAATAAGAACAGTAGCATGGTGTAGACGGTAGTGAACAGGATTAAAATGAGTAAAAATGGTAGAACGTGCATGGTAGCCTCTTGAAAAAAATCATTTAGTTTATCTCCAACTAACCAGGTCAACATAATAAGCGTTATCATTTTAAACACATCCAATATAGGAATCTTAAACTGGATAGCTCTCATTAGCGTAAATAAGTGCAAGAATGTCACTAATACCACCCCTACAACAATAGCTAAAGCGACACCCATAATCCCAAATTCTGGTTGGGTAGCTAGGGTTAATAGCACTGCAAACTTAACAAATGCACCAATTAGACTGTTCCACATGGCAGCTTTAGCCAAATCTAAAGCTTGAAGTGCTGCTTGTAGTGGTGCTTGAAAATAAAGCAATAAGAAACAAGGAGCCATTACAATTAAAAAGCGGGAAGCATTAGCATGTCCATACATAAACGTTAATATTGGCGTTGCGAAAATAGCAAGTACCACTGTCGCTAATGCACCTGATGCGAAAGATAATCGTATTGCTTGATGAATACGGTAGTGAATGAGTTTTATGTCTTTTTTTGCTCCAGCTTCACTAATATTTGGAACAAGTGCAACCGATAGAGAATGCGTAATAAACGTTGGAAGCATAAGAAGCGGTAACGCATATCCAGTTAACTCCCCATACTGTTTCGTAGCCAAGGCTGTCTGAACTCCGGCAATTGCTAGGCTCTGTGCTACTAGGATAGGCTCAAGAAAGAAAGATAACGAACCAACTAGCCTGCTACCGGTTGTTGGTAAGGCAATCGAAAGAAGTTCATTTAACGTGTCTCTTCCTTCCTTCAAATAAGAAGCGAATTTTTTTCTTATTTTAATACGTTTTTTCATTTTGAACATCCGGATCATATATAACAAGGAACATAACTCTCCAAGTACGACAGAAAACATAGCGCCAGCTGCAGCATATTCTACACCATAAGGAGCTAATGCTTTTGTAAATAAAGCGACAAATGTAATTCGTACTACTTGCTCAATGACTTGAGAATAGGCTTGAGGTTTCATGTTTTGTCTACCTTGGAAATATCCTCGAAGTACTGAAGATATTGCAACGATTGGAACGATAGGACTGATAGCGAGTAGAGGATAAAGGGTTCGCTCATCCGTAAGTAGTGTCTTGGCGAGTAATGGTGCCAGAAAAATCATTCCCGCTGTGAAAATAATACTTAAAACCCCTGTTACGACAAGCGAAATTACAAGGATTTTTTTGATTTTTAGTAAATCTCCATGAGCTTCAGCTTCAGCCACTCGTTTGGATATAGCAACTGGTAACCCAAATTGAGTAAGAGTAATGACAAGAATAAGTGTGGGGATAGCCATCATATATAGGCCTACACCTTCTTCACCCATTATTCTTGCTACTACAATGCGGTTTACAAAACCTAAGAATCTTGTAATCATTCCTGCTGCTATTAAAATAAGCGTTCCTTGTAAAAAGGTTTGCTTGCTCATAGTAAAGCCCTACCTTCTCAAAAAATTGAAATTCATATACAATGAATGTATATGCGAAAAAGGTGGTCAAGCATGACAAGCAATCAAGATTGTTTTTGATTTTACATAAGCAGGAGGAGCGAATAGTTGAAAGAAAAGTTAATAGATTTTTTTATTCATACGTTTGATTTTTTACCACCAGAGATGGTAGTGATGGTCATATCGGCAATGCCAATTCTAGAGTTAAGAGGGGGACTTCCTGTCGCTTATGGAGTGTATGATTTCACTTTTTTTAAATCATATATGTTAAGTGTATTTGGAAACATCCTCCCAATCATTCCGTTATTATTGTTATTTCATCCCATTAGTAATTGGTTTATGCGTTTTCCATGGTATGAAAAAATGTATCATTGGATTTATGAGCGTACGATGAAAAAAAGCTCAAATGTTGAAAAATTTGGTGCAGTCGGATTGATTTTATTTACAGCCGTTCCATTGCCTACTACCGGAGCATATAGTGCTTGCTTAGCAGCAGCATTTTTTGCGATTCGTTTTTGGTACGCTTTTCTATCAATCGCTATGGGTGTGTTGATTGCAGGTATTGTGGTAGGGGCCCTATCCCTATCGGTGTCCTTTTTATAGAATATATTAATAGACAGTTGATGGAGGGGAGCAAAGTGGAAGAAGGAAAAACGGTTGTTGAGTGGAAAAAGTGGATTGAACCTGTTTTGCAAAGTAAGGTAGAGGAATTCCATATGCTGGGTTATGAAAAAGCACGGAAAGAAGAAATATGGGATTGCTTGATTCATAAAGTATGGAAGGGTAAACCAAATAAACGATTGTATGAAATTGTCCAAGACGTTTTCCATCTTAGTGTCGGTACATATATGGCTTATTTAACTGTTCAAGCTTATCAAAGCGATGATTTGTTGGCTTCCATTGAAGCATTACGCTACAATTATCCAGAGAGTGAAAGTCATGAAGAAGCAGAAATGTATGATTGACAGGGCTTGTAAAACATTTCTATAATTGCTTTATTGGCATAAAGTCCTACCTTTATGCCCGATTTATGATTGTTATAAGATGAATGTTGTAAGATAAGGGTTGTTGGAGAAGAAGGAGGCATAAACACTCATGATTAAACGGAGTCGTATCGTTGCCTTTTTTCTATTGTTGTTGATATTTGCAGGAACAATAGGAACAACGATACAAGGAATATCAAAGGACATTCGCCTTGGATTGGATCTGCAAGGTGGATTTGAAATTCTATATGAAGTAAAGCCAATTGAAGAAGGGCAAGAAATTAATCGAGATGTTATGGAAGCGACAGTGGAAACCATTTATCGTCGTGTTGACGCACTCGGTATTAGTGAAACAAATGTAAGCATCGAAGAAGATGATCGAATTCGCGTTCAATTAGCTGGTATTGATGATCAGCAAAAAGCTAGAGAGCTGTTATCTACATCAGCTCGATTGTCATTTAGAACGATTGATGATGATCCTATTCGAATTAATGATCAACCATTAAGTTTAGAGTTAGAAGAAGAAAATGAACCAAATGAGCCCGATACAGAAGAAGGCGAAATCTTCAATGGTTCTAACATCGTTGAGGGTAGTGCACAACAAGCATTTAACCAACAAACCAATGCACCAATGGTTACCCTTAAGGTAAAGAATGCAAATGATTTTGCTCAAGTAACAGAAAAGGTTGCCGCTCTAGGAGACGATCCTTCTACACCTGCTTATAGTGAAAATTCTATGGTCATTTGGATGGACTTTGATGAAGGTGATTCTTACTTAGCTGAACTACAAAAGCCAACAGAAGATCAGAAATTCATTTCAGCTCCACGAGTTAACGAGCGCTTAATGACAAGTGATGTGCAGATTACAGGTAACTTCACTGTAGAATCAGCAAAAGAACTTGCAAATATCATAAACGCTGGTTCTCTTCCTGTAGATATGGAAGAGAAGTTCTCTACATCAGTTGGAGCACAATTTGGTGCTCAAGCTATGAATAAAACAATCCTTGCTGGTGCTATTGGTATTGGATTAATTTTCATATTTATGATGTTTTATTACCGACTACCAGGTGTAGTAGCAGTCATCACATTATCTCTATATATCTACTTGATTCTTCAAGTATTTGAGTGGATGAATGGTGTGTTAACACTACCTGGAATTGCAGCACTAGTGCTAGGTGTTGGTATGGCGGTCGATGCCAATATCATTACCTATGAACGAATAAAGGAAGAATTGAAAGCTGGTAAATCAACACTATCTGCTTTTAAATCAGGGAATAGTCGTTCCTTAGCTACAATACTAGACGCTAACATTACCACATTGTTAGCTGCCGTTGTACTGTTTGCCTTTGGTACAAGCTCTGTGAAAGGCTTTGCTACTATGTTGATTCTGAGTATCATAGTCAGCTTCATCACAGCTGTTTACGGTTCACGTCTATTGCTAGGGTTATGGGTGAATAGTAGAGCCCTGAACAAGAAGCCTGGATTCTTTGGTGTTAAACAAAAAGACATCAAGAATATTGAAGATGGTGAAGAAGTAGAAGCCAAAGTCTTAGGTAGAGAGTTTGATTTTGTTAAAAATCGTAAGAAATTCTTTGGTCTATCTATCTTCCTAGTACTTGCCGGAGCGGTTATTATTGCCTTTAATGGTCTAAATCTAGGAATTGACTTTACAAATGGCTCTCGTGTGCAGGTTCTAGCAGAGAACACCATAGATGTGGATGAAATTGAACAAGATTTCGAAAACCTTGGGCTTAATCCAGAAAAAATCAATTCTTCTGGCGACAACAATGAAATAGCTGTTGCCCGCTTTGATGAGGAACTAACAAAAGATCAAATTGCTGAAATTCGAACGACACTTGGAGAGAAATATGGAAGTCCTGAGAACATAAACACAAGTATTGTTTCTCCAATTGTTGCACAAGAGTTAGTGAAAAATGCGGTGTATGCTGTAGCTATTGCCTCCATCGGGATTATTATTTACGTAACAATCCGATTTGAATTCTACTTTGCATTGACTGCTATCGTGGCATTGTTGCACGATGCATTCTTCATTATCGCGTTGTTTAGTATTACTCGACTAGAATTTGATATTACGATCATTGCAGCGATACTGACGATAGTTGGTTATTCCGTCAATGATACAATCGTGACGTTTGACCGAATTCGAGAGAACTTGAAGCTCAAGAAACGAGTACGAACATTTAAAGAACTTTCAGAAGTTGTCAATCGAAGCCTCATGCAAACATTGCCTAGAAGTATCAACACAGTTCTAACGGTAATCTTTGCAGCACTCATGTTGATGTTATTCGGTGCAACTTCCATCACGAACTTCTCCTTCGCATTAGTGATTGGACTTATCGCAGGTACGTACTCCTCCTTATTTATCGCAGCACAACTGTGGTTAGTATGGAGAGGTAGCATGCTAGATAAAAAACCAATCCAATACGTTGAGAAAAAGAAAACTGGTGGACCACAAGTATAATGAATTCACATATTAAGCCCTGCGCCTAAAGCGTAGGGTTTTTTTATGATATGTAAAAAATGAAAATGAAAGGTTATTCAATAATCGAGGCATAATCTTGAAGACTTGGATTCGAGATATTATTGGGGAGGGAGT
>NZ_AVBF01000113.1 GCF_000770635.1 Pontibacillus yanchengensis Y32
GTCTTCAACATAATGGTGCTTATATGGAAGAACATAAAACTATTTCATTCTTATATCAGCTATATTTAATGCAGACTATTAATATATAGTCTCCTGAGATAAAGTTGTAACTATTAATGATAGGTAATCCGGTATTAAAGTGCATATATCAATGAAAATAATTTATTGAAGAATCGCGATAAGGAATGATTGTGAAATAGTTCACAAATCTGTAATAACTCTCTGAAAATGAAAGCGTTATCAGGTGATACTATAAAGTTAATCAAAAAGACAAGGAGTGATAATCATGATCCTCTGCGAATGGAGAGATTTTTCAACCGATACAGAAACCTACACATTAAACGTATTTGAGAACAACGTTGGTGATGAATTTGAAGCAATGATGGTAGAGGATGGGCAAGAGATTCCATCATTTATATGGACAGTAAATCATGTTGTAATTATTAAACAAAATGCCAGAATGTACAAAGATATTTCCTTTGTGAAAATACCACGCAATCCAGTTTGTGAATAATGTTTTGCTAGTCAACATGAGTTATATAAATTGTAGAAGATGTATAAATAAACATGTGAAATATTTCACATAATAGGAGGTTTTAATCATGTCTGTAGAAGAGAAGAAACTAAAGCAAGAAACTGCTTCTAAAATGGTTGATGTATTGGTGGGTAATGCTAAGAAAGCTTTAGAGGAAATGAAGAAGTTAACTCAGGAGCAAGTTGATTATGTTGTAAAAGAAATGGCTCTAGCAGGACTAGATCAACATATGCCTCTAGCAAAATTAGCTGTTGAAGAAACCAAGCGAGGTGTCTATGAAGACAAGATTATCAAGAATCTATTCGCTACAGAATATATCTATCATAATATTAAGTACGATAAAACAGTCGGCGTAATCAATGATCAAACACAAGAAGGTATGGTTGAGATTGCTGAACCAGTTGGTGTTATAGCTGGTGTTACTCCTGTAACCAATCCTACTTCTACGACAATGTTTAAAGCAATTACTTCTATTAAAACAGGAAATCCGATTATCTTTGCTTTTCATCCTTCTGCTCAACAATGTAGTAGTGAAGCGGCTCGAGTTGTTAGAGATGCTGCCATAAGAGCTGGAGCACCAGAAAACTGTGTGCAATGGATTACTCACCCATCTTTAGATGCAACCCAACAATTAATGACGCATGACGGTGTATCATTAATTCTTGCCACAGGAGGGGCAGGGATGGTTAAATCCGCTTACAGTTCCGGAAAGCCTGCTCTCGGAGTAGGACCTGGAAATGTACCTTGTTATATTGAAAAAACAGCAAATATAAAACGTTCTGTAAATGATCTTATTCTTTCTAAAACGTTCGATAACGGCATGATTTGTGCTTCAGAACAAGCTGTTATCATCGACAAAGAAATCTATGAAAATGTGAAGCAGGAAATGGTGAATAACAAATGCTATTTCTTAAACAAGGACGAAATAGCAATGGTAGAAAAACTTGTAATTAACGAAACATCCTGTGCTGTTAATGCTGACATTGTCGGAAAGCCAGCTTATGAAATTGCAAGAATGGCAGGTATCGAAGTTCCTGAAGATGTGAAAATACTAATAGCTGAATTAAAAGGTGTGGGTCCAGATTATCCACTTTCTCGTGAAAAGTTAAGTCCAGTTCTGGCATGCTATAAAGCAAATACTACAGAGGAAGGATTAAAAAGAGCTGAAGAAATGCTTGAGTTTGGTGGGTTAGGTCACTCAGCTGTAATTCATTCAGAAGATCAACAAGTGATTGACTCATTTGGAATACGGATGAAAGCAGGACGTCTTATTGTAAATGCTCCTTCTTCACAAGGTGCAATTGGAGATATTTATAATGCCTATATGCCTTCCCTTACTCTAGGGTGCGGTACGTTTGGAGGAAACTCTGTGTCCACAAATGTAGGAGCTGTACACTTAATCAATATTAAAAAAATGGCTAAGCGAACCAACAATATGCAATGGTTTAAAATACCACCAAAGATTTATTTTGAGAAAAACTCCATTCAATACTTGGCTAAAATGCCTAAGATATCGAAAGCATTTATTGTAACAGATGAAGGAATGGTCAAATTAGGTTATGTAGATAAAATTCTTCATTATCTACGTAAACGCCCTGACTACGTACATTGTGAAATCTTTTCAGATGTAGAGCCAGATCCGTCTAGCGATACAGTTATGAGAGGTGCTGAAATGATGAAGCAATTCCAACCAGATGTCATAATTGCACTTGGTGGTGGATCAGCGATGGATGCGGCAAAAGGAATGTGGCTTTTCTACGAACATCCAACAACAGATTTTAGTGGGTTAAAACAAAAATTTCTTGATATTCGAAAACGCGTTTTTAAATATCCTGAATTAGGATTACAAGCGCAATTCGTAGCTATCCCGACTACATCTGGAACAGGTTCTGAGGTTACTTCCTTTTCCGTTATCACAGATAAAGAAAATAATGTGAAATATCCTTTAGCAGATTACGAATTAACACCTGATGTAGCAATCATTGATCCACAGTTTGTCATGACGGTTCCTAAAGCAGTTACGGCAGATACAGGAATGGATGTACTGACACATGCTATTGAGGCTTATGTATCCAATATGGCCAATGACTATACAGATGGATTAGCTATTAAGGCTATACAATTAGTTTTTGAATATTTACCTAGAGCATATCGTAATGGCGATAAAGATGAAGAAGCAAGAGAAAAAATGCACAATGCTTCTACCATAGCTGGTATGGCTTTTGCCAATGCATTCCTGGGAATTAACCATAGCTTAGCCCATAAGTTAGGAGCAGAATTCCACATTGCTCATGGTCGCTCTAATGCAATCCTTCTTCCACATGTCGTGCGGTATAATGCAACAAAACCGACCAAGTTTACGGCTTTTCCGAAATACGAACATTTCAAAGCAGACGAAAGATATGCAGAGATTTCCCGGATTCTTGGCTTGCCATCTCGCACAATAGAAGAAGGAGTAGAAAGCTTAGTGCAAGCAATTATTCGTTTAGCAAAAGAACTTAATATTCCAATGAGCATAGCGGAGAATGGTGTAGATGCGAAGGAATTTGATAGTAAAATAGAGCAATTAGCAGATCGTGCATTTGAGGATCAATGTACAACAGCTAATCCGAAAATGCCACTTGTGTCGGAATTAGCTGAAATATATAGAAAAGCATATAAAGGTGTATAGAGTTAAACACTTATAGAAGTAAATCGGGGGTATATACTCCCGATTTTTTTATGTACTTAAACACTGCAAAAGTACTACATGGCAAGGTTATTACCTTGTTTGAATAAGCGCTAGGAAAAATATCATCATTAAGTTATACCATTTTTTCTAGATTAAGGTTACAATTAAATTGTCGAATAATAGATTATAATAAAATATTATTTCTACTGGAGGTATTCTCACATGCAAAAGCGTTTCACAAAACCATTATCTTTGCTATGCGTTTTATATCTATTAACTGGTATAATGTCTCTTGGTCAGGAAAGCGTATTAGCTGAAACAGATGTTAAAGAAACCTCACAACAAGAAACCCTACATAAATACTATCCCACGGAAATCATGGAGCCCGTACGTAAAAGCATGCGAATTAATAAACATTCAACTGAAAAGGACGAAGTGATTATGTCTAGACCAAAGGTTGAAATTTTAGAGCGGTATTATTTTGGGGAGAACAAGCCTAAGGTTGGTTACGATGTGAAGAGAGCTGTTGAGGCTATTTACGGTTATGATTTAGACGAGATTTCCTCTTACTTATATCATGCAGCTGATAAATCCTTTTCGAGAGTATCAACCAATACTATCAATCAGGAACAATACTCTGCTGAAATTATGAAAGGTGTTCGAAAAAGTCTTGGTATTAAAGAAGATTCTACATCCATGGACGAACAAATAATGGCGATGCCAAAAGCAAAAGTATTTGAACATTACTTTAATGGTACGGCTAATGAAAAATACGCTCAAGAAGCAAAAGAAGTTATTTTAAACATTTATGGGATAAACCTTCAACAAATTTCTGGTCTGAAAAATATGGGGATCTCCATTGCATCAAAAGGTATATGGATTACCCATTCTGAAACGGATTTGTTTGTGATTCACTCCACTACGGATGATGTAGGTGTTAAAATTTATCCTACAGAATACTTTAAGTCTAGTACAGGAACCTCCAATTTACCAAACGATGTAAAAAATCAAATTAAAGAACTAGGTTTTTCCTATGATAATCAGATAGGCGCTTATTATTATGAGAACCCTAAAGGCGTATCCGTTCCTGATCAATTTAAAGGGAAAGTAGTTCAATCTCTTATAACTGAAATTAAAAGTGAGTATGCCTATTTAGTAAAATAATATAATAGTAGATAAATAGAAGCCTCCTTAGTAAGATGACGCTTGCTAAGAAGGCTTTTTATGACCTTTATAATTGATAAAATGGAATGAAAGTAAAAAAGGGAAGTTTAACTAGAAGTGAACATACCACCATTAATATGAATAAATTGTCCTGTCATATAGGTCGAATCATCTGATGCTAAGAGAACATAACTTCCAACATGCTCAACAGGTTGACCCGGACGTCCCATTAGGGTGCTTTTACCAAATTCAGAAACTTTTTCTTCGTTAAATGTTGCAGGAATTAAAGGTGTCCAAATTGGACCTGGAGCAATACCGTTTACTCGAATTCCTCTGTTAACAAGCTGTCTGGCCATGGAGCGAGTAAATGCAACCACTGCCCCTTTAGAAGAAGTATAATCTACGAGATGTTCATTTCCCACATACGGATTTATAGAAGCTGTATTAATTATAGAACTACCTTGTTTCAAATGCGGTAAAGCCGCTTTTGTCATGTGGAACATAGAGAAGACATTCGTTCGAAAAGTTTGTTCAAGTTGTTCTGCAGTGATGTTTTCTATATCATCAGTTGGATGTTGTTCCGCTGCATTATTAACAAGGACATCAAGCTTTCCTAATTGATCAACAGTTTGCTTTACTAGTTGCTTACATGTTGATTCATCTCCAACATCCCCTGGTAAAAGCACAGCGCATTGCCCTTCAGCCTCAATCTTTGCTTTTGTGTCTTCTGCATCTTCGTGTTCGTCTAAGTACGATATTGCTACATCCGCACCTTCCTTCGCGTACCCTATTGCGACTGAACGCCCTATACCGCTGTCAGCACCTGTTATTAAAGCAACTTTTCCTTTTAATTTATTACCACTCTGATAATCTTCATCTGCATGAAGAGGTGAGGGATTCATTGGATTTTCATAACCTGGTTGTCTTTGTTGTTCTTGTTTGGGTTGTCCTTCTGTTTGTCTATCAAAACGATTGCTCATCTATAGTAACCTCCTGTGATTGGTATTATCCTAAATGTGGAAATAATCGATTCAGATGTTTAATTCCACATATCATGCTTTTTAAACGCCTACTGAATGTCCGTTCCAAATGGAAAACACCCTACAAATCGAAGAATAAGAACTATATGAAGCTGTCTATTAACTGTGGAAACCATCCACCGATATAATATTTGGAGTTAATAATGGTCAAAGCAACCCCACAATTAGGCTTTTTTAGAGTGATATATCTATTTTTTTAGCCTAATAACCATGAAATTGGAGTGAGTTTGAATGAGACTCA
>NZ_AVBF01000102.1 GCF_000770635.1 Pontibacillus yanchengensis Y32
CGAGTTAATAGACACCTTCTATATGTCCGTTAGCATAGCATCACTTTGTTTCATAAATCGCTTTGTGAAAAACCTAATTAAGAATACGTCCAGATTCTAACCTGGCCTTGTTTCTGTTTCTCCCTTCATTGCGTGAGGTGGCCGTAGAGCAAGGAGATACCTGAGGAATAGGTAGGCAAGACCTCGCAAAGTTCTGATTTACCGCGAACCCAAGTCTTCAACATAATGGGGCTAACATAGAATACTGATAATAAATAAAAAAAAGTTAAATAAAAAACACATTCAATCATGGTTACTGATTGAATGTGCTGATTAAGCTTTATTAGTTTGCTTCAGAAAGTGCTTCTTGTAATTCGAATGTGCGTACTTTTCTAGGGAGGAAGCTACGGATTTCATCTTCGTTAAACCCTACTTGCATGCGTTTTTCGTCTAGTATGATAGGGCGTTTTAGAATGCTAGGGTTATCTTCAATTAGTTTATATAAATCTCGCATAGATAGGTCTTCAAGGTCAACGTCGAGATTTTGGAACACTTTTGAGCGTTCGGAAATAATTTCTTTTGTGCCATCTTCTGTCATGCGGATAATTCCCTTGATCTCTTCTATAGATAGAGGTTGAGAGAAGATATTTCGTTCTTCATATTCTAGATTATGTTCGTCCAACCATGCTTTCGCTTTACGGCAAGAAGTACAACTTGGAGAAAGATACACAGTAATCATTATTATACCTCCTATTACTTATATAGGGTAACGTAATTCATTTAATTATTCTTTATGATAAAGAATCTCTCGAATTAAAGATGTAATCAAACTTACATCATATTGAACGGTTCCCTAAAAGAGTATTATAAAAACATCTTTTTTTCAAGATATTTTAGCTTCCAATATATAGAAGGTAGAGAGTCAGCTTTTTTGAGGTAAGACATCACTTATTTTTCTAACTTCAATGTTGGCTTCCTTAAGCGCAGAAGAAATAAATCGTGCAAACTCAACTGCATATTCTCCATCTCCGTGAATGCAAATTGTATCTGCTTTGATAGGTACATCTATTTTTTGTTGAGAAAGAACTTGTTGATCTTGAATCATTCGAATGACTTGTTTAGAAGCGGTCTTATGATCGGTTATGATTGCATTTTTTTCGCTTCTTGGAGTAAGGGTTCCATCTTGTTGATAGGTGCGGTCCGAGAAAACTTCACTAGCTGTGTGGAGGTTAAGGTTGTTTCCAGCATGATAAAGCTCAGTACCTGCAAGACCAAATAAAATAAGATTGGCATCAACATTATAAACTGCTTCAGCAATTGCGGCTGAGAGCTCTTTATTTTTTGCGGCCATATTATAAAGGGCACCATGCGGTTTAACATGTTGGAGGGAGGAACCTTCTGCTTCAACAAAAGCCTTTAAAGCTCCGATTTGGTACACAACGATTTCATATGCTTCCTTTGGAGTAATGTCGATAGTGCGTCTACCAAACCCAACCAGGTCATCAAGTCCGGGATGTGCACCTATACCAACTCCATGCTCTAGAGCCAGTTGTACTGTGTTTCTCATAGTAGAAGCATCCCCGGCATGAAATCCACATGCGATGTTAGCGGAAGTAACGTATTGTAGGAGCTCTTCATCATTACCTTTTTTGTACGTTCCAAAGCTTTCCCCCATATCACAATTTAAATCAATGAAATTCATCTGAATCCCTCCTGGATGGATTTTAAATGTATGCCTTGCGCTAATTGTTGTAGGTTCGCTTCTCGCTCAAGATACAGTTTTTGTGCTTTCTCAAGTGAAATTTCTTCGAACGTAATTGTGGTTCCTGGCTTCAATTGAGCTAATACTGGTAAATCAACGGTAGCTACTTGTGCTATTTTAGGGTAGCCGCCCGTTGTTTGTCTATCTGCCATCAGAAGTATAGGTTGTCCATTACTAGGTACTTGTATGGTACCAAATGCCACAGCTTCTGATTTTAGCGAGATTTCATTATTTAATGGTAAAGTAGAACCTTCTAAGCGATATCCCATACGATCCGATTGACTACTTATAGTGAATGATTCAGAGAAAAGGCTTTGTTGACTTTCTTGTGTGAATAAGTCATATTCTCTTCCTTTGATGACTCGAATAGGGTGACTACTTTTGCTTTGAAACGGAGCAGCAAATTCTGAAGCCACATACCATTTCATTTCTAGAAAACGTTCATTATTAGTAGTTTGTTCTTCTAGTTCCTTAATTTTAGTCTCAATAGTAGGAGAGGGGGTGCCTATGCTAAGGTTGTCTTGAGCTTGTATGGCGCGTCCTTTATATCCACCAATACCAGCCCTGAGATAGGTTGATTTACTACCCATCACTTTTGGAACCTGGAATCCACCTGCTACAGCAAGATAAACTCGACATCCTTGCTGGGCCTGACCTAATGTAAGGGTGCTCCCCTTTTTTACAAAAATAGGACTCCATTGTTTGATTGGGCTACCATCAATTCTCGGAGATAAATCACCGCCACACAAAGCAATAATAGTGTTTTGTTCAAACACCAGCGTAGGTCCTAGCATGGTTATTTCTAGTACTACTTCGTTTTCATCGTTACCTACCAACAAATTTGCAATGCGGGGGGAGACTGGATCCATGACACCGCTCATAATGACACCATGCTTTTGATATCCAATACGTCCTTGATCTTGAAGGGTGGAAAGGAGACCTGGCTTTTTTACATAAATCATGCCTTATCCTCCTTATAGGAATCAAATTCTTGTTTCGTAATAGGTTTAAACCTAATAACATCCCCTGTCTTTAATAAGGTTGGTGGCTCTAATTCAGGATCGAAAAGAGGGAGGGGAGTGCGGCCGATTAACTGCCACCCTCCAGGTGTTTCTATTGGGTAAACACCAGTTTGGTTACCAGCTATCCCTACAGAACCTGCAGGTATTTTTAGTCTAGGGTTGTCTTTTCTTGGAGTGGCTAAATCTTCTGGCATACCTCCTATGTATGGGAACCCTGGAGCAAAACCAATCATGTACACTAGATAGTCCCCTTTTGAATGTAAATCTACAATTTGTTCTTCAGATAGGTTATGGTACTCAGCAACATAGGGGAGGTCGGGTCCTAGTTCGCCACCATAACATACAGGAATTTCAATTGTACGTCCAAGTTCTGAATGGTTTTCCTCAAGATTATCGAGATAGGGTATTAATTCGTTTACTACATGTTCATAAGGTGAGGCAGAGGTGGTTTGATTCGTTTTTGGTAAAACGAGTAATGGATTGTAAAAGATAGTTACAGTTGTAAAGGCAGGTATGTATTCCGTGATCCAATCAAACGGATGCTGATCTAGAAATGCTACTACACTTTGTACGAGGTTATGAGTGGCAATGGTGATCTCATTTCCTAGTTCAATTACAATGGCGCGATCTCCAAGTGGAGTTAGTGTATAATTCACCGTAACCCTCCTCTATAGTAAGAAAATTCTTGTTTTTTTCTATGTTATATGACTAGGGTGTTTAGTTCAAATGAATAACGGAATGAATGTTAGGGGGGAGGAAAGATGTTAAAAAAAGTATAAAAAAACCTGCTATACATTATAGCAGGTGGATATACTTATTATTTTCGTTTGAAACCTTCCTGTTCCAGGTAATCAATAGCCTCATTATAAGTAGGAAATGTACCGTCGAGCATTTCTCCGGCATAAATGTTAAATAAGCCAAAATCATACACCAACGTAAGGGTTTGATTTTCTACATTAATAAATTCTTCTTCAAGATCATCCCACTCATCTTCTGGTAATGTGGATAAGGAATCAATTGAAGCTCGTACGATATTCTTTAATTCTTCTGCTGAGAAATCACGAATATTAACCATTCCACGGTTGTCCGTTTCATAGCCATCTACATATTCTGCATATACAAAACCGTTGCCATTCGGATGTAAATGGTAGACTACATTTTTCTTATCCATGACACTTTCTTCAAAATGATAATTAACTCGGCCTAATGATACTTCTTTACGTTCAAGTTCTGGGAAATTGTCTATAATGTCTAATTTTTCTTCAAAAGTAAGCATGTTGCCTCCATAAATATGTAGTATTTTAAGTCATTATAACATTGTAATTCTTAGTTTCAAAATGAGAAAAGTTTTAATTCTGACGGACTAGGGAAAATCATCCCCATACATTATAGTATTATATTGTTGTTGCCGAAGGAGGATTATGGTGATATTTAGAGGGGTAAAAATATCTGATTTATCTAAGTTATCTATTTTACTAATCCTTGGGGGATTTGTAGTCATTGGGGTTTCTTTTTACTTTTTTGCAGAATTGGCAGAAGAAGTTATGGAGAAGGAACCATTAATGATTGATAAGTTAGCAATAAATCTAATGAGTAATATACAACAAGGTTGGCTTGGGAATGCTTTTGGGATGATTACGGAAGCAGGCTCTGTACTATGGTTAACAATTGCATCTGGAATACTTATTATCTACTTATTGTTTTTTTCTGATAAAAGTAAATGGATAAGTGTATATTTTCTAGTTAACATGTTAGGTATTAGTTTATTAACCAAGGTATTAAAACTAGCTTTTGAGAGAAAAAGACCCGATGTGTTAGAAAAATATGATGGCACAGGATTCAGTTTTCCTAGTGGACACTCTACAGGGGCTATCGTATTTTATGGATTTGTTATTTATATAGTATTCATAACGAATATGAAATCTAGTGTAAAATGGGTAGTAAATAGCTTCTTGGGTCTACTGATTTTGTTAGTGGGGCTAAGCAGGGTATATGTAGGAGTGCATTACTTTAGTGACATTCTTGCAGGTTTTTCATTTGGTTTAGCTTGGCTTCTTATATGTATCTTAGCATTAGAAATGACCCTATGGAGACAACAAAGACGGCAAAAGAAAAAGCAAGAGGCCTTATTTACTTAAGGTCTCTTGCTTTTAATTTTCTTTTAAAAGTTTTGTTTCTTCTTTTAGTTGATTAACATCATATTTTTTTCCTATTTCCTGTTTCATGAAGAGCGCAAGCCCTGCTAATACTACAATTAAACCGCTTAAAATAATAATACTCTGTGGTTTTAAAGATAGTAAACTAGATCCGAAAAAACCAAATAAAATGGAACCAGGTAAGGTACCAACAAGTGTTGCCAGTGTGTATTTCCACCATTTCACTTCGACTCTTGCACATATATACGTAACTAAATCAAAGTTCACACCTGGTAATAAACGTATCATTAAGACTGATTTAAATCCGTGTTCTTCGAGGTCTTTCTTCAAAGCATTTAAATTTTGTTTTTGTTCATCATTGATTTGAATTTCCCCAAGAAAGTAACGGAGGACAAACAGAGAAAGCAATGCGCCTAATACAGTACCTGAAACAATATACAATGTACCCATATATCGACCAAATAGTAATCCACATGCAACCGCGATAATGGAAAGGGGGATTAAGGTGAAAGGGCGTATGATAAAGATTAAGATGATGACTACAGGCGCCCATATACCAAAGTTTTCCACCCAACTTTCTATGTGGTCAGGTTTAATATGAAGAAACATTTTATTTATAAATAGCATGCCACCAGCTACTACTAATAAAATGATAATTTTCCATAAAAAGCTTTTTAAACTACTATTCACTACAATCCCTTGCCTTTCTTAACTACCATATACAATGTTTATAGACGGTCTATCCCCTAAAAATACTATATTGAAACTTTGTGCTTATAATCGTAAATAGGAAGGATACTTGTACCTGCGTTCTATTACACCTACAATAGATGAAGGATACTATACATATATGATGAAAGGAAGAAATTACATGAGTAAAGAACAAAGCATTCAAGTAAAACAGTATGAAGAAATGTACTCGATTCAACCTGTAAAAGGGCAATCACTATTAGCTTCTGCATTTGAACAGGAGGTCCCTTTGGATTTTAAGTGTCAGAAAGGAAATTGTACTCGTTGCAGAGTAGAGCTACTTAATGGTAATGATTTAGTAAACAATCCAACTCCTAAAGAACATGAAAAATTGGAAGAGGAATTAGAACAAGGATATAGACTTGCTTGTCAGACTGTTCCTTTAAAATAAAAGCATTCCTTCAAACATACATAACCCCCTGTCTACACTGTTGTAGGCAGGGGGATTTTGATGATTTTTTAAAGATAGATGCTCTTTTTTCGCACTGTATATTAAGCTTTTGTACGAAATTGTGTATTATGAGATTTTAAACTCTCATCCGACCCGAATAAAAAGTGTTTCTCCATGTTTGGAGAGTACTTAGAATTAACAGCTTCTCGACCAACTGTTTCCGCAACTTCACGTAGCATGCTAGGGGAGGCTCCGCAACATAAACCAAAGTAATTAACCCCAACATCATAAGCTTCTTTCGCCCAATTTGCAATTTCATAGCGATTACAGTACAACGGATCTAGGGATGTAGGGAAAGTTGTTTCGGTTGGTAAATGACAGGAACAGCCACCATCAGGTAAATTGAAGAACGTTGGATGTTCTTCTGTTGTTCGATAAGGAACTGGTAAAGCTGCTACATAACCATCAACCGTTTCTCTGATTTTGTTTACATAAGGTTGCATTGTTGCTGGACCTCTAAAGCAGTTCATCCCAACAACGAGTGCTCCGTTTTCTTGTAGCTTCTGACAAGCTTCATCCACTTCGTAGCCATCTCTCATTTTGTTTTCACCCATTACTCCAAGAGTAATTACAGCGGGTAAGTCTTGTTTTAAGATTTCTTCTAATGCTATTTGCGCTTCTTCATAGTAATAAAATGTTTCTCCATTAACGAAATCTACGCCTTCTTCTTTACACCAAGTAAGCATTTCAGCGAACATACTGCGAACTTTTTCTTTAGATGCTGGGTCTTCAGGGTCAAATAGGTTTGTGTTGGAAACGTTCCCAGCTACAAGAGCTTCTTCGGTTGGATGCTCTTGGGCAACTTCTTTAGCAAGTCGTATAGCTTCTCGATTAAGAGGTTCTAGTAAATCTTCCTTACCAATAATACGCATTTTTTCTCTGTGAGCATTATAGGTGAATGCTAAAACTACATCAGAACCTGCATTCATGTAATCACGGTACGTTTGCTTCAGTGCTTGAGGATTTTCTAACGCAACCTCGGGAACGAAAGAACCAGCCTGTAAGTAACCTCTTCTTTCTAGCTCAAATAAATAACCTTCTCCGCAAACCACGGGACCATCTTGTAATCGTTGCTGAAGTGTACGTTTCATTGTTTACATCCTTCCTTTTATCTCTTGTGTGAAGAGGGTATGAAAAAACCCCCTTCATAAGAAGAGGGTATATGTATATATGCCTCCTCTTATCTTCCAGATTTTTTTAGAATCTGTAGGATTTAGCACCTTTTTCAACATCGTTCCTATGAAAGGTTGCCGGGCTTCGCAGGGCCTATTCCCTCTGCCACTCTAGATAAGAGATATTCGTTTTTTTAATTTCGTAAGTTGAATTATAGAACATAACGTTACCTTGGTCAATCATTTTTTAATTCTTTTGAATTTTATATACAATATCATTGAATATGTGTAAAATTATGGATGGTGTCAATGGTGCGTTTGGTTAATATTTGAAACGAAACACAATATTAGCTCGTCTTAAATTTATACAAGTTCTGTGTAAATGTCCTGGGAGGTATGGATAACGGTGAAACTTCTAAAATTAATCGTATTTTATATAATAGGTTTAGTAGGAATATTATTAGTTAGTTCTGTACCTGTACTCTTTGAAGGTGGCGTACACCTTAACATAATGACTTATTTGAATACATTAGGAAGTATTATAGCGCAACTGAGTAACCCTTCAGAATGGGTGATAAATAGTTACCAAAAAGTAAAGCCGCTAATTCCTTTCATGAGTGAAGGTTATATCTATTCTATGACTGTATTACTTTCAGCATTAGTAATTGCTGTTATAGTAGGATTCACCTTTGCGTTTGCAACGATGTTATTACCTAAAGTGATTCAGGAAAGTATAAAAAAATGGTTGAATTTTATACAAGCTTTTCCCGATGTGATCTTTATTTTTTTATTACAAATGTTTGTCGTTTGGGCGTATCAGACTTTCGATTTTCTTATTTTTGAGTTTGTCTATCTTGGAGAGGATAAGATTTATTTTGCTCCTATTTTGACTTTATCTATTCTTCCAACCGTTTTATTCTATAAGGTTTGCCTCTTGCTATTGGAAGAGGAGTGGTCAAAAGACTATGTTGGACTAGCTAAAAGTAAAGGCATTAGAAATCTGTTTATTCTATCACGGCACTGTATTCAAAATATTGGAGTAAGCTTATTCTATCAATCAAAATCTATAGTATGGATGAGTCTTTCAAGCTTAATGATTATAGAATATTTATTTAACTTTTTTGGCATTTTTCGGATCGTAACAATGGATCCGAGACCGTTTATTATCTTCATGGCTTTATCGCTTATTTTTACCCCGTTCTTCTTTTTGTACACTGGAATGGAAATGATTATGACTGGAGGAAAACGAGATTCAAATCATGGTCATAGGCTATTTAGAAATCTTAATACCTTTGGAGGCTGGTATAAAGGAGAAAGGTTACAAACCGTTATAAAGGGAAGAATTATTGCTTTTATTCAATATAATAAGAAGCTATGGAAACGAGTTCCCTTTGTGCTTGGTATGACTTATATTATTGGTTTTACGATCATCAGCTTTGCTTACACATGGAGCAAAGAAAAACCAATCCGAGAAGTGAAATTTTATAACGATGAAAATGGAAATCTAGTTAGCGTCCCACCGCATGATCCAACGGAGCCTTTTTTCTTTGGGTCTGATGCTTATGGGTATGCTATTATGGACCAAATTATAGTAGGTGCAAAATATACAATTCTTACTGCCTTATGTATTGCATTATTACGAGTCTTGCTCAGTTATTTGTTAACCATTCCATTCTTATTTTGGATGGGGGAGAAGAGTCAACGTGTTATTAGTAAACTATCAGATGGTATTCAATACCTTCCTTTAAGTTTATTAGCTTATGTAATGCTTAGAGGTGTACTTTTGAAGTCTTCTTCAAGTGATTGGCCCATCTCCTTTTCAGAAAGAATAATATTCGAAGTAATCTTATTAACGATTCTAGTAATACCTGTAGTACTTAATATAATTGGCAACGAAGCAAAACGCATGCTTGACGAAGAATATATTTATCAGTCCATTATGATGGGGGCTAGTAAAGCTCACGTATTCTTCCAACAAATCACTCCCCAATTGTTTCCTAAGTTAGTAAATCAATTTGCACAACAGCTCATTCAAGTATTGTATATTTTTATTCACCTAGGAGTGTTTGAATTATTATTAGGTGGAACGATCATTAATGTTGGTGGACCTCCAACGTCCGTGACGAATGAATGGGCTGGTATGATTGCTTACCTTAGAGAAGCATTCATGACAGAAAAATTATGGCTCATAGCCCCAAGTTTAATAGCTTATATTCTGTTCATACTATCTGTTCAAGGCATTGCAGGAGCAATGATAAATGAAGCGCAGGAGAAGATTGGTGTTGTGAAAAGGAAGCACAGACGAAAAAAGAAGAAAAGTAAGAAACGATTTAATCCTGAATTAATGAATGATCCTAGTTGGTTTGTACAGAAAAATACTCATGATGAACGTATGTAGGGTTATTCATAGTTTTGTAAGTTCATATTTCACATAAGCCCCATTATCTTGAAGACTTGGGTTCGAGATATTATGGATTAGAGAAATGTTTCCGTTGTGTTAATTTAGAG
>NZ_AVBF01000147.1 GCF_000770635.1 Pontibacillus yanchengensis Y32
ATGACATGAAAGAATGTCTAAATCCCACTTTTAAAGGCAGTGAGCTTTGGATAAGTGTTATAAACAGCATATAGAACGGTAAAAAAGAGTAATCCCCTGGTGATATTAAGAACTACCCATCTTAGCCGCGGGTCCGATCGCCAAACTTCAGCAGGGGGTGAAGGGGGAACTGCGAGACTCCCGCGGGAGAAAGAGGTTGGTGAGACCCCGGAGGGAGCGAAGCGAGTGAGAAGGCTCACCAGCTCGCCCGCAGGAAAG
>NZ_AVBF01000082.1 GCF_000770635.1 Pontibacillus yanchengensis Y32
ACTATTTAAGTATCGGACCCAATACTTTTCAGAATATCTCGAATCCAAGCCTTCAACATAATGGGGCTATTGTGTAATAACGATATAAAAAAAAGCCTACCAGCGGCAGGCTTTTTTTTGTCAGTTATTCGTCATCTTCTGTGAAAGTATTTAATACTTCCTCAACCATTTCCCATTCTTCATCCGTTTCAATTTGATAAAGGGCTAAATCGTCTTCATCGTCATCTTTTTCTTCATAACGGAATGCAAAGACTTCTACTTCCTCTGTCTCTTGTTGCTCTACTGGAACAACTGCGATGTAAGAATGACCTGTTTGATCTACATCGAATTTAAACAAGACTTCAAATAAATGTTCTTCCCCATTCTCATCTGGGATAATAATGCGCTCTTTTTCTTCTAGTGCCATGGTTTCACCTATCCTTTCGAATCTAAATAGCCCTGCAATATAATGACAGCTGCCATTTTATCAATTACTTTTTTTCGTTTTCCACGACTCATATCTGCGTCTAATAACACTCGCTCCGCAGCCATCGTCGTTAACCTCTCATCCCATAAATCTACAGGGAGGTTGTAGTGTTCTCTAAGTTTCTCTGCGAACTCCTGACAAGCTTCGCCACGTTCGCCTATCGTACCATTCATGTTTTTTGGGAGTCCAACAACTAGCTTTTCCACTTCATGGTATTTCATGTATGGATCTAGTTCTTTGAAAGCTTTCTCATAGTCGCCTTCTTCCCAATAAAGTGTTGTAATGCCTTGGGCAGTCCAACCGAATGCATCACTTACTGCGACGCCTATCGTTTTTTCTCCTACATCTAGCCCGATTATCTTCATGTTACTCCTCTTGTTGCTGTTGTTGTTCTAGATAGAATTTAACTAATTCCTCGATTAGCTCATCACGTTCTATTTTTCGAATCATATTTCGTGCATCTTGATGACGTGGGATATAAGCTGGATCCCCTGATAAAAGATATCCTACAATTTGATTTATAGGGTTATATCCTTTTTCTTTTAACGCTTCATGAACAGAAAGTAAAACCTCTTTAACGTTATCATCAAATGGTTCTTCTGCGAAATTAAATTTCATAGTCTTGTCCATGGAACTCATCGAATCACCTCTTTAATAGATGTACCCACTTATCTCCTCCATGTATGCATGAAATTGACAATGTATACGTATTTATTCCATTATAACGAATTATTGGCTCGAAGACACAGATTCAACATATGTTTTTGCATAGGAAAGTGCTTCTTCTACTTGTTCAGGGTTTTTCCCACCTGCTTGTGCCATGTCTGGACGACCACCGCCGCCGCCGCCACAGCGTGTTGCAACTTCTTTAATTAAATTCCCTGCATGATAGCCCTGGTCAATTAAATCTTTTGAGACACCGGCTGCAAGTTGTACTTTACCATCATTTACGGCTGCAAGAATAATAATACCAGATGTCATTTTTTGCTTCACATCATCTACCATATTACGCAATGCATTCATATCAGAAACATCGACTTGTTTCGCTAGCAGGTGTACCCCTTCTACTTCTTCAAATTGATCAAGAATAGACGAAGCTTCCATATTGGCAAGTTTTGCAGCATAAGAATCTTTCGCACGTTGGATGTCTTTCATTTCTTGATACAATCCTTCAATACGTTCAGGTACGTTTTCTGGCTTTGTCTTTAATAAATCGGCAGCCTGATGAAGAATTTGTTGCTTTCCGTTCATGAACTGATATGCACCTTTACCTGTAACAGCTTCAATACGACGTGTACCAGCACCGATACCAGATTCTGATACTATTTTAAACAATCCTACTTCAGCTGTGTTCATTACGTGGCAGCCGCCGCAAAGTTCAACGGAATAATCGTTCATTTTTACGACACGTACAGTGTCTCCATATTTTTCACCAAATAGAGCCATAGCTCCCATCTCTTTTGCTTCATCCAAAGAATGGTAATCTATCGCTACCGGGATGGACTCCCATACTTTTTCGTTTACGATTGTTTCAATTTGTTCCAGTTCTTCTGTTGTTACAGAACCAAAGTGGGAGAAGTCAAAACGTAAACGATCTGGAGAAACCAATGAACCTGCCTGGTTTACATGGTCACCTAGTACATCTTTAAGAGCTTGATGTAGTAGATGAGTAGCTGTATGGTTTTTCACGGTGTGGGAACGAGAAGAATGCTCTACGCTCGCCTTCACCTGGTCCCCTTTTCGAATCGTTCCTTCTTGAACAATAGCATGGTGTAGATGCTGCCCATTAGGGGCTGTTTGTACATCTTGAACAGCCAACGTTGCTTCTTCCGTTTGGATCCAACCTTTGTCTGCAATTTGTCCACCGCTTTCGGCATAGAAAGGTGTTTGTTCTAGGAAAAGATAAACCTCTTCCCCTTCATGAGCTTCTGAAGTGAAATCCTTCTGTTTCACAAGTTCTGTAATAGTTGTATATGTTTCTGTCTCATTGTATCCAACGAAATCACTTTCTACAGTTACTTCACCTAGTACACCTTCTTGAACACTCATTGAGTCCACTTTTTGCCTAGCATTACGAGCACGCTCACGCTGACGTTCCATTTCTTGTTGAAAGCCTTCTTCATCTAATGTGAAACCTGCATCGTGAACATATTCTTCTGTCAGTTCTTTTGGAAATCCGTATGTGTCATACAAACGGAATACCTCTGTCCCTGGGAAAACATTTTTTCCTTTAGCTGTTTCTTGTTTAATGATGTCTGTTAATCTGGAAAGTCCATCATTCAGTGTCTCGTGGAAGCGGTCTTCCTCTGTTTTGATCACATTTGTAATGAAGTCCCGTTTTTCTTTTACTTCAGGGTAGAAATCATTCATGATATCTGCCACATATGGTACCAAATGATACATAAATGGCTTTTGAATACCAATTTGTTTAGCAAAACGAACGGCTCTTCTTAGAAGACGACGCAGAACGTATCCTCTTCCTTCATTAGAAGGTAAAGCACCATCACCGATAGCAAAGGTAACTGTACGGATATGGTCCGCAATAACTTTATATGCTACATCCTTTTCAGGGTCATCTCCATACTTTCCATCTGTGTACTGTTCTGTTTGCTCAATGATTGGTTTGAACAAATCGGTTTCAAAATTGGTAGGAGTATCCTGAATAACCGATACGATTCTCTCTAATCCCATGCCTGTATCAATGTTTTTCTTAGGTAGAGGCGTGTACGTGTCATCTGGATTATGGTTGAATTGGGAAAACACTAAGTTCCAAATTTCTAAATAGCGCTCATTCTCTCCTCCAGGATATAGCTCTGGATCTTTCGGATCGTTCCCATACTCTTCTCCGCGGTCATAAAAAATCTCTGTATTTGGACCACTAGGACCTTCTCCAATATCCCAGAAATTCTCTTCCAGTCGGATGATGCGCTCCTCAGCCACACCAACTTTATCTCTCCAGATTTCATATGCCTCATCATCTTCTGGATGAACTGTTACACTTAATCGATCTGGTTCAAAACCAATCCAATCAGGACTCGTTAAAAATTCCCATCCCCATTCAATTGCCTTTTCTTTAAAGTAATCACCGATGGAAAAGTTACCAAGCATTTCGAAGAAGGTATGATGTCGCGCTGTTTTTCCCACATTCTCAATATCATTGGTACGAATCGATTTTTGTGCATTTACAATACGCGGATTGTCAGGAATCACTCGACCATCAAAGTATTTCTTTAGCGTCGCAACACCACTATTAATCCAAAGTAAAGTAGGATCTTCATGAGGGACTAATGATGCACTTGGTTCAACACTATGGCCTTTTTCCTTGAAAAAATCCAAGAACATTTGGCGAACTTGAGCAGACGTTAATGTTTTCATTATATTTTCCTCCTTGGATAGGTTTGTTAAATTCTTTAGATATGAGAAGTACTATAAAAATTTGACCATAAAAAAACTCCCGGCCTGCAATATACTGCAGGGACGAGAGTTAACTTTCGCGGTACCACCCTGGTTATGAATGGAAATCCATTCATCACTCAATGAAGACACTGTCTTCCATCGCTATAACGGCGCGTACCCGGCGGAAATTAACCCGCACTCCGGATTAGCCTTCCATGACTCTTCCTCCAAAGCACCTTCCAGCCAAGGGTGCTTCTCTCTATTTTGGAGAGTGTGTCACGTACTCGATCCATCGTCGAATTTTTATATAAAGATGCTCTTTTCATAACGTCTATAGACGGTCTTTTCGAGCTCACTTATATTTAATACAAGTCTAAGTATATGGTATCAAAAATTATAGAGAACTCTTGTTTAAATGTCAAACCTTGTGACGGTGCAATCGAATATGATGTATGAACACCCTAATGATAGTAAGGACCGGAACAGCAATAATCATACCAATAATGCCAGCTAGCTTTTCTCCTACTAGTAAAGCTAGAATGATTAGAACGGGGTGAATGTGTAAACTTTTCCCTACTATAAAGGGTGATAATAAATTGCCTTCTAAAATTTGAACAATCAACACGATTAATGCTACAAACAAGACCATCTTTACTCCCATGGTTAAAGAGATTATCAATGCTGGTATTGCTCCAAGAACAGGACCAAAATAAGGAATGACATTCGTAACTCCCATGATACCACCAAGAACAAGTGGGTACTTCATCCCAATCAGCCATAATAGAAGAATCGAAATTATTCCCACAAAGAAACAAACAAGCAACTGGCCTCGAATGTACCCTCCTAGACTCTTATCAATTTCTCTCAGAACTTCCTTGCCTTCATCTCTATACTTTGAAGGGGTGAATTGCCATAACATATTCTTCATAATAGGAAAATCCTTCAACATATAAAAAACTAATACGGGTATGACAGCAATGATAATTACTAGATCAAATACTCCGGTTAATTTTGTACCAATTGATGCTACTACATCTTCCCCCATTTGTTCCATATTCAACAGAATATTATCCATGCGATCATGAACCGATTCTGGTAAGAAAGATGTCTTTTCATACATACTGTATATCCACGTTCGATACGTGTCCACAAAACTTGGTATATTATGAAATAAATCTTTTAACTGCTTCAAAAAAACTGGATAGGTTTTATAAACGACATAACCTACACCTCCGAAGAAGAATAGGTAAATAATCGTAATAGCTAACCACCTTGGCAGATTTTGTTCATGGAGCTTTTCCACGATAGGATGAAGTAAATAAGCAAGAAACATGGAAATAACAAATGGTATCAATAGTGTAAAAATAACTTGTAAGAAGGCATCATAGAAAGGATACAACTTCATGAGCAAGAAAATAATTAACAGTACTAATAACGTTAATACGCTTCGATAAATCCACTTCATGGTTCTCCCCAGTTGTTGATCAGCCAATGTGTACACCACCTTCCAGCACCTCTGTGATCAAAAAGTCATCCAAAAGTATAAAAAGGACAGACCCTTTACTAGCAGTCTGCCCAATTTGCATTATTGAAATGCTCTTTTTACTCTCTTTCGCATACGCTTCATTGATTTTTGAGAAAAGAAATTGTTGTTTTTACCTCTTCTTTTTCTCCTTGAGTAAAGTGCGGCACCTACTCCAAGAGCTGCAAGAGATGTGAATGTTCTATTCATCCGCTTCACCACCCTAAATGGATTTACCATTGGGCTGCTTGTTCTTCTTCTCCAAACAAATCATCGAGAGAGCTCAGGGAACCATCTTCTTCTACCTGATGAACATGAACTTTACTATCGGTAATAGAAAGCTCAATAAAACAGTTCCAGCAATAATATTGGTTACTTCCAATTTTTCCGATATCTTTCCGTTTACAATTTGGACAATGCATACAGTAGGCACTCCTTACTGAATAGTTCCTTCTGCAAGACATTGTTACCAAATCATTGCCAAAACATACATCAAAGTTGAAAATTGACACCCAATGGTAGGTTCACCGAAGAGGTGAACACCTATAGTATGTGCGGATCACATAAAGTCATAAGGGGAAAGTTCTTCCTCGTTTTCATTTACAACTTCAGTAGATGCTTCATTAAATAACTCGTCCAGACGTTCGTGTAAGGAGGTGTATCGACGATTGGTATCAACTGTCTCCACACCTCGTCGAAATGCTTGTTCATCTCCACAAATTATCAGTGATTTTTTACTACGAGTAACTGCTGTATAAAGCAAATTACGTCGCAACATTCTTGAGTAGCTTCTTACCACAGGTAAAATGACTATCGAGAATTCACTCCCTTGTGATTTATGTATGGATGTACAATACGCATGCATTAATTGCGATAAATCTTTACGCAGATATTCTACTTCCTTACCCTCAAACGATACAACAAGTTTTTCCTTTTGCTCTTTTGTCTCATCTTCCTTAAAGATAGCGGCGATTTCACCTATATCACCGTTATAAACACCTGATTCAGGTTGATTGACAAGCTGAATCACTTTGTCTCCTGTTCGATAAATCACTTCTTTTGTTTTCATTTCTCGTTTCTGTCGACTAGCAGGATTCGCTAACTGCTGAATTTCTTGATTAAGACGATGGATACCAATTTTCGATCGGTACATAGATGCTAAAATTTGGATATCTTTTAACCTATGGCCTTTTTCCATCGCTTTCTCATACACAGTTTGTATTACATGAAGTACTTGATGCTCTACACAAGATATAAAATTAAAATCTTTTGCTTTTGCCAATGACTGAGCATCGCATTTTCCTTGCTTCATATCATGGGCTAGTTGAATAATTTTGGATCCTTCTTTTTGACGATATACTTCTTTAAGCTGTGTTGCAGGAATTAAGTTTGTTGTAAGAAGGTCAGAAAGAACTTGACCAGGACCTACAGAAGGTAACTGATCTTCATCACCAACGAGTAACACTTGCATATCAGATGGAATAGCCCTAAATAGCTGATTGGCTAACCAAATATCAACCATGGAAAATTCATCGATAATAAGGATTTTTCCATCTAATTGATGATCCTGGTCTCGCTCAAAGGTTTCTCCACCGTTCCATCCTAATAACCGATGAATGGTAACCGCTGGTATTCCAGTCGATTCATTCATCCGTTTGGCTGCACGTCCAGTCGGAGCTGTTAATAAAAACGGGAAAGGTTCTTCAGAATCATAATCAGCAGGCTTTAATGATTTACGATTTAATTTTGCATAGGCCGTTACAATTCCTTTTATAACCGTAGTCTTTCCAGTACCAGGTCCCCCTGTTAGAATCATTAAATTGGAATGAAGAGCTTTTTCAATTGCGTCGAATTGTTCTTTACCATAGCTTATCTCTTCCTCATCTTCTATTTCTCCAACAATCTTCATAAGCTCTGCCTGGGAATACTCGTCTTCTATTTCTCCCATTAATAAGCGATGCAATTGCTCAGCAAAACCTGATTCAGCATAGTAAAGGGAGGGTAAATAAATATTCCCTTCCTCCTGAATTAATTTTTCTTCCTCTGCAAGCTGATTGATTTCTCGGGAAATAACTTCAGCTGTAACGGTAGAAATTTCATTATTTAAAACGCGTTGGACTTCTTCAACTAATACATCGTATGGTGCAAACACATGCCCTTGCTGGGACCATTCGTTTAGTGTATATAGGCACGCTGCCTGTATTCGTGTAGGGTGATCATAGGCAATATTATGCTTTGCTGCAACCTCATCAGCACGCTTGAAACCAAATCCATTTATATCAAAGACAAATTGATAAGGGTTTTCTTGTAAGATTTCTAAAGCACGATCTTGATACGTTTCATATATTTTTTGTGCCATTTGTAAACCGAACCCATATTCAGAAAGCGAAATAACAATATGCTCAAAGCCTTGATGCTCTTTAAGATCTGCTACTAGTTGATCTGCTTTTTCTTGCTTTAAATATGGGACCTCCTGTAATACGGAAGGATCCTGAAGAATCTTTGAAATTGCTTGTTCACCAAGAACCCCTACAATTCTTTCTGCAGTCCTTTTTCCAATCCCATAAAATAAATCGCTTGATAAATAGAGTACGACCCCTTCCTTTGAGGTAGGGATTTCTTTTTGATAGTGCTCGACATTATACTGTTCGCCGAATTTAGGATGTTGGATTAGGTCGCCATAAAATATGTAATGTTCCTTTTCATCTAGACGTGTAAAATGACCTTTTACAACCATTTCGCTCTCTTCAATGGATTCATTCGTTTCTACAATATGTATTAAGGCAATGGAAAAGTGCTCATCCTCATTATGATAAATCATCCGGATGAGCTCTCCTTTAATAAATCCTTTTTCGGCTATGAATTGTTCTTCCATTTGCTTTTCCATTGCGATGTACTCCTTTTATTCCTCTGAATCTTGGCTTAGAGCTTCTTCCACTTTTGCTTTTGCGTGAGAAGCTAACATGTGATCAGGTTGAATTTCTAGTGCTTTCTCAAAATGCTGCATGGCTTGATGAGGGTCCTCTTTATACAGTAATGCTACCCCTAGGTTATAATGAGCATCACTATGTTCATCATTTAGTTGAATCACCTTATGAAATGTACCGATGGCATCATCAATTAAATCTACCTGAGCTAAACACATCCCATATTGAAAATGTATCTCGGCATCCTCTGGGGATAATTCTGTAGCACGTAATAAATACGGCATCGCTAACTTAAATTGTTCTTGATATAGAAGCGTTAGCCCTAGCATGTAATAGGCATCACTTTCTTCTAGACCTTTTTGGATTGCTTGTTGGAATGGTTTTTGAGCTTTTTCATATTGCTCTTGTTCATAATATACATTACCTAACCCATAATAAGCTGTGGCTGCATCCTGATCTACTTCTATAGCCTTTTCGAAAAAGCGTTCTGCTCGCTCAGGGTCATTCATATGAAGAAGGAGATTACCAAAATTGATATACCCCAATGGTTCATTAGGATTCTCATCAATTGCTTTTGTAAAGCTTTGAGCTGCTTCTTCGTATTTTTGTTCCTGCATGTATTGTATTCCTTGATTGAGATGATCCATATTCGTTTCCTCCCGTTTATTTCTAACAAAATTATACCATCTATTACCATGAGGTGTTGGTTCTAGTTCGCCTGAGTCATATGCAAAGAAATCCCTAACTCAATAGAGTCAGGGATATTAACCTACATAAGAGATATACTCATTATTTTTCACGATTTCATCAATCGTGCCTCCACCAAGACAAACTTCATTATCGTAAAGTACAACAGCCTGACCAGGAGTAACAGCACGTTGCGGTTCATGGAACTCTACCTTTGCATGCGTTTCATCAACTGGAGTAACTGTGACAGGAGTATCTTCTTGACGATAACGGAACTTCGCCGTACAAGTAAATGCTTCTGTTGGTGCCTCTCCAAGAGCCCAGTTTATTTCAGATGCTTCTAAACCATCTGAATATAGCAAGTCGTTATGATAACCTTGTCCAACATATAAAATGTTATCTTCAACATTCTTACCAACGACAAACCAAGGCTCGCCTGGACCACCAATACCTAGACCTTGTCTTTGCCCCAATGTATAATACATTAGTCCATCATGCTTCCCTTTCACTTCGCCTTCCATTGTTTCCATGTTTCCAGGTTGTGCAGGAAGATATTGACTAAGGAATTCCTTGAAGTTTCTTTCTCCAATAAAACAGATACCTGTTGAGTCTTTCTTTGTTGCCGTAGCTAGATCATGTTCTTTCGCTACATCTCTTACTTCGCTTTTATCTAAATGACCTAGCGGGAACATAACCTTAGAAAGAACATCTTGGGACAACTGATTCAAGAAATAGGTTTGGTCTTTATTGTTGTCCTTACCTCTTAACATTTCATAGCGATCACCATTTTTACGGACTTGAGCATAATGTCCTGTAGCTAAATAATCTGCACCAAGAGACATGGCATGATCTAAAAATGCTTTAAACTTAATTTCTTTATTACACATTACATCAGGGTTTGGAGTACGCCCAGCTTTATATTCATTTAGGAAATAGGTAAATACCTTATCCCAATACTGCTTCTCAAAATTCACCGCATAATACGGAATATCTAATTGATTACATACGCGGATTACATCTTCATAATCTTCTGTAGCGGTGCAGACGCCATTTTCATCTGTGTCGTCCCAATTTTTCATGAAAATACCGACAACATCATAGCCTTGTTCTTTTAATAACAATGCTGCAACAGATGAATCAACGCCGCCTGACATCCCAACTACAACACGGGTATCTTTTGGGTCTTTCATTGTTGTCACCACCTTAAGATGTCTTTGTTAATCGTCTAATGACTTTTGCTACTTTGCGTGCGCCTTCTTGCACATTTTCTTCTGTATTAGCAAGCCCGAAACTAAAACGGACGGAACTGGTAATTCGTTCATCCCCTTCACCGAACATAGCACGTAACACATGAGAAGGTTCAACAGACCCTGCTGTACATGCTGAGCCACTAGAGGCAGCAATTCCATCTAAATCAAAATTAGTAAGCAGCGTCTCTACATTCAATCCAGGAAAATGAAGATTAACTATGGTAGGCACATTAATTCTCCCACCGTTAATAGCAAAATCAATTTCCTCTTCTTTCAGTGTATCAAGAAACAGCTTTTTATACCGCTTATGCGTTTGTAGACGTTCTTTTTGATTTTCTTTCATCAATTCTACAGCTTTCGCAAAACCATGAGCAGCTGCTGTATTTTCTGTACCAGGTCTGCGTTTTCGCTCTTGTTCACCACCGTGTTGTTGTGGATGCAAGCTTACGCCGTCTTTAGCATACAACGCTCCAATCCCTTTTGGTCCATTAATCTTGTGTGCAGATAGCGTTAATAAATCAACGTTTAATGCATCCACTTGAAGAGGAAGTGCTCCATAAGCCTGGACGGCATCCGTATGGAACAACGCTTGATGCTCTGCTAAGGTTGCGCCGATCTCCGCAATTGGCTGAATACTTCCTGTTTCATTATTCACATACATCACAGATACTAAGATCGTATCTTCACGTAGTTCAGCCTTCAAATCATCAATGGATATCAATCCAGCTTCATTTACAGGTAAATACGTAACTTCAAAACCTTCTACCTCTAACTGTTCAGCTGGGTGAAGAACAGCATGGTGTTCAATAGCTGTGGTAATAATATGCTTACCTAAATGCTGATTGCCTTTAGCAGCGCCCATTACCGCTAAATTATCCGCTTCTGTGCCACCGCTTGTAAAGATGATGTCTTTCTCTTGAGCTCCTATACTTGTGGCAAGTACGTTACGTGCATCATCTAATATTTTACGTGCTTTTCTACCAAATGAATGGACACTAGATGGATTACCATATACGTCTTGCATGACAGGTACCATAGCTTCTACCACTTCATTGCTTATTGGTGCAGTAGCTGCGTGATCGAAATAAATCGGGTTCATGAATACGCCTCCCTTCTCTTTTGTTTAAATATAGAACATATACGCTTCTTGGTCTTCAGAATCATCATGTTGAGCTAAATCATATAATGTGGTTGTATCAAGCACTTCTTTAACTGCATCACGAATTCTCATCCATAAAGCTTGTTTAGCTGGTTCTTCATCTTCTATACCTTCTACAGGACTAATTGGACCTTCTAATACTCTTATAACATCCCCAGAAGTAATTTGATTTGGATTACGAGTTAGCATGTAACCACCATAAGCACCACGAACACTTCTAACTAATCCAGCATTTCGTAACGGTGCAATCAGTTGTTCTAAATAATGCTCTGATAATTGATGTTCGCGAGCAATTGATTTTAAAGATATTGGTCCATCACCGTATTTTTTGGCTAGAGCGATCATGATGGTTAGACCGTAACGACCTTTTGTTGAGATTTTCATCTCGTTCACCTCTCTGAATACAGTAATCTAACAGTTTTTTCGATTGAGGCAATGAATAGCCTACGATAGTACCTAAAAAGAATGCAATAAATATTGTACCGACTCCTACAGGTCCACCTAACATCCAACCTAGTAGAAAGACAATAATTTCTATACCATTTCGGACCCATTGAACACTAAGGCCAGTTAAGTCACGAATAACCAACATCAGCCCATCTCTTGGTCCAGCTCCTAACTCAGGAGCAACGTAAATTCCAATTCCATATGCAAGTACAACAACGCCAAGGACAAACACAACAATATTCGTCCAGACTGCTTGAGGGTCTGGTAATATAAATAAAAATACATCAATAAAAACGCCAATTAATAACATGTTTAAAATAGTACCGATTTGTGGAAAGGACTTTGTCACAGCTGAAGTAAAGCCAACAACGACAATACCAGCTATTATAGACCAAGTGCCAACGGTTAATCCAAACTGTTTATTTAACCCCACATGGAAAACATCCCAGGGGCCGATACCGAGCATTTCTGCTTGTATAGTTAACGAAATTCCAAATGCTAAAATAATTAACCCAATAACAAAAAAAGACCAACGAATCATCAATTCTCTGAAGGACGATTGTTTTCGAATGATCTGAGCTTGTGAATTCTTAGATTGTCCCATATCGCATACTCCTTTCTGCGATAAAAATACGTAAAGTATGCAAACATTGCTATTATAGCACGAATTGCATGATTCTTGCATTTTATCTGCTACATCTATAGGCTAAAATAAAATATAAATCATTCAATAATCAAACTAAAACTATAAATTGCTTTTTATAAAAAGTAAAGGAATCAGCCCTGTAAATAGTGATGGGTTCCCTACAGAAGATAGGCGCTGGAACTAAGTATTACATAACTAAAAATCCCATTATCATTACATATTCCATAAAGGAGCGAGCTTACATGAACCAACAACCTCTAGCATTTCGCATGCGCCCAACACACATTAACGACATTATTGGTCAAGAACATCTTGTTGGGGAAGGTAAAATGATTCGACGCATGGTAGAAGCAGATCGTCTTGCTTCTATGATTCTATTTGGACCTCCAGGAACAGGAAAGACTTCATTGGCGATGGCCATTGCTAAGACCTTAAACCTTCGCGTAAAAACATTAAATGCCGTAGTGGATAAGAAAAGGGACATGGAAATTGCCGTAGAAGAGGCAAAAATGTCTGGACAACTTGTTCTTATTTTAGATGAAGTGCATCGATTAGACAAAGGCAAACAAGACTTTTTGCTACCTCATATTGAAAGTAATTTAATCACTCTAATTGGTTGTACAACTAGTAACCCATACCACTCTATCAACCCTGCCATTCGAAGCAGATGTCATTTATTCGAAGTTGAGCGACTTGGGATAGATGAAGTAAAAGAATCATTATATCGGTCCATGAATGATGAAGTAAATGGATTAGGCTCGTATACTATTGATATTTCAGATGAAGCAATTGACCATTTTGCTCATTCAGCAAACGGAGACTTACGTGCAGCCCTTAATGGTCTTGAACTTGCGGTGTTTTCAACTCCTGTTAATGAAGAGAACACAGTAGTGATTGATTTAGATACTGCTGAACAATGCATGCAAAAGAAAAGTTTCTCACATGATAAAGATGGAGATGCACATTATGATGTTCTATCAGCTTTCCAAAAATCAATTCGTGGAAGTGATGTTCATGCTTCTCTTCATTATTTAGGTAGATTGATTGAAGCTGGTGACTTAGACAGTATTGCCAGAAGAATGATTGTAGTTGCCTATGAAGATATCGGTCTTGCAAATCCTCAAGCAGGACCAAGAGCGATAGCAGCTGTTGAAGCAGCTGAACGTTTAGGCTTTCCAGAAGCTCGCATTCCATTATCCAACGCCATTGTAGAATTAGCCCTTTCCCCTAAATCAAACTCTGCCTACAAAGCATTGGACGCTGCATTACATGATATTCGTAATGGGAAAAGTGGAGATGTACCTAAACATTTAAAAGATGCTCACTATAAGGGTGCAGAGAAATTAGGAAGAGGTGTGGAATATAAATACCCTCACAACTATGAGAATGGTTGGGTGAATCAACAATATTTACCTGATTCTATTAAAGATGCCATCTATTATTCACCCAAAAAGACAGGAAAATTTGAAAAAGGACTAAGTCAAGTATATGAAAGTATAGAAAATAGAAGAAAATAGTGTTTTTCTCATTACCATAGGTATATTTTTCTTTTTTCCGTTAACAATAGAACCAAATATAACAAACTAGTTTTATAAAAATGAAAAGGTTAATAGGGAGTGTTTATTAGGAAGTTTCGTCCTTATAAACATCCTGGAAAAGGAGAAAAGGAGATGGAAAATACTATGGTAAAAGTAAGACAAGATGCATGGTCACACGAGGATGATTTATTACTAGCCGAGACTGTACTTCGCCACATAAGAGAAGGTAGTACTCAATTAAAGGCCTTTGATGAGGTTGGAGATCATTTGAATCGCACTTCAGCAGCATGTGGATTCAGATGGAATGCAGAGGTTCGTACAAAATATATTCAAGCTATTGAAATTGCAAAACGTCAGCGAAAAGAAAAGAAACGTGCTCTAGCAAATCAACAACAAACGGAGAGAACTTCCCTTCAACCAGCAATGGTCTTCTCTAACGAGGATGAAGATGATTTTGAATGGGACGGGTCAACTAAACATGAAACAGTTGCAGTTCAAGAGCCTGTAAAGCAACCAACTATCGAACAGCCAAAGCAACCAGCAGCTACTGTATCCTTTGATCAAGTCATTCAACACATGAGGGAACTAAAATCTCACTATAATGCGTCTCATCAATCTCAATCTAAAGTAGCAAAGCTAGAACAAGAGAATGAAACGCTACGTACCGAAAATGAAAAGCTAGAAAAACAACTTTCACATATGGAGAAACAATACCAAACGGTTCAAGAAGATTATAAAGTACTAATCAATATTATGGATCGTGCACGTAAAATGGTAGTCTTTGATGAAGACGACCAATCCAAAGCAGCATTCCGCATGGAGAAAAACGGAAACTTAGAACAAGTAGCAAGATAATAGGTTCGTTTAAATATATACTACAGAATAAAAGACAACCTTTAGTGGGTTGTCTTTTTTATTATTTGGCTTTCTCTTGATATTCCATGATCGCCCCATTATCTTGAAGACTTGAAGTCGAGATATTTTTAGCAGCTGGTG
>NZ_AVBF01000081.1 GCF_000770635.1 Pontibacillus yanchengensis Y32
AAGTATCGGACCTCACCCTTAATATATCTCGAATCCAAGTCTTCAAGATTATGGTGCTTATATGGAAGAACATAATACTATTTCAACAAAGCCATATGAAAATAAGCTATTATAACGTAGTTTGTGTTAAATTGACTGTATAGGAACAATTTTGTTACCTATTAGGTAAGTTGATAGTGATGTAAAAGTAACTGGTTTTAAAGTAGTTTATTGAATATGGAGGGGACAAACATGTCAGATAGTAAGAGCGATAGTAATAAGCAGGATTTAACACCTGAACAGAGTGAAGAATTACTTAAAATATTGAAAGAACGTTTTGAAAATAACATGCATCGACATGAAGGTCTTGAGTGGGCTGGGGTCCAAGGAAAACTAGAAACTAATATAGACAAGCTTTGGTCGTTGAATGAGATGGAAGTAACTGGTGGCGAACCAGATGTAGTTGGTTATGATGAAGAGAAAGGTGAATACATCTTTTTTGATTGTTCGGCAGAAAGCCCTAAAGGTCGCAGAAGCGTTTGTTATGACCGGAGAGCTCTAGAATCAAGAAAAAAACATAAGCCTGAAAATAATGCAATTGATATGGCAACTTATATGGGGATAGAACTTTTAACAGAAAAGGAATATCGCGCGTTACAAGAACTTGAAAATTTCGATAAGAAAACGTCGAGTTGGGTACAAACTCCCGCTGACATTAGAGAACTAGGTGGAGCACTTTTTTGCGATTTTCGCTTTGGTCACGTATTCTTGTATCACAATGGAGCTGAATCCTACTATGGAGCTAGAGGTTTTCGTGGATCTCTAAGGGTATGATTAAAAAAGCTAAGCTCAAATTTGTTTTTCTGAGCTTAGCTTAAATCCATTTAATAATATGGAGAAATCATCAAGTAAACAATTACTCCTGTTAAACTTACATATAACCAAATTGGCATAGTCCATCTTGCAATTCTACGGTGTTTATCTACTTTCATGGCTAGCCCTCTGAACAGAGTTAATAATGCTAAAGGTACAATAGCGGCAGCTAGGATTATGTGTGATATTAGTATGAAATAGTAGATATATTGTAAAATTCCTTCTCCACCATAGGACGTGGAGGAGGACATAGAATGATAGGTTAAATAGGATACGAGAAATAGTGCGGTTGTAGTAAACGCTGCAAATATAAATCGTTTATGCCAAGTGACGTTTTTTCGTATAATCATAAATAAGGCACCTAATAAGAAAACAAATGTAAATGAATTCAAAACCGCATTCAATAATGGTAATAATTTAATATTAAATCCTGTATTACCATCAATATTTGGTATGAATAGTAAAGCTACGACGATAAGATTTATAGCAATGGATAGTCCGACTACCCACGGTACATAGTTAAAATCTTTCTTAAGTTCCAACAATATACAACCTCTCCTAATAAAAAGTATACTCATCAATTATATCGAAAAATATAGGAGAATTCATTATATAAGTGGTTTGAAAAGTGACAGGTTTGTGAGGTAGAAGATCTAGGAGTGGGGGGAGAAGATGATATGAAAGATAGGATAGTTAATTACTTATTCTTACTTCTTGTTTTATCTGGGCTATTAGCGTGGTTAATAGTTGGATTTAGCGGTACTAAAAATGGTGGTGTAATTTATTTATTATCCCTAATTTCAGTACACCTCGTTGTGACACGAATCTTAGACATTATTGATAATGGAGAGAATTGATCAATAAAATCTTGAGGACTTTACTTTATGTAAAGTCCTCAAAAGGAATATATTAAGAAAATATATAATCGATTTGCTCAATTTCATGTTGAGTTAGTTTTACATCCAGTGCCTTTAGGTTATTAATAACTTGCTCTTCTCTTTTGGCGCCAGGGATAATTGCATCAATGGAATCTCGGGTTAAATACCATGCAAGAACTACATGGGAGACATCTACACCCTTATTTTTAGCAATCTCTCTTACTTGATCTACTTTTTGTAAGTTACTCTTGAATTCTTCTCCCTGGAAAAGAGGCATTTTCGAGCGGATGTCATTAAATGTGGTCGATTCATCATATTTGCCTGCAAGCAAGCCTGATGCTAATGGAAAATAAGGAACAAACGTAATATCATGTGCTGCTGTGTAAGGCAGCATTTCTTGTTCAGCCTCACGTTTAAATAAGTTATACTCCGATTGTATGACATCCACATACCCATCTTTATTCGCTTCCTTAAGTTGTTCTACTGAAAAATTGGATACACCAATAGACCTGATTTTTCCTTCGTCCCTTAGTTCCTTTAGTGCACCTACAGCTTCATCTTTCGGAGTTTCTTTATCCGGAAAATGAATGTAAAATAAATCAATATAATCCGTGTTAAGCCGTCTAAGACTTCCTTCAACTGCTTCTTTCAAGAAAGAGGGGGTATTGTTAAATGCAACTTCGTCCCCTTTAAATTGATGAGCTCCCTTTGTTGCTAGTACAATCTCCTCTCGATTATCATGCTCCTTTAAGATTTGTCCTACCAACTCTTCCGATCTTTCAGGGCCATATATATAAGCTGTGTCTAAAAAATTAATACCAACCTCTAAAGCTGTTCGAACGACGTCTTTGCCAGCTTCCTCATCTAAGTTAGGATAAATATTATGACCGCCAACTGCATTAGTCCCCAATCCAATAGGGTTCACGTTCAAATCTGACTTACCTAAACGATTATATTTCACTCTATGTTCATCCCTTTCAATATAATAATGTACCTTATTTCGTTTACCACATGTTGTAAAAATCAAAACAATTGAACGTGCTGTATCTTGTATAACATTTCCAAACAAGATATCCTAATAACTAAGAGGAATAATTAGGAATCAACCCCCATGGTTAATAGAAGTGAAAAAGCTCTATAGTAACTCTTAATGCGATATAAGAATATTGCTTATATAAATGTAAAGGGATAAAGTTCGTACACAATTGTTGAAACACGAATGGCGGCGGAAAAGGAAGATAGTTTGTTTAGATGGGGGAGGTAGAAGGATGAAGTATGGTGTGCAATATATGTGTGTTTGTTTGTTTCTAGTATTTACAGTCATGGCATCATGGTATGAAGGTAGTGCATTACGTGGAAACCCTTGGGAATGGGAGTATTCTGCGGTTTTATCTAAGCTTGTTAATGGAGAAATATCAACGAAATCAGACATTGTTCAGTTGGATCATTTTGTCTATGCAGCTAAGTTTAAACCACTGTTCCCATTATTAATGACAAGTTGCCTTATTTATCTAGTCACACTTCTCATGTACACATTTGCAAGAGGTGAGATTCAAATATTACGAAGCTTTCATATAGTGATGGCTTCCTTTTGTCTTGTTCTCAGTATGGTAATGTTCCAATCTGTTACAATTGGAGGTACGTTATTTGCGGGGTTATTTTTGTTTATTTCATTCGTTCAGATAGTAGTGCTTACTAGTTTACAAATGAAAAAGAATGTAACAACTTAGAGAATAAAGTGAGAGGTGTATTATGAAGGTTGAAAGACCATTTATTATAAGTTTATTGCTTTTAGCTCTTGCATTATTTTCAGCATGCTCTTCACAAAATCTGTCAACAAACGACATAGAATTGGGTAATCCTTCTGCGTCCACATACTTATCTAATCATCCAAGCGCCGATATTTTTTTGAAAGGAAACATCGTTTACAAGAATGCTGAACAGATAGATTGGATAAAGGACGCTTCTCTTAAGTTAGGTAAGAAGGTTATGACCATCAATAAAGTTTCTAGTAATGAAAACGACTTCGAGCATGGAACAGCTACTAAACTTTCAGTAGGAACAGAGGTTTATGAACCAGAAAAAAAGAATGGCCATGTATTAATAGCTGTGGTGAATGGAGAAAAGGTTCCGTATATAGGATTAATAGAAGGGTGAAATAAAAAGTATCACCACTATCTATGTCGCAAAATCGCCTCATAAATTGTCTAACGGCTATCGTATTATTCAGCATGTTTACCCTCGTATAATGAAAAAAAGGAGGGGATTCATCTGGAAATATTACTTCCTATATTATCTATAGGTTTGTTCTTATTCGTTATTGGTTTTGTGAAGTTTCGTGAGTATATGGAGCAGAAAGGTAAAAAGAGAAAGCAAAAGTGGGAGGGAGAAACAGAAGAGAGTATAGAGAAACGGAGAGAGGAAGCGGAGTGGAAAACGGAGCTTCAAAAAAGTATGGGGCGAGGTGGCGGTCCTGGAACATGGTGAAACCCATACAAAAGAGCAGGTGACTCACTTGCTTTTTTGTATGGGTTTCTTTTTGTATAAAAATGAAAAAGGAATTCGAGGTGTTTGGAAAGAAGTGTAAACATAAGGGGCTTATCAACTATTACAAAGGAGTGAATTATTTGAGTAATGGAAAGCTAACGATTTCAAAACCACAAATTGTTGAATTAGACGAGATTAAATTAGCAGGTCGATCCTGCAGTACGACCATGGAACAGAAGGATGTTAAGATACCAAACATGGTAGAAGCATTTCATGTAGGTGATATTCAAAACATTAGCAATCGAATCAATGCTCCTTCATCCTATGGGATGTATATTGATCCACCTAATTGGGATCCTGATAAAGATGAGTTTACGTGGGTGGCTGCTGTAGAAGTTAGCAGTTTAGAGGAGCTACCATTGGGATTAGAAGGTAAGGTTATTCCAGCGGGTAGATACGCTAGTCTTCGATATAATCCAGTTGAGCATAAAGAGTTGGAACCTTATTCATATTTGTATCGTTGGATTAAAGAATCGGGATATGAGCAAGTCGGAGATTTCGGTTTTGAGTATTATGAGCCGTTTGCAGGGGTGAATACAGAATACACGTTGTATTTTCCAATTAAATAATAAGAAATGAAAGACAGCCTCATAAAACGAGGCTGTCTTTTTCAAGAGTAAAGAAATTTCTGGCTCTTACGTGTCTAGCTCCTGCGCCTAGAGACTAGCAAACTTCCAGCACCTCCTTACGATATGTCATCATCAAATTACGCAAACACTATCGTATCTGATCCTTATCAATTTGATGTTGTTTCGTTTTAATGCTGTTATGCAAACTGTCATCCTTAACGTAACTTTTCCGTTTGGCACGCACATCTGAGATGAAACCAATGACCAAAAACAAAATCAATACGCCAACAATCCACATCCAAAACTCCATGCTGCACCTCCCATAATTGTTACTACATATGTATTAAGAAACCTGAATTATATACGAATATTATATTTAGATTACAATATTCATATGATTATGAAAGATTCATAAATAAAGTTCTAGAGATGGAAGTACTTTAATACAGTAAAATTAATCTAATAGGTGAATACATAAAAAGAAAATATATTATTGACTTTATTGTCAGAATGTTCTAAAATTAATTGAATGGAAAATTGTGAGAAGTGTACAAATGTATAACTGAATAATTGTTTTACATTAAATTGAAGGGTGAGATTGGATAAGATGAGAAGGAGCAAACGTTCCATCCAACAACTCATACAAAGCAACAAAGAAGAAATGATGCTTAATAAGAAAACTGTTGATGAAATAGATGACAAGGTGGATAAAAAGCTATTACTACGCAATAAAGGTAAAAAGGAAGAAAATATGTAAGCATGAAAAATCCTTACCACATAATGTGATAAGGATTTTCTAGTGCTTATGATTTAATTGTTGCTCGCGTTTATATTGTGTTTTTTTACAATGATTGATTGCTTGGACGGACAACAACTTCGTTTACGTCAACATGAACAGGTTGATCGATTGCGTATCCAACAGCTTCTGCAATATCCTGACTTTGTAATGGTTGCATGTCATTAGAATTGTTTTTGAACGCATTGAGAATATCTTCATCTGTGATGGTTTCTGTTAATTCTGTTGCAACCATTCCTGGAGAAATTATAGTTGTACGGATGTTAGTGTTAGCTAATTCTCCGCGTAATCCTTCAGAAATACCATGGACAGCCATTTTTGTTCCACTATAAACGGCACTTCCTGGCATGATTTTATGAGCTGCTACAGAAGAGGTGTTGATAATATGACCTTTATTCTTCTCTTCCATGTAAGGAAGGACAGCATAAATGCCATGAAGAACGCCTTTTATGTTTACATCTACCATCTTGTTCCATTCATCTAACTTACGCTTGTTCATGAAGGAAAGTGGCATAAGACCAGCATTATTTACTAGAATGTCTACGGATCCAAATGTGTCGTTTGTTTCTTTTGCAAGAGCTTCCATTTCTTCAGCAGAAGTCACGTCTGTGGCTTTGTATTCAGCTGTACCGCCCATATCTTCAATTTCTTGTTTTAATTCTTTTAATCTTTCATCACGACGAGCAGCTAACATGACCTTTATATTCTTTTTGGCCAATTCTTTTGCGGTGGCCGCTCCAATACCACTACTTGCACCTGTAATGATTGCTGTATTTAGTTCCATGAATCTCACTCCTTTATTGGAATTAAAGTAGTTTCATTTCTTACATTGTGGTGTGTACCCCTTGTGTATAAACGCAAACTACCTGATGTGCTATGTTATTTTCGTCATTGTAATAACTCTTATAATTAATAGTAATTATGGTTTTACATTATTGTATTAGTTACATATATACTTTGGTTTAATCAGTCTCTGAACGAAAGATATAAAAGAATAAATTATGTAAATTATCCTAATGTATAAAAAGGAAAATGAGCTTTACTATGTAATTAAATTGTAGGGAGGTGGAAAGTAGGATGGAGTACGATTTATATATTCACCATTCTAATGTGCAGAACGGACTTGAGGAAGTGTACGAGAAAATTAGTCAAAAGCATATCAAGGTGACAGACTTTTCGGTGGAAATGGAAGAATTTATAGATAACTGTAGTTTCTTATGTATTGGATACCCTTTTGATGTAATTGATGAAGATGATCTAGTGAAAACTATTATGGATAAGAATAAACAGAATTCTGATACAAAAGTGATTCTACCAATGGACACGGAAGCTATATACTGTTTAAATCTTTCTAATTTACATGATTATGAACTTGTTTATTCCAAAGGGTCACTATCTTTTCAACAATTAGCTAATAGGTGTGATAAAGTAGCTACGATACAAACAGAAGAGGATGTAGGTGAACGGGTGCTTGTACTTATTCGGAATGTTATGGCTTTTATTAACCATTTTAATCCTACCATACCTCGATTATATGAAATGAAATTAAATAATGGTGAACTAGAAGAACGTGAATTAAGATTAAAACAACCCGTCTTCTCAACGTCTTCCGAGCGGATAGCGATTCTAGTGCATGGGTTTCTTTCAGCATCAGAGCGGAACTTTGAAGCATTAAAACGAGAATTATTAGAAAGAAAGCATTATGATAAAGTAATTGGTTACTCCTACGCCACAACAGAAGCATCTATTGTTCAACATGGAGAAAGACTATATGAAACCCTAAATCATACCGGTATTATACAAAAGGAACGACGAGTGGATTTCTATGCTCATAGTTTAGGTGGTTTGATAACAAGAAGTATGATAAATCATGATGGATATCAAGCTAGTTCTTATACTAATAATATGGTCTTAGCCGGCGTCCCTCATTTAGGAACACCCTTAGCTGAATATGGTGATCAATTACTCTCAGAAGAAGGGTGGAGTATGGCTGAACTTCTATTTCATATTGTGCGTGATTTGATCCAAGTTGGACAAGAAGCGCTACCAATCTATGAGGATTTTTTAGTTGAAGTAGCTATGTTTCAAAGTGGAACACCAGTATTAAGAGATATGTCTCCTGATTCAGCATTTATTAGAGAGCTAAATGAAACAAGGCACCATGTTTCAGGTCAAGTGTTTCTAATAGGTTATAGCATCCCAGAGGAAAAACAAGGTGATAGTTTTTTTAGCAAACAATATCGTGATTTATTACATAACTTGCAAATCTTCGATACTTCTAACCATGATGGTGTCGTTCCAAACAAAAGTTCATGTTATAAATTTCAAGGATACCCTCAACCAATCGTGATTCCTAATCTGAAGCCTGGTTGGCATACGTGGTATTTTAATGAAAAGGAAAGAGCTAAATATATACTAGATACTATCTTACACTCTTATTAATATGTAGAAATGTTTCTCAAGGCTGCTTGAAGATTCAAATGAAATTCCACTTGAAGCGAAGGCTCTACAGAATGAATCCATGTACGAGCTACAGTTGGCTTAATTCCTGTTATGGAAACGTTTGTGCCTATTAGGGATACAGATTTGACAAGTTGTTGTACTCGCTCAATAAAATAACTGTCAACAGTATTGATAGTAGAAAAGTCGATAATTAAATAGCTTGCCCTCATACGTGAAACATTAGCGATCCCTTTGTCTAGAATATAACGAAATTCCACTTCATCTATTATAGGCTGAAGCGGTAGTAAAGCCACTCCTTCGCTCAGTGGTATGACATTAACCGCCATATCTTCCATTCTATTTATTAACTTCAGTTGTTTATTATAAAGTTGAGTCACATCTGTAAATTCAACCATAGCTCCAATTACTTTATCATCAGTCTTAAGAAGTCGTGTTTGAACAGACAGATATAAGTCATACTTGCCCCATTTGTAGGGCATTACATCGATGTTAAATTCTTTTCCTGTTTCAATTGTTCGTTCCACATGTCTAACTTCGGATGGAGCATCTGGGAACAGGTCATATACATTTTTACCTAGTATGTCTTCTCTATTGACTTGCAGTAATTGTGCTCCCATCTCATTAATAGAAATCACTTGATAATCGACATCAATCGCTAATACTCCAATACTTATCTCATTTAGAATTTTTCCAGGTAGGTAAGTCAATTTTATGCCCCCCTTTGTATTAAATCATCGTAAAGCTACTTTGCATATATATGTATCATTCTCTATTTCTTGAAAGTATCCTCCTACAAAAGCAAAAAAACCACATACCTGATTACCAAATGGTTTCATATATGGTTATGTTTAACATATTAACGAATAGGAAATTATATTAATAGAATATCTAAAGGGAGGATATCAAGATGAGCGAGCAAAATAACCTGAATAAAATGGAACAAAAAGCAGCAGATATGAGTCATGAAAAGAAAGAAGAAATTTTAGAGAACTTTAATCATTTCGCAAGTTATTTAGGAAATAAAGTGAGTATGGCTGAGAAAGTTGGAATGAGTGAAGAGGCACTAGCACAAAGTGCTGAAAAAGTGGCTAATTATCTATCAAATAATGAAGAGCCTAAAAACCGTGAGGAAAAATTATTACAAGAGCTATGGGAAAATGGCACTGAGGATGAACAGCACGTGCTAGCTCATATGTTGGTTCGGATGGTTCAAGACTACAAGTAATGTAATCTCTATCCCCCTCTAAAAGTTTGGAGGGGGATACTAGTAATCTATGTTTTTTCAATAACATTAACACCTAGAGGTTCTAAATTTGTCAGATTGATGGAGGAAGTAGCTACACCAGTCACTTGCCCCAATGAATCAATTAATGGGGAGGCGAATACAAGATAATTAAACCAACCTTCAGATAATGGAAATTTAATAATACATTGCCCACTTATTCCTGAATCAATTACTCTTTGCTTTAGCGCAGTTAACTTATCTATTCCTTCATTATTTGCTAGATCTGTATCTTTTTTCCCAATTGCATCGATGTCTATAAAATCATCATGCCGGTTGAAAATCCATGTGTATTTCAAATCTAGATCACTGTGAGCTATAACGATTGGAACGTTTTGTAGTGCAAGCTGAAAGGGGCTACTAAGCTCTTCTGTAAAAAATACAGAGGGATCAAAGTTTAAGACTTTGGCAATATTAATCGCAACGTATCTACTAGGGTTTCGGTTTCCTGTTTCAATTTGTGTATAGTAGGATCGATCGATATAACATTGGTTTGCTACGTCTTTTTGTGTCATGTTTTTGGCTTCTCTTATGTCTTTTAACCATTGTCTCTCCAGTGCCCTCACCTACCATTTTAAGATTAGTGTAATATTACCTTAAAGGAAATTCAATAAAATTGCTATGGAAATATTTACTATGGATGTTTGAGTTGCTATAATATAGGGTCTTATCTTTCTGTTTTGGAACTCATAATGAAATGCACGAATTTTTGTAAATCCGTAGTATGGAAATCGAAATGAGGGAGGTTGTCCCTGTCTTTTTCATGAGAGGTTTCCTCTATGAACGCTACTGTTGTATTGGGAATGTCTTCTTTTAATTTTTTTACGGTTTTTAACGTAGAGTGGCAGGTTTGCCTTGTAGCTGTAAGTGCTACATGATAGATTTCCCAATCTTTTATATATTGAATGAGTTCTTCTTTTGGCAATGAAGATTGCAAATCTTGTGTCTCCATATTAAATACTCGAAAGCCGATTGATGATAATAAATCAGTAAGAATGTGAATTTTCATCATGACCTCATTGTTTCCAACTCCAATTACCAACACGGTTCCTTTAAAATTAAGCTGATCTCTAGAATATTCATAACGCTTGTAGTTCATGACTTTTAATAGTGTAGTCATACCAATGTGCAATTCTGCTTTGTTGATTTGTTTTTCCCTTTCAAGCTTATGAACTTCATGTAAAGCTGGCTCAAACAAATCAGTGTAAATCTTTTCAATTCGATAGCCATCTTCTAATTGATTGAAATGATATAAAGCTTTAGATTCATCCTCATAAATAACACTATTTAAAAAGTGTTCCCATTCAATTTTCTTTTGTGAACGATCATCATTTTTCCACGCTACAAGGTGGCTAATATAAATAGATTTATCTACAGGTAACATGAATTCGGTTTCATCTTTTGTCTTCTTAATGATACATAAAGTGGGTAATTCTTTTCGTACGTCCATCACATAAGCCAATTCACCAGTATTTAACCGAACTAGCGATTTCTTAGGATACACCTTAATGGTGTTTATGAAATGGTACAACATTACTTCATCGTAATTCTCCTGTTCATTAAGCATGATTGCTAGTGCTTTAGAAGCTGAAAAAGCATTTCGGTACGACCTATCTAATGTAAGTGCCGAATACACGTCAATAATGATCAACATCTGTAATTCTTTTGACATGGTAGTTTTCTCTCGATTTAGTTGGTCTGGATAACCTCTACCATTTACTCTTTCATGATGGGAGCGTGCTAAGTCTAAAATGAGTTGATTGTATTCATATTCTTTCATTAACTGTTCGCCTTTGATGGTGTGGTTTTGAATGATCTCGTATTCATGGTGTGTGAGTTTTGTGTTTTTTTGAAGGATATGTAAGGGTATCTTAACTTTTCCTATATCATGTAGGATGCAAGCTTTTGTGAATCGTTTTAACTTGGTGATTTGTACTTTTTTCCCTAAAACATATCCTAATATAAATACATCAACTGAATGTGTGAAACTATATTCATCATACCAATAAAGCTTCATTAGCAATTGTTTCGTTGTAGGCTCTTGTAACAATTGAACAAATAAACCTCTGAGTTCTTGAAGCGTGTAATCAGATTTCAGTAGTTCTCCATATCTTCTTTCATTTACAATTTTATTTAGTTCCTGATGGAAGATATGTTGTAAGAAGGCTATCTCTTTTGTCTGACTTTCTTCTTCCTCATGAAGCCTTTCCTGTGGTGAAGGTCCCTCCCAAGAAGTATAAGAAGTTGATTCTTGATCTTCTTCTATCACTACTTCCCCAACCTTCCAGTTTCGTAACTTTTCAATATGATGGGGTGTTAATATCGTTCCTTTTGGTAACACCAGTGTATGATTATGATAGACTGGTTCTTCTAGTTTGTCGTAAGGTTTGATTTGATTAATTGATAAAGAAACGCCCATATCTCCACTCCTGTTATATGGAATAAATACTCGAATATTATCCTAAAACAATTCTACTATAATGAGCAATTCATATAGGTTAATGTGTCTAAATGACACATGGGAGAGTCAAAGAATGTTAAATATGATAAGTTTTGTTATGCTGTCTTATAATCAATAAGTATTGTAATTTATATTGATTATAAAGAACTAGGTACTTTTGTATCATGTGTAGGAGGGCTATATGGGAAAACAAGCTGTGATTCAAAAAGTACTACCACTACTCTTCATAGTGCTCGCATACATAACTAATAGTTTCCATGTCTCTCTTTTTCTAGGTGTAGACTTTTTATTTGGGTCAGTTGTTACAGTAATCGTGATTTGTGTGTTCGGATGGAAATATGGTTTGGTAGCTGGATTTGTATCGAGTCTTTATACGATTATCCTCTGGGGACACCCTTATGCAGTAATAATTTTCACATTTGAAGCGTTATTTTTAGGATACCTATATGACAAAAGAAATAACAAAAACCTCATTTTACTAGATGCTGCTTTTTGGATTCTACTTGGAGCATGGGTCACGGTTGGTTTTTATTATTTTGTATTAGAGATGAGTTGGATAGCAACTAGTTTGGTGACAATGAAATTGGTTTTGAATGGTATTCTCAATACGTTATTGGCTTCTATTTTTGTGGATGTCACCCCGATGAAAAGATGGGTTACAAAAAATAATTCTAAGATATTACTGGAAAACGTTCTATTCTATTCTGTACTTACCTTATTTTTAATTCCAATTATTATTTTAGTGACAAACCAAGGACAAAGAGAATTTGAAAAAACAGAACAGGAGATCATTGAAAATCTAAGCGAGGCTCAGGATAATATGAAAGTTTCCTTGGAGACTTTCATGGGTAACCATCTTTCCCCCATTAAGACATTGTCTCAAACTGATTCTGTTCAAGAGCTTGTACCATCAGAACAGCTACAGCAAAACTTGAAACAAATGGCTAAATCTTTCCCTAATTTTCACAATGTTTATGTGGCTGATCAAAATAGTGAGGTTTTTGGGTTTTACCCTTCAAAGAATAAACAAGGTGATTCTACTTTATTATTAAATTTTTCAGATAGAGAATATTTTAAAGAAGTGAAAGAAACGAATGATATTGTAATATCAGAGGTGTTTGTTGGTAGAGGCGGAATAACCACACCTACTGTGACCATTAACTCCCCAATACAAAATAAGGGGAGATTTCAAGGACATGTGACTGGGGCGTTAAATCTAGAATATGTAAATCATTTGTTAATAAACGAACAGCAAGATAAACAATTAGAATTAACCTTATTAGATCAAAATCAACAACTGATAGCGTCGACAAATTCCGAAAAGGAAGTATTATCAAAATTTAATGCACCACCCAACTCAATTGAACAAGAAGTAGAGCAAACAATTAGTCTATTCAAACCTGATCAAGAAAATATGGCTGCAATGAATAGGTGGAAGCAATCATTTTATAGAAGCGAGGAAAAATTAGAGGCTGTTCCTTGGACGATTCTTGTTGATGCACCTGTTCGATTTTATCAACAAAAATTATACAACGTGTATGTAAAGATTTTTCTTCTTTCTGTGATTATTACTTATTTCATTATAATGTTTAGTTATTTATTGTCTCATAATCTATTTAAGCCGATCAGGTATTTAGGGGATATTGCAACGGAAGTTCAACGGCGAATTGTCAATCGCAATAAGATTGAAGTGGCTTTTCCTGTTAGTCAATTTCAAGAATTAGATGTACTATCCCGTAATCTACAGAAGATGAGTGAGGAGTTAGCCGCTTCTTTTAACCATGTATATATAACACAGGAAAAACTTAATTACATGGCATATCATGACAAATTAACCGGTCTAGCAAACCGTGATTTGTTAGCAGATAGGCTGAAAAAGGAATTAGATCAGAATATATTTGGAGCAATCTTATTTCTTGATTTGGATCGTTTTAAATTTATTAATGATACATTTGGTCATGATAAGGGGGATGAGTTACTAATCCAAGTGTCTAATCGCTTAAATCACGCGTGCCCAGAAGATACTATTATTGGGAGACAGGGTGGAGATGAATTTATAATTCTATTATCCAAAGTTAATAAGGAACAAGCTTATGATATTGCCTGTTCAATAGTAGACAGAGTAAGTGATTTCTACATGATTAATAATCATCAATTATCGATAACAACTAGCTTAGGAGTTAGTCTTTTTCCTGATGATAGTCAGGATATCAATGAGTTGATAAAGTATGCTGATATCTCAATGTATAAAGCAAAAGAATTAGGTAAGAATCGGGTAGAGGTTTTTGATCGTTCGTATTTAATGCAGAACCAACGCAGAGTCATTCTGGAAAAGGAACTAAGGTTTGCGGTAGAAAAACAAGAACTTTATTTACACTATCAGCCTAAAATAAATATTCAAGAAAGAAAAGTAGATGGTGTAGAAGCTTTAATTAGATGGAAACATGATGAGTTAGGTGATGTGTCGCCAGGAGAGTTTATTCCTATTACTGAGGAAACGGGTCTTATTATCCCAATTGGTGAATGGGTGATAGAGGAGGCTTGTAAGTTACTAGCTAGTTGGAGGAGTACGCACCATGATACTAAATCCCTTTCTATAAACATATCTATTAAACAATTATTAAATGAACATGTACTAGAAAAATTACAAGAAAGCATTTATTTCTACAATATTACTCCATCCCAGTTAGAGGTGGAAGTTACAGAAAGTAAAGCATTAGAACAAGCAGATCTTGTTATTAGTAAGTTAAAGATTATTCGTAATATGGGGATACGAGTTTCATTAGATGATTTCGGAACCGGATATTCATCTCTTAGTTATTTAAAAGACTTACCAATTGATGTTTTAAAAATCGATCGTTCATTTATTAATGAATTGCACACCGAATATGGGCGTTCTGTCGTTCAATCTATTATAGATGTGGCCCATAGTTTACAAATGAGCGTAGTAGCTGAGGGGATAGAAGACCATGAGCAACTTCGCACTTTGATTAAGGGAGGCTGCGACAGTGTTCAAGGATTTCTTTTTGCTAAGCCAATGAGTATAGAGGATTTCTTAGAGTATGAAGTCAATCTCAAACAAAAACTTGAAACGATTATCGAGCAGGCAAATTAATATTTTATTAATATAAACAGTGTTTAAAGGTGCGGAAGATTATAATGGACCCATAAATCTAGACACGAAATAAGGAGATGTTAAAGT
>NZ_AVBF01000085.1 GCF_000770635.1 Pontibacillus yanchengensis Y32
CAACATAATGGTGCTTATATGGAACTTCATTAGCCCTGGACATCAAGCTCCCTTTTTCGTTTTTGGGACTTTGTAACTCCTTTGTAACTATCCTTCTGTATGCTTAGTCCAACAAGTTAGATTCAAATTGTACTTAATCTAAAGGGGGAAGGTTTACTTATGCCTTGGAAACGTATTTGGAGTAGTTTGCTGATGATGTTGCTACTTATCGTATTTGCTGTAGGGTGTTCGTCTGATGATACTGCTTCGTCTGAAGATGAAGGATCTGGTGAGGATACTGGGTCTGAGCAGGAAGAAACTTCTGGCGAAGATGCTGGTAGTAGTAGTGAGCCGGTTAAGATTGGTGTTCTTGCTTCATTATCAGGGGCACTGGAAACATACGGTGTTCAGACAAAGCGTGGTTTTGAGCTAGGGCTTGAATATGCAACAGATGGCACGATGGAAGTGGCTGGTCGCAAAATTGAAGTAGTGTTTGAGGATACAGAAACAGATCCAAAAGTAGCTAGACAAAAAGCTATTGGGCTATTGGAAGATGAAGGGGTAGATGTACTGGTTGGTTCATCTAGTTCTGGTGACACCAAAGCCGTTCTTCCTATTGCGAAGCAGCATGAAAAAGTAATGGTCGTAGAGCCGGCTGTAGCCGATAGTATTACAGGTGCAGATTGGAATAAGTACATTTTCCGTACAGCTCGTAACTCCTCTCAGGATGCGGTAGCGGGAGCGGCAGCTATTGCAGATGAAGGTGTAGAAATCGCCACATTAGCTCCTGATTCAGCTTTTGGTCGTGATGGTGTTGGAGCTTTTGTAAATGCTGCTAAAGATTTAGGTGCTGATATTGTTCACCAAGAATTCGCAGATGCAACAGCAACTGACTTTACAGCTAACATTCAAAAGATTATTGAAGCGGATCCGGATTACCTATTTGTTATTTGGGCTGGAGCGAATACTCCTTGGAATCAAATCTCAGATCTGAAGCTTCAAGAAAAAGGCATTCAAGTATCTACTGGTGCGCCAGATATTGCTGCTCTTAAAACGATGAAGCCGCTTGTTGGTATGGAAGGGTTTACGGTTTACTATCATGAGCTTCCAGAGAATGAGGTGAATGATTGGCTCGTGAAGCGACATGAAGAAGAATATGGCGAAGTACCAGACTTATTCACACCAGGTGGAATGAGCGCAGCCATTTCCATTGTAGAAGCATTGAAGAAAACCGAGGGAGATGCAACTGCTGACTCGTTAATTCCTACAATGGAAGGCATGAGCTTTGATACACCTAAAGGAACAATGACGTTCCGTGAAGAGGACCACCAAGCACTGCAAACGCTTTATAAGATTACATTAGAAGAAAAAGAAGGATATGATTACCCAGTTCCGGTATTAGAAAGAAAATTATCACCAGAGGAAACAGCTCCTCCGATTCAAAACGGACAATAGATTGAGGATGAACTTCGGCTAATTGGCCGAAGTTCATTGGTTTCATCAATGGAAAGGAGAGACAAAGATGGAGTCGATTATTTCAACTAAAGACTTAACGATTGCCTTTGGAGGGCATGTGGCTGTGGATGGCATAACGATTGATATTCCAGAAAAGCAATTCACATCCGTGATTGGGCCGAATGGTGCAGGGAAAACAACATTCTTTAACTTATTAAGTGGTCAATTATCACCAACAAAGGGAGCTATAACGTTCAATGGTGAGGATATTACAAAGCTTTCTCCGACAAAACGAACAAGGAAAGGGATAGGGAGGTCGTTTCAGATCACTAATGTTTTTCCTAATTTAACCGTTCTTGAAAATGTTCGTCTTGCTGTGCAATCCAAGAACAAAGTTCGTTTTCAAATGCTACGTCATTTTACTGCTTATAAACAATTTGAGGACCGGGCGCTGGAATTGTTAGAGCAAGTTCTATTAGCAGATAAAGCCCACTCCCTAGCTAATAACTTAGCTCACGGCGAAAAGCGAAAATTAGAGATTGCCATGCTGCTAGCTTTAGAAACACAGGTACTGTTATTAGATGAGCCAACTGCTGGCATGTCGCTAGAGGAAGTACCAGCAATCTTAGATGTCATTCGCCGGATTAAAGAGCAAGGAGATACGACGATTGTTCTCATTGAACATAAAATGGATATGATTTTAGACCTTTCCGATCAAGTTCTTGTCCTTTTCCACGGTCAATTGCTTGCACATGGTTCACCTGAAGAAATTATGAACAACGAAACGGTTCAATCCGCGTACTTAGGAGGATTGTATGATGAAAGCTCTGCTTGAGTTACATGATGTTCAAACCTATATCGATCAATATCATATATTACATGACATATCATTTGAAGTTCCTAAGGGAGAGGTAACGGTTTTATTAGGCAGGAACGGAGCTGGCAAAACGACAACATTACGAACCATTATGGGACTAAACCCAGCTGCCAAAGGGAGCGTGCAGTATAACTCTGAAGATATTACGAAACTATCTCCCTACAAAATTGCCAAAAAAGGAATTGGCTATGTCCCAGAGGATCAAGGTATCTTTGAAGGTTTAACGGTTGGAGAAAATATGCGTGTAGCCATGAAAAAAGAAAACGAATCTACTCATGAACGAATGGAATGGGTGCTTGATCTATTTCCAGATTTGAAAACCTTTTGGAAGAAGCCTGGTGGACAGCTTAGCGGGGGACAGAAGCAAATGCTCGCCATTGCAAGAGCGTATATGAACGAGAATGAGTTGCTACTGATTGATGAGCCAAGTAAAGGATTGGCACCGATTGTGGTCGAGAAGGTTATGGAGTCCATCCAACAGATGAAAGAGCGCACAACGATTGTGCTAGTGGAACAAAATTTTCTAATGGCCAGTCGAATCGGGGATCAATTTTATATATTAGATGATGGTCAAACGGTTCATCAAGGAGCAATGGAAGAGCTGCAAGAGAATGAAACGTTACGGAAAAAATATCTTGGCATTGCGTGATGAAGGAGGGGAGATAGAGTGGACTTATTTTTCAATTTGGCTATCAATGGCTTAGCTACGGGGATGCTCATCTTTTTATTAGCCGCTGGGCTTACTATTATTTTTGGTCTGATGGATGTGTTGAATTTTGCCCATGGAGGGTTATTTGCATGGGGGGCCTATAGCGGTGTATGGATCTATGATATTTCAGGAAGTTTCTTGGTGGCTATACTTGGAGCTATTGTGACGGGGCTGTTATTAGGGGCACTTACAGAATGGTTGATTATTAAACCGGTGTATGGAAACCATGTCCAGCAAATATTGATTACATTGGGCTTTATGCTCGTTTTATCAGAAATGCTCAAGGTTGTTTTTGGTCCCAATCAAAAATCCGCTGCACCACCTGCTTACCTTGATGGTAGTTGGCAGCTCGGCGATGTAATTTTAATAAAGTATCGTATCTTTATTATTTTGGTAGGAGCATTGGTGTATGGCATTACTTATTTTATTTTAAAGCGAACACGCATCGGTCTTATTGTACGTGCTGGCGTTATGAATAAAGAAATGGTGCAATCGCTTGGCATCAATATTCGACTTGTCTTCATGCTCGTCTTTATGGTTGGGTCTGCGATGGCGGCGCTTGGAGGGGTTTTATTAGCTCCTTATTCCGGTGTGATTTATGCGGAAATGGGCATGGAATTCGCCATACTTGCTTTTATTGTTGTCGTTATCGGCGGAATGGGAAGTTTTACAGGTTCTTTATTGGCAGCTATTTTAGTAGGAATGGCTCAAGCCTTTATGGCGTATTACGTTTCTGAGCTCTCCTTAGCTGTAAATATGCTTTTAATGTTCGCTGTTCTCATTTTCCGACCGCAAGGATTGTTTGGCGGAAAGGGTGAGGCCGCATGAGGAAGTTAGGGATGGGAAGAAGTACAGGAATATACGTAATCATTGCGTTGCTTTTGGCTGTATTGCCTTTCGTGTATGATGACAGGATTATTCTTTCTCTCGTCATGCAGGTGTTCATCTTCGGGATTTTTGCGATGAGTTATGACTTATTACTTGGATTTACAGGGATTGTTTCTTTTGGTCATGCTATGTTTTTTGGTATAGGTGCCTATAGTGTTGCCATTGTCTTGAATCAAAATGAAGCGACACTCTTTTATCTGTTACTCGGAACACTGCTTGCAGTTGCGGTAGCGGGTATCGTTAGTTTTATAGCTGGGGTTCTCACGCTTCGTTTGCAAAGTCATTTCTATGCGATGTTGACGTTAGCGCTTGCTGGATTGTTTATGGTCGCTGCTGAAAAAATGCGCTCCTTAACGGGCGGAAATGAAGGCTTTGTATTAATGGTGCCTGATATGTTTATCGATACAAGCGGTCCAACCTTGTACTTAACATGCTTAATCGTACTTGTGGTGTTCTTTTTCCTTGTACGAAGATTTACTCAATCCCCAGTTGGAAAAGTTCTGATGGCGATTCGAGAGAACGAACAGCGTGTCGAATCGATTGGATTCAGCATTATGTATTACAAGGTTATCGCCAGTATGATCTCAGGGATTGTCGCAAGTATTGCAGGAGTTTTATATGTATTGTCCTTACAGTTTGTTGATACGAGTGTGTTTGCAACAGATGTCACATTAGATGCGTTGTTGATGACGATTATTGGAGGCGTAGGGACGTTAGTAGGACCTATTATTGGGGCAGGCATCATTGAATTTGCACACCATTGGCTATCAGACTTAGCGGATGTTCACTGGATTTTTAAGCGTTGGATTATATTATTTGGGATTGTGTACATTTTAGCCGTTATCTTTTTCCCTAGAGGCATTGTAGGGACGTTACAAGAGATTTGGATCAAGCGAAAATATAAAAAACAGCAAGGGAAAGAAGCGACAAAAGATAAGAATGAAGCAGCTAGCTAAGGAGGGATAGAGATGAATCAACCTGTTGCCTCATTTGTAGTTCGATGTCATACGGTTACCAACCCTGGTAAGGATATGTGTTATCGCATTAAAGTAACGCACGTACAAAGGGAAGATGAAGTTACCTTTGAGAGTTTCGATGAGGCATTCGATTATATGAAAAGCTCTGTACACAATGAGGATGAGATGTTTCGTGAAGGAGGGTAAGGGATGGATACTATAGGCATCGTAAGTACAGGAATATACATCCCAGGTTCTGTAATAACTTCTCAGGAAATTGCGGTTCAAGCAGGATTACCTCAAGAGGTTGTGGAAAAGAAATTGGGAATCAAACAAAAACCTATCCCTGGTAAAGAAGATCATACAGGGGAAATGGGTGTGAGAGCTGCTCATAAAGCAATAGAAAAGGCAAACTTGGATCCATCTACAATTGATGTCGTAATGTATATTGGAGAAGAGCATAAGGAATACCCGCTTTGGACTGCAGGCATTAAGCTTCAAGAAGAAGTAGGAGCGACAAATGCCTGGGCTTTCGATGTAGCCATGCGTTGTGGGACAACGATTATGGCCCTTAAAGTAGCGAAAAGTATGATGCTTGCGGATGACGATATAAACACTGTTTTATTAGCAGGAGGGTATCGAAACGGTGATTTCATAAACTATCAAAATCCACGAACCAGATTCATGTATAACCTTGGGGCAGGTGGAGGAGCGATTGTTCTTAAACGAGGGCATACGCAGAATAGATTGCTAGAATCCTCTTTAATAAGTGATGGTTCTTTTTCAGAGGATGTAGTGGTTGTCGCAGGAGGCACAAAGCATCCATTAACAATACACAATATGGATCAATACGAACTTGATGTACTCGACCCTGAAGGTATGAAACAACGCTTAGAACAAAAATCCATGCAAAACTTCCTCCATGTCATTCGCCAGGCATTATCGAAAAGTGGATACAACGAACAGGATATTGACTACGTAGCCATGCTACACATGAAACGCTCAGCACATGAATATGTATTACAGGAACTTGGCTTAACCATTGACCAATCTATTTATCTAGAAAACTATGGTCATATCGGACAAATCGATCAGATTCTTTCCCTTGAGCTAGCTGAAGAAGAGGGACGTATCAAAGATGGCGACATCATCGTATTGGTAAGCGCAGGAATTGGCTATGCCTGGGGAGCCACCGTAATTGAATGGGGGTATTCAAAAGCGCAAGCGCCCGGTTAGCGACGTATATGCTGCGGCCCACACGACGTGGGTTGGTTCGATGTTGCTGCACGATGCAGCAATCTTAATCGAACTTCCTCTAAGTATTTTGAGATAAAGGCAACACGAAGAACGAAGTGATTCGATGTTAACTTATCGTACGGAGGCGAGGGAAGCATACTAGTCGCTGCGCGCTGGAGCTGGACGAGGCAAAAGCGCCCATAAAGAGTTGTGTGTACCGAATCCAAATTCTAGAAAGGATGAACATGTATGACGATGAGTGTAATGAAAAAAGTCTCGCTGCCAAACGGTGAAACAATCGCATATCGGGAGCGTGAAGGTGGAGAGGAACCGATTTTACTCGTACATGGAAACATGACATCTTCTAAGCACTGGGATCTTGTGTTGGAAAATATGAGTAGCCGATATAAAATTTATGCAATTGATTTGCGTGGGTTTGGAGCTTCTACGTATATAACACCTATCTCTACTATTAAAGATTTTTCTGATGATGTAAAAGGATTTGTGGACGCAATCGGATTACAGCAATTCGCCATGGTAGGCTGGTCACTAGGAGGGGCTGTTTGTCAGCAGTTTTGTGTAGATTATCCGGAATATTGTAATCGCTTACTACTAGTGGCTTCAGGTTCTACGAGAGGATATCCATTTTATGCTACAGGGGAAGATGGCTTACCTGATACCTCTAATCGCTTACAGACATTAGAAGAAGTGAAAGAGGATAAAGGCAAAACCATTCCTGTACAAACAGCCTATGACGCTGGTGATCGAGATTTTCTGAAGGCGATGTGGAATATGGCGATTTATCGGAACAGACAACCAGAGCCGAGGCGGTATGAAGAATATGTTGACGACATGATGACCCAGCGTAATCTAGCAGAGGTCTATCAAGCCTTAAATCTATTTAATATTAGTCCCTATCATAATGGTTTGACACAAGGGAGCGACCAGACCAAGGAGATAAGCATCCCTGTATTGGTTTTGTGGGGAGACCAAGACTTAGTTATTACCAAAAATATGACAGATGAAATTGTGGAAGACCTCGGTGATAACGTCACATTTAAGATATTGCATGGAAACGGACACTCTCCGCTTGTTGACGATATTGAGGGACTTATAAATAGCATGGAACAATTTCTAGAAGAAAAGGAGCATGAAACAGATGAGACTACAAGATAAAGTGGCTATTATTACCGGAGCGGCAAATGGTATTGGATTGGAAGCAGCGCGCTCTTTCGTGAAGGAAGGAGCGCATGTAGTGCTGGCTGATTTTGATCAGGAACAGGGAAAGGCAAGGGCTCAGGAAATGGAGAGTCCGCATGGGGAAGTCATGTTTATTCAGGTGAATGTCGCAGAGCGTGAAAGTGTAGATGCCATGGTTCAAAACGTGAAGGAGCGCTTTGGTCGCATAGATATTTTAATAAACAATGCAGGTATTACAAGAGACGCGATGCTTTCGAAAATGACGACAGAGCAATTCCAACAAGTAATAGATGTGAACTTAACAGGTGTCTTCCATTGTACCCAATCCGTACTCGAAACGATGGTGGAACAAGGTAAAGGAAAAATCATCAATACGTCATCTGTATCAGGTACATACGGAAATGTTGGGCAATCCAACTATGCCGCAGCGAAGGCGGGGCTGATTGGTTTAACGAAAACATGGGCTAAGGAACTGGGACGTAAGGGTATTAATGTCAATGCGGTTGCACCAGGCTTCACAGAAACTGCAATGGTGGAAGGTGTTCCAGACAAAGTAATCCAACAATTAGTCGGGCAGGTTCCGATGCAGCGATTAGGAAAGCCTAGTGATATTGCCAATGCCTATTTATTTTTGGCTTCAGATGAGTCAGATTATGTACACGGTCATGTACTTCATGTAGATGGTGGGATTATGATGTAGTATCCCTTGAATAGTATTTGATTCATTACTCTAATGAAAGAAGAACGATTGGGAGTGAGTGGGTGATTATATCTAAGAGTGCATAGAAATATATGAAAATAATATTATGTTTATTTCTTCTAGTTTATAATTTCTAACGAAAGGTAATGGAATAAAGTCTGATTACATCGTTAGGAGTTATTTTATGAATAATATACTTGTATTTGTAGCTTTTATTTTAGCAGCAATCGCAACCTATTTCGTAGCAAGCCGGCTTGCGATGTTTGGTGATGGTGTAAGTGAAAAAACCAAAACAAGCTCTGCTTTTATGGGAATTGTGATTGGGGCAGCAATATCCCTTCCAGAACTAACAGCAAGTGTAACCGCCATCTCTATTGATAGCCCAGATTTGGCGATTGGAAATTTGCTCGGAAGTAATTTATTTAATTTATTAGCATTGGCAGTATTAGATATCATTTATCGCAACCATCAAATCATGGGGCGTACGGACAATGGAAGCAAACTATATATATATCTAGTCGTCTTTATGACGTTAGTTGTTATTGCAGGACTATCTTTAAGCTTACCTGCACCGCTATTTAACATTAGCTTTAATTCTATTGTGTTAGTTCTCATCTATTTCTTAGGTGTTAAGTGGGTGAACAGTCGAACGGAACAAAAGGTACAGCGAAGAAAACGTAAAAATGAAAAATATGATGATTATTCCTACAAACAAGTATTATATCGCTTTATAATTTGTGCGGTCTTAATTATGATCATTGGTTCTGTGTTAACAGTTTCAGCCGATCAAATTGCGAAGATTACTGGCCTTGGCTCCTCGTTCGTAGGGTCTTTTCTTGTCGGAGCAAGCACATCGCTTCCAGATGCCGTTAGTGTCATTACCGCCTTGAGAATGAGAAATTATAGCATGGGCGTTAGCTCCTTATTAGGAAGCAATGCATTTAATATTATGCTCTTATCGTTTACGGATGCTATTTATCTGAAGAACAATTTATTTGATTATGCAAGCCCATCAAACATCGTAACAAGTATTTCCTCTATTGTAGTGGTGTTAATCATTTTATATACCATTACACGTAAGCAAAAGAGAAGCACGATGATGTATGTTATCCCACCAACAGTGATTGTGATTATTTATTTTGTGGCTACATTTACAGTTTACCAGATGAAGTAAATAGATTAGTGAAAGCATGAGTTTATGAACTCATGCTTTTTCTTTTGAGGGGGAGTATTACATTATTCATTCGTATCGGCGGGAGTTATGCTCTTTTTAATCGTGCTTATACTCGCTTGGTGACGGTTATGCTCTCTGATGTGCCTTCCGAATTAGGGTGTAACTTTGTTGTAACTGTGTTGAGATATGATGAGTGTACGATAAATGTACAGGGAGAGATGGGTGTGAAGTGTGAAGTGGATTGGATTGAGGGTCGTGCCCGGTTGTATCCGAATGCTGTAGGGGTTGTAGATGCGGATACGGGTGAGTCGTGGACGTTTGAACAATTAAATAATCGAGCTATTCGACTAGCATCCTATTTTCAAGATAAAGGAATAAGGAAAGGGGATCGTTTGGGGCTGCTAGCTCCTAATCATATTAGTTATATGGATTTTCTGTTTGCATGCATGAAGCTTGGGGCGATTTTTGTTCCGTTGAATTGGAGACTATCCCAAGAGGAGCTTTCCTTCGTTATTCAAGACTCTAATCCTTCTTATATAGGTCTCCATTCCTCTTTTGGTGGTAATCATGAATGGTATGAAAATTTTGCTCCCTTAATCCATATTAAGGATAATGAATACCTAAACACCATGGGTTCAGGAGATGTAGGTCCTTTTCAAGTGATGTATGAAATAGAAGAAACAGATTCACTTGCAATGATTTACACAGGTGGTACAACAGGAAAGCCAAAAGGAGCAGTTCTGACACACCAATCCATTATGTGGAATGCTCTTAATACAATCGTGAGCTGGAATCTCGGGCGTGATGATTGTACACTTACCTGTTTACCTATGTTCCATACAGGTGGTTTAAATGCATTAAGTGTTCCTGTGTTAATGGCAGGAGGGAAGGTAGCTCTATCTTCATCTTTTGATGCTGAGCAAGCTGTGTTAGATATAGACAGATATCAGTGTACGATTGTTTTGCTCGTCCCAACGATGTATCACATGCTTGTGCGGACAAGAGCATTTGAACAGACTACGTTTCCTTCTATGAAGGTGTTTTTATCTGGAGGTGCGCCTTGTCCCTTTGGGGTTTACGATGCTTTTGCGAAAAAGGGCGTCCAGTTTAAGGAAGGTTATGGTCTAACAGAAGCTGGTCCAAACAATTTTTATATAGATCCTGCAGTAGCTCATCAGAAAAAAGGGTCTGTCGGAAAAGCTATGGTTTTCAATGATATTAAAATTCTCACCTCAGATGGTAAGGATGCCAAGGTGGATGAAGTAGGAGAATTGTTGCTAAAAGGAAAGCACACCTTTAGCTATTATTGGAATAGACCAGACGCTACGAAGAATACGTGGAATAATGGTTGGCTTCATACCGGGGATTTGGCTCGCCAAGACGATGAAGGATATGTGTATATTGTTGGACGCAAAAAAGAGATGATCATTACAGGTGGAGAGAATGTGTATCCATTAGAAATAGAGCATTGGCTTGAGTCTCATGAAAGCGTGAATGAAGTAGCGGTAATTGGGGTTCCTGATGAAAAATGGGGAGAGATTGTCACAGCATTTGTGTCCGTAGATGAGAAGGCCAGCATTACCGAAGACGAACTAAGGTCATATTGTAAATATAAACTAGCTGGATATAAAATACCGAAAACCATTGTTATTGTTCCTGATCTACCCAAAACGGATGTAGGTAAGATTGATAAAAAAGGATTGTTACAACAATATTCTGTTTCGTGAAAAGCATATCTCATGGGAGGTATGCTTTTTAAATTTTTTAAAAAAAGAGTCATGGCAGTTTTTGTTCATATGTTTATCCAATCACCCTAAAGGGGTATCATTCTCCCAAAGTTAGAAAGTAATGAGGTGATAACATGGATGCATTAGAAATCATTTCTTGGGTGGCGTTAGCAATTGGAATTCTATCATCCTTAGTCATATTAGTTGATGTCATACGTCATCCTCAGATGATGCAGATTATGAATGTTGTGTGGCCGATTAACGGCTGGTTCTTTGGTCCGTTTGCTGTATGGGCTTATTATAAATGGGGGCGTTTGAAAGCTAAAGATAATAATAGAGAAGATCGTCGAGGGAAGCCTGCAAAAGTCTTTTTATCTACGAGCCATTGTTCTGCTGGTTGTACGCTCGGGGATGCTGTAGGTGTTCCGATTGTATTTTTTACAGGTATGATGATTGCAGGTTCAACGTTGTTAGCTCATTATATTGTTGAATTTACTGCAGCATATTTATTTGGCATTCTATTTCAGCTGTTTGCAATTTATCCTATGCATCCTGATAAAGGGATGAGAAGTGCACTTAAAGAAGCAATTAAGGCGGATACACTCTCGTTAATTGCATTTGAAGTCGGGATGTTCGGTTGGATGGCTGTTGTACATTTTGGGTTATTTTCAGAACCTCCTAAACCAAACGAAGCAACCTATTGGTTTATGATGCAGATTGCGATGATACTAGGCTTCCTTACAAGCTATCCAGCCAATTGGTGGTTAGTGAATAAAGGTATTAAAGAGGCAATGTAACCTCTTATCATGCTGAAAAATGTGGGGCGCTCATAAAATGAAATTCTCGCTCTTAAATTTCAATTCCCGCTCATAAATCGAGGATGTTGCTCATAAAATTCGAATCCCGCTCATAAAACGAAAATGTCGCTCATAACAACATCACTCCACCTATCCAGCAACAGTGCAAGAATGACGTTAAGTGAAGGTCCCATTATCTGTATAAGGTTTCAATCACCAAGAGAAAGGCAATTATACAATTGGACCTTTTTTGTACGGATGAGGAGTGAGAGATGTGCCAAGATATAGCAAAGGTGCTTTTATATATAACGGGAATGCTGGGGCTGGGAAACTAGAACAGAAGCTATCCCAAACGATACCTACATTAGCTCAAAATGTTGAAAATTTAACGGTACTCCAAACTCAAAGTAGAGATGATATGATCGAAAAGTGTAAAGAGTATGGGAAAAAGGTAGAGGTACTGTTTGTTTTGGGCGGTGATGGTACTGTACATGATACCGTGAATGCATTGGCTGAGCTAGATTCCAGACCTGTAGTAGGGGTGCTTCCTGGGGGGACTTGTAACGATTACGCCAGGATGCTTGGCCTTCCGCAGGATCTATACCAGGCTACGCAGGCGCTCGTGAACGGGGAAGAGCGCTATGTAGATATTGGTAAAACAAAAGATCATTATTTCACGAATTTCTGGGGGATTGGATTAGTCGCAGAAACCTCCACGAATGTTGATCCTGCTCAAAAAAATAGATTCGGAGTATTGAGCTACTTTATTAGTGCTATGAAGAGCATGAATGAAGCTACTCCATTCAACTATAAAATTACCGTAGACGGGGAAACGGCATTTCATGATCAAGCAGTAGTGGTGCTTGTACTAAATGGTAGATACATTGGGACTCGTATGGTGCCGATACCAGACTTATCCCTTGATGATGGAAAGTTTGATATATTAATTGTTAAAAGTTCCACGCTTACTTCATTCAGAGAATTACTTACAATGAACTCTCCAGATAATGAAAAGTATCAAGAACTTTACCATATTCAAGGGGAGCGTGTTGAAATCGAAACAGAGGAGCAGATGGAAATTGATTCAGATGGCGAAATCAATAGCACTACGCCTGACTCGATTGAGCTTGTTCCGAACCATTTGAGAATGCTATTCCATCAAAATGCAGAGTGATTTTAATCTAACAAGCGTCGCGTATTCATCACGATTGACAGTCTAAGGAGAAACGAGTATATGAAGAAGCAAATGTGTTTAGGGATGATGTTGTTTGTATTGTTGCTAGCAGCATGTGAAAGTAAACCTTCTAGTGGAGAAGCTACTAAATCGGATAATATTAAAATAAAAGTTATGACTGTGCCAGAAGACATCAAACCAGGAGAAGTTAGTACCCTCCAAGCCAAAGTAACAATGGATGGAGAGAAGGTAAATGATACCGAAAAAGTAGAGTTTACATTATGGCAAGAAGGTTCTAACGAGCATCAACAGCGTGAAAGTAAAATGCAGGGAAAGGGGATATACTCCTTTCAGCATACGTTTGAGGAGAAAGGGATATACAACCTTTCAGTAAGAGTTACTGCGAATGGTACTCACAAAAAGGTGCAAGAGAAGCTTGAAGTGGGAGAGGTAAACGCTGAGGAGAAGGAAGAATCATAGTTCATAAAAGTATAAGCAATCAATTTAGAGAAAAGGGACTGAGAAATTCAGTCCCTTTATTTTGTGCATACAGCAATACCAAGTGGATAATGAACATCTTCACGAGGTGGTTCTATTAATACGCCTTTTTGATAGAAGAATTCTGTAGACCGATAATCTGTGAATAATTCCTGAAATTCCTCAGGAGTTAATTGATGAACGTGGAATGGAGACCCACATTCTTTTCCTCTACCTTTTCCAAAAGGGGTTGATACAAGCAATGTTCCCCCTGGTTTTAGTAAACGGTAGTAATTTTGTAAGAGGAGTTCTTCTTCCTTGATGTGTTCATACGTTTCATAGCTTATAATAGTATCAAATGTTCCGAGTTTTTCTGGAAGATCTGGATCGACAGCATTCATGACTTTAAAGGAGGACTTTGGATGGTGATAGGCTCCTTTTGCGTAGTGAATAATCTCTTCATCAATATCGATTCCAATGACTTCTTCGGTTTCATGTTTACGTTCCTTCGCCATCATATGAGTTCCGTATCCAGCACCGCAGGAAAGGTCTAATACACGACCTTGCACGTATGGTAATGCAAATTGATAGCGAGCCATGTGCTCTAATAACAATTTATTAGAAGACTTCATATATTCGGGAATGACGCGTTCACCTGTATCTTCCATCGTAGAATCCACCGCTTTCTAAGTTAAATAAGTATAACGTTTATTATGACACATAACGTTCCACTTCAAAAGAAGGCGGACCGTGAAACAGGAGGAGTTGTATGGAGGAACGCAGTATTCATAAGCCTTATGCTTGCATTTTTTAAGGCTATGTTAAAGTTTGTTGTTGATATAATCATGAAATAGTTTTATG
>NZ_AVBF01000083.1 GCF_000770635.1 Pontibacillus yanchengensis Y32
GGCTCACCAGCTCGCCCGCAGGAAAGCGAGTTGTTCCACCGTACCCCCCTTTCGTTTTCCGAGTATCGGACCCAATCTTTATACAATGATTATCTCGAAGCCAAGTCTTCAAGATAATGGAGCTTAACTGGTATATATTATTCAATAATACTAACAAGGTTATATATGACAAAAAGCAGAGAATCATGAGATTTCTCTGCTTTTTTTAATCTTCTAAAAGAAGTGTCATTTGTAAAGATTGTTGGTTTTCTAGTGATACAGGTACACACAAAGCTTTTTCATTTTGCGAGAACAAATTGATTGAATCCATTAATGTTGGAGGAGTGATATCAATATCTACATCTCTCTGAGAAACGATTGTAGCTAATTGACCAACTATCATATTCGCAAGTTCTCCTGTGAAAGATTCGAGCATTTCTCCTTCTAATGGCATCCCAAACATCCGCTCACCAATCAAACCTACACTCTCTTTAGACCCTTCTATGACTAAACGCCCCTGAATATCTCCCTTAACTCCAATAAGTACGCCTAAATCAGTATGTAGAAGTGGCTTGTCTTGAAAGGAAGGCTTCTCAATTTCAATTTCAAAAGGTATTACGGCTTTTACTGATTCTATAGTACCATTTAGTATCTCTTTTACAGACTGATTCGATGCCAAAGAACCCCCACCTTATGCCTATGTTGAACTCATCATACCATAGTTTTTTAGATCACTGCTCATAAAATTAATTTTTTTACAAAACCTATATAAAAATAAGGAGGATTTTATGGCATATATTACATCTGTAGGTTATAGCCTACCAACAAATGAACTATCTCAAAAAGACATTAAAGATTTCGTTAAGCATATCTTCCCCAGAAATGAAAGAGATGTATCCAGGTTACTTCCTGTTTTTGAAAATGCTGCAGTAGATAAACGACAATTTGTAATGCCTTTAGAGTGGTTTGCAAAGGATCATACCTTTAAAGAACGTAATGATATATATGAAGAACAAGCTTTACTTCACTCTTTGCAAGCAACGGATCAATGCTTACAAAATAAAGAGATGTTAGATGAAACAATACCTTATGAAGCGATTGATATGATTATTTATGTATCTAGTACTGGAATCTCAACCCCAACAATTGACGCTCGTATGATAAATGAACGAGATTTTCGTGATGATGTAAAACGAATGCCGCTATGGGGATTAGGATGTGCAGGAGGAAGTGCAGGCTTAGCACGAGCCATGGAGTTTGTTCATACATATCCAGAAAAGAATGCTCTTCTGGTGTGTGTAGAATTATGTAGCCTTACCTTTCAAAAAAATGATCATCGAAAAAGTAATTTTATTGGTGCTGCATTGTTTGGTGATGGTATATCATCAGCGTTAGTCATGGGAGATAAATCTCCTTATGTGCAATCTATAAAGAAACCTGTTCCAAAAATGATTGAGTCCAGTTCAAAGATACTGAAAGATGCCCTTGATGTAATGGGGTGGAACATGAATGAAGAGGGACTTCAGGTCGTTTTTGCTCGTAGTATTCCTACACTAGTAGAGACATTTTGGAAATCTCACGTAGAGGGGTTTGTTGAGGAACTATCTTTATCAAAAGAAGATTTTCCATTTTTCGTTGCTCATCCAGGAGGTAAGAAAGTTTTACAAGCTTATCAAGATGTTCTAAATTGTGATGCTTCAAAATTTAAGTATTCCTATGATGTATTAAAAGAGCATGGCAATATGTCCTCAGCAACAGTACTTCATGTTTTAAAAAGATGGATGGAAGAAGGACAGTCTTCCAATGTAAAAAGTATTCTAGCTGCATTAGGACCAGGTTTTAGTTCAGAATTAATAAGTTTGGAGTGGTCATAGTGAATCTTTTTTATATCCTGTTTTTCTTTATTATCATTCAAAGGGTTATCGAAGTTATGATAGCTAAACGTAATGAGAGATGGATGAAGCAGCAAGGTGCGATTGAAGTAGGAGAAGATCATTACAAATGGATAGTTCTTGTTCATGTCTTGTTCTTTTTATCCATTGCTCTGGAAGCATATAACGAAACTCTTGAATTAACTATGTGGCATGGATTTTTATTTGGGATCTTTCTGGTAACTCAAGGATTCCGTATTTGGTGTCTTACGTCATTAGGGAGATATTGGAATACGAAGATAATTGTATTGCCTGGTGCTAATTTGATTGCGAAAGGTCCATATCGATTCTTTAAACATCCTAACTACCTAGTGGTTGGGGTAGAGTTTATTGTGATTCCATTACTATACAATGCCTATTTTACAGCCGTTTTATTTCCTATCTTCCACTTATTATTGATGAAAATACGTATTCCTCATGAAGAGAAAGCATTAATGGAAGCATATAAATCATAATATAAATTGAGAATATTTATCATTCTCATTGAAATAGTAGTAACAATTTGATACACTTCAAATAGATATTGAAAATCATTATCAACCATGCTAAAGAAAAGAGGGGCTGGAATGGTTTTATTTATAATACTTACTGTTTGTGTGTATTCCGTAATAATGGTCGGTCTGTTAACGAAATTAAATGATAAACGCGCCATTCAACTTGTTCAATTTATAAAAAGGCAACGAGCTTCCACTCACCAACAAAACATACAAAAATATAAAAAACTTGTATCTGCCAGGTAATCTACCTGGCATTTTTTATTGTCTAGCGGAAATTATAAAATTCAATGCATGTATTATCACTAAAAAAATGATGCGGCCACGTCCAGCTGTGGTCCACAGCACATACGTCGCTAAACGGGCGCCCTGAGCTTTTGTTCTTTACACGGTATAAATCAATGAATTGAACATTCGTTATCCAAACAAGTATAATGTAGAGTATAAGTGTTTGGTATTAGTACAAGCAAAGGAGGGGAAATATGGGAATAATTATATCTGTTGATCAGGTAAAGAAATTACAAGGAACAAGGGAAGTTCAATTTATTGATTGTCGCTTTAACCTACAAGACCCTTTGGAAGGAAGTCGTGAATTCAATAAAGCTCATTTACCTGGAGCAGTTTATTTTGATTTAGAAAAAGATTTAAGTGGTACTGCTTCAAATGGAGGCGGAAGGCATCCTTTCCCAAATAAAGAACATCTTGTACATAAGTTAGAGCAATATGGGATTACAAAAGATACTACATTAATTGCCTATGATAATCCAAAAAGTCCTACAGCAGCGAGGTTTTATTGGTTTATGAAAGTACTTGGGCATGATGAAGTATATATACTAGATGGCGGGTTTCAGGCATGGGAGTCCAGTGGTTACTCCGTATCAAGTGAGCCCCCTACTAAAGTAGCTTCTACGTATGAGGTTAAGCTCAAAAATGAGCTATTAGCTACTCAAGCCGAAGTTCAATCAAGTTTGGAAGATCTTGATGTTGGAATTGTAGATGCAAGAAGCTTTGAACGCTTTGCTGGATGGAAAGAACCGAAGGATGAGAAAGCAGGGCATATTCCTTCTGCTGCTAATTATGAATGGACAAAAGTTTTTGATCAACAAGGGTTTTGGAAAACTACACAGGAACTACAGGAATTGTTCTCTCCTTTAAATGAAATGGATTCCTTTATCGTATATTGTGGCTCAGGAGTTACTGCTGCACCTTTAGCAGTAGCGTTAAGAGAAGCGAACTTCCCTAAAGTTAAACTTTATGTAGGTAGCTGGAGTGATTGGATTAGCAATGAGGATAACCCAATTCATGTAATTCCAGATTCATAACTAGTTTAAGAAACCAATAACTAAATTTACACAGCTAAAGGGTGTTCTTACTTGGCCCATTCTGACAAACTAGCAAACTTTATAGAGGATTTATGGACCAAAGGATTTAAATTATCTGACCGAGATGTTCATTTTGTTTACTTTGGTAAAAATTATGCGAATGCAGAAGAATGGCTAGTAATTTTTGCAGTGAGAGCCACACTTCAACTTCAATTCAAGTTTGATGAAAGTTTTTATATTGCGGTATTAGAGTATCTCTCACAAAATAAACCAAAATCAGTCCGACATGCATGGGAACTATTAGAACAAAAAGGGTTATCCAAACAAAAAGCCCCTAGAACTCTACTCTGACGTGAGTGTTCTAGGGGCTTTATTTTAAGTTATGGTTTGTGAATGGCTTGTCTAGCCAATTCATCTGCTCGTTTATTTTGTTTATTTGGTATCCATTTCACAAAGAAGTAGGGGAAAAGTTCTCCCAATCGCTCCACTTCTAATAACAATGGTTGGTATTTGGATTGTTTTGTAAATGACTTTTCAACAGAATCGACAACCAACCTTGAATCGGATCGAATACTAATAATTTCATGGGGGAATGTTTCTTTACAAATAGTAAGTGCTTCGATGACGGCCATGAATTCTGCTTCATGATTAGACATATGGCCTAGATAAATAGAATAATCTAGATGATTTCCAGATTGCTTGATATAAATTCCAGCACCACTAGGACCTGGATCACCCTGAGAAGCCCCATCTACATATACCTCTAGCATATCCTACATCCTCTCTGTGAATCCAAATAATTATAATCTTACCGATGAAATTTTTTCGCGATATATAAAAATGGAGTATCCAAAGCTGCCACAATAAACTTTATAAAGTATGTCGTCATAAATACCTCAAACCATACGGCAGGTGGAAATTTTCCATAAAAAGCGATTAAGCAAAATACCAAGGAATCAAGCAATTGGCTAATCATGGTACTGCCATTATTGCGCACCCAAAGCCATTTATCGGCTGGAAACACTGCTTTGAGTTTTGCATAGATCCAAACATCAAAATACTGACTAACGAGATAGGCTAGTAAACTCCCTATAGCTACTCTTGGTAGGAATGAGAATAGTGTAGTAAGTGCCTCATGTGCAAAGTCGTCAGGACCTGGTGTGAATTGTAATGCGATTTGCATCATTATCGTCATGCTAATTAAGGTGAAAAAGCCTAGCCAAACAGCTTGCTTCGCATCCTTCTTTCCATATTTCTCATTAAGAATATCCGTTGCTAAAAAAGCGGTCCCGTATATAATATTTCCTAGCGTAGCGGTTAAACCAAACATTTCAATTGTTTTAGCAACCTGAATATTTGCGACTACTGTAGACATTCCAATCCAAACAAAAAGCCCCTGTTTACCGAATATCCGATAAATAATGGTGACCATGGTGAAGTTTACAAGCGCAAAGACAATCCAGAGTACTTCATTTATCATTATATCTACCTCCATAGTTTTGATAACGCAGGAAGTTGCGAACTGCGATGCTTTTGCACAACGATAAGGAATTATACTTGTTTTTTGTTAGTTTTGCAAACCATGGTATGTATAATACATTAGCTTACAAAGAATCACCAGAGTAGGGAAAGAACGAAAAAAAGCGGTAATCCAATGGGGATTACCGCTTAGTCTTATATAGACAATGGTTTAGTTTTTAACAACGTTCGCAGCTTGTGGGCCGCGGTCGCCTTCTACGATTTCGAAAGTTACGCTTTGACCTTCTTCAAGTGTCTTGAAACCTTCTTCTTGAATTGCAGAGAAGTGAACGAATACATCGTTTCCACCTTCTACTTGGATGAAGCCATAACCTTTTTCAGCGTTGAACCATTTTACTGTACCGTTTTGCATTTTCGAAAATCCTCCTAAAAACTTTCACGTGAAACGTGTTATTACAAAGAAAGGAGTCATAAAAAAAGATAACTCCTAAAGAAATGCAGGAACATAAAATCCCGAACTTCTATAGAAGTTACCATGTCTTTCATGAATCCAAACATCTTCTTTGCTTACTTATAATATAGCTTAAATTGGTCAAATCGTCAACCTTCAGTATAGGTGTATGTTTTAAAAATATCTATTTTATAAATCATAATAATCGTAAGGATTATTTTCTTAATATTATTAAATTCTCAAGGGCTAAGACTAAAAAATGAAGTCAAGATTCGGTACAATAAGGATAGTTTGATGAGAGGAAGGGATTTACATTGAAATCAGATATAGAAATTGCACAAAGCGCTAATATGAAGCCAATTCAAGAGATTGCAGAACAACTGAAATTATCATCAACGGATTGGGAGCCTTATGGTTACTATAAAGCTAAGTTATCACATACGCTTCTAGAACAACTATCTGAGCGTCCAAATGGCAAGGTTGTGCTTGTTACTGCAATTAATCCTACCCCTGCTGGCGAAGGTAAATCTACGGTAACAGTTGGCTTGGGACAGGCATTGAATAAACTTAATAAAAATACGGTCGTTGCCTTAAGAGAACCTTCACTCGGTCCTACAATGGGACTGAAGGGAGGAGCGGCTGGGGGAGGTTATTCACAAGTACTTCCAATGGAAGATATAAACCTTCATTTTACTGGTGATATTCACGCTATCACTACAGCAAATAATGCATTAGCAGCATTTATTGACAACCATATTCATCAAGGGAATGATTTAAATATTGACCCAAGACGAATTGGTTGGAAGCGTGTCCTCGATATTAATGACCGTGCTTTGAGAGAAGTAGTAGTAGGATTAGGTGGACCTGCAAAAGGTGTCCCACGTGAAGACGGCTTTTCTATATCAGTAGCTTCAGAAATCATGGCTATTTTATGTCTTGCTAATAGTTTAAATGACCTGAAAGAAAGATTGAGCAGAATTGTTTTTGGCTATACATATGATCAACAGCCAGTTACTGTTAAACAACTTGGGATGGAAGGTGCTCTCACTTTATTATTAAGAGAAGCGATTAAACCAAATCTAGTCCAAACCCTAGAGAATACTCCTGCTATTATCCATGGAGGTCCTTTTGCCAATATTGCCCACGGATGTAATAGTGTAATGGCAACAAATATAGCGGCGAAACTAGGTGAATATGTAGTTACAGAAGCTGGTTTTGGAGCGGACTTAGGAGCAGAGAAATTTTTGGATATCAAAACGGAAGCAGGGGGAATGGAACCAGATTCTGTTGTTATCGTTGCTACGATTCGAGCATTAAAGATGCATGGAGGCGTAGCAAAACATTCATTAGAAGAAGAAAATATTGAAGCTGTACAAGAGGGGATAAAAAATCTAGAGAAGCATATGGGTACCATTAAGCATTTTGGATTGCCATTCGTGGTTGCTTTAAATCGTTTCCCTCAAGATACAGAAACAGAGATAGAGGTTGTGAAAAATTGGTGTGATCAGAGTGATGCTTCTTTCGCTCTTACTGAGGTTCATGCTCATGGAGGTCAAGGGGGAGTAGAACTCGCTCAGAAAGTAATCCAGACAGTTGAAATGGGCGAGAAGAAGTTTAAGAGAATATATCAAAGAGAAGATTCCATTGAAGAAAAGATACACGCTATTGCTTCCAAAGTCTATGGTGCCGAGAAAGTAGAATATAGTTCAAAAGCAAAAAAACAATTGAAGCAATTTGTAGAATTGGGATGGGGACAGTTGCCTATTTGTATGGCTAAAACGCAGTATTCTTTAACAGATGACCCAACGCTTGTTGGACGCCCAGAAAACTTCACAATCAATATTCGTGAATTTAGCCCCTCTATTGGAGCAGGATTTCTGGTAGCTCTCACTGGTAATGTGATGACGATGCCAGGTTTACCTAAATCCCCTGCAGCCCTTAAAATGGATGTTGATGATAATGGGAATGCTTTAGGTTTGTTTTAGCAAAATCAATAAACATCACAGAGATAGAGGAGATGTTTCATACTTGAACGCATGTGATAAAAAAAGTCATATGCGTTTAAGCATTTATATTAATACATAAATGTGTTATAAGAAAATGAGAATCAGTATAAGGGGTCGTTTTTTTTGAGTATTTTGATTGGCGTTACGGGATGGGGGGACCATGCATCTCTTTATCCAGACTCCATTGCTTCGCAAGATAAACTGGCTGTATATGCATCCCATTTTCCTGTTGTGGAGGTGGATAGTGCGTTTTATGCCATTCAACCACAAAGAAACTATGAAAAATGGGTGAAAGATACACCAGACGATTTCTCATTTGTTGTGAAGGCTTTTCAGAAGATGACAGGCCATAGTCGAGAAAAGTTGGAGACTACCGAAGTTAAAGACATGTTTAAAGCTTATAAAGAATCGATTCAACCAATGATAGATGCAGGTAAATTAAATTGCGTACTATTTCAATTTCCACCATGGTTTGATCTGCGGAAAGACCATGTAAAGCGATTAAAGGTTATTCGAGAATTAATGGGAGATATACCTTTAGCTTTGGAATTTCGAAATCGCTCATGGTTCCAATCTCCATATATAAATCAAACAATTCAATTTATGAAAGACTATAATTGGATTCACAGCATATGTGATGAACCTCAAGCTGGAGAATCTTCCGTGCCGACTGTATTAGAGGCCACACACTCAGAGAAAACATTAATACGTATGCATGGTCGCAACGTGCACGGTTGGAATAAGAATGGTAGAGAAGATGCTGAATGGCGAAAATATCGCTTTCTTTATCGGTATTCGAAAGAAGAGCTTAAACAATGGCAAGCGAATATAAACCAGTTGCAACAACACTCCAAACATATCACCGTCCTGTTCAATAACAATTCAGGTGGAGATGCCGCAGATAATGCTAAACAATTGATAAACATGCTAGACTTATCTTACGAGGGGTTAAACCCTAGACAGATGGGTCTATTTGATGAGTAGGAGGTTAAACATGAGTCAAGAAGAAATCCGTTCATCTGTGAAAGAATATGTAGCCGCGATATTTCAAGAGGAGCCAACAGGCCATGATTATGAGCATATGAAAAGAGTTGCAAATATGGCAGCTTATATTGCTGAGCATGAAGGTGCTGATCCGTTCATTTGTGAAATGGCAGGTTGGTTACATGATGTGACCGATGGAAAATTAACAGACGATGAGAATCAAGCTAAAGAGAATTTGCATACGTTTCTATATAAATTGCCCCTAGATACACATGCTAAGAACGCAATCTTGGCTGCAATGAAAGACGTTTCTTTTAAAGGGAAGCACATCATTCCCTATACTATTGAAGGAAAGGTCGTGCAAGATGCTGATCGGTTAGATGCCATAGGTGCAATCGGCATTGCGAGGACATTTGCGTTTGGTGGAAATAAAGAGCAACTCTTACATACAGAAGTTGAACAAAACGGTTCGGAACCTGGAACCTCAATACAACACTTTTATGACAAACTACTTCATCTAAAAGGGTACATGAATACACCTACAGCAATATCATTAGCAGAAGAAAGACACGCTATTTTAGAGAAGTTTTTACAAGATTTCCATACAGAATGGAATTCGTTTTCTTAAGGCAATTATTCTCAATAATATAAAAAACACAGCCTAGGCTGTGTTTTTTATAATCTATGGGGACCGCTTTGCACCGAGGTATCGTGGACTCCAATAAGGGTTGTTTAACACACTTATTTGTACGCCTGTGTCAGATCCTGCATGAATAAATTGTCCATTCCCTAAATAAATCCCCATATGCGAAGGACCTGGCTTATAGGTCTCAAAAAACACAAAATCACCTATGCTAGGCTTGGAAACAGAAATAGATACATTCCATATATCGCTTACTGTTCGAGGAAGCTGCTTATTTTGCGTTTTAAAGACATATTGGATAAAACCACTGCAATCAAAACCACTAGGAGAATCTCCACCCCAAACATAAGGGACACCTAAATAACGTTTAGCTATTTGTGCTATCGATGAGTTGACCGAACTAGATGCTTTGGGTACAGGTTTTGGAGTTTTCTTTGTTGTTTTCGTTTTGTGCTTAATCACAGGCTTTGCATTCTTCGTTTTAGTTGATAGTGTTTCGATAAAAGAGAATTCTACATTTTCATTTAATTCTAATTTATGATCGATTTGATATTGTTTAATGGCTTTTTTTGTTAGTGGGCCATAAATGCCATCAATGGAAGCTGTATAGTACCCATAGAAAGCAAGTGCTTTTTGTAGTTTATTTACTTCAGCGCTTGTTTCACCAGGTACAATCGCATGTTTGATGGTTTGAACCATTTGCACAATTTTATCTTCTTCCACTGTGACAATTCGTTCAAGCGTTTCTTTATCCGCTTGACCTGTTGCATGAAGATACTGATTTCTTTGAAACTGTTTAATTGCATTTTCTGTTAGAACACCGATTTTTCCATCTAAGTCACCCTTATAATAAGAGATGTTTTTTAACTTTCTTTGTAAAACATGGGCTGCAGCCGAGTGATGTCCATACAACAAACTTCTTGACTTTAGCATTGTTTGATTATCAGCGAAGACTGTATTACCTGAAGCTTCAGCATAGAGGGCGAAGGGATGACTTATCAAGAAACCATACGTCAGACCTTGGACGAGTGTCTTACGTTTTTGTTCAGCTGATAAGCTCACATTAGAACCCCTTTCCTTTGTTTTTGAAGTCATTGTAGAATATGTTCGTTATTTTGCGTTTATGCTTTTAAATTCTACATAAAATTACACAAGCCCTCGTTGAGAAGTATGTGATATAATTAACGTTTAAGAATAGTTAACTAGGGAGGAAAAGACATGAAACAAGGTGAACAAGCGTACCTAGAACTATGTCAATACGTATTAGATCAAGGTACTCATAAAGGAGACCGTACTGGAACAGGAACGATTTCTGTTTTTGGTTATCAAATGCGTTTTGACCTGCAACAAGGTTTCCCTTTATTAACGACAAAAAAAGTCCCATTTCGATTGATTAAGAGTGAATTGCTTTGGTTCATAAGTGGAGATACGAATATACAGTATTTATTAAAGCATAATAACAATATATGGAATGAGTGGCCGTTTCGAAATTGGGTGAACAGTAGCGATTATAAAGGCCCTGATATGACTGATTTTGGTATTAGAAGTCAACAAGATTTAGAATTTAAAGCTCTATACGATCAGGAAATGGCTAGATTTAAAGAAAGAATAGTTCAAGATGATGAGTTTGCTCGTACATATGGGGATTTAGGAAATGTGTATGGAAAGCAGTGGCGTGAATGGCAAACATCAAGAGGGGAAACCATTGATCAAATTAAAGATGTGATTGAGATGATCAAACACAACCCTGATTCACGTCGGCTAATAGTTTCAGCTTGGAATCCTGAGGATATTAGTCCTGAAAAAGCTGCATTACCTCCTTGTCATATTTTGTTTCAATTTTATGTAGCGGATGGTAAATTAAGCTGTCAGTTGTATCAACGTAGTGGAGATATCTTTTTAGGGGTTCCATTTAATATTGCAAGTTATGCGTTGCTAACTCACTTAATTGCACGAGAATGTGGTTTGGAAGTCGGTGAATTCATTCACACACTTGGGGATGCTCACATTTATTCTAATCATATAGAGCAGGTGAGAACTCAATTAGCAAGAACTCCAAGAACGTTGCCAACCATACGAATTAATCCTGATATAGACTCCATTTTTAACGTACAAATGGAGGACGTTGAATTAAATGGCTATGAGCCTCACCCTGCTATTAAAGCACCAGTTGCTGTATAAGATATAGAAAGGAGCGGACATAAATGATATCGTTTCTAGTTGCGATGGGTCGAAACCGTGTCATTGGTAAGGATAATGATTTACCCTGGCGTTTACCTGAAGATTTAAAATTCTTTAAACAGGTCTCTATGGGGAAAACAATTATTATGGGCAGGAAGACATTCGAGTCAATGAATGGTCCTCTACCTGGAAGAACGAACGTTGTTGTCACAAGAAATAAGGATTATGAGAAAGAAGGTTGCACAGTAATTCATGGGATAGATGAAATATACAAGTGGAATGAAGAACAACCTGAAAAAGAATGGCTTGTTATTGGTGGGAGTCATCTTTTTGAACAAGTTATCAATGAAGCAGATCGTATGTATATTACTTGGATTGATGAAGAGTTTGATGGAGATACGTACTTCCCAGAATTCGATGAAAAGAATTGGATCTTAACACAGAATGAAAAAGGTAAAAAAGATGAGAAGAATCCTTACGATTATTACTTTCGTCAATATGATCGTAAAACATAACTCTAGGAAAAACACTGTTCCACCAGGGCGGTGTTTTTACCACTCGGAGTCCATAGAAAGACCACTACTTTGACTCTAACAAAGGGGGAGGGGAGGAAATGGTTCAAGCTATTGTGATGGCTGGAGGAGAATCAAGACGAATGGGGCGAAATAAGGCTTTATTACCTCTAGATGGTAAGCCAATGATTACGCATGTAGTAGAAGAAATACATCTTATTACTTCTTCTATTGTAATCTCTACTAATGAACCTGATTTGTTTTCATTCTTACCCTATCCGAAGGTTGAAGATCAATACAAAGGAAAGGGTCCTTTGGCTGCTTTAGAAAGGGTAATGTCTTATTCTGAAGAAGAATGGTTTTTAATAGCAGCCTGTGACATGCCTTTTATCAACCACAAAGTGTACAACGATATGTATAATAAGAGAGGCTTTTATAAAGCAGTCGTACCAAAGTATGAAGGGCGAATTCAACCGATGTCCGGTTTATATCATAAAGATGTGTACCCTTTAGTTCGTCACCTATTAGAAGCTGACAAATTAAGAATGCTTGATTTATTAGATCTCACCTCTACTAAATACGTATCTGCATTCTCCGACGATATAAATGCTGATGAAATTGATAACCATTTTATTAACCTTAATTACCCTGATCAATATGAGAAATTTAAGAACTAGTAAATAGTCATTATTAGTTTGATTTCTGTAATCTCATAGACAAAAACCGTAAAAACCCTTACAATCAAAGCATGCAGGTCTAATGACAAAGCTAATGTACGTAACAATAAATTAACATACGAAAAAAAGAAATTTTTGTGTCGATATTGTGTACACTAACAAAAGATGTTGTAAATTCGATATAATAGACAGGAATTACGAAAAAGTTCCTTTATCTTACAGGACATGCCATCAAGAATGGATGAAGGGTAGGTGAAACAATGCCGTCATTAATAGGAATCCCTGGATTAATACTTATATTAGCGATTACATTGATACTTTTCGGGCCAAAGAAGCTTCCGGAAATAGGAAAAGCCACAGGGCAGACGTTAAAAGAATTTAAGCGTTCAACTCGTGAGTTAACGAGTGATGATGAATCTGAAAAAACCAATATGTCTAACGAAGCATTGTCTTCAAATGAAGAGAACCGAAATGCGTAAGTAGATAAAACATAATGAATGGTGGAGTGATGACGATGTTCTCACAAATAGGATTTCCTGGATTAATCCTTATTTTAGTTATTGCGTTAATCGTGTTTGGTCCCTCTAAGCTACCAGAAATCGGAAAAGCAGTTGGGAGCTCATTACGTGAGTTTAAAAAGGCAACAAACGACATCATGTCTGATTCAGATGATGATACGAAAAAGGTGAAGCAAGAGCAAGATAAAAACGCATAATATATTGCGTTCTTGAAGGTGTAGGAGGTCACTCTTACATCTTATTTATTTGTTCAGTCTTATGTATGATAACTACTGGATGCATCTCCAAGAAGAGGTGTTATTCCATTCCGTGTAATCGCAGGAGGTGACTCACTTGTCAAAACAGTCAACTACATCAGATCAGGAAATGAATATTACGGATCATTTAGGTGAGTTGCGTACCCGCTTATTATGGACGTTTGTGGTTTTTGTAGCCTTCTTTATCCTAGGTTTTGTATTTGTTGAAGAGATCTATCAATATTTTGAAAGTAATGTACAATATGAACTAACCGTGTTAGGGCCTTTTGATATCTTATGGATTTATATCATGCTTGCTAGTATGGTAGCCATTACAGGTACGTTGCCTGTTTTAACCTTACAAATTTGGCTTTTCGTAAAGCCCGCATTAACACCAAAAGAACAAAAGGTTTCACTAAGCTATATACCCGCAATTTTCCTGTTGTTTGTTGGTGGCCTAGCTTTCGGGTACTTTATTATTGAACCTTTAATCTTTCAGTTTTTACTTTCTCTTGGTGAAGGTATGTTTAATACCATGTTCACAGTAGAAAAGTATTTTAAATTCCTGGTACGGGTTACGTTGCCGTTTGCAATCTTTTTTGAAATTCCTCTTGTTGTTATGTTTTTAACGAGTCTGGGAATTGTAAACCCTACAATGCTACGTAGAACAAGGAAGTATGCCTACTTTGTTTTAGTTATTATTGGTACTATGATCTCTCCACCAGATTTTATATTACAAATAGTAGTTGCCATTCCGTTAATTGTTTTATATGAAGTATCCATCATATTATCAGGTATTGTTGAACGACGTAGACAAAGGAACTTAGATAAGGACTTGTCTTCAGATGTATAAATGGAATTTAAAGACCTGTCAGCATGATTATGTTGGCAGGTTTCTTATTCCATAAAAGCCCCATTATCTTGAAGACTTGGATTCGAGATAAATCTGGGTATGAAA
>NZ_AVBF01000086.1 GCF_000770635.1 Pontibacillus yanchengensis Y32
CCTACAGTAAATAAGAGATTATATGTCCGTTAGAAAATGAAAATGTCTTTTGTATATACGCGGGTCCGATCGTAACATTTCAGCAGGGATGGGTGGGAAACGGGGAGACTCCCGCCGGAGAAAGAGGTAGGCAAGATCCCCTGAGGGCGCTTTCCCCGAAGGTAGCTTGCCAGCTCGCCGGCAGGACGCGAGCTGTTTCCCACCCATCCCTAACCCTCATTAAGCATCGGACCCTCCCCTTAACCAATAATCATCTCGAATCCAAGTCTTCCAGATTATGCTTCTTATCTTGAATAAGGCCATTTGGATTAGTTGATTCCAAAAGAGCCTATGCAAAAAAGCTACGATAGCCCACCAAACGAAATATGAACTGTAGTCTGCCCCAAGACATAAAAAAACCAGAACCCAAAGGTCCTGGTTTTCACATTTCATGGGGATCATTTTTCAATTGATCATTTTCATTACGTTTCCTTAACTCGTCACGTATGCCCTTTAGATATGTATTACGTTCTTCCATATGGCTTAACACTTTGAGAATCACATAAATAAAAAAGACAATGATAGCCAAATAAAATAGCATATTCACTATACCGAAAACAGACACAGCCCCCATTCCAATCCCCCCCTTATTAATAAAGACTTTTAACTAATCTAAAATAAAAATGAGTAGTTACCAACGATAGAGGGGGCACTACGAATAGGAAAAACAAAAGGGAAAGGAAGTCTGTTTTATAGGTGTATGGCACAAATTCCTCATAGAGCTCTACAATAATCTTATAATAGATTATAAAAAAGACAATCGCTTGCCCATAGAATAGAAGTCTACGAATAAAGGAATTCACCCACTTCCTCCCCTCTTGAGGCTTCACTTCATTCTTCATGCTTCGCGTTACCTTTATGAATCTCATCTATCTTCTGTTCCATTCGATTCATCTGCTTTCCCTTTTGAGCAATCAAACGAATGATATAGAACATAATTACAACGAGCCCAAGTATAAATAACAGGTTGGCGACCTGAATTAATACATCTCCTATCTGAACCATAATGCCCCTCCTCTAAAGAGTTTTACCTCCAACCTTTATATTTCTACTTTTTTCCTCAAAATCCTACATCAATATTTTATAGATCTAGCCGATCATACGTAACTTTCTGTGTCCTTCGCCTTCATCACAATGTCATACATTTCCTTAGTGGGGTTCATTGGCTCGACACCTAGTTCCCTATCCAGTACCTCACAGCATTTCTTGAACCACTTTATCGCTTGAGGCCGATTGTTTTTTTGGTAGTAGCTATACATAAGCAATCGATACGCTTCTTCCCACGTTTGGTCCATTCTTAGAATCGATTCGCCCCAATGAATGCACGTATCAAATTCCTGCAAACGCACACTTACTTGGGCAAGCTTTTCTGCTCCACGTAAAAATAATACCTGCAATCGTTCTCGCTCATTCAAACACCAATCTGCAAATCGCTGATCAGGTAGGAAATCACCCTTATATAAGGCAAGCCCTTTTTCTAGTAAGGCTTTCGCATGGTACGCATCATTTTCCTCTAAACCGGACGAAACCCATTCTTCAAAAATTGCACTGTCTAGTTCATACCCAGATTTAGGGTTAAGTCCATAAGCGTTTCCATCCTTCTTAATGAAAAAAGATTCAGCTCTAGCTTTACGATGTGGTTCTACTGTTTTTAATAATGCATTCAAAGCAACCTTAAAGCTTCGATTAGCTCCTTCTTCTTCCTGTTCCGGCCATAGGTATTGATAGATTTCTTCTTTACGTAATTGTGTATGACGTTTTGTTACCAATAACTCAAATAACTCCTTAGCCTTCCCTCTTTGCCAATCCTTCTCCTCTACTACTTGATTACCAAGCGAGATTTTCAACTGACCAAGTGTTTGAATACGTAATGTATATCCAGGATGGTGATCGATGCTTCCATAGCCTAAGTCATAGATTACTTTGCTTACATAATGCTCATGAATATTCATCTCTTGAGCCTTGAACAATAGCGGAACACTATTTTGTAAATCGATAGGTCCAAAAGTGGTGCGCTCATGGAAGAAAAATTCATAGCCTGTCGTTTGAACAAGCTGGAGAAACGTGCGCATTTCGCTTTCAAACAAGTCTTCTTGTTCGGTATGATAGCCAATATATGCTTGCCAATAAGAAGTAAGCATCAGACCATACGTATCTCCGCAATCCTTGAATTGTCCTTCTACCGCTTTTACATTGGTTTGAGCCTCCTCCCATCTACCACAGTAAATAGAAGCGATGGCCATACATAATTGAATGAGAGAAGATAGCCATAAATCTTTCACACCCTCTGTTTCATGCAACCCTTTTTGACCTGCTTCCATAGCCTTTTCATACTCATATTGAGCCCCGTATAAGATACATAATCCCATGTAAGGCTCTGCCTTCCCTCGCGACACATTTAGCTTTTCCATCATTTCAAGAGATGTATGATAACACCGCTCTGCTAATTGTGCGTCATAGCGATTCATCAATTGGACAGCATGACCGATCCTCATCCACCCGCATGCCTCTACAAAAGGGGATTGTATCTGAATACCTTGATGGATACCACTCTCAGCGTAGGCTTTACTTGCCTCACTTTTCCCCATAAAAGCAGAAATGATCGATAATAGAATATCTGTTTCTCGATGAGATTGTGGAAGGTGATGCGTTTCATTAAAAGGCTGTTGTTCCTTTCGTTCGAGAAGAACCTTTTCGGCTTTTTCCAAGCGACCAGTACGTAAATAGAGCCTCGCCTCTAAGTTTCCATCCTCTAATGGAAGATTTAATTCCCTGGCTTTCTCTAGCCAATATTCAGCTTTCGTCGCATTACCGGCATTCAATAGATTCTCAGCAAGCATATAATAAAGCCTTCCCATTTCTTCTTTAGATGCTTCTGTCTGAGATCTTAGCTCAATAGCATGTTGTAAAATACGTTCGGCTTGATCAGGCTGGATTGTATCTAAATAGATTCTGGCTTGCCCTTCAAGCGCAATACTGTATAAGTAATAGTCATGGCGGTCTCTTCCAAGTTCTTCGGACCTTTTATAGCATTGCTCCGCTTCCATATAAGAAGACCAGTACCGAAGTATTTCCCCCTGATAGAACCAAAGGATGGGAAAATGCCTCTTGCGCTCGTTGGGAAGAACTAACAAATGATCATACAGACTTTGAAGCTTTCCATGCTTAAGCATGTCTCCTCCATATTGACTTACTAATTGCGCCATCCGCTCATAATCCTCTACTCGTTCTAAATGAAGAATGGCTGTTTCCATATCACCATGCTGTTCTTGAAAACGAGCTGCTTTTCGATGAAGCTGGCGATACTCCTCCGGACGTTTCTCTTTCATTCGATTTTCTAGAAAACTCTTAAACAATTGGTGATAACGATAATGGTTAGCACTCACTTCTTGTAGGAAGATGTGTTGATCTGCCAATTGCGACAACAACGCTTCTGACCCAGTCATACCTAATACATAGTCGCAGAGCTTTGGAGAAAGAATCTCGAGAACACTCGTCTGTTCCAGAAATTGCTGCACCATAAACGATTGCTTTGATAAAACTTCATGAGCTAGATATTCAAATAGATCCTGGAGTGACGTTGGATCATTTTCTAGAATAGGCTTTAAATCAAGCCCCGATTGAAGCTGTTGAATTACCATCTCGAACGCAATGGCCCATCCTTCCGTAACTCGATGGACTTGGAGAATCATCTCGTCTGTAAGTTCCATTTCATATAGATCCAGTAACAGATGTTCCATTTCTTCTTGAGATAGAAGTAAGTCCTCTTGAGTAATCTCAAGTAGATTCCCTTTCACTTTTAAGGAATTCAATATTGTCCATTGTGGTTTATTTCGACTAGATAAAATCAGATGACAGTTAGCTGGTATATGTTCAATAAAGTTTTTCATCCATTGTTCAATAGATAAGGAATGCTCAACATGGTGAAAATCATCCAAGATGACATACATGTCCGCTTTCATTCTACTAAGTTCATTCACCATCATCGAAACCAATGACCATATATGCTGATCTTGTACATATTCATAGATTTCTTCTAGTTCATGTAAGAGTGTTTCACCAAAGTTTGGGTGCTGAATACGGACCGCATGTACAAGCTTTGTTAGAAATGGAACTAAATCATCATCATTCGGAGAAATAGAGAACCAACTTACATCTATGTCACTATCCTGCACGAATAAAGTAAGGGCTGTACTTTTTCCATATCCTGCTCCGGAGTGCATCACTACCAATGGATATTCTGTAATAGTTTTTAGCTTCCTTTGCAGCTTTGCTCGACGAACAAACCGATCTTTAATGGTTGGAGGATTTAACTGTGTATGTATAATAGGTATTCTTTCCACACTCTCACACCCCCCTCTTCTAAAAATGTAACCTGTTTAATTTTCATACTTTTCTATCCATTTTATCATACGTTGTTGTGAAATCTTGTCAAACGAAGAGATTTCTCGAAATCTACCCAGAAATCTATAAACAGTATTTTTGCAATATAGCCCGCTTATCTCTAATAATATTACGTGACACTAAATACAGAATAAGGGTGACCCATCGTTGACTATAAAATTAAGTGTATTGGATCAATCCCCTATCCTTTCGGGGATGGCTCCATCAGAAGCGTTTCGACAAACAACAGAATTAGCTAAGCACGTAGACCAGCTTGGTTTCCATCGCTACTGGGTGGCGGAACACCATAGTACAGAAAGCCTTGCAGGTTCTGCACCAGAGATATTACTTCCGCATTTAGCAGCCCATACAACAAATATTCGCGTAGGAACAGGAGGCGTATTATTACCCCACTATAGCGCTTATAAGGTCGCAGAAATGTTCCGCGTATTAGAGACGTTGTATCCTGGGCGTATCGACTTAGGTCTAGGAAGAGCACCTGGGGGCATGCCGAATGTTAATCTTGCCCTGAACCGTGGGAAGCATCCACAAGTAGAGCATTACCCACAACAAATTGAGGAACTGATGTCTTATCTAAGAGGAGAAGACCCTCAAGGCATGCATGTTTATGCCACTCCTAAAGGGGAATCTGCTCCTCCTGTGTGGATGCTTGGCTCTAGTGGCACCAGCGCCCGTTTAGCTGCTGACCTAGGTGTTTCCTATTCTTTTGCCCATTTTATTAATGGCTATGGCGGAACGAGAGCAATGGATCGTTATTATGATTATTTTACGCCGTCTGTCCAACAAACAGAACCGCATGGGTTTGTTTCTATCTTTGTTGTTTGTGCAGATACAGAAGAGAAAGCAGAATACCTAGCATCCAGCCTTGACCTTGCTATTCTACGCATCGAACAAGGCGGTAACAGAACAGGATTCCCAACACCAGAAGAAGCTAGTAAGCAACAATATAGCGTATTTGAGAAGGAAAGAATTCGCGAAAATCGTGGTCGTATGATTGTAGGAGACCCAAGCCAGGTAAAAGAACAAATAGAAAAATTAGCCCGTTCCTACAATGTAGATGAAGTCATGGTAAACACCATCGTTAATCCATTTGAAGAACGATTACGCTCCTACACCCTTCTCGCTGAAGCATTTCAATTAGCATAATGGTGGAGGGTGAAATGGCTTAGCACTCGATTATCGAGCGAGAGCTGTTCGCTTCCGAGCGACTTTTCAGGATCTGGAGCAACTTTGCCAAAATAGGAGCGACATCCGCAAATCAGGAGCGAGATTTCCAAAATTGGAGCGACTCGCGAAATCGGTGCTTGAGCCAAGTGCGTATATAGAATACCTAGTGCTAGAGCTTGGTCAAAAACTCATAAGGAGGATTAGGATGCTTGCGTTTGATCATTTAGTTGTCTTATCTTCTTCACCAGAAAAAGCTCAACATGACTTCTCTTCCAAACACGGAGTACGAGGACTTAAAGGTGGCCATCACGAATCATGGGGAACGTATAATCACCTCGCCTTTTTTGACAATCAAGCCTATATCGAATGGATTGGGATTGAGAATCACGAACGGGCTGAGGCTAGTGATAACCCGCTTATTAAGCATGTTTCCTATAGTAATCAACAAGAAATTGAAGGCACCATTCAGTTCGCATTACGTACAAATGAGATGGATGAAGTTATTCGTTATTTTGATAAAGAAGAAATCGCTTATGAAGGACCATTCGAAGGAAGCAGGACGAAGCCAAATGGTACAACACTAAGCTGGAGGATGTTGTTTCCTTCATTTGATGCAAGTAAAGAGGTGTTGCCATTTCTCATTGAGTGGGATGGTCCTCCAAACGCTCCAGATGATGACTCATTGATCAACGCTACGCCGTTCTCGAAAATTCATGTAGGGGTTAAAGACCTTGAAAAAGCTACACTACAATGGCAACACATTTATCAGCTCGAATCCCCTACTTATAAAAAAGACAACAGCGAAAACCCTTATACCCAGTGGAATCTCGAAAATGGAACATTGATATTATCGCCTAATACAACCTTAAAAGCTGAATTCGGTCCGTTTTCCCTATAGTTTCACCCTATCTAAAAGCTAGTGGTCTCCACTAGCTTTTTTTGTGCCTTCATCTTTCTTTTTTCCTACTTTATACCTATTACATTTCACTAAGAATACCTACATTTTTTTCCTCAGCAACCGATATAGTAAACGTCAGACATCTTACGTTAACAAAGGGGAGAAAAGTATGAGAAAGTTTCTCATTTTTTCTGTTTTAACATGTACCCTACTCGCCTTAGCTGGATGTTCTACGAAAGGCGAAGCTAGCACATTGACAGAAAAAACAAGTATAGGATTACTCGTCACCAAAAATGGGCTTGGGGATGACTCATTTAGTGACTCGGCAATCCGTGGGCTACAAAAGGCTCGTGATGAATTAGGCATTTTATTTGATTATCGAGAGCCTGTCGAAGGTGAGTTTACGAAAAGTATTCAGGAGTTAATCGACCAGGACCATGATCTGATCGTGGGGCTTGGGTACAATTCTCAAAAAGCAATTGATGAGATGGCGAAAAAGCACCCTGACCAGAAATTTATTTTAATTGATGCCGTCTCAGAGCATAAAAATGTCACATCTATCACATTTAAAGAAGATGAAGGAAGCTACTTAATCGGTCTCATTGCCGGCATGCGCACGAAAAGTAACACAGTAGGCTTTATTGGTGGCGAACAAATTAAAGTGGTAGAGAACTTTGAGAAAGGCTTCCGGGAAGGTGTAAAGGAAGCGAATCCAGACGCGGAAGTTTTAGCGGAATACATAGGAACATTTCAAGATGATGAAAAAGGAGCCAAAACAGCTCAGAAACAAATCGAAAACGGAGCAGACTTTATCTTTCCGGCAGCTGGATTTGCAGGAGTCGGTGCATTAAAAGAAGCGCAAAGACAAGGTGAATATGCATTCGGAGTCGATAGCGACCAATTCTTCCTGGCTGAGGAGGCGGTAGTAACCTCTATGTTAAAGCGCGTAGATACGGCTCTTTTTAATATGGCAAAAAAGCTTAAAGAAGAAGAATCCTTCTCCGGAGAGCATATTCAATTAGGCCTTAAACAGGATGGAGTTGGCTTAGCTCCGATACGAATTATCGACCTCACCTCAGAAGAAAGCACCAAATTGGAACAAGCCAAAGGAAAGGAGGACTAAACAATGAGTATCAAAAAACGCATTCTACTCCTTTCTTCCATCCCATTAGTGATAAGCCTCGCATTGATTGGATTTATTATTTCTCAAATGATTGGTCTGCAGCAGTCTTCGAATCAGGATGTTGAGATATTACTTGATGCGAAGCAATTAGACGGAGAAATTATCACCACACAGCAAACGTTAAGTAATTATGCCTCCAACCCTTCTGAGAGAAATAAATCAGAAGCTGTAACTCAATTAGAGACGGTAAATGAAACAATCAATACCTTAGGGGAAAAGCTAAAGACAGAAGAACAAGCTTTGTGGCTTAACAAAGCGAAAGGTAAATTTGAAGAACTCCGCTCTACTACAGAAACGGCGTTCTCAGAGAATGATACGAATGAAGTCAAACGACAATCCGCTCGTTCAACAGGTATTTTAAATGACGTTTATATGCTAAATTTATCCGCACAACAATGGTACGATACGAAGATGGCGCAACAGAAGCAGCAGATTCAACAACTTGTCTTATTTACTGCCATTGCTGCTGTAGTATTAATTGTCATATCTGTTATGTCATCCTGGCGTTTAGCTGCCAAAACAGCGAATCCGATTAAGGAGCTTTCTAAGAAAGCAGAGCAGGTATCTAATGGTGACTTAACAGTAGAGATTGATTCTACAGATAATAATAGAAAAGACGAAGTAGCTCAACTAACTGTGGCGTTTAAGCATATGGTAGATAATTTGAAAGAAACGATTTATTCTATTGAGCAAATGGGTAAAGAAGTCAATCAGTTCAGCCAGGACCTCTCACAAGAAATTGGTATGCTGACAGAGTCGACAAGACAAGTAGCTTCTTCTACCGATGAAATGGCACAAGGAAGTCAGTCGATTTCCTCTGATGTACAAGAAGCTTCCACAATTATTGATGATATGCATAATAGCTTCCAATCCAATGTAGAAGATAGTAAGCAAGCAAGAGAACAAGGCAACGTTGCCCTTACTTCTATTCAAGAAGGTCAGCACTCTCTTCAGCAACAACGATCCATTTTAGATGATAGCATTCAATCTACAAAATCAATCGAGTCATCCGTTAAGAACTTTGTGGAATATACGGATGAAATTGAGAATACAGCCCAACTAGTTAATGATATCGCTGAACAAACCAACCTTCTTGCACTAAACGCGGCAATAGAAGCAGCTAGGGCTGGAGAGCACGGGAAAGGTTTTGCTGTCGTAGCGGAAGAAGTACGTAAGCTGGCAGATCAATCAAGAAGCGCAACAGAGCAAATTTTTGAGATGGTCAAGCAAATCCAAACAGGCATCGGGTCTATTGAAGATGTTACACAACAATCCATCACCCATTCTGAAAACCAAGAGCAATCGATGGAACAGACAGAGTTAGCTTTCTCCACTATTCACCAGAACGTTTCTGCGATGAATGAACAACTACAGAAAGTGGTAGCTGGAGTTGAAAAATCGAACGACATGAGTGAGCACGTAGCAGCTTCCATGCAAAACATCAGCGCTGTCACAGAAGAAACTGCTGCTGGAACGGAAGAAATCTCTGCATCCACAGAAGAACAACAACGCTCTTTCCAAACGGTTGAAGATCAAGTTCAAAATCTAAAGAACATGATTACATCCCTAGACGATCAGATTAAGCAGTTCAAACTATAAACCAAAGGCCTGTCCATTCACTGGGCAGGCCTTTTTGTAAATATCAGACTCTCTATTCTCTGCAATACTTCTTTATCTTTGCGTATAAGTAGGCTTTTCTAACGAAGCAATATCCTCATCTAAATCCATCATTTTTTGTTCTAGCATTTTTTTGGCATCTTTTACACCTTTATTATAGATGAAAGGTCCAATTTCTTTCATTAGAAACTCATAAAATTGATCTGCCCCTAAATTTCCTATTTCTTCTCCTCGTTCTAGTTCAAAATAATTTTGGATGTGATCAATTACCTGCTGTTTCTCTTCTTTCGTTAATGATATATCCACATCAATTCCTCCTTTGATTATTTATCATACCTAACAAATTCAAGCAAAATATAGGATGATGACTTACTGAATTCAAAGAGTAATAGATAGCTATTACATCCTTCCACATGCTTTAAATCCTTCTAGCACTTTCTTTTTGACGTGATATTGCGCACTCTATATAATAAAACATTGTATGTAAAAAAAAGTCGGATAATAAGGAGATGGCCGTTTTCTAATTTGTAACGCTCTTGTGTACATTTATATAACGATCATACCAGAAAACACTGAACAACTCATGCCTTAAAAAAGTTCGAACAAAACTATATTTATATCGAACTGTCCTAGATTGTAGGAGTAAGGTAATAAAAATACTAGGAGGAAAATAATGACCGACGAAACGAATAGGAGAACGGGGATTGACTGGGTCTCATTTATCATTAGTGGTGGATTTCTCGTTTTATTCCTACTATTATCTCTCTTTAATAAAACGCTAATGGGTGAATGGATCTCAACTTCGTTCGACTTTTCCGTTAAATACTTTGGAGCATTTTGGCAATTGTTATTACTAGCAACGTTTATTGTTGGAATCGCTTTAGCACTATCGAAATATGGAAAAGTGAAACTAGGAAAATTAGATAAACCTGAAAATGGATACTTCCGTTGGGTTTCTATGATTCTATGTACACTACTAGCTAGTGGAGGCGTATTCTGGGCTGCTGGTGAGCCACTTTATCACTTCTTAACCACTCCTCCATTGTTTGCTGAAGAAGGTATGACGAAAGCAGAAGCTGTTGTACCAGGTTTAGCACAGAGCTTTTTCCACTGGGGCTTTACTGCTTGGGCCTGCTTAGGTACGGTGACAACGATTGTGTTGATGTATGCCCACTACCATAAAGGTTTTCCATTGAAACCTCGTACGATGCTATACCCAATGGTTGGAGAAAAGATTTTCAACAAAAATAGCGTGCTAGGTTCAATTGCTGATATTGTATCCATCATTGCCGTTGCTGCTGGTACAATCGGTCCAATTGGTTTCTTAGGGCTACAGGTTGGCTATGCGCTTCAATATTTATTTAATATTCCAGACACAATGTTCACGCAATCCATTGTTATCATATTTTTAGTAACGGTAGCTTCCATCTCCGCCGCATCTGGTGTAGATAAAGGTATTCAGTTAATGAGTCGTTTAAATGTAGGACTTGCTCTCATTCTTATGCTTGGCATGCTAATACTGGGGCCTACCTTGTTTATTATTGATTCTTTCATTGGCGCAGAAGCATTTCAAATCCAAAACTTCATGCGCATGAGCTTGTATCGTGGAGAAGACAGTTGGCTTGGTTACTGGACTATATTCTTCTGGGGTTGGTTCATCGGTTTTGGACCAGCAATGGCCATGTTTATTAGCCGAATTTCCAGAGGACGTTCTATTCGCGAGCTTATCCTAGCAGTAGCCATTATCGCACCACTCGTAAGTAACTTCTGGTTCGCTTCTGTTGGTGGATCTGGACTATTCTATGAACTACAAAATCCAGGGTCTGTATCTACTGCCTTAAATGAAACTGGCATGCCAGCAGCTGTGATGGCCATTATGGATCAAGTTCCACTTGGTATCGTTATGGCGTCTGGTTTCTTAATTGTTACAATTGTTTTTGTTGCTACAACAGCTGACTCAATGTCTTATTCTGTTGCTGTAACCCTAACAGGACATGCACACCCACCGCGCCAACTTCGCGTATTCTGGGCATTATTATTCGGTGCGACAGCTGCTACTCTACTAGGTATTGGCGAAAGCAGTATCCAAACACTGCAGAACTTTATCGTTGTTACAGCCGTCCCAGTATCCATCCTAATGCTACCGCCAGTCTGGTTGGCCCCTAAAGTTGCCAAACGTATGGCGATAGAACAAGGGATTGTCGCTGACAAAGAAACACCAGAAACGGTTGAAGAGCAAAGGAAGACTTCCTAAGGACTTACTAATCAGAGATAAAGAGTCTAACCATCCCGGTTAGACTCTTTTTTTGCCTTATTAGATATTAATTGGCCTATCAACTGGAAAATTCGGATTCGAGATGAGGTTGGGATTGCGTTATGTGCTTTCTATTAAACTTATGCTCTATTAGAAGTGCAGTTTGCTCCGTTCCACATGCTTTTGCTCTCTCCATAGTGCTTTTCGCTCTCTTCCATCACGCATATGCTCTCTCCTCTCCTCATACCCGACTATCCAGCACTACCCCCAAATCATATTGAATCCAAGTCAGCATGCTCTTCCTGTTATTGGATGTGTGATAGAATAGAAGGAAATTATTGGAGGAATCGGTTAGGTTATGTTTAAAGAAACCATTGAAACAATAGATGAATTGGAACAAAAAGTTGGAAAACCAGGTAAAATAGCCGCAAATAAAGTCATTACCTACATAGATGAACATTGTTATGAATTTATCAGTCTATCTCCCTTTCTAACACTCTCCACTTCTGGGGCAGACGGAAGCTGTGACGTATCTCCTCGAGGCGATGACCCAGGCTTTGTACATGTTGTAGATGATCGTCACCTTGTCATCCCTGAACGACCTGGAAATAAACGAGTAGACTCGATACGAAACATTCTAGAGAACCGTAACATCGGCATGTTGTTTATGATTCCTGGCGTTGAGGAAACGCTGCGAATCAATGGTAAAGCTACTATTACTCAAGATTCAGCTATTTTAGAAAAGATGGCTGCTAAAGGTCATGTACCAATAATGGGGATAGGCGTCGAAGTGGAAGAAGTCTTCATTCACTGTGCCAAAGCGTTTAAGCGATCCCAATTATGGGACCCTTCCACATGGCTCGCACAAGAAGACCGCCCTAGGCCAGCAAAAATATTAGCAGAACACGCTAAAGCTCTCCGCATGAACGAACAGCAGGTAGCTTCTTCCTTACATGAATCTTATACGAAACGATTGTACTAATACCCCAGAAGTCTACTTTTCACCTCATCCCAACGACACAGGCTGTTTTGGTAGGCTTCCCTGGTCGTAGATGAATACGTATATGTCTGAACCCAGCCTCTTCCATGAAAGCTTGAATTTGACCTGAGGCGTTTTCAGTAGTGTCATCCATTGCCCCTTTTTCATGTGGTTGAAGGGTAATCGCGATTTTCCCCTCATGATTCATATTTTCCTTAATCGTTTTGAGCACCTCCACTGGGTTTTCCCAATACGTAATGTTATTAATAGCAATCACTTTATCAAGAGGCGTAGAAAAGGAAGAGAGCTCATCAGCTTTCAGGTTATCTAACTGAATCCACCCTTTTTTCACACCTTTTTCATTACGTTTTTTTGCTTGTTCAACCATTGCCTTAGACGGATCAACTCCTGATATAAGGATGTGCTCAACATTCTTCGAGAGCTTTCTGATGCAGTAACCAGGCCCAAACCCTATTTCCAGAACATGCTCGTTTGGTTGTATATTTAAAAAGGATAACGTCCACTTACTTATTTTGGCGTTCTCTCTGTACATAAACCATCCAACTACTTTTCCTATCAGACCTTTTGGCTTGGTAAACTGAGAAACAAATAATCCCATCTATATACCTCCTTCATACCCTATACACCATACCCGTTTCCTCTATGTTTTAAGATGAACTATAGGTGTGTGGAGGCATATTTCTTCTGCTAGTATCATGAACTAAATAGTAGTGATACTTTTATGAAAGGTGGAATGCACGTTGTATTATCCCCCTTCCCCTCCATACAGACAGGCAGAACGGTCCTCTCAGCGTATCTTGACCGTTACAGGAATAGGTACGATCTCTGCAACACCAACTATCGTTAAGATTCAACTAGGTGTTGTTACCAAAGGCGAAGAACTAACCAAAACGCAACAAGAAAATGCACAAGTTATGAATGCTGTCATTCAATCGTTAGTTCAAATGGGTATACCATCAGAGAATATTCAAACCGTTGATTACTACATTTATCCTCAATACGATTATGTCGATGGAAAGCAGGAGTTTAAAGGGTATCAAGTAACCCACATGATTTCCGTTACAATCGAAGATCTAGAAGAAACAGGAGCCGTTATTGATACAGCAGTTAAAAATGGCGCAAATCGTGTAGCGAACATCCAGTTTACGATTAAAGAGCCCCAAGACCTTTACGCTGAAGCTCTACGTGAAGCATTAAATAATTGCTTAATCAAAGCCCAAACCATGGCTGATACATTAAATCTTAACTTGGATCCTACTCCAATCAAGGTTATTGAGCGTGTACAAGAATCCCCTTCCACCTACCAAACCTTAGCAAAATCTGAGGCAGTAGCTGGTGTATCAACCAAAATTGAACCTGGTCAACTAGAGATTATTGCGCGAGTGGAAGCACAGTTTCAATATTTCTCTTCTTAGTAAGCTTTGTCTATAAAAATGGCTATGTTAAAGTTTGGTTGATTTTGGAATCAACTAATCTAAATAGTTTTATTCAAGATAAGAAG